>CAYURI010000001.1:0-125322 GCA_964447275.1 uncultured Muribaculaceae bacterium
TAAATCATAGTTTGGTTTAGATTTTGGATCAGAAGATATATATTCTTTTAAATATTTTTGAATAAAATTTATTTGAAAAAAAGGAATAGTATCAGAAAATGGTAATCCCCATCTTAATTCAGTAGTTTCTTCTAAACCAGTTTCTTTTTTTACTTCTTTTTTATATATTCCTAGTTTTTTTTCATTCGGAACAAAATTATCCGTTATTAAATGTGGTACTAGTTCCTCAACACTAGCAAATCTTTGAGTAAAGGTAACAATGCTTTTTAAACGATTTGGTTTATCATATTCAGCAGAGCTAATAATATACGCTGGTATACTTACTATTTCACCATTTTCATCTTGAAAGCCAATAAAATATTTTACTTCTTCTCCCACAAAATCACCCCACTTAGGTATCTATTTTACTAAAATTATCACCATTTGTCAAAGAAGCTAAACAGCCACAATAGTTTTGGCGATATAAATTATATTTTTTTGCCAACTCTACACTATGTTTATAGCCTTCTTTTTTCTTAAAATCACTATATAAAAATTTAATATTATATACTTTTTCTAAAGTTTCCCCTATTTCATTTATAAATAAGCTACTTTTATGAGGACTTACTGATAAAGTAGTTGTAAAATAGTCATAATTTAGTTCTTTAGCTTTAATAGCAGTTTTCTTCATTCGATAAAGATAACAGTTATAGCATCTTTTTTCGCCTTCTTTAATAAAAGGAAAGTCTTTTAATGCTAAATTATAGTTTTCATCATCATATGAACTATCAATATAATCTAATTTGTTTTTCGTTTTAAGCTCACCAATAAATCTTATTTGTTCAGCTTTTCTTTTTTCATACTCAACTAAAGGATAAATATTAGGATTATAATAATAGACGGTAATATCAAAATAATTAGTTAATAAACTAATAACATGACTACTACAAGGCGCACAACAACTATGTAAAAGTAATTTTGGAGTATTATTTAAATTACTAAGTTGTCCTCCCATTTTTTCATAATAATTAGTTACCATTATTCAAACTCTCATAAGTGATAAAAACAAAGTTTTCTTCATCTTTAGAATCTAAATATAATATACCTTTATTTTCTAAGGAAGAAACAATTTGTTTGTATTTATTTAACTTAGTTATGTTATTAATATTAACATAAACCATATTATCATCATTCATTCTTAATAAGAATCTTTCATTATCAATTACTTCGTTAGTAGCACTCAAATATTGAGAGTATTCTATTTCACTAATAGAGTACAAAACATCATTATTAACTTTACCTAAAGCTTTAATTAATTTTTCATATAAATCACTTGGTACGTAATTAATTAAAGTAGGAACACCCATATAATTATCGTTTTTTATTTCTTTGCCATTTTCTAATATTAAAAGATTGGTACTCTTATTAACAAAAAGTAATTTATTTTCGGTAATATTAATGGTAAGGATTCCTTTTAAATTCTTTTTAATATTAACATCTTTTACTAAGTCTAATGTTTTTAATCTTTTTTCTAAAGTATTAGCACTAGTTTTAAAAATACTAGGATAATCCTTTATCTTGGCAGTAGTAATTACTTCATAATCACTTATATTAGTTGTCCCTGTAATAATAATGTTTTTAATCGGCATTTTAAAAAGATAGTAACCAGTATAACTAATTACATAAAGTATTAAAATTAAAATTAATAATTTTTTAAAATTAAGTCTTTTTTGCTTAACTTTTTTAATACTTTTTTCTTCCATATCCTCACCAATTTATAATTTCTTGTTCTAATTTTAATTCAATATTATAAGTATCTAAAACAGTTCTCTTAACTTTGTTAATTAAGTTAATTATATCATCACTTGAAGCACTACCCATATTAATAATAAAATTAGCATGTTTCTCTGATACATAAGCATCATTGATATGAGCATTTTTAAGCCCAGCATCTTCAATTAACTTACCAGCTGGCGTATCTTCACCAGGATTTCGAAAGACACTTCCGGCTGATGGATATTCAAGTGGTTGACTAGTCATTCTTCTATTTAAACGGTCAGTTACTAGTTCCATAGAGGCTTCTTTAGTGCCTTCATGAAGAATTAAAGTTGCTCCAAGGACAATATAATCTTTTGTTTCTTTAAATATGGTACTACGATAACTATGCTTTATTTCCTCTTTAGTTAAAGTTATTAAGTTTAAATCTTTATCTAACACATATACTTCTTTAATAAAATCAAACATCTCTTTAGTATAAGCTCCAGCATTAGAGACAATTGATCCACCAATTGTTCCAGGGATCCCTGTTGACCATTCTAGTCCTTTTAAATTCATATTAATCATATCCATCGAAAACTTATTAAGCATGACACCAGCACCAACTTTTACTTCTGTGCCACTTATTTCTATTTCATTTATATTATCTAATTTAATAATTACGCCATCAAAATAGTTACTACTTAAAATAACGTTAGACCCACCACCCAAGATAAAATATTTAATCTTGTTTATTCTTAGATACTTTATTAAATCTATTAAGTTTTCAATATTATAAGGTTTAACCAAATACTTAGCCTTAGTTGTTATTTTGTAAGTATTATAATTTGTTAAATCAATATTTTCTAATGTTTCGCCGTATTTGTTTAAATCATTCATTATTTCACCATGTCCTTTATTATTTTATATATTAATTCACTGCTGTTTTTCACTTCAATTTTATTCAAATTATCTTTCATCTTTTGATAATTAGATTTATTATTAAGTAAATTATCAATTTCAGTTTTTAAGTTTTTCGCATTTAATTTACTTTCTTCTAATAAAACTGCCGCTCCTACTTCCGATAATCTTAATACATTATAGTATTGATGATTATTGGGAACATAAGGAGATGGGATTAAAATACTAGGAAGTTTTAAAGCGATTAATTCACTTATGGTTGATGCTCCGCCTCTATTAACAATTAAGTCAGTTTTAGTATTGTATAAAAATGATGCTAAATTATCAACATAAGGAACAACATGAATATTACTAGGAAATTTTTCACCTTTAATAAAATCACTATAGAAGGCTTTACCAGTAACATATAAAACTTGATAATTAAGATCTTTAAGTTTTAGAAATTCTTTCATTTTACTATTTATTGAGGTTGAACCTTGACTACCAGCAACTATTACAACTAGTTTGTCTTTATCATTTAAATTATAAGCACTTCTTTTAATTGGTTTTTTTACTAAAACATTTTCACCACAAGGGTTCCCTGTTACATGAACTATATTATTTTTAAAATACTCTTTAGTTTCTGGAAACGATACCGCAATAACATCAGTTAATTTAGCAAGCGCTTTATTAGATTTACCTGGTATCGCATTTTGTTCATGAACAAAAGTTTTAACACCTAGTTTGTGAGCGGCTTTAATGACTGGATATGTAACATATCCGCCAACGCCAATTACTATATCAGGTTTAAAATCTTTAATGATCGCTAAACATTGTTTATAAGATTTATAAATATAATAAATGTTTTTAATGTCTCTTAATGGTGTTCTAGAACTAAAGCCATAAATCTTTAAAGGAATGAATTTTAATCCTTCACTTGGAATAATATCTTTTTCCATTCTGTTAAAAGTTCCAATATATAAGACTTCACTTTTAGGCTCTTTTGCCATTATTTTTCTAATAATTGCTAAGGCAGGATAAATATGTCCTCCAGATCCTCCAGCTGTAACTATAACTTTCAAATTAATCACCTTTAATTTATTATACTATAAAAAGACTAATATTTAATCTATTTTTATAAAGCAAATGTAAAATAGCAATCATTTAATTCTTATGATATACTCTTATCAGTTGGAGAGATTATAATATGTTAAAAGATATCATAACTTTTTTAGGGAACTCTTATTTAGAAAGTAAAGAAATATATAATACGATTGGTACAGTCATTGGCATAATGGCTTTTTATAAGACCATTTATATATTTATTGGACTATTTTTCACAAGAAAATTTAAGCCTGCGAAAAAAAATCATAAATATGCGATTATGATCGCGGCTCGTAATGAAAAAAATGTTATTGGTAACTTACTTGATAGTATTAATAAGCAAGATTATCCTAAAGATTTAGTAACAATTTTTGTTGTTGCTGATAATTGTACTGATAATACCGCTGAAATTGCTAGAAGCAAAGGTGCTATCTGCTATGAAAGATTTGATAATGAAAAAAAGACCAAAGGTTTTGCTTTACAATATTTATGCGAAAAAATTGAAGAAGATTATGGTCGAATGAACTATGAAGGATATTTTATTTTTGATGCTGATAACCTTCTTAATACTGATTATATAACTAGAATGAACGAAGCCTTTGATGCTGGCGAAAAGATTATTACATCATATAGGAATACTAAGAACTTTGATGAAAATTGGATTGCTTCTACTTATGGGCTTCATTGGATTAGATCAATTAGAATGAATCACAGAGCTAGGTCAGTATTAAGACTTGCTACTAATATCCAAGGTACTGGGTTTTTATTTACTAACAAGATTATTGAACATGGTTGGAAGTATACTTCTTTAACGGAAGACAGAGCTTTAACTGCTGATGCTGTTGCTCAAGGATACCCAATTACTTATAATGATAAAGCAGAGTTTTTTGATGAACAACCTACTAGTTTAAAAATTGCTTTAAGACAACGTTTAAGATGGTCTAGAGGTCATTTAGAAGCTTTTGTAGAAAGTGGTCCATATTTATTTTTAAATATCTTTTTAGGTAAATTATTCTTAAAAACTAAATGGCACCAAGTAACCCAAAAAAAGCCCAAGACATTTAAAAATATTTTACTTAGCATTTTAGAGTCAATTAGGCATCGTTTTGCTTCTTTCGATACTTTAATGCAACTTACTCCTTTTGCTATTCTAAACCTCTTTAAATGGCTTATAGTACCATTTATTATTGGTGCTTGTTATTACTACTTAAATGGGATGAATAATATTGATTTACTAAAAGGTGGTACTTATCTAGCCAAAGCAATTAATCATTTCTTTAATTTAAATATTAGTATTGCTCCTGGTACAAATGCCCTACTAATTGGTATGCTAATTACGATTTGGTTTAGGTTATATTTTAGGATTGGAAATTACTTAGAAAGTATTATAACCCCGATATATTTATTTATTATTGAAAGAAAAAGAATTATTAAAATTCCTTTCCTAAAAAAAGTGTTATACTCCTTTACTTGGCCAATCTTTGATATTATTGGCAGATATACATCGTATGTTGCGCTATTTAAAAAAGTTACTTGGAAACCAATTCCTCATAATAGTAAAATAACTATTGAAGACTTAAAAAAATAAACTATCACTAGTTTATTTTTTTGTTAGAGTGTCAAAGTAATCATACTTTAAAGTTAAATCATTTCTAATAATTAAATTATTTACTAAAGTATTTTTTTCTTCTAAACGAATATCAGTAATCTTTTTATTATTAGTAACTTCACCACCATCAACATAAACATTGCCATCATACCAAGAATAATCACTAAAAAATACTATTCCATCATAATTACTAGCTAAAGCATCACTACCAATATAATTAATCTTATTATATTTAATGCCAAATAAATTAAGAACAGTTGGTAAAATATCTAATTGGGAAGTCACTTCTTTAATTGTCTTCTTTGTCTTACCATTATCCCAGATAAAAAATGGCGTATTATTAATTAAATTATTATCAGTTTCTTTATACTTAGCTAAAATGGTCTGATCATTTAAAGTATATAAATAGTGATCAGTAAATACCACAATAACCGTATTATCAATTAAATTGTTGGCTTCTAGTTTTTGAAGTAATAATTCAACCATATAATCAGTTTCTTTAGCTTGTCTTCTCGCGCATTCTTCTTCGGTCATCTCCACAAACTCTACTTCTTTACCTTCATTATCTAAGTCATATAGAAGTTTACAAACTCCACTTACATTAGTAAAAGGTAAATGAGTAGAATAAGTTATAATATAATCAACAAATTTTTGATTACTAGGAAACATTAAATTACTAAAATCTTCGTTGTTAATTAATTCTCTATCTAGCTCATATGTATCATCACTATATTCTTCCATATCAACTAGGCCATAATAATGATCATAACCCCAACTATCATAGTTAATACTTCTGGAATAGTATTCTTTGGTATTCATATGAAAAGCATTAACTACATAACCATCACTTTTGAATAATTTGGCCATCGCATAAGGAAAATTATTGCTACTAAATGAATAAGCATTTTCGGTATAAGAAATTGGTACAACAAAACCAGTATTAAGAGAAAACTCAGAATTAAAAGTTGATCCCCCACCCGTATAAAAAGAATAGTGTTTATTAGAAAAGTTAATTGAATTACTAAGCATATTATATAAAGTTGGCGTATCAGTTTTATTAAGTAACCAACTATCAATACCTTCTAATTGTAAAAAAATTAAGTTCTTTCCTTGATATTTCCCGGTATATTTATTTGATTTAGTTACTTCATTATTACTATACATTTGATCAAGTAAGGCAAGTTCACTTTCATCTAATTCTTGGTCTCTTAAATAAGTAACAAAAAAGTTTCTTACCGAGTATTCAAACAAACCACTAACTTGCATACTTTTATTACTATCATTAAACGATAAATAAATATTACGTGGATTTTTCCATGTACTCCATACTAAATCAGTATTGGCCTTCCCTAAAAACATTGGTGCTATCGTATGAAGTGATAAGAAAAGAATTAAAATAATACTAAGACGTTTAAAACTATATTTTCTTCTAATTGGGGTTTTAATAAGTCCCCATATAAAAGCAATAATTATAATCCCTAAAAAGATATATACTAATGGATTACAATTTTTTATTGCACTCCAGAAATAAACTGAGCCTTCTTTAGCAGATTCCATTAAACTAAAACTAAAAAAGTTAGATGATAAAGAATAATAAACATTATTAACCACAAATAAACCAATAAAAACTAAATTAACAATAATATAAATTATTTTACCAGCATATTTTTTAAGTGATAAAGCTACCCCAATAAATAAAAGAATATATAAAAATGTAAAAAAGTTAGGTACAAAGCGATATATTTTATAAAAATGTATTCCTCTACCTAAATATCTAGTCATTAAATCCATTAATACTAATGGTAATGCCATATATAAAATATAAATGTGTTTTTTAATAAAATGCCACACTTTATGTAAGATATCTTTAAAATCAATTTTTGCTAATTTCATCTATTTCACCACGCTAAAATTGTACCATTTTTAGAGGATGATGTAAATTACTTTAAAAAAGCCTTTACTAAAAGAAAAAAGTAACAATCGTTACTTTTAAAGCCATACACCATAGATTATCGCAATCATGGCAAATATTAATCCGACCACCCAGAATGTTTTAACAATATCAGTTTCCTTCCAACCAAGTTGTTCAAAATGATGATGTAAAGGCGCCATTAATAATACTTTAGTTTTGAATTTGCGAATCATAAAAATTTGAATTAAAGAACTTAATGCTTCAATTACAAATACGCCACCTACTAATATTAAAGAAAATTCATGGCGAGTAATGATAGCTATGGTACCAAGGGCACCACCTAATGCTAGTGCTCCAGTATCACCCATAAATATTTTAGCGGGATGACTATTAAATATTAGGAAACCTAATAAGCCACCAATTAAAATAAAGGAAAAGATTGCCACATCTTGATATCCGGTCATCCAAGTTGTGTTCCAGGTAATAAGTCCATAAGCAAGGAAAGCTATTAAAGATAACCCGGTAGCTAGGCCATCTAAACCATCCGCTATATTTACGGCATTAGTTGTACCAACTAAGACACAGAAAATAAATATACCAAATGCCCAACCTAGTGGTAAATCAATACCTAAAAAACTAAGACTTACATTAGTTACTCCACCATGATTCATAAATATATAAAAGAATACTAATGTAATAAGGCCTTGAATAAGTAATTTGGTTGATATTTTTAAGCCTTTATTATTTTTGAATTTTATCTTTAAAAAATCATCAACAAATCCTAATAAAGCATATGATAAAAAGACAAAAACCACAATCATTAAGTTAGAACTTAATGTAATACTGCCTCTTAAGTACAATATTAATAAAGCAATCATCGTTGATAAGATGAATATCAATCCACCTATTGTTGGTGTCCCTTGTTTTGCTAAATGTCTTTCTCCTATTGTTTGACTAACATTTTGTTTAAATTTAAATCTTTTTAAAATCGGAATTAAAATAAATCCTAATCCTAAAGCTAAAATAAATCCTAACATGATTGCTAGAGAAGCTTTTGCTAAAATTAACATATTATAACCTCTTTTCTAATAAATATAATAATTGTTTAACTTAAATTATGTAAAACATCTAATATTTCTGAACATTGTTCCGCCTCTACATCATTTAAAAGTGTACCAGTGGAATCAAAAAGCCTTGGGAATTCAGTTTCATTCATTATCAGTTCCACATGATGTGCTTCATAATCATTCCAACTTTTTGGCCAATCTACAATTGGAGGGACTCTTTGTAGCCCAGCATCAGCATATAGTTTGTCCATATCAACAAAGGTTCCTTCAATAGAAACTAAAGAAAGATTACTAGCACTAGGACTAGATACTGTCACATCATTTGATTGGACAACATTTGTTAAATTATTAACTATATATTTTTCATATTGTTCCGGTACAATTGTCCCTTCAGGTATTTTAGCATAGCATCCAGAACTAATATTTTTGTTATATATCATTTCCTCAGGAGTACAATCAATAGTATTATAAAAAACATTGTATGCCGATTCAGAAACTGCTGTTTTATTTTGCCTAATTGTTACTATATCAGAGCCATTATTATAATTTATATTAATGCTATTACCAGTTCCATAGTCTGCAGCAAACCCTTTACGATGTAAAGACCCTGGATTATTGTGATTTTGATTTATCCCGCCAACAATAGGCACATGAATACCCAGATTACTTAAAACATTAATAACTCCTTGAAACCTCCAGGCAAAGTTTCCATTTGATTTAATATGTAACCCGGTAACTGGGTCCAAAACAGTATATCCAGAAACCTTATTTCCTCCTCCAAGTGGCCTAGCTGAAATAGGAAATTTCCCCTTCATATTAAGGAGCATATCATATGTTACTTCTACATACTTACCTTTTTCATCATAAGTATAAAGCTTTTTTTCATATAAATTTTTTAAATTATCTAAAGTAATAAATCCCAATTCAAAAAGCAATAAACTTTGACTAAAAGCTTTCATAATTTCTTCTGATGTACTATAATCTATATCTTTATAAAGACTAATCATTTTTTCATATAAATTTGAAACATTATCACAGCTTGTTTTACAACTTTCAACACTTGATGCAGCTCCTGATAATATTGATGATGCACTACATCTATTAGCTATCTTTGCTGGGATATTAAGTTTTATACTTCTTATAGAATCGGCTATATTTAATAATTTATTGCCATTATCTTTTGAAGCAATTCGCCCATTATCAACACTTTCAAAATTAAAAGTCGTTAAATCTCTCATAAGCTACTCTCCTTCTATAAATTTTCTTTCTGCTTCTCTAAAAGTCGTTGCAGGAGTCTTTTCTTTAAAGCTTCTTTCTGCTTTTCTGAAAGTTGTTTTGGCTGTTTTGTTTGCTTCTGCCGCTTTTCTGGCTGCTTCTGCTGCCGCTATAGCTTCTTCTTCTTCAATTTTTTGGGCTGTTGAAATCATTATTCCGCCAGCTGATACAATTGAATTAGCAGATCCTTCTAAAGCTGAAGCTATATTATTTAGTTTCTGTACAGATATATTAATAGATGGCTCACTATTTGTTGCCTCAATATCACTGCCAACAGCTCTTAATGATTTAGCAATATCCTTTAATTCTTCAGATTTTATATTTAAATTTTTTGATTGATTAGTTGCAGTCGTCAATAAAGCTCCCATTCTGACCTCCTAATTTTAGATATATTTATTATAACAACTTCTTTAGAAATTGACAATACTTCTAAAAAAAAAGCCGTTAGGCTTTTTAAATGGCTGTCCCTGATTCTGTTCCAATGGCTGTATCAGCTTCTTGATATAAATTAACTGTTTTAGTTAAGAATGTAGAGTAATTCATTATTTCTGTATAAAAAGCTTCAAATTTTGCTGATAAATTTTTAAAGTTTGTATAAACATTTTGAGCGCCCTCACTTTGATAAACTTCTGTGGTGTTTATCTTTGACATTCTTTGATCAACACTTTCCAAAATATCTTTTAATTTCTGCGAAGATGTCCTTAGCATGCTCGCCGAATCATTCATTTGTGAATATGTTACTTTATCTATCATATTATCCTCTTTCTAAACTCTTGAAGCAGCACTGCTTGATTCATCTTGAACACGTTTAATCTTATTAGAAGCATTAACACAAAACTGCCCACAATTTCTAATTGAAGCCACTAAAGCATCCAAAGTTGGTTTTTTTTCATGAATCCTTTGAACAAACTGTTTATTATCTGGTCCACTCCAGCCTTGCTCTAGAGCATCAATAATCGAAAATATTTTTTTTAATTCTTGTTCTGCTAAATCACCATCATTTGTAACTGCTTTACCTAAATTGTCTAATTCAACAATATTTACTTTAAAACTCATAGTCCACCTCTTTCTATATTATATCAGTATTAATTTAATTCCGTCAACAATTCCTGCTTCTTTAATAGTTTTATTAATATCTAAAACTTCACCGTTGGAAGCATTTATTAAGTTAAACTCTTTGTTTATGAGAAAAGCTCCATATGACAATTCATTAATGGCTTTAGTAATTAAACTAATTACTTTAAACACTTTTTTATTAGCTGGTATTAGTACTTCAAAACTATTTTCCATTGTTGGCACTAAAATTTCAATTAATATTTTGTTCATTATTGCCTCCTTTAGAATCATCTACTATTAATTTAACTAGTACTGGATTACCTCTTTTTACTACATACCCAAAGTCATTAGCAATTTTTTTATTATATTCCTGGCTACTTTTAACTAGCTTTAAAGAAAACTGATTACCAAGCCCACTACCAAGCCAAATACCTTCATCATCTCTTATTAATAATTTATACCATTCTTCATACTCCAACTTTTTAACATTTTCAATTGTATTAACAATAACATAGCTTATTTTATTAAATGTTTCACCATTTTTAATAATGTTTTTGAATTTTTCAATATAAGTTGGATCTAATTTCTTAAATAAATGAGTTGTATCAATTATTATGCAAATTAAATGCTTTATATTCGCTAAAGATTTTAAATCGTAATTACTGTTTTTATACATTTCAGCCATTTTTTCGACATTAGCATTAAGATTATCTATAAAACCATTGAAATTAGTATCAAAATAAATAATATCATCAGCAAATTTATCTTTAGAAAATATTTTTTTGGCATCAATTACCACAGTAATATTTTTATTCATACTAGAAAACTGATTAATAAATGGTGGCATATAACTCATGATCGGTTCTTCATCATCAGCTGTTATTAAAGTCCCATAATTATTTTCAAAATTCCAATTAGCGATCTGTAATGATTCTTTTTCAATACCAAGAGGAACTAAAGAAATACCATTTTGAGCATAAGCGACTTCTTTTCTCGTAACTTTTTCTGGTAATACTGGAACTCCAGAAGCGACTTTTTGGTTTTTTGCTTTTAACTTTTTACAAATTATTTTTATATAATCATTAACCATATCTGGTTCATATGGGTAAGCAGTTTGAAACTCATTAATTTCATCAAATTTTACTAATCCTCTACCAACGGCTTTAGAAGGATATTTACCATGAACATTACCAAATATAGAATTGTAATCAGAATTATCATTTAATTCTAAAACTAGATTTTGTTTAAAGTTTTGTTTTAATTTATATCTAATGTTATTGGCACCTGATACTGTTATTAAGAAGACAACACCATATTTTGGCCCTTCTCTTGTTAAAACCACAAACATGTCTTCTAATTGATCATATGTTTCACTAAAAACTTCAAAATTATTAATAATCGCAACTATTAAAGGTAGTTTCTCAGCTGAATTTCGATTATAAGAAACAAAATCACCATTATATTTAGAAAACAGCTTCTTTCTTTCTTCAATTGTTCTAAATAAAGTTTTTAATAAATTTAAGGTTTTTTCTTCCTCATGTAATAACACCACATCACCAACTTGAGGAGCATCTTTGAAAGCTGTTAATGTTTCAGCACCAAAATCCATAATATAAAAGTTTACCTCTGAAGATGAATGCTCAATTATTGAAGAATAAATAACATCTGTTAATAATAAGCTCTTTCCACTGCCATTACTACCATAAATAATGGTGTTCCCACCCGTGGTTAAGTTTAATGTCAATAAGCCTTGTTTTTGGTTATCTGGATCATCATATTCACCAATAATTGGATTAATTAAATCAGATAATTTTTGATAATTGTATTTCTTACGTAAATTATCTACATAAATAATATTAGGAATTCGATTCAACCATAATTGTTTTGGTTCTATTTTCTCTTCCTTAGCAATATTTATAATATAATTAATAATATTTGGTAAAACTTCGCCATAATTTTTCATATCAAAAATATTCTTTTCTTCTTTAACATTTTTAATAATACTACCAATATTATCAATAAAAGAAATATAAGGGTCAATTTTCTTTTTTAATTTATCAAGAGGAATATATTTTTCACCACACCAAGCTGATTGGCCTAAAGTAAACATTTCATTATAGCCAACTTGAAGATAAAAGCGGCCAACATCTTTTAAATAAGCAGCTTCAGGCCGTTTTATCATATCATTACTATCAGATTGCTCTTGAACTTTTAAGCAAATTCTAAATCTACTATTACTCCAAATTTGATCATCAACTACCCCACTTGGTTTTTGAGTTGATAAGATTAAATGGATACCTAGGCTTCTACCAATTCTTGCCGCACTTATTAATTCGTCCATGAAATCTGGTTGCTGAGCTTTTAATTCAGCAAACTCATCACAAATAATAAATAAGTGGGAAATTGGTTCTTTTATGATTCCTTCACGATATAATCTTTGATATTTATATATATCAATTGTACTTTCATTTAATTTACCTTTTTCTTTTTTAAATAATTCCTGTCTTCTTCTAATTTCACTTTGAATAGAAGCTAATGATCTTTTCATTTCAATTGTATCTAAGTTAGTTATAGTTCCAACAATATGAGGTAGTTTTATACCCAATTCGCGGTTTTCAAAAGCTCCAGCAATACCACCGCCTTTATAGTCAATTAAAATGAATGTTACTTCATCAGGATGAAAGTTTACCGCCATAGATAAAATATAAGTAATAATAAGTTCACTTTTACCACTACCTGTCATACCAGCAATTAAACCATGAGGTCCATGGAATTTTTCATGTAAATCTAATTTAATTAAATTACCAAATTCATCGATGCCAATTGGAGTTTGTAAACTCATAAAAGGCGAATTTGTCTCCCAACGATTTTTTATATTTAGTTGTTCGATCTTACCAATATTATACATCTCCAAAAAGCCATAAGTAGTTGGTAGTGTTTCAGCTCCTTTAGGAATTTCAAGTGGTGTACTTGCCAATACCTGAGAACATTCTTCTAAATGCAATTCTTCATTAATATCAGCAATAAACTGAACTTGTTTTTCCGAAGTTAAATCATTTTCAATTATTCCTGATTTTAAGTCATCCCCTACTGAAACAAAATTAACGCATTCATTAGGCAAATTAGCTAATCTGTTATTAAGAATTATTAAAGAGAAGCCAACGTTGCTTGTTGCACTTAAAATACTTTTAATAATTTCTAAATCACGATATTTTTTTATATCATCAGTAAAAATAACAAAATGAGGACTATAATTATTGTTTTTTTCAGCACTTTCATCTTTTCTTTGTTGAATAATGTTTTCTAAATAACTAGATATTTGTTTGGCATCATCTAAATTAGTACCAAAAAATCTAATTGATTTATTGCTATTCCAAGAGTGAGGAAGGACTTTTAAATAATCCCAATGATTTTTTGTATTATCAGTAAAAACAATAATTTTTAAGTCATCAGGGCTATGAAAAGCCATTAATTGTAGCAAAACTCCATCAAAGAACTTTTGAACTGTATCTAAGTTGCCAACAATCGCCGAAATAGGTTTTTTAGCAAAAGAAAAATGAACTGGAGCATCGGGAATATTTTTATAATTATTTTTAATCGCTACTAGCGGTTTAATTAAATTATCAGTTTCTAAAGAAAACTTTTCTTCAGGTACTTGAATATTTATTTCTGAAGGTACTGGACCAATACCAAATCTAATATCTAAAAAATCTTCATGAAAAGGTTCTCTTTCCCATAAAGTTTTTTGTTTATTTATAATGATATTTCTTACTTCATTTAAATTTTGAAACTTTTCATTCAGAATCTGACGTTGAATACTAATAATAGTTTTAATTTCTTGATTCTTTTCTTCAATATATTTAGAATATAGTTCTTGACGTTTTTTTTCGCGAGCTATTTTTTGTTTTTTTTCTAACTTTTTACTTAACATTGGCCACATAATCATTGTTATTAACATCGATGAAGCAATTAAAAGCGATGGAATTGCCGTTGTTAAAGATTTGCCTTGTGAAATAACACTGTTTATTGATGTAAAAGCTGTTACTGCTGAAGTCATTCCCATTGTTAAAGCTGGCCCAACAACATATATTAAAGGCATTTCTTGCATATTTTCTTTAGGTGGAACAGGATCAATTATTATTTCAGCTTTTTCAATATTACCTTTAAATCTTGGTGATTTATAATAATAATCATCTTTTTTATAAATTTCAATGTCTTCATCATCATCACTAGCTTCTTCGATAGCCTTTTGACTAGGATATTTTTTTATTTCAAAAAAGTTACCTTTTAGTTTCAAATTATTTTTAGGATTATTAATAAATAAATTATCTAATAAAACAATTATTTTTAATCCCATGATAAAAATAACATCACCATATTTTAAATCACTGGTTTTTAAATTTTCACCATTTATATAAAAACCATTATCACTTTTTAAATCAATTATTGACCATTTTTTTTCTTTATAACTTAATTTACAATGATTAGCATTAACCAAAGAAGAATTAAAAATAATGTTATTATCTTCACTATTACCAATCGTTATTTCACCTTCACTTTTTATTGCCATTTGAAAATAAGAAGGATCATTTATAGGGCTACAATAAATCAAAATGATCTCACCATTTTTTAATTTTAATTCATAAAATTCATAATTATTTAAAAAAATTTCGTTAACTTTTTCTTTATTAAATAAAATCGTAACTTCAGCATCACTTTTTATTAGCCATTTATCATTTACCGCTTCAATTATAATTAGTGGTCTTTCATTGCCGTTAGCGTCTTTATCACTAAGCCAAAAACTGCCATATACTTTTATAGGCAACAATTGATCAGCAATTTGATTTTTTTTGATAATTGAAATTCTCACCGCTAACACCTTACTATTCTTTTACTATGGTAAGTATATCAAAATAATATTTTTATATCAATAAAAAAGCAAATTATTATTAAGAATGATTTATTTCTGATTAATATCTATAAATCTTTTTATGCTTGACCAATATTTTTTATAACCCATCCAATAACTAGACCCATGGCCAGCAGCTTTTATAAGAAGCTTTGACTTTACGCCATTTTTCCTCTTATATAACTCATATAGCATAGAAGAAGGAACAAAAGTATCTTTCCCACCATGAATAAATAGCATTGGAACTTTTGATCTTTCCACTGCATTTAATGGTTTTACGTTTTCTAACCAATATCCTGCCCTTATTTTAGTAATTAGACTTAAAATAGGGATTAATGGAAAAGATGGTAATTTATATAATACTTTGGCTTGATAAGAAAATTCCTTAGTTATGCTACTATAACCACAATCTTCAATTATCCCCTTAGCATTATCTGGAAGTTTTTCTCCTGAAGCCATCATTACTGTTGAAGCCCCCATGGAAGCGCCAAATAAAAATATTTTTATATCTTTATATGTTCTATTTAAAAATTCAAGCCATTTAATTAAATCAAACTTATCTAAGTAGCCAAGACCAATAAAACTTCCTTCACTTTTACCACAAGCTCTAGCATCTATGAGTAACAGATTATAACCTAAATTATAAAATAATTTAGCTCCAGGAATAACAGAATTAATATTACCAAAATAGCCATGACTAATTGTAACCCAAATATTACTCATTTTATTTTCAATAATTACTCCATGTAATTTGAGATTGTCATGAGATTTAATATAAACTTCTTTTTTATCGATTTTCTCATACCATAGTTTACCTTCTTCGATTAGTTTTTGGCGAAAATCTGAATCAGGTAATTTATTATGTTCAGCATCAAAAATAAATGCTTTATCTTTTTTAGCATTTATTGCAATATTGAAAAAATAATTAGCTAAAA
Organism: uncultured Muribaculaceae bacterium; assembly: GCA_964447275.1. Taxonomy (GTDB): domain Bacteria; phylum Bacillota_I; class Bacilli_A; order RF39; family UBA660; genus DAOSVX01. The sequence continues at coordinate 16,502 of CAYURI010000001.1, forward strand.
TAAACAGCATAATTAAAATCAAAACCATTATTGAAATCCAAATCATAAATTCTCCTTTATTATTTTAATTTTTCAAATATAACAACATGGGAATGCCCAGTAAATCTTTTTTTGCATTCCTCATAAGTAATATTATCCTTTGTTATTTCAATATATTTTTCATAATGCCTTTGTTCAACTTTAGTCTTTTTGTAACAATAAATTCTTAAATCATATTTATTTGCCATCCAGTTAAAAGTTTGTTTTGAAAATTCAAACTGATGATGGGGAGGATAATGTAATTCCCCTTTTCCTGTTATTGCTAAGATGCTCTCTGGATCAGGCGTTCCAATAATTAGTTTGCCACCTTTTCTTAAAAGCTTAATATTTTCTTTAATAAACTTTTTTGTACCAAAAACATGTTCTAATACTTCATGATGACAAACAACATCAAATTTACTTTTCATCATTTTTATTGGTTTCGATATAACATTTAAACCCTTACTTTGACATAGTTTTACTGCGTTTTTATTGTATTCATTACCGATTACATTTGGAACAAAATTATTTATATATTCTAAAAAAGAACCATTACCAGAGCCTATTTCCATTAAATCTTTAGGATTAATTTTTTTAATAATTTCTAATGCTATTTTATAAGTTGGCCTAAAAACTGGATAATAGCCATCTACTTTTTCTAAATTTTCATATAATTTTTTAGAATCTGATATATGATAATTATAATAATATAATCCACAATTATCGCATTTTCTTTTTATTAATACTTTATTATTATAAATTATTGATATTGGATTGAATCCTCGTTTACTTACCCACATATCAATCAAATCATTAATATAAATACTTTTTACTTCTTTATAATTTTTTGAATTGCATAGTGGGCATCTTTTAATTTCTTTTATCATACAATCTCCTAAGCTATTAATTGGTGCAAGAGACGAGACTTGAACTCGCAAGGAAGAAGTCCACACGCCCCTCAAACGTGCGCGTCTACCAATTCCACCACTCTTGCTTAAAAAAATTATATCATTATAATATAATTTTCTCAATCTTCACTATTTTCTTCTTCAGTGGTAGTAACGGGATTTAAATAACTTTCATATTTATTGTTAAGTTTGAATGTTAAGGTGCTTTTTAAATCTATTGATGATCCTGGTAATAAAGATGTTTCATAAACATAGCCATAACCATCATATTCACATTTTAGCTTAATAAAGTTACAATAATTTTTTATTTCATTAGTTGTCCAACCAATTACATTTGGTAACGTATAATTAGTTCCATTAGTTAATAAATATAATTTATCATTAGCAATCATTTCCGTATTCTTTTTGGGGAATTGATCAATTATTTTAGTTCCATCACCAATTATAATTGGCGTTATACCTAAAGCTTCTAATGCTGTTTTGGCTTCTTCAGTATTTTTACTAATGTAAGAACTAATTTTAATAACTTTAGATACTTCTTTTTCTGTTTCTGTAATGTTTTTATAGGTGGCAATATCATCAACAATGCCTGATACCATATTAGCAACTGTTTTTAAAGAACCAACTAATTGTTTAACCGAAACATAAACAATGTATTCAGGATCTTCATAAGGGAAAAGTCCGGCAAAACTACGAATATAATTATATTCGCCAGTCAAATAGCCACCACTACTAGAAGGTATTTGGGCTGTACCAGTTTTACCAATTAAAGTAACCGTTTTCGGTTGATAATATTTAGCAGTTGTTAATCCACTATAAACAACATCTTTCATCATATCTTTTAATTTATTAATAGTCTCACTACTAGCTACTTTTTTCACTTCAGTTTTTTTAGATTTATATAATACTTCACCAGTATCATGATCAACTATTTTATCAACAATGTATGGTTTTAACATCATACCATCATTAGCTAATGCTGTTAAAGCTTGAATATTTTGAATTGGAGTGGTTGTAATTCCTTGGCCAAAAGCAGCATTAGATATTTCAATATCATATTTAAAATTAATTGTCCCCGCTGATTCATTAGGTAGTTCAATTCCTGTTTTAGAACCAAACCCTAACAATTCATAATAAGCTTTTAAACGATCCTTACCAAGTTTTTGAGCTAGTTTAGCAGCAGCAACATTTGAAGAGTAAGAAAAGCCCTGATCATAAGTAATTACACCCCAACCAACATTATTAAAATCTTTAATAGTAATATCACCGATATTTAGAGTTCCTGATTGATACGTATCAGTACCATTATAAACACCATTTTCCATGGCTGCCATAAAAGAAAATACCTTCATTGTACTTCCTGGTTCATAAGCATATTGAGTAAGTGGTGTTAAATAACTATTAATGTCTAGTGTATTAGGATCAAAGCTAGGTGATGAAGCACTACCAACAATTGCGCCAGTTTTAGCATCAGCTACCGTAATTGTCATCCAAGCCAAATCATAAGCATCGTCAATTTCTTTAACCGCATTTTCTAGTTTTAATTGAATAGTATTATCAATTGTTAAGAAAATATCAGCCCCATCAATTGGCTCATCTGTAATTGATGGCGTATTAGGAATTTGATAACCATAAGCATCTTTTTGATACTCAGTATAACCATCAGTTCCAGCTAGATAATTATCATAATAAGCTTCTATACCCATTTCACCAATTATTTTCCCACTATCATTTTTCTTGGCATAACCAAGAACATAGGAAGCAAAGTTCCCCATTTGATAATATCTTTTTGTGCTAGAAACAAATCCTATTCCTGGTAAATTGGCTTTTTCAATTTCTTCTTTGACAAGCTCAGTTATCCCTCTACCACTAGGTCCTAGTTCCACTTGATAAGCATCTTTATTTAATAAAGCTAAAATATCGTCTTTAGTCATTTTATTATTCTTGATATATTTATTAAATATTTCATATAATTTATTAGCAGTATTTTCTTTATCTACTACATGCTCCGGATTATTTTTATTAGTAGTTCTACTTTCTTCTAAGAAAGCTATTACTGTATAAGAATTAACATTTTGAGCAAGAACTTCCCCACTTATATCATAAATGGTCCCTCTTGCTGCATACAAAGTGGTTTTTACGGTATCACGATTCTTAGCAAAAGCTTTTAAATCAACGCCATCAACATTATGAGTAATAGCAATAAAAACCATCTTAATGATTATTAAACCAAATAAAAAAACAATACCAAGAAGAAAAATATTATTGATTTTTACTGTATTGTTTTTATTTTTCATATAAATTACCTCATTAGTTATTATTTATCGTTTTGATATTACTATTATTATAAGATAATCCTTCCGCTTTTGCAATGTCTTGAATATTATCTAAAGATGCTAGTTCATTAATTTTCATATATAAGCTTTCATTTAAGCCGGTTTGTTTAGTTATTTTACTTTTAAGTCTTTCTACCTCAATATTTGTTTTAGTTAATGTTGCTTTAGAAAAAACTATTAACATCGGAGTCGCAATTAACATCATAAAAAGTATAAAAAACAAGAACTTCTCGCCTTTAAATAATTTTATTTTTGCTCCTCTTTGTTTCATATCTATAACCTCTCTATAACTCTTAACTTTGCACTTTTGCTTCGACTATTTTCATTTAGTTCTTCTAAGTCGGCAATTATTGGTTTTTTATTAATTAATTTAATAATTGGCTTATATTCTTCAGGTATTTCGTTTAAGCCTTTTACTAAAGGATCAATTTCACTATATTTATTAAATATTTGTTTAACTATTCTATCTTCTAAAGAATGAAATGTTATAACACATATTCTGCCACCCTTTTTAAGTAAGTTAATGGCATCGGGAAGGACTTTGGCAAGTGTTTCTAATTCTTTATTAACTTCAATTCTAATTGCTTGAAAAATCTTTCTTTCGGGATGATTTTGTATAAAGTATTTTACTGGTACAGAAGATTTAATTATTTCAACTAGTTCAGTCGTTCTTTCAATTGCCTTTACTTGTCTTCTTTCAACTATCTTCTTAGCAATTACTTTAGAAAACCTTTCTTCTCCATAGGTGAAGAAAATATCCGTTAATTTGGTTAATTCATAATTATTTATGACATACTTGGCATCAAGTTTTTGTTCTTGATCCATCCGCATATCTAATATGGCATCTTTCATAAAGGTAAAGCCTCTACTAGCATCATCAATTTGGGGACTACTTAGTCCTAAATCAAAGATAATACCATCTACTTTATCAATTCCTTCTTTAAGAAGACATTCTTTTAAATTAACAAAGTTACTATGAATTAATTTAAAGTTTTGACCAATACTAGATAACTCTTTTTGACTAAATGTAAGAGCCTCTTGATCTTGATCGAAGGCGAATAGGAAACCCCTTTTTAATTTCCTTAATATCTCTTTGCTGTGTCCAGCATAACCAAGTGTTGCATCTACGTATATACCATCACTACTAATATTTAATAACTCAATAGTTGTTTTTTTTAAAACACTATAATGCTTCATGATTAGGTACTTCTTCAAATAGATGTTCAGCTATGTCGGCTAATTTATCTTCATTATCAGTGAAGAATTTGTCCCATCCCTCTTTTGACCAAACTTCTAGTCGGTCGTTTGCGCCGATTATCACAACTTCTTTGTTCAAATCGGCGTAACTAACCAATGGGGAGGTAATGTTAATTCGACCTTGTTTGTCAAATTCACATTCAGCAGCACCTGATAGAAAGAATCTAATAAAATCTCTGGCGTCTTTCTTAGTAAATGGTAGAGTTTTTAGCCTGCTTACAATACTATTCCATTCTGTTAATGAATAAATAAATAGACATTTTTCTAAGCCTCTAGTTACAATGAACTTTTCGCCCAATTCATAACGAAACTTAGATGGAATAATTAATCTGCCTTTGTCATCAATCGTATGATGATACTCGCCCATAAACATTGAAATCCCCCACTTTCTACCACTATGTGGCACTTGCTACCACTATAATACACCACAACAAAAAAAATGTAAAGTACTTTTTACATTTTTTTCTTTATTTACATTATTTTTTTTTACTTTGAAGTTGTTCTTGTTAAAGTTGCTTTTTTAGTTACTTTGCCAGGAGCTTTTTTAGTCTCTTTTTTAACAATTTTCTTTGCTTCCTTAACAGCCTTAACTTTCTTTTCTTCCTTAACTTCTTCTTTAGATGCGACTACTTCTTTACCTTTATAATATCCACATTTTGGACACATTCTATGAGGTCTAATAGTTGCTTTACAGTTTGGACATATTACTAATGCTCCGACTTCTTTCTTTAAATGAGTACGACGCATTCTCTTTTTTGTTTTACTTGTTCTTCTAAATGGAACTGCCATAGTATCTCTCCTTCCGTTTTGATAATCTAATTATCTTTTAATTCCCAACCTTCCCCTTTTAAATTAATAGGGTTTTCATTATTAACAATTCTAATTGGTACTTCCAATAAAACATTTTCCCATAAAATGGGTTCAATATCAAGTATATTTTGCTTAATTTCATTATTTTCGTCTAGTTTTTCCTCAATTTCAACATTATATGGATAATCTATTAGTTCTAAAGTCCTACTATCTTTTAAAACCATTATACCTTTAGCTTCTAATTCTAAGTTGATGTTATTATTGAAATCTTTATAAATTCTGCCAAAAACTGTTATTTCTTTCAAATTAATAATATCAGTTTCTTGCCATAGTTCTTTTTTAATTAGAAACAAACCATTTATTTCTATTTCTTTTGCTTGATTATATATTAACTTTGTTAAATCAATTTTCATCAATAGCCTCTTTATTAATTTTCCTTTTTGCTTTCATACCACTAGCTTTATTTTTTAAATACTCAGTCAAATAATAATATAATTCTAACATTCTTTCAACATTTGCAGATGTTTCATTTAAATATATATTATCCCCAAATAATAAGCAGTATTCTCTTGGAACAATTGCTTCTCCTGTTTCTTCATCAAAGATTGTTTTAGGTAATTCATCTAAGTCAATATCTTTTGCCGATTTAGCAAATCCTTTTGAAAAAATAATTGATATTCTTTCTTCGTCTTGGCTAAAAGTTACTGTGCTTGGCATTTCATTATCCCTTGATTTTTGAAAAGGATTTTCGCTTGATAGAGAAAATGATACTTGGTCTATGAAGAGAGGCATTAGCATTTCATATAATTCTTGATCTTCTAACGCATCAATTTCAATCAATATTTTGTGGTTATCAATATAACCATGATCATTTTCCATTAAATTAAAATAAACTCTGATATCACCATAAAGATCTATCTGAGCTGTTGCAAAGTTTTCTGCATCGCTGATTATTATTGTTTGTTCATGCTTTTTAACATTTACCATATACATCACCTGTTAGTTACATATACTAACAAATAATATCGCTTTTGGCAACCAATATATGATAAAATTATATTGGTGATTTAAATGAATGCAATTGGGATAATTTGTGAGTATAACCCTTTTCATAATGGTCATAAATATCATATCCTTGAAGCTAAAGCGATTATCATTTTAGTCATAAATGGATATTTTTTAGAACGTGGTGAAGTAAGTATTTTAAGTAAAGAAGCCAAAACCAAAATCGCTTTAGATAATGGTGTTGAATTGGTTATCTCTCTACCTTTCTTTTATGGTAGTCAAAGCGCTGATAACTTTGCTTATGGAGCAATTAAAATATTAAATGAATTTAAAATAAACGAATTAGTTTTTGGTAGTGAATCAAATGATATTAAAAAGTTAAAAAAACTAGCTAGAGAAGAAAAGAAGCTGAGTTTAAAAATTAAATTAAATCTTAAAAAAGGTTTTAGTTATCCTAAAGCACTTGGTGATTCTTATCAAGAAGAATTAAGTACTCCTAATGATTTACTTGGAGTTTCTTATATTAAAGCTATTAATAAAATCAATAAAAGGATTGTTCCTGTTACGATAAAAAGAACTAATAGCTATCATGATATTGATAGTAATGATGAAATAATAAGTGCTTCTAATATTAGAAATAAAATTAATAAGAAAGAAGATATTACCAAGTATGTTCCTAAAGGGATTGGAGAACATATTGAAAATATTAATTTAAATGATTTATTCCCATATCTAAAATACAAAATATTAACTGATGATCATTTAGAAGAATACCTAACAGTTGATGAAGGTATTCAAAACAAACTAATTAAAAATATTAATAAAGTAAATAACATTGAAGAATTAATAGAAAGTATTAAAAGTAAAAGATATACTTATAATAGACTTAAAAGAATGTTAGTACATATTTTAATTGGGCTTAAAAAAGATGATGTTAAAAAATATAAAGAGTTAGATTATATCCAAATACTAGGTTTTAATAAACTTGGCCAAGTCTATTTAAATAAATTAAAGAATAAGAACGAAATCAATCTTAAAACCAAAAATTATCAATCAATCATTTATAGATATGAAATAAAAAGTGCTAGTCTTTATAATTTAATTAGTAAAAATGATATATTAAAATTTGAAAACAGTCACAAACCAATAAAAAAATCACTTTAAACAAGTGATTTTATAATTTTATTTAATAGATACATTTTGTATTTTAATTTTATTGTCGTAATTATCTGCTTTCTAGGCATTAATTTTAATAATTTTAAATAGCTATCTTTTAGATATTTAAAGTAACTTAGACTCTCTTTTTTAGTTTTTAAAATTGGTCCATATAATAAATCTTCATAAGAATATTTCTTATAACCTTTTTTAAGCAGCATTGTTATATAGTATTTATTATTATCAAGAACAACACTTTCATCTTTAATATAAAAATTTATGTTACTTAAAAACTTTCTTAGTTCATAATGATTATTATTGGCTTGAATAATTATTTTCGTAATATTTTTTAATTTGTTTTTATTTTTTAAAATATCAATAATGGTATAAGAACCTAATCCAGAGATAATAATTGTATCTATTTTATCATCTTTAATCGCTTCTAAGCCACTTTCTAGTACTGGATGAATAGCTTTAGTTAGCTTATGCTCTTTGATATTTAAAATAGCATTATTTAAAGCTTTAGGATTACTATCACTAACATAACAACTATCTATTATTTGGTTTTCAACTAAATAAATATCTAATAAAGCATGATCACAACCAATATCAATTAAATTATCACTACTATTAATAAAAAGAGCAATTTTTTCTAATCTTTTACTTATCATTAGTCAAGTAAAAAGTCCTTTAACTTTTTGGCACGAGAAGGATGTCTAAGTTTTCTTAAAGCTTTAGCTTCAATTTGTCTTATTCTTTCTCTTGTAACATTAAACTTCTTGCCAACTTCTTCTAAAGTGTGACAAGTTCCATCAATTAAACCAAAACGTAGTTCTAATACTTCTTGTTCTCTTTCTTGAAGAGTAAGTAAAACACTTTTAATTTCTTCTTTTAAGATTTCATTGGTAGCATAATCTTCTGGACTCATATTTCTTTCATCAGGAACAAAGTCACCTAAATGAGAATCTTCTTCCTCACCAATTGGGGTTTCTAAAGATACTGGATCTTGACTTATTTTAATTATTTCATTTACTTTTTCAACTGATATTCCCATTTTTTTAGCAAGTTCATCTTCTGATGGTTCTCTATTTAGTTCTAGAGTCATTTGACGTTGGATACGCGCCATTTTATTAATGGTTTCAACCATGTGAACCGGGACTCTAATTGTTCTTGCTTGGTCAGCTAAAGCCCTTGTAATAGCTTGTCTAATCCACCAAGTAGCATAAGTAGAAAATTTATAACCTTTATCGCAGTCAAACTTTTCTACTGCTTTCATTAAACCAATGTTGCCTTCTTGAATTAAATCAAGAAATAATAGCCCTCTACCAACATATCTTTTGGCAATTGAAACAACTAAACGAAGATTTGATTCCGCAAGAAGTCTTTTCGCCTCAGCATCCCCACTAGCTACTCTTACTGATAAATTCATTTCTTCTTCATTAGAAAGTAAACTAATACGACCAATTTCTTTTAAATACATTCTTACTGGATCATTAATGGTAATATCTTTAGCAATTACTTCATCTTCAAGAATTAAAGGATGATCGTCTTTTTCAATTAACCCGCCTTCTTCACCTTCGTCACCTTCATTAGCAACAACACTAATATTGTTTTCAGCTAAAAAGTTATATAAATCATCTAAAGAATCAGCATCAATTTCTAATCCTTTGACATTATCAGCTAATTCTTCAAAAGTAATAAAGCCTTTTTCTTTACCTTTTTTTAATAAATCTTTCTTTCTTTCATCAAATGTTTTAATTTTTGCAATCATCATTCTACCTCTTTCTTTAGTTCCGTTATTTTATTTGCAATTTCGACTTTTTTATTAATATCAAGTTCATTTTTTAGTCTTTCTTTTAATTTAATAATTTCTTGTTTCGTAATATATTCTTTAATTATTTTTATGTATAACTCCATTTCACTTGTTACAAACTCACTATCATCATTTTCACTAATAATATTTAAGACTTTTTTATAAATTACTTCTTTATTATTAACAAAAGAAATAAAGTCTGCCACATTAATAATTTTATTTAAATCATAAAAATATATTATTTCATTAGCAATATTACGATACTCTGAAAAAGGAATAAATCCTAACTGGCGTTGATACATCTTAATATATAAGCGATCATTCATCATATAATAAAGTAACTTCTCACAAGCTTGCTCATATTTATCTTTTCTTTTTACTTCTTCTTTGACAACTTTAGGAGCAATTATTGGTTTTACAACTTTACCTAATTTTTCTTTTAAAATATTTATTTCAATTTGATAATCTTTACTTAGTTTTTGAATCGTTATTTCTTTTAAAATCTCATCTTTTTCTTTTTTTAAAGACTCTAAGATTTCATTAATATATTTTGCTAAATCACTAGAATTATTTAAGTCTTTATTATTTTTAAAATAAATGATTTTAAAGTCAAAATATTTTATTAATGATTTTAAATTCTTATCAAAAGCTTCTTTCGTAAACTTCTTAATATACTCATCTGGGTCTTTAGCATCACTTAATCTTATTACGTATACTTCTAGGCCATTTTTAGTAAGTTCTTCACCCATATGATAAGTAGCTTCAAAACCAGCTTTATCATTATCTAAACAAAGAATGATTTTTACTTTTAATTTCTTTAATAATTCAACTTGTTCTTTAGTAAGGCTTGTTCCACCCGTTGCGACGACATTTTTAAATCCTTCACTATAAAGCCTTATAGCATCCATTTGGCCTTCTACCACTATTACGTTTTTTTCTCTTTTAATACTTTCTTTAGCGAGAAAATAATTATATAGAGTATCACCTTTTTTAAATATAATTGTTTCTTTGGTATTAACATACTTAGCAATATCTTCATTACGATAAATGCGTCCGGTAAAACCAATCGTCTCTCCTTCTGGATTATGCAAAGGAATTATGATTCTCCCAAATAGTTGATCAAAAGAACTTCTTTCACCTTGAGCTAAAACACCTAAATCAAGCAAGGTTTTCTCATCATAGCCTTTACTAAGAAGGACTTTTTTTAAAGCATCTTTTTCATCACTAGATACACCAATTTGAAAATCATTTAAAACTTCTTCCGCAAAACCTCTACCTAATAAATAGTTCTTGGCAGCTAAGCCATGTTGAGTTTTTAAATTATTTTGATAATACTTTGATGCCACTTCCATAATTTCATAATATTTTTGAAATTTATTATCGCCTTTAGGTTTATTAAGTGGTATAGAAAGTGTTATGCCAGCTTTATTAGCGACAATATTAACTGCTTCAATAAAAGAAACATTTTCATATTCTTCAACAAAAGTAAAAACATTTCCTGAAGCTCCACAAGTAAAACATTTATATATCTGTTTTTCACTACTAACACTCATACTAGGATTATGATCATCATGAAATGGACAGACACCAAAAAAGTTTCTTCCCTTTTTAGTTAAAGGAATATAACTACTAATTATATCGATAATATCTACAGAAGTTCTTATTTTATTAATTTCTTCTTGGTTAATATAACTCATTATTTACCTCTAACTATATATATACGCGTTTATAGTCATTTTTCCTTTTTTAGAAGCTTATTTTATCAAAAAAAGTCATTTTTTCAAACAAAAATGACTTTTTTAATAATTATTTAAGTAATTTATTAAATTTTTACTAACTTCTTCTGGTAATATTTCTTGCAACTCTTTTAATGATGCTTCTTTCATCTTAGTAATACTGCCATATTTTTTAATTAATATTTTTTTTCTTTTTAAACCAACTCCTGGTATTTCATCTAATACACTTGCAATACTTCCTTTGCTTCTAATCTCTCTGTGATAGCTAATTGTGAAGCGATGTACTTCATCTTGAATATTAGTTAAGTAATAAAATAAATTACTATCTTTAGAAATTTCTAATTCTTCTAAAGTATCCCCATCAATTAAGTTACTTGTTTTATGTTTATCATTTTTCTTTAAACCACAGACTTTAATATCTAAATGCAAGCTATTTAATATCTCTTTGCAGGCATTAATTTGATTAATCCCACCATCAACAATAATTAAATCTGGTGCTTCTAGTTTTTCTAATAAAACTTTATAATATCTTCGGTATATTACTTCTTTCATAATATTATAATCATCTGGTTTTTCTAAACAGATTTTATATTTACGATATTCTTTTTTAGCCGGATAACCATTTTTATAAACAACCATTCCACTTACTGAGTAATTACCAAATAAATTAGAGTTATCAAAAATATCGATTCTGTCTAATTGATCTAGCTCTAACAATTGTTTTAATTCTTCGTTAGCTAGTTCACTTTTATTTTCATCTTTTTTAATTAATTCAAACTTATTAGCTAAATTAATCTTGGCATTTTTTAAAGCCATATCAAGTAACTTCTTCTTCTCACCTTTTAAAGCTTTAATAAACTTTGTATTAATTAAAGCTTCTAAGACTTCATTATTTAATTTATCATTTATTAAGATTGTTTTAGGTATTTCATGACGTTCATAAAACAAAGCAATGTAAGACTCCATATCTTCTAATTCAGTATTAATAATTGGTAAGATATCATTATAACTACCAACTATCTTAGAGTTTCTAATAAAAAATATCTGCATACTAAGATACCCTTTATCAAAATAATAATTAATCACATCTAAATCTTTAATATTTAAAAGTTCTACACGTTGTTTTGATAAAACAATATTCATATAATCTAATTCTTCTTTTAGTTCTTTAGCAACTTCATAATTTAAATTATCACTATGAAAATTAATCTTTTCTAAGATTTTATTTTTTATTAAAGTATCGTCCCCTTTTAAAAAGTTAGTTATCTCTTCAATCATTTTATTAATAACATCATTTTCTATTTTATTAACACAGTACCCTAGACATTCACCAATATGATAATATAAACAAAGTTCTTTAGGGTTTCCTACACATTTTTTAAGCGGATACAACCTATTTAATAATTTAACCATTCTTCTTGCCGCATAAACATTTTGAAAAGGACCAAATAATTCATTATTTTTATTTTTCTTTAATTTTAAATACCTAGATACTTTTAATACTGGGTATGGCGCTTTTATTAATTCAATATAAGGATAACTCTTATCATCTTTAAGTAAAATATTATACTTAGGATTATATTTTTTAATTAAATTAAGTTCTAAGATAAATGCTTCTAATTCGGAATTAGTAACAATATAAGTAAAATCATCTATTTCACTAACTAATTTAGCTGTCTTACCAGTTTGTTTATCATTAAAATAACTATTTACTCTACTACGCAAGTCTTTAGCTTTGCCAACATATATAATAACCCCATTTTTATTTTTCATTTGATAACTACCAGGTAAATGCGGTATTAAATCTAACTTATCTTTAAGCATATTATCACCTACTTATAAATATTATACTATATTATTATTAATATTTTGATTATAATTAGCTTGGTGAATTATATGAAATTATTAAATACCATAACTTTAGAAATTAAAAAATCAAAGTTTATTGCTTACTATTATGAAATAGAAGATATTTTAGAAATAAAAGATATCATTAATAATCTTAAAAAAGAACATAAAAAAGCAGTACACTATCCATATGCTTATAAAATAGATAACATTGTTAAAAAAAGTGATGATAAAGAACCTAGTAACACAGCAGGTACACCAATATTAAATATCATAGAAAAAAACAGTCTTAATAACTGTTTAATTGTTGTTGTAAGATATTTTGGTGGTATTAAACTTGGTACTGGTGGTTTATATAGAGCTTATATGGATAGTACCAAGGAAGTTATAAAATAAGTCTCTAACATGACATATGCTTTTGCATTTCTGTAATATATTTATCAATTCCTTTTTGAGTGATTCTATATTTTATTTCTTCTATTGAATCTTTACCAAATTTAATTTTTTTCTTTAGAACTTGTAAAAGCCTTTTATCATTTAATAGCCCCAAGGCAACTTTAACATCATCTCTTTGTAAATCTGCCATTTTTCTAATTTTTTGTTCCGACCAGCCATTATTTTTTGCAACATTTGCAATATTTGCATATAATAGCTCTAAAATTTTTAGCTGTGTTTCATTCATAAATCCTCCTTTCTACTTATCGTCTTCTATAAAAGCATCAATATAATAGGCTTTTTTGAGTTCTTTTTTATATAACAAGCCTAAATTTGTTCCCCTAGTAGTTGGCGTTACTATAATAGTGTGTTCTGAAACATTAACAACCTTAAAAATATTTTTTGTTTCAACATTTATGGTGATTCTAATTTTCAAGGATTTTAATATATTATTTATATTACTTTCACTATCAATCAATATTATTGGCAAAAAATAGGTATCATTTTTTTCATCATTTTTTTCAAGTATAACATTAAGCAAGTCAACATTTTCATATTTTAATTCTTTTTTCCAAATATAATTACCATCTTTCATATCTGGATCTATTTGAAAAATAGCTTTTGTCACTTTTGCTGATTTTAAAGGTCTCCCTTCTAAATCCTTTACTTCAAAAATAAATCTAAAGTATTTATCTTTTGATTCTGTTAATTCATAGTCTATATTTTTTAAAATATTCCCATAATCTTTTGTTAAATATTTTTTTTTAAATTGAAAATAGTGGTTATCATCCATGTCTATTTTAGAATAACAAGTAGTAATTGTATTGTTCTCAACAATTTTCTTGTTAATATCATTTAATCTATTGTTTTGCTTAATCGAAACATTTGCTAGTATTAAAGTTGCAACAAAAGATAAATATCCACCAACAAAGGCTAGCCAGTCAAAGTTAAAGGTAAATGGAATAATTTTTGAAATATTCATTAAATCTAATATTAAAATAAATGCAGGTATAACAAGTATAATTGTGAAAATTTTTATATTTAAATTCTTTTTCATAACAACTCCCTCACTTCTTTTTTTATCTCTTTAACATTTTTTTCTTTATGTAATGTTTCTGATATTAGTTCTGCTACCTTCTTAAATTCTTTTTCTTTAAATCCAAGGGTTGTCATCGCTGGTGTACCAAGTCTTATCCCACTAGCCTTAGATGGTGGTAATTGATCATTAGGAATGGTGTTTTTATTACAGATAATATTTACTTTTGTAAGTAGTTCTTCGGCTTCTTTACCACTTAGATTGCATGAAGACATAACATCTACTAGGATTAAGTGATTATCTGTTCCACCTGTTATGATTTTAAAACCTAGTTTAGTTAGTTCTTCACTAAGTACTTTAGCATTTTTTAACACTTGGTGTTGATAAGTTATAAAGTCTTTTTGCATAGCTTCATAAAAACACTCGGCTTTAGCTCCAATAACATGCATTAATGGTCCACCTTGAATACCAGGAAATACCACTTTATTTATTTTAGTAATAATTTCTTCGTTATTAGTTAAAATTATACCACCTCTTGGACCTCTTAAAGTCTTATGAGTGGTAGATGTAACTATATCTGCATAAGGAATTGGTGAGGGATGTAAGTTAGTAGCAACAAGACCAGCGATATGAGCCATATCAACCATTAAATAAGCATTTGCTTTTTTAGCTATTTCACTAAACTTTTTAAAATCAATGGTACGAGAATAAGCACTAGCTCCCGCAATTATTAATACTGGTTTTTCTCTTAAAGCTAAAGCTTCTAACTCTTGATAATCAATAAAACCATTTTGATCGACTGAGTAGTTTATAATTTCATAGTCTTCACCACTAAAATTAATCGGATGACCATGAGTTAAATGTCCACCATCAGATAGTTTCATACTAAGAATTTTATCACCTGGTTTAATTAGTGCTCTTAATGCTGCCATATTAGCAGAACTGCCACTATGAGGTTGAACATTAGCAAATTTACATTTAAATAGTTTACAAGCATACTCAATTGCTAAGTTTTCTATTACATCAACATTTTCACAACCAGCATAATATCTTTTACCAGGATAGCCTTCGGCATATTTGTTAGTAAAGATTGATCCTTGTAATTTTAGTATATCTTTTGATACATAGTTTTCACTAGCTATTAACATAATAGTGCTTTTTTGTCTTTTTGTTTCTTTTAATAAAGCTTGTTTTATTTTTTTATCCATTTTTATCACCTTTTTCTTTTTTTAATACCCAGAAAACTGTATCTCCGAAAAATTCAATTGAACTTTGACTCTCCTCCGAAATTTTATAAGAATATTCATATTCTACAATTTTAAATGGTTGATTATAAATAAACTTTTTCATTTCATCAATAGTAGAAAAATGAATAAAAGCTTCTTCTCCCGCTGGATCCGTTGTGATTAAATCGCCTAAACATTCTACCTTTTGATTATTAATCCCTTTGCTCCAATCTTTTTCAATTTTTTGCCAAAAAGGCAAATATTCGATTCCTTTTGGATCATGTCTATCATGAGCTGTAAAAATATAATAACCACCCGGTTTTAAAACCCTATAAACCTCTTTTAAAACGTTTTCTCTATTTTGTAGCCCAGGAATACATTGCATTCCATTAAATGAAAATATAACTACATCAAAAGTATTATCATCATAATTTAAATTGGTTGCATCACCAACTACAAAATCAATACTTAGCCCTTTTGACAAAGAATAGTTTTTAGCATATTCAATTAATTTATTCGCTATATCTAAACCTATAATATTTTGATACCCGTTTCTATATAAATTAATTGTTGTTCTGCCAGCACCACACCCTAAATCTAGTATTTTGTCAGTTTTATTTATATACTTACTGAAAATTATTTTTTCTGAATTCCATAATCCAATATTATCTATAGCATTTCCATAGCGTTTTATATTGGCATCTAAATTATACTGATTTGTTGTATATTCCAAATTTTTATCCATTTTTATCACCTTTTTCATTATATAATAATTAACCAAATAAAAAAAGTGCATTGCACTTTAATTATTACATGTCTCACAAACATTATCAGTAACTTGAGTCATTAAGTCTCTTAATTTAGTTTTTAAAGCATCCATTCTTTCTACTGTCCAGTAGTCTCCTGGAGCACTAAAACCTAATGTATCATAAGAAGTTTCATTATTATGACCAATAATTACACCATCTTTGACAAAAGTAACATCAGGAACATAAATTCTTTTGTTACCTTCTTCATCATTAGCTAAATTATCACCTAATAGGGAAACTATTTCTTTGTAATTACTAGTATTATTTGTTCTATCTTCTTTGATATCAAAATAATATATTTCTTTAACACCAATTTGTTTAGCAACATCATTTAACATTGGTGTATAAGCTTGGCACCAAGCACATTCAGGAAATCCTAAATATACTACACCAGTACCACTTTTTAATACTTCAATTATTTCCTTAGCAGTTTTATAAACAAAAACATTATCTTTACTAACTGAAGTGTATTCTTTATTAAATTTTACGGCATCAGTTTCTTTGGCTTTATCATTATCATTTTTAAATCCAATAATTATAAATGCCACTAGCATGATAATTCCTAAAGATATTTTTATAATTCCCGAAATGAATTTTTTCTTATCTTTTATTTTCATTTTCTGCTCCTTAATAATTAACTTATTTGTTTCATTACTTCAGCAGCGAAGTCTTCACTTCTTTTTTCTAATCCTTCGCCTACTTCATAACGAATCATACTTACTAATTCTCCACCATTGTTAGTTACATATGTTTTTATATCAATACTATTTTCTTTAATAAAAGCTTGATCTGCTAAGCAAATCTCTTGGAAGTATTTTCTAATTCTACCTTCAACCATTTTTTCTGCTATATCAGCTGGTTTACCTTCATTAATAGCTTGTTCTTTTAAGACTTCTTTTTCTCTATTAACTTCATCAGCTGGCACATCTTTAGAAAATAAATAACTTGGTTTCATTGCCGCAGCTTGCATTGCAACATCTTTGGCAACTGCTTCATTAGCACCCTTTAATACTATTAAAGTTGCTATTCTGCCACCTAAATGAAGATATGGTCCAAAGACTTCTTCATCACTTTTAGTAACAATCTCAAATCTTCTAAATGATAATTTCTCACCAATTTTTGATGTTTTAGCGATTATTAAATCACCAATTGTACTATCAGTAGTTTTAACTTGATTAGCTTCTTCAATAGTCTTAGCATCACTTTTAAGTAATGCATTTCCTATTTCATCAAGCATATTTTTAAATTCTTCATTTTGACTAACAAAGTCAGTTTCAGAGTTTATCTCTAATATAACCGCTTTATTACCATCAACATAAATGTTTGCTAAGCCTTCAGAGGCAATTCTACTTGCTTTCTTATTAGCTTTAGCAATTCCTTTTTCTCTTAGATAGTCCATAGCTTTTGTAATATCACCGTTAGTTTCTGCTAAAGCAGCCTTACAGTCCATCATTCCAGCTCCAGATGCTTCTCTAAGTTCTTTTACTAAACTTGCACTTATCATATATACCTTCCTTATTTATTTTCATTTATAGCTTTAATTAATTCTTCTTTTTTTAATGTACTATATCCTTTAAGACCTTTTTCTTTAGCAATAGCTTTTAAGTCTGTTAAGGTCATAGTATCATAATTAACTTCTTCTTTTGGTGCTTCTTTTTTAACTAGTTCTTTTTCTAGTTTTTCAGTTAACTCTTCTTTAACTGGTTTATCTTCTTTTTCTGGTCTTACATAATCCTTAACAGGTATTTCTTGACCTTCTAAAGCTTTTTCTAAATCAACTTTTTCAACAGTCTTTTTAGTTTTTTCTACTTCTGTAACATAATCCATTACTTCTAAGCCTTTAACTTCACAAATCGCATTAGCTAAAACACCTAAAATTAATTTAATTGAACGAACTGCATCATCATTCCCTGGGATAACAAAGTCAACATCATCAGGATCCCCATTAGTATCAACAATCCCAATTACTGGAATATTTAGTTTCCTTGCTTCTTTAATTGCACTAGATTCCTTCTTAGGGTCTACTACTACTAAAGCTTGTGGTAATTTATACATTTCTCTAATACCACATAAAACCTTATTTAATTTAGCATATTCTTTTCTAATTTTTACAACTTCTTTTTTAGGAAGTGCTTCAAATATACCTTCTTTTTCCATGGTTTCAATTTCTTCTAATCTTTTAATTCTTTTACGAATAGTTCTAAAATTAGTTAATGTTCCACCTAACCATCTTTCTGTTACATAGTAACTTTGACTTCTTAACGCTTCTTCCTTTACTGCCTCACCAGCTTGTTTTTTTGTGCCAACAAATAAAAGCGCTCCACTATTTGTCGCAATTGTTTTGATCTCTTCATAAGCCTCTTCAATTAGCTCTGAAGTTTTTTGCAAGTCAATAATATAAATATCATCCCTTGCCGTGAAAATATAGTCTTTCATTTTTGGGTTCCATCTTTTTGTTTGATGCCCAAAATGAACACCAGCTTCTAATAAGTAACTCATAGAAACTACAGCCATTTAAATCATCCCTTTCGTTTAAGCCGCCGAAAGCGTCTTCTTCAATTAACATCTTATACCTAAGACACTCGTTAACTAAATCAGCTTTCGTGTGTATTTGGTTTTTATAAACCACACCTATAGTATCAAATAAAAGGCTTTAGGGCAAGTTATTTTTGTTTAAAATGGTTTAATTTTTGATATAATTAACTTGGTGATAAGATGAAAACAACATTTTTAATATTTTTAACTAAAGGAGTTAGTATAGCTGGTAAAATACTTGGTAGAAATGCTAGTGTGTTCCCAGGTAAATTAGCTTATGATGCTGATACTAAAATACTTAGTAAAGTAAAGTACCCTAAATATGTTATTGGGGTAACTGGATCAAGTGGTAAAGGCAGTACAGTAGAACTTATTTATCATACTTTAACTAAAGCTGGATATAGAGTTGCTTGTAATAAAGTTGGTTCTAATGGTATATATGGTATTACTACTTTAATTTTAAATAATGTTACTTTATTTAAGCATAAACCTAAAAAAGATGTATTTTTAATTGAATTAGATGAAAGACATATTCACCTGGCTTTCTTAAAACCAATTTTAACTCATTTAGTTGTAACTAATATTACGAGAGATCAACCAGCTAGAAACAAAACTCCTGAGTTTATTTATAATAAAATATTTAATGCAGTTAAAGAAAAAACGCATTTAATAATTAATGCTGATGACCCAATGGTTAATAAAATTGGTACTACATATAAAGATAAAATAACTACTTATGGAATTAGTAAAACTAAATATTCATATCATAAGCCAATGCTTAACTCCGTAGACAATGCTTACTGCCCAGTATGTCATAAAAAACTAGTTTATGATTATTATCATTATGGCCATATAGGCAGTTATAAATGCCCTAATAATGACTTTCAAAGAGGCAAAGTTTCCTATGAAGCTGCTAATGTTGATTTAGAAAATAAAACAATTAAAATAAATAATCAAAACATTAAAATTAATAAAGATATGTTATATGCAGCATATGCCACCACAGCTGCTTATGCATTACTTAAAACAATTGGTATAAGTGATGAAGTTATAAATGAATCATTTAATATAAATCCTATTCCTTCTAAAAGAGGTCATATATATAACATTAATAATAGAAATTTAACAATGTTAGAAAGCAAAAATGAAAATGCTCTATCTTATTATCAATCTTTAGAATATATCACTAGATTAGATAATAAGAAAACTATCATTCTTGGTTTTGATAATGTTTCGAGAAGATATAAGCATAATGACTTATCTTGGTTATATGATGTTGAGTTTGAAAAATTAAATAATAAAGGTATTGATAAAATTATTTTAATTGGTAGATTTAGATATGATGTTGCTACCAGACTTTCGTATGCGGGGATTGATAAAAAGCAAATGCTTATAGTAGATGATATTAACAATTTATTAAAAGTCATTAAAACTACTAAAGGTGATATATATACCATGGTTTGTTTTGATATGACTGCTAAAATAAAAGAAATGTTAGGAGAATAAGATGAAAACAATTAATATTGCTCATTTATATTATGATTTAATGAACTTAAATGGTGAAGCTGGTAATATTATGGCTCTTAAAAGTCATTTTGAAAGCCAAGGTTTAAAAGTAAATATAGGTCTTCTAACTATTGATGATAAAATTGATTTTAATAAATATGATATATATTATATGGGATCAGGATCTAAAGAAAATAAATTAATTGTTATAAATGATATTTTAAAATATCAAAATGATATTGAATTATCGATTAAAAATAATAAATATTTTATTATTACTGGTAATGCTCTAGATTTATTTGGTAAGTATATCGAAGAAGAAAATGGCAATAAAATAAAATGCCTAGAAATATTTAAATTTCATACTAAAGAAATAGATCCAGAAGAAAGCATTGTTGGTGAACAAACATTTAAATCTAACTTAGTTAATGAAAATATAATTGGTTTTCAAAATAGACAAAATATAATGATAAATGAAGATAGCAATAACTTGTTCACAGTCATAAATGGTACTGGATATGAAAAAGGGAATAATGAAGAAGGATATTTATTTAACAACTTCTATGGTACATACTTGCTAGGGCCACTTTTAATAAGAAACCCCTACTTTACTGATTACTTAGTAGAAAAAATATTAAAAGAAAACAAACTACCATATAAAGCTAATCATAATGCTTTTGATTATATTGCTTATAATGAATTTATAAATAATAAAAAAGAGGATTAATTAATCCTCTTTTTCATAACTACAATTACTACATTTTATTTTGTTATTCTTTTCTACTAAGTATGAATTACATTCTGGACATTTACCTTCTACTGGTTTATCCCATGATGCAAAGTCACATTTTGGATAGTTAGAACAGCCATAAAATATTTTGCCTCTTTTAGTTCTTTTTTCAATTATAGTGCCTTCACATTTAGGACAAGGCATTACTTCAGTTACTTTTTTAACTTGTTTTTTAATATATTTGCATTTTGGATAATTAGAACAAGCTTCAAACTCACCATATTTGCCTTTTCTTTTTACCATGTCACTACCACATTCTGGACATGTTTCACCAGTTTTATCTGGTTCTTTTTTCTCCATGTTGCTAAATGCTTTTTGAACAAGTGGTTCAAAATCTTGATAGAATTCTTTTAGAATGACTTTAGAATCAAATTTAGCTTCTGCAACCTCATCTAATTCCGTTTCCATTTTAGCAGTATATTTAACATTAATAATGTTACTAAAAAATTCTTGTAATTTATCAGTTATTTCAATCCCAGTTACAGTTGGATAAAACTTTTTATCAAGAATGCTTACATAATCTCTTTCTCTTAGTATTTCCATGGTTTTAGCATAAGTACTGGGTCTACCAATTCCTAATTTTTCCATTTCTTTAATCAGTGTTGCTTCGGTATATCTTGGTAATGGTTTAGTAAAATGTTGACTCTTATTAATACTTTCACTAATAATGACATTAGTTTTATAACCACTAAAATCTGGTAGGATAACATCTTCATTTTGTTCATAATCACGATATACTTTTAAATAACCATCAAATGTTAAGACACTACCCGTTGCTTTAAATGTATAGCCATTATTATCTAAAATGATGGTTGTCGCATCCATTTTAGCATCAGCCATTAAAGATGCTAAGCTTCGACTATAAATAAGTTTATAAAGCTTATATTCATCATTTGATAAATAGCTTTTAATACTTTCTGGATCACGAGAGATATTAGTTATTCTAATACCTTCGTGAGCATCTTGAATATTTTCATCTTTTTTACCTTTTTTAACATAACCAACATAAGAGTTACCAAATTTTTTCTTAATATAGTTAAGTGTTTCACCAATAAATGAAGCACTCATCCTCGTTGAGTCAGTTCTCATATAAGTGATTAAACCAACTGATTCGCTCCCTAAATCAACACCTTCATATAGCTTTTGCGCAATCTTCATCGTTTTACCAGAATTAAATCCTAGTTTATTAGAAGCTACTTGTTGTAAGGTTGAAGTTTTAAATGGTAATGGAGATGCTTTTTTCTTCTCTTTTTTAGTCGTACTTTCAATGGTAAATGATTTAGAAAGTTGTGATAAGATATCATCAGCTTCTTTTTCGCCTTTTATTTCAAGCTCTTTACCACGATATTTTTCTAATAAAGCTTTGAAGTCTTTAAAGTCAGCTTCAATAAGCCAGTATTCTTCTTCTTTAAATGCTTCAATTTCTCTTTCTCTATCAACCACTAGTTTTAAAGCCACACTTTGAACTCTACCAGCACTTTTACCACTAGTTTTAGATTGCATTAATTTACTTAAACGAAAACCAATAATTCTGTCTAGAATTCTTCTAGTTTCTTGACTCTTTACTAAGTTCATATCAATTTTACGGGGATGTTTAAAAGACTCTAAAATAACATCTTTAGTTATTTCATTAAAGACTACTCTTTCATAGTCTTTTTCTTTTAAATTCATAGCATCAAATAAATGCCAACTAATTGCTTCTCCTTCACGATCTGGATCGGTAGCAAGTAAAACCATATCACAAGCCTTGGCTTCTTTTTTTAAATCACTAATGACTTTTTTCTTACCTTTAATTGCTACATAAGTCGGTTCAAAATCATTTTCAATATCGACCCCAAGTCCATATTTGCCTGTGGTAGCTAAATCTCTAATATGACCTTTGCTTGATGTTATTTTATAACCACCACCCAAGTATTTACTAATGGTTTTAATTTTACTAGGGGATTCTACTATTACTAAGTATTTCATATAAGCCTTTCTAAGGAGTTACAATTTCTCCTTCAGTTATTTCAGTTGTTGGTACTTCTACTACTGGTGCAACGACATATTTACTTCTTTCTTTAAATAAATAATTAAAATAATCTTTTTTAATCGCTAAAGCTGACATATTAATTTTATTACTAATCTCTTGATTTAAATGAATGATATAAGCATCATCTAAAGTATTAGCTTCATTTTTATAAGTTAGTTTACTATTTGAAGCATCATAATAAGCCACTTCATTTTCCCAAGAACCATCAGTAAATATTGCTAAGCTTTCATAATTAGGATCAAATAAATCATGACCTAGATAAAGTCTTGGATCATAATCCATATCAAATAAATTAGCAAGCGTTGGAAGAATATTCATAATGGTTGTATAATCTTCATACTTCTTCGGTGTAATGGTACTATTATAAATGATAAATGGTGTTTTGTCTCTTTCTTTTCCTGCCAAAGCTTCTTCACCTAAGAATGAAGCTATATTATTATTAGATAATCCATATGGATAATGGTCAGCAAATAAAGCAATAACCGTATTATCTAATTTACCAGTATCAGTTAATTCTTGTAATAAAACTTCTAAAGCTAAATCTAATTCTTTTAATTTAGATAAATATCTTTTTGATGATATTGATAAATCTAAATCTTTAAATAAATCTAAGTATTTATCACCATAAGTAGATGAAACAGTATAAGGACGATGTGATGTAACCGTGCTAAAGAAAGTCATGAATTTTTCGTTATTCATATAATGGCTTTGGCTATTCGTAAATAGTTCTACATCACTTGGCCATTCTTCATAAACACCACTAACACTAATATCTAAATCGTAAGCATTATAATACTTTTGGCTACCCATATTTGGATGAATAACTTTACGATAATAATAGTGATCAGCAAAATCATGATAACTGGAGGTATAATAACCAGCATTATTAAATAAATTAAAGATTCCTTCGGGATAAACATTTCTTTTATAGGCGTTTGCCGTACAAGAATTATTAATGGTAAATAAACTACTCATAACTGTCATTTCATTGTTACCTGTAGCACAACTATTTCTTGGTGAATAGTTATTAACCCAACTCCAGCCTTCATTATACATTTTATTTAAAGTTGGAAAATATTCTGGATATAAGAAAGGAATATTATTAACTGATTCCATTAAAATAACAATTAAATTCTTATCTTTAAAATACCCAGTCATATCATTTTTAGGTGTTATATTACGATTAATAAAATAATTATTTAAAGTGTTATAACTACTATTATCTTCATTAGCAATTAATTCTTTCCATGCCGTATCATCAATTACTCTCGTATATTGATTAACAACGCTAGAATGATTGTTTTCTGTTTCTGAAACTACTTCTTCTGGTTCAGCACCAATGATCGCTGCTTTAAAATCAATTACCGCATAAGAAATAATCCCAAATTGATTGACACAAACACTAGGTGTTTCAGGGAAATAAAACAAATCTTTGTTAGCCACAATTTGGTATTTATTCTGCATAAAGCTAATTACTAAAGTACTATAAAATAAAGCTCCAAGTATTACTAAGCCTCCCATATTAATTAAATAATTACCAATCTTAGGTCTAGCAAAATGAGTACTTACTTTTTTATTAAAGAAAATATAATAAATAATCATTAAAAATAAAGGGATTAATATTAAATAGAAATTCCATGAATAGCTTTTAACATAATCAACAATATAACTTGTTACTTTGCCTAATTGACTACTACTATTAACTGACATAAAAGTCCCAATTGAATCATTAAAGCCAATTTGAAAGAAAGCATCAACTGATACGGTGATAATTAAAATAAAATTCATAATAACAGTTAATACTCTAGGTAATAAAGTAAAAATAATTGCAAAAAATAAACTAATAAAGTTAATTGCTAAAAAGATTCTTAAGATTGCCCAATCTAAGTACTGAAAACCAGCAATTGGTCTTAATATTAATTCAATTAAGAACATCGCAATCATTAAAATTAAATAATTTTTTAATATTTCACTCTTCATTTTTTTCATTTTCTCGTTCACCTTTTTTAATTAAATCACTAATTGGTTTAAATGTAAATCGGTAATTAGGAAGAACGCCGTACTTCTTGACATTCTCTATATGCTTCTTAGTAGGATACCCTTTATGCTTACCAAATTCATATTCTGGGTATTTTTGATCTAATTCATACATCATATTATCTCTAGTTACTTTAGCAATAATACTAGCCGCACTAATTGATATGCTTAATAAATCACCATGAATAATACTAGTTGATGGCATAGCCAAATTTAACTTCATCGCATCAATTAAAACATGCTCTGGCTTAATAGCTAACCCTTCTAAGGCTTTTAACATTGCCACTTTGCTAGCTTCATAGATGTTTATCTCATCAATAACATCAGCTTCTACTATACCGATGCCAATACTTATCGCATCTTTTTTAATTATTTCATATAACATATTGCGTTTTTTCTCAGGTACTTTCTTCGAATCAGTTAAACCTTCTAGAAAGTAATTTTTAGGTAGAATTACAGCTGCTGCTACAACAGGGCCAACTAAAGGGCCTCTACCCACTTCATCAACACCAGCTATTAAGTTAATCCCTTTTAAATATAATTCTTTTTCATATTTTTGATTATCAAATATTTCCATCTTTAAACCTATCAAAAGTTATTCCTTTAATAATATTACTACTTAAATCATTAACTACTACCTTACTAATTCTTTCAAAATCCAATTCATTCCCTTTAACTACGATACCTAGTTTTTTACTAATAATTTCATAATTAGCTTCAAAGTCATTACTTAAAGAAGATAGATTATATCTATTTAATAAAATATCTGGATAATAACTATTTAACATTTTTAAAATATAAACTGCCACATCATCAATTGGTAATATTTCATTTTTAATGGCTGTCATTGAGGCTAAATTCAAAGCTACTTTTTCATTATCAAACTTTGGCCATAAAATACCTGGGGTATCTAAAAGTAAAATATTACTACTTGTTTTTAACCAATTTAACTGCTTAGTTATGCCTGGAGTATTACCAGTTTTAGCTACTTTTTTAGAAGCTAAAGCATTTATTAAAGTGCTTTTACCAACATTAGGAATTCCTATTACTAAGGCTTTAATTTCTTTTTTATTTAAACCGGAATTAGCCCTTTTGATTTGAATATCTTTAGTTAAATTATTTGTTAAATCAATTAACTTCTTATAGTCTTTATTATTTGTTAAATCTAAAAGTAATACTTTATAACCCTTATTTTCATAATATTTAATCCATTTATTGGTTTCTTTTAGATCACATAAATCACTTTTAGTCATAATTAAAATTCGTGGTTTATTTCTAATAATTCTCTCAACATCAATTATCTTAGAAGAAAATGGTATTCTTGCATCAACTAATTCATAAACAATATCTATTAAAGGTATTCTTTCACTTATTTCCCTTTTTGTTTTAGCCATATGGCCCGGATACCAATTGATATTTATTTTATTTTCCATCATAAATTTCCTCCTGGTTTTAATTTTATATTTCTATTTCCATTCCATCAAATGCAATATGATAACCGTTTGAAATAGCCTTACTTTCTACTATTTCATGATATTCCATACCATCATGAGATATATGTGTGCCGTATATTAAAGTATTCTCATTAATGCATCCTATTTTCCTTAACTTTTCTAACTGCTCACCAAAAAGTTTTTCATTTAAATGCGAATAAGAATAATTAACATTGCCAAATGTATGATCCATAATTATAACATCTAGTACTATGCCTTCTAATTGCTTTAATGCATTTACTGTTAATTCCGGAGTATCTGTCGCGTAGAAAATATTTTTATCATTTTGGCTAATGACATATAATAATGCGCCACACTTTAAATCATGATTAGTTTCTATCGCTTTTATTTTATAATCGCCAGCATAAAATATATCACCAGAATTTATGGCATTACTATGAACATTTAATTTTTTCGATCCTTCTTCAGATATCAAATCTGCATTTTCTAAATCATTTACCCTTTGACTCATTATTTTCAAGCACATAGGATGAGCATATATTTCCAGTTTATTGTGATTTTTCATTTCCATATAAGGAATTCTTGTGCACAATAATCCCTCATCAAAATGGTCAGTATGAATATGAGTTTGTAACAAATATTTTATTTTCCCCATATCACTATTATACATCATCATAGCAGTCTGAGTATCTGGGCCCAAATCAATTATTAAATCATCGTTAATTAAGGCTGAGGCCCTTTTTCTTAAGCTTTCCCCACGATGATTTCTAGCATTAATACAATTATCACAATTGCAAAATGAAAGTGGATATCCAAATGCACCAGTGCCTAACATTGTAATTTTCATTTTATTCCCTCAAATCTATTTTTTAAATTCCTTGCTATATTAATTGCGGTGTTTTCCATTTTAGAAATAACCGGTTGCTCCTTTTGTTTTTTTATAGTTGCCGAGAATTCCTCGTTAGCTTACTTTTTATTATCATTATTTTATAACTAATTAAAATTATACATTAAAAAACTAAATAAAGGAAATTATTTGGTTTTTCTTATTTTAATTTATTTTTTATTTCTAGTTGTTTCTTTTCTCTTTCAAGTTCTTTTAAACTCTTTTTTGGCGTAAACATATTTTCTGGCATTGTTCCACCTAGTTCTTTAATTGTTTCTCTAACTTTTTTGCCAACTGTAAAATGAACCTCTTTGGCAGTTTCTTCACCTTTTACATCATCGTTTATCAGTTTTTGTTTAGTTTGATTAATTCTAAATAAATTAGCTATAAGCTCATCTTCACCCATATTATCTAAAATATCTTCTCTATATCTTAACTTTTTTCTTTTAAATATAGCATCAGCGGTTTCACCATTATAAAGTCCTTTATATCCAGCATTGTGAAATTCTGCCATATTTTTAACTCCTGATTTTAATGCTACTTGTTGCAATTTATAATTACCTTGCTTAGTTAGTTCCCTTTGATAAAATCTTTTTTCGTTTTCAGAAAGCATTTCATACTGAGATTCAGTAATTTCTTGTTTTCTAGTTTGAATTGCAAAATATGTTTGCCCTAAAGCAATAATTGATTTCCTTGGATTACCATTTTGGACAATTAAATAACAAGCATATCTGCTTAATTTATAGTCTAAGATATTCCTTTGCGAATCTCCAGTTTGAACCATTTTGCTGACATCAGCAAAATGGTCTGAAATATTATTGCTGCTATTAACACATGCTAATTTTGCTTTGTTTATTACTAATTCAAAGTTTCTCCACTGCATATATTCTAAAATTATTTGCAATTCTCGTGCTTCCCAATATTCATTACCAGATTCATCAATATGCTTTATGTCTTCAAATGATTTAGCTTCATTATTTTTAATAACTATTTTTGATTTTTTCATATTTTCACCCTCTTATATATATACACGTTTTTTATTAGAATTCCTTTTTAAATCATTATTTTATCATCTTTTTATATATTAAAATTATACATTAAAAAACTAAATAAAGGAAATTATTTAGTTTTTCTTATTTTATTAAGTGGATATATAACTAAGTTAGTATATCCTTTAATATTAGATGCTTTTATTGGTCCAATGATTCTACTATCTTGGGATACTTCTCTATTATCACCCATAACAAAGTATTCATCATCACTAAGAGTTACTTCTGTAAAATCAGCAGTTACTCCGTTACCATAATCATCTTCAATAGCTGCTCCATTAATATGGATGTTACCATCTTCACATTTTATTTTTTCACCAGGTAGGCCAATAACTCTTTTTATTAAATAAGTATTACCATATTTAATAACAACGATTTGAAATCTTTTATAACTAGTAAAATACTTAGTTATTTTAACCATAATCATTACTTCTTTAGAATTAAGAGTTGGGAGCATTGATGGCCCCGAAACTCTAACTGGTGTCGCAATAAACAATCTAATCAATATAACTGCCACAATAACAATTATATAAGGAAGTAGTTCCTTTAAAAATTTTACCATTTTAGTTTCTTTCTTTAATTTTATATTCTTTAAGCATACCTTTTAAGAAACCTAATTTAGCTCTTCTTACCATACCTTTTTTGATAACAGTAATTTTGCTAATAGTTGGAGCATGAACAGGAAATATTCTTACTACCCCAATACCAGCACTTTTTTTACGAACTGAAAATGTTTCTGATATTCCACCACTGTTTTTATCAACAACAACACCTTCAAATGCTTGGATTCTTTCTTTTTTGCCTTCTTTTACCCAAACATCTACTCTAACTGTGTCACCGACTCTAAAATCAGGGATGTCTTTTTTAAGTTGCTTCTTAGCGATTTTATCAACTAAATTCATACGATCAATTCCTTTCTTATAATACATGTAATCTTATAATATATAGCGGATTACAACTTTTTGAAGCAAAATGATTGTAACAAATTATCATTGAAAAAGCAAGTATTATTACCTGCTTTTACCATAACTTTCTTCATTATTTAGTTGATATTCTCTAGCTAACATAATTTTTACTTTTAATTCATTTTCTAATTGTTTAATTTTTTTTAAAAATGTGGCTTCTTTTTCATCTGATAAAAACTTTTGATATTTATGTTCAACAATACTTTTGAAACGTTTTAGTTCCCCTAGAACAACCGTTGCATCTCCATCAGTAGCATTATCATCATAAATTACTCGAAAAGCCTCCATCGCGATTTGTTTAAATAAAGTATTAAACTTAATGGTTAAAATCTTATCAATCATCGAAGGATTAACAATTACTACTTCATTTACGGTAAGTGAAGACTCACTTTTATTTTTAGGTTTAAAAATATAACCATTTAAATCATAATTTAAATAGACTATTTCTTGAGTTTTATCACTTTTTTTAATTAGATACCCCATATTTTCACCTACTTTATTAAGTCTGGTCTTTTTTCTTCAGTCCTTTTTTTTCTTTCAGCATTTCGCCATAAAGCTATTTTTTCATGATTACCACTAAGTAGCACCTCTGGAACAGACATCCCTTTATATTCTCTTGGCTTAGTATATACTGGATAATCAAGTAAATTATCATTAAATGATTCACTATCTAAAGAATCGATAGTAATTACCCCAGGAATCAGTCTTACAATACTATCAGTTATGGCCATAGCTGGGATTTCGCCACCAGTTAGAATATAATCGCCAATACTTATTTCTTCATCTACTAAAGATCTAATTCTCTCATCAAAGCCTTCATAATGACCACAAATAATTATTAAATGCTTTTTTAAAACTAATTTTTTAGCAATACCTTGATTATAAGTACTACCATCTGGAGTCATTAAAATAATATATGAATCTTTAGTCTTAATACTTTCTATACAATCGAAGATTGGTTCACACATTAGAACCATTCCTGATCCACCACCATAAGGTGTGTCATCAACTTGATGATTATTAAATTTAGAAAAATCTCTAAAATTGATAATATTTATTTCCACTAAGCTTTTATCAACAGCTCTTTTAATAATTGATTCATTTAGAATATTTGTAAACATTTCAGGAAATAAAGATAAAATATCGATTTTCATAACACCAAATCCTTAGCATTTTTAGTATATACCTTTTTACTTATATTATCGACTTTTATAATATATTCATCTAAGAAAGGAATATAAAATTCTTTTTCACCATTTGCCTTAAGTAAAACTTGTTTACTATTATAAACAATATCGATGATTTTGCCAAGTGTTTTCTTATCTTCTACTATTTCAAAACCAATAATTTCTTGTAATAAATAATCACTATCTTTTAATTCTAAATCTTTTCTTTTGATATAAACGTATTTACCTTTATATTTTAAGACGTCATCAATATTATTGTTATTTTCTAAAATAACCATATCAAACATCTTATGAGGGCGATAACTAACTATTTTAACTTCTTCTTTTTCTTTACCAATATAAATTAAAGTATTAGGTTTAAAAACTTTAGCTTTTAGTTCAAAATCACTAATTATTTTAATTTCTCCCTTTAAGCCATGAGTATTAACTATTTTACCAATTAAAACTTCATCATTCATTATTAATCCCCTAACTCATACATTAAAATACTAGCTGCTATACCTACATTTAAGCTTTCACAATCAGGATTCATTTTAATGTTTACTAATTTGTCACAATCTGCTAGTAAATCTTCATCAATTCCATTGCCTTCATTACCAACGATTAAAGCAAGTTTATCATTTTTAACTTTTTTAACATCAATACCTTCTTTAACATCAGTACCAACAATTAAATATTCTTTTTCTTTTAATTCATAAATATATTCTTTTATGTTTCTTCTAATAATATTGATATTAAATAGCATTCCTTCGCTAGCTCTTACGACTTTTTCATTATAAATATCAACTGTATTATCTCCTAAAACAACTGTTTTAAAATTAAAAGCTAAAGCACTACGGATTATTGTCCCTAAATTACCGGGATTTTGAATACCATCTAATAAAATAATTTTAGGAGTTATCTCACTACTATCTAGTTTTCTACATACAGCCATGACATTGGGAGGTGTTGTTAATGAAGATAACTTTTTCATCACATTTAAAGAAACATTATAATGAGGAATATCTTCATTATAAACTGATTCATCAGTAACAATAATTTCTTCGACAGCATTATTCTTTAAAGCTTCTAATAAAAGATGTCCACCCTCAATTAAAAACTTAGAACTAAGATCACGATATTTTTTATCTTTTAATTTAGCCCAATTAATTATTCTTTTATTATCTATTGAAGTAATATTCTCCATATTATTCACCTCTTCATATTTTATCATATTTTATACTTCTTTTAACATTTTTCTAGCCACTTTATAATAAGGATAATGAGTACTAACAAGTGCCCAAAAGCTCTTAGAATGATTAGGATGATATAAATGGCTTATTTCATGAACAACAACATAATCAATTAAAGACATATCCTTTTTTAATAATTCGGTATTTAAAGTAATGATTTTATCTTTAATATTACAAACTCCCCAACGAGTTTTCATTTTTCTTAAACGCAATGAGAAATTTGGTAAATTAACAAAATTCATTTTTTTTGTATTAACTCTATTATTAAATATTTCTAAACATTTATTTAAATAAAACTTATCTAACATTTTATCATCTTTAGTATATACTTCGTTACCTTCAAAATATACTTGTTTGATTTTAGCATCATAAATAACATTATATTTTTCACCTAAATAAATAAAATAAGCATTACTATCTAGTTCTTTTATTTTATGATTATACATTTTTAAAATAATATCTTTTTTCTCATTAATAATTCTTTTTATTTCATTATCATTAACCCATTTATTAACGGTGATTAAAAGATTAGAATTTTCATCAATACGAAAATACATATTCTTAATACTTTTTCTTACTACGATAACTTTTATATTATTACCATTGATATTTATATTCATCATATCACCAAATTAATTATATCAAAAAAAGAGACTTTCGTCTCCTTTTAAAATCTTCCACCACCGGAGCCGCCGCCACCAAAACCACCGCCACCAAATGATGAACCGCCACCAAAGCCACCTGAACTACTTTGGGCTGATTTAGCAATTGCTGATGTAACAGACTCTGTAACTGCACTACTTATCGCGTGAGATATTTGCGAATTCATATTCATATAATATAGTGGCATGAAGGTGTTGTGATAAATCTTTCCTTCCGGATCAATTTCATGAATTTTAACATTCATCGCTTTTTCAACTTTATCAGCAACACCAAATACTACTGCATAGACTAAATATCTTTCCCATAATTTAACCTCTGGCAAATCTTTTTCTTTAAAATTACCAAAATCATTTAAGAACTTTTTAAAAGCTTTCCATTTAGTATAATGTTCAGCGCCTCTTTTTGTTCTTCTTTTAAAAGCAATCATATAAATGAACAAAATAAGAGCAACTGGAAACAATAAATAACCAAAAACGATATCAGTTTGATAATAAAGATTTAAATAAAATAATCCACCACCTAAGAAAGCATATAAGACGCCAAAGAATTTTGGTTTAACTAAGTCTTCATAAAATTTTTGACTTTTGCCATCAACAATAACTGAATTTTTCCAAGTTGTATAATTTGATAAGAAAGTTTGTGATTTTGTTCCTTTTGCATAATCTTTTAATTCTCTTAAAGTAAATCGGTCTCCTGTCCCTACTTTATCAAAAAGAAAACTAATTAACTTCTTTTCAGTATCAGTAATTCCTTCATTAGATTTTAAAATAAATATATAAGATTCTTTATTTTTATCCATAATTTTTTCGATTTCAATTTTCTTTTTATAAATTAAATTCATTATAGAAGCGCTCATGGCATTAGGAGTAATACTTTTATTAAATAAATAATCAACTACTTCAACTTCATAATCATCAATAAATTCACGATAATAGTCACCATTAAAATCAATCTTATATTCTTTATCATATTTAAAATAATATCTTACAGCGATTGCAATTGCTCCAAGTAAATAACCACCAAATAAGATAGTAAGAATTGTATATTTAGTTTTGATGCTTTGTCTTAATTCATTGGCTTTATCTGCACGAACTTTTTCAACTGCTAAAATATTAGCTAACCCATCGACATTAGATCTTTTGTTAGCATCACTAACTAAGGCTTTATCAAATACTACTCTAACATCAACTGCTTGTTTAGCAGGTAAATTAGTCCATATAGCTTTTACTTCACCTTGATTAACTATCTCATTTGAACCATTTAAAGGTCCATGAGAAAATACTCTTAAATCACTACTATTACCTGGTAACTTTATGACAATAATTAATTCATTTATATCATCTTCATAATCACTACCAAGAAAATCCCAAGCTATTTCAGCAACATCATTATGAAGTACTACAACATCTTTTAAAGTATAAGTTACCAAAGAAGCTTTATTATTATAACTAGGCATATAAATTGATAAATCAACCCCAGTAGAACTAGCTTCTTCCAAGTAAACACCATAATCACCAACATTAGCACTAGATGTTTTTGTAAATAAAGTTCCGCGATCAGTAATACCATCAAAGCTTAAATCATCAGCACTTATAGCATAAACTTTAACATCTTCTATAGCGGTCGCATTATATATAGAGCTCCCATCAAAATCATCTTGAACGCCGGTAAAAGTTTGCAAAGCATAATTGGTATATCTTAAATTAGTGTATATACCATTATACTCACCTTCTAATAGTTTTAATTCCTTAACTTCCATATCACCATTAGCTTTTACTGTGGCTTCAATATAATATCTATCAGTCGTACTAGCATGAACAGTAATTGGAAACAATAAAAGTACAAAAAACAAGATTATCTTTTTCATAAAAAACTCTCCTCTACTTCTAAATTAATTTTAACATTTTTTATAGTAAAGATAAATAATTATTAAAAAACAATCTTTAAAGATTGTTTTGATATTCTAGAATGGCTTTTCTTAACCCCATATAAGGTAGTAGTGCGCATCTTTTTCTATTTTGTTGTTTATATATCTCGTCATAGACATTAGCTTCTTTTAAGATATCTTTATTATAAGGTAACTCATTAATCATATTTTCATAGTTGTTAATAAACTCTAAGGCTTCATTAATGCTTTTACCTAATAAAGATTTAATCATAATCGATGTTGCTGATGTTGTTATCGCACATGCTTCACCATCAAAATAAAAGTCTTTAATAAGATCATTTTCAATTTTAATAAATAAATCAATATTATCGATACAAGACTCATTATTAGAATTGACTTTTATATAAGTTTTATCATCAATTGTTTTTTTATTAAAAGGGTGAGCATTATATTCTAAAATTATTTCTCTTTTTACTTCGTCATTCATTATAGCATCTCTTTTTCTATCTTAGCTTTATCACTAATAAGACTTATAAACCTATCAATTTCTTCCTTAGTATTATAAAAATATAAACTTAATCTTAAAGTATTAACTACTCTTATTTCATCTTTTAAAATCTTCGCACAATGATTACCTGATCTAACACAAATATGATGTTTATTTAAGTAAAAAGCCACATCTTGACTAAATATTCCTTCAATATTAAAAGCAATAATACTTGAATTGGCATTTTTGTTAATAATATTTACATGATTAATTTTATTCAATTCACTTATTAAATAATCTCTTAGGTCTCTTACATGATTTTCAATATTATTAATTCCAATCTTACTAATATATTCAATTGCTTTCCCAAAACCAATTACAGAAGCAATATTAGGGGTACCTGCTTCTAATCTAGTTGGAAGTTCTTTTAATAAAAACATTCCATCAGTACTAAATGATTCATTCATCCCACCACCTAGATTAACTGGATTTATTTCTTTTAATAAATCTTCTTTCGCATATAAAACACCAACCCCGGTTGGTCCACACATCTTATGAGCCGAAAATGCTAAGAAATCAATATCTAACTTTCTAACATCAACTTTAATATGAGGAACACTTTGAGCGCCATCAATAACAACTAATACTCCTAAAGAATGGGCATAATTAATTATGGCTTCTAAAGGACGAATGTCCCCTATGACATTAGTTATATGAGCAATTGATATAACTTTGGTATTAGGAGTTATAGCTTTTTTAACATTTTCAAGCATTACTTCATAATTATTATCTAAAGGAATATAACTTACTTTAATATTATTATTTTTAATTAATCTAAACCACGGTAAAACATTTGAAGCATGTTCACTTTTAGTAATTAAAACTTCATCACCATTTTTTAAATGATTTTTAAAGTATCCTTCAACTATTAAATTTAAAGATTCAGTTGTCCCACTAGTAAAAATTATTTCACTATCTTTAGCGGCATTAATGAATTCTTTAACTAAATGACGAACATTTTCATATTCAGTATCAGCTTTATAAGACATATCATAATCGCCTCTTTTAACATTAGAAGGATAACAATTATAATATTCATTCATCTTTTCAATTACTGCTTTTGGCTTTAAAGATGTTGCGGCATTATCAAAATAAATTAAATCGCTATTTAATATTTCAAAATCTTCTCTATACATATATTCCTCCTAACTGTTTAAAAATCCTTCTTTAATAAGCTTTATGGCTTTTTTTTCACTTATCCCTTTACTCATTAAATAAAATAAACTTGCTTTATCAATCATCTTACAAGTAGTGTTATGGTTAGCCATAATATTATTAGTACTAACTTGTAAATTAGGTTTAATTATACTTTCTTCATTATTTAATTTTAATACTTTTATTTCTTCATTAATTTCATTATTAATCGTATGTTTTTTTACAATAGCATTAGCTTCAATATAAGTTGTTCCTTTTTTTGAAGTTACACCCCGAATACAAAGATAATTTTTAATATTATTACCATTTAAATTACTTAAGATATTTATTTTGCATGGTTTTAAACATTCAAAGTTATAATGATAATTTAAAGTAGCATTATCTTCAATATTAATTATCATATTAATGTTACTAGCAAAATTTTTATTAAAATTATAATAATCTAAACTACTATCTTTGGTAATATTTATTACATAATTAGCATCGATTTTAGTATTTAATTCTTTAATTACAACATTACCAGTAATATTTATAACTTGATCTTTAGTAGCTAATAAACTTACTTCTTCATCTTTAAAAAACAGTGTTTTCATTTTACTTATTCTCACTTGCAGTAAACTCTTTGTAAATATCTGTAAAGCCATGTTTTTCAATTTCCACTGCTAATTTATAAGAACCAGTTTTAATAATTTTTTTATCTTTTAAAATATGAACATAATCAGGTTTAATATATTTTAATATTTGCGTATGATGGGTAATTATTAAGAGAGAAGCTTGATACTTTTTTAAATAATCTTTTAGTGAATTAGCCACTACTTTTAAAGCATCAACATCTAAACCAGAATCAATTTCATCTAAAATAATTAATTTAGGTTTTAAAACCCACATATGAAGAAGCTCATTTTTCTTTCTTTCGCCACCACTCATGCCTTCATTAATACCACGATGAATAAATTCTTCGGGAAGTTTTAGCATTTCACAAATCGTTTTTAGTTCTTCATTGAAAGTAAAGATGGGAATATTTTCGCCTTTAATATCAGAAAGCGCTGTTCTAAGCATTGAAGCATTAGATACACCTTCTATTTCCATTGGGTTTTGATTAATTAAATAAAGACCCATTCTACTTCTTTCGGTTGGATTTAAAGCCAAAATATTTTTATCTAAAAAGTTCATGCTACCATTTGTAACTTTATAAGAGGAGTCACCAAGAATGACTTTACATATAGTGCTTTTACCAACACCATTAGGTCCCATGATAGCATGGATCTCATTTTGTTTAATATGTAAATTAAAATCAGTTAATATTAAGTTGTCATTTATTTTAACACTTAAATTATCAATTTTTAACATCATAATTCCTCTTTTCTGGGCTTTATCATAGCACAAATTACTTAACTTGGAAATATCTTAATACTGAATTAGCAATACTAGTTCCAATTTCATTAATATTATCAACAATCCATTTAGCATCTGCTTTATTATCATGATAAGCAATTTCAATTAAAACACCCATTTTAATATTTAGAGGATGAACTTCGCCCATTCGGCCTCTCGCAAACATTACACCTCTACCAACTGTTCTACCGGATTTTTGATATAAACTGAATAAATCGTTATATATAGTTTGAGCTACAGAGTAAGCTTCACTTATTTCTTCATGAACATAAATTTCCATGCCTTCCATATTATGACCAGCACTACCATTAGAGTGAATGGCTAAATGTAGATCTGATTTAACATCACGGCTTTCAGTAAGCCATATTTTCATATTTTCATCAGGATTATTACGATATACTTTTATACCATTTGCTTTTAATATTTCTTCGACAACATCAGTAACTTTATTCATCATTTCTCTTTCATTAGTATAACCAACACTTTTAACCCCAATATTAGACTTTTGGTTAGATGGTGATAAATAAACAACTGGTACTTTATCAGCAATTTTAATATCAAAAGTCGTTGTAATACTATTATTCATGTTTTCTTTTATTGCTACTGCTGTTAAGATTACATCATTATTAATTGTAAGTGGTTCAGTATACATAGAACCATATACTAAAGGATCTTTACCATCTAGACTATACATGATTTTAGCTCCTAAAGTATTAGTGTATAAGTTAAACTTACTACCAGGCTTTAAACTAGCAAAATCAACATCTGTATAGACTTCTTCAACTGGACTTTTTTTGCCAATTGTTATTGCAACAGTGTCACTACGATATATCTCTTTATAATCTTTATAACCAGCAACCAACTCTAAAGTATAAGTTGTATCTTCTTCAAAAAAATTAATATTTAATTCAGTTTCTTTTTCAGTAATACCAATAATGCGATTTAATTTATTACCTTTATTAGTATTTTTATAAACATAAAGTAAAATAGAATCAGCATTAGCTCCACCTTTATAACTAAAGATAAAATTATTCCAACTAACATTAGCTGTTACTGGACTTAGAATTTCAATGTTACCAATAATAACTGTATTAATATAAAAGTTAAAAGAACTAATTTTTTGGTTGTTCCCATTAACAATGATGGCACTTAAACGTCCTGAATAATTAGCAATTAAATCATAAGGGATTTCGTTTATTTGGTCAGTAATATCTTGTTCATAAATTAAATTACTACCATTTTTTATTTGTAACTTGTAATTTTCTTTTGTAAAGTCACCATCAATAATAATGGGATACATAGTATCTTTTTGGACATAAATACTATTTGATTTATTAAAAGATGGACTATTCCAAGTAAAAGTATAGGTGTTACTTGCTTCTAATTCATTTTTATCATCATGAATAGCAATAACTTTTACTTTTAAAGGTT
Organism: uncultured Muribaculaceae bacterium; assembly: GCA_964447275.1. Lineage (GTDB taxonomy): Bacteria > Bacillota_I > Bacilli_A > RF39 > UBA660 > DAOSVX01. Next base: position 55,646 of record CAYURI010000001.1, read on the forward strand.
TTAAATAATAATAATTTAAATCTTTAATAATCCCTTCATTAGTATCATATTTTTTATCAACTAAAACGCTGTTATCTTCATCATAAACAATTACTTCATAGTTTTTGGCATAAAAGTTTTTTTCTACTTTAAAGATAACTTCACCAGAAGCCTCTTCAACTTTTAAGATTTTAAATGGTTTTAAACGGTGATCACCAATTTTTAAAAAGCCAATATAAAAACATAAAGAAAATAATAATATTCCGATAACAAATAAAGCAATAATAATATTATTTTTCTTTATGTACATATGAACTCCTTTTTATTTTTCTTTAATACTTTTAAATACCTTTTTCCATAAATCTTTAGAAGAATAATTTAAAATGCCAATTTTATATACTCTAAGGCCATATTCAAATAATAAGTAAATAACAATAATTAAAGCCGCTAAAGATATTAACATATCCCAAATTGTTACTTGACCAAGAAAATATAAGATTGGCGATAACATTGAGGATATAAATGGTATATAGGAAGCAATTTTAATAAACACACTGCCTTCAAACATACTAGCCATAATTGCTAAATAATAGCCCGCTACGCAAATAATCATTAAAGGCCCTTGAAGTTGTTGGTAATCTTCAATAGATGTTGTCATAGAGGCTAAAATGCCCGCTAAAAGTGAATATGCGACAAAGGAAAGCAAGAATAGTAAAACAATCACAAGAATCGCTGGAACAATATTATCTAATACCCCATAACTTTTTATGACTTCTAAAACATTATTAATCGTTTCGCTTGTTCCTAAAGAAAAACTACCACCTAAAGCTTTCTTAAGTAATAATCCACCACCAAAGTAAGCTATAAATAAACAGCCTTGAATCAAAACAAATAAAGTTGAACCAATAATTTTACTAAAGAAGTGAACTTTAGGAGGTACACTGGAAATAATTATTTCCATTCCCCTTGTGGTTTTCTCTTCATTAATATCCGCCCCAATAAATTGAATTAACATCACAATTAACATAAAGAAAGGAATGATAAACAATGGTACTATTATTGCACCAAGAGTTTCTCTTGCACTACTGTACTCATCAATTTCCGTACTTAAATAAGTTCTTTCTATTTTAATTGGACTTAACAATGCTGCTTTTTCATCATTAGTTAAACTACTATTATTTAAATAAATAATGGTTTTTGAACTACTTAAAGATGATTCAATTAATTGATATGTTAAAGCATCAAGATTTTCGTAACTAATAATTTCTCCTGTAATATTATAAGCTTCACTATTAACAATAACTAAAGCATCTTTTTTATGTTCTTTTAAGTCTTCTTTAACACCTTTTATATCATCAGTATACTTAATCACATAATTATCAATACTAGCACTTTTCATATAGCCTTCTAAATAGCTTTTAACAGTCGTATAACTAGTATTATCACCATTTATATAAATAGTATTAGCTTTATCAAAATCGCCACCAAAATACTTGACAATACTATTTAAATTGATAATGCCAACAATTAAAATTAATAAAATAACATTAGTTATTTTAAACCATTTAGTTTTAATCTTTTTATCTAAACAAGCTTTAATTAAATATTTTATTTTACTTTTCATAACTTTCACCTACTACTTCAATAAATATTTCATTTAAAGATGGTTCTTCAACCTCAAACTTAGTAACATTTTTACATTTAGCTATGTATTTAAATACTTTTTCCACAACACTAACATCTTTTATACTAACAAGATATTCTAAATTATCTTTATTAACTTTAAGGACCCCGGGGATCTTTTTTAATGCTTCTTTATCAACATCCCCAATAATTTTAATATTTTTCTTACGATAATCTTCTTTAATCTTTTTTAAGTCCCCTGATAAAACGCTTTTGCCATTTACCAAAATAACTAACTTTTCACAAAATTGCTCAATATGTTCCAACTGATGAGTAGAAAATATTATCATGCAGCCCGCTTCTTTATATTCTCTAATCACATTTTTAAATAACTCGGTATTAATTGGATCTAAACCACTAAAAGGTTCATCTAAAATTAATAATTTAGGTTTATTTAAAATCGCCATAATAAATTGAATCTTTTGTTGATTTCCTTTACTAAGTTCTTTAATTTTACGATCTAAATATTCGGTAATATTAAACTTTTTTAGTAATTCATCCAGTCTTTTTAAAATCGCTTCTTTATCCACGCCTTTTAAAGCGCCATAAAATAAAGCTTGTTCTTTAACAGTTAATTTTAATAAAAGACTTCTTTCTTCAGTAACGAAACCAATCTTATCAGTAACACTGTAATCAATTGGTTTACCATTTAATAAAACTTCACCATTATTTTTATCAAGTAACCCAAGAATCATTCTGAAAGTCGTTGTTTTACCAGCACCATTAACACCTAATAAACCAAATATTTCCCCTTCTTTAATTTCAAAAGATAAGTCATCTACAGCTAAAAAATTGCCATAGTATTTCGTTATATGTTCTACCTTTAACATTTTTACCACCTTCATTTATTATAAACCAAAAGCAAAGAAAAATCACTATAAAGTAGTGATTTAACTATTTCTTATTACAACAATTCCTTTTACTCCGGAGCCACCAGTTGAAGCGCCGTTCCATCCGGCACCACCTGCACCACCACAACCCGTATTTGAACCGCTGCAGCCAGCACCATTACCACCAAATGCACCAGATACGCCGCCTGTCATTCCTGGGCCACCGCCACCGCCACCCGCATAAGGAGTTATTCCTAAGTTGCAGCCAGCTGTTGTTCCTTGATTAAATTCACAAGTTGTAACGCCTGAACCGGCCCCACCACTTGATTCCCCACGGCCATTAGCCCCGCCGGAACCACCATATGATCCACCGCCACCAGAATTAGCTGGCGAACAATTACAACCACCGGCGCCACCGCCAGAGCCGCCATGAGCTCCATTATGATCGCCTGTTCCATAACCACCAACTGCCGATTGACTAAAGGCTGTTGATGTTCCACCATTTGAGGCTGCTCCGCCTCCGCCTCCAATTGTTACTGTATAATCAGCATTAATCGTTAAAACAATATCTTGGGCATAAGCAGTATGGCCTCCGCCTCCGCCTCCGCCACCATGCCAATCTCCAGAACTAGTTGATGCTCCGCCGCCGCCGCCGCCGACCAAATAAGCATCAATAGTCATAGCAACTAGAGGTCTAAAGACACCACTATTTAAAAACTTAACTCGCCAGTTACCATTGCCATCATTTAAAACTAAAAAGTCTGTTCCTGGTGTAGCTGCCACACCACCAATTTTATAAGTAAACATAGCATCATAAGCATAAAATTGAGCAGTAATGGTGGTGTTTTCAGTTCCCATCATAAACTTGGTCCCATTCATAGCGCTTTCTGCGCCAGAAATAAGCCAACCAGTAAAAACATAGCCAATTTTGGTTGGATTAGTAATAGTTACTTCTTGTTTATAGGCTAATACTTGAGGTGTTACTCCACTCCATGTCCCACCATTAGCGTTAATAGTTAATTTATGATATGTAGTAGAAGAAAAGTTATAACCACCAGCATATGGATAATAAACAACGATTGGATAAGTATTTCCCTTGCTATCATAAATATTTAATTCAAGTTTTAATAAACTATCATATTTATAATCATAAGAAGAATTAGCTGGATCAAAATATCTTGTTGTATATGCTAAGTCATCAAAACTTCCCAAATATCCAGTTTCATCTTTTTCTGGTGTTTGTCTAATATCTCCCATTATCGTATTACCACCAGAATCTTTTTTAACCACGCTTAAAACTTTATTATCATTTTGAATCTTTATTTCCAAATAACTACCACTAGCAAAAGTGATTTTTAAACAAGTATTAGTAGAGTCACAAGTTTCAATTAAATCGACTTGTTCTTCCATTAAAATATTTTGAATTTTTTTGGTAATAACTGTAGCAGCCACCTTATATTCAACTTTACTTGTATTACCTAAGTCTTGATATTTAAGTTCAATTAATAATTGAAATAAAAAAACTACCACAATCGAAATTAATGCGATTGATACAATAAGTTCAATTAAAGTTAGCCCTTTATTCTTCTTCATAAGTCCTCTATTCTATTTTTATTATATCTTTTTATCTTTTTATAGTCAATAACGGAAAAAAGTTTATAAAATTCTTGAATTAAAAATTATAATGTTATATAATCTTACTTGTGTATGTCCTGGTAGCTCAGTTGGATAGAGCATATGCCTTCTAAGCATACGGTCGGGGGTTCGAGCCCCTCCCAGGACGCCATTAAAAAAAATAACTTAGATTTAATTCTAAGTTTTTTTATTTAAATAAAAAGAGCCTTAAGCTCTTCCATTATATTTACCATCTCTAGTTGAGATTATAATTGTATCACCTTCATTAATAAACAAAGGGACTTTTAAAGTATAACCAGTTTCAACTTTCGCATCTTTCATTGCATTGGTGGTGGTATTACCTTTAACTGCTGCACTGGTTTCAGTAACAACATATTCCATCTTTTCTGGTAAATCAACCCCAATAATTTCATTATTAAAATAAGAAATAGTAATTTCCATATTTTCTTTTAAGTACTTAATTTCTTCTTTTAGTTTACTTTCCGGTACTGATGTTTGATCATAAGTATTATTATCCATAAAAATATAGTCTGATCCAGTATTATATAAATATTGCATCTTCTTTTTATCAATATGAGCTTTTTCAATCTTAATATTAGTATTATAAGTATCCTCAGTAATTGATCCAGTCTTTAAATTCTTTAATTTAATTCTAACAAAGGCTGTTCCTTTACCTGGTTTAACATGTTGAAAATCTACTATTAAACAAAGGTTACCATCCATCATAATCGTCATACCATTTTTAATATCATTTATGTTAATATTCATTTGTATCGCTTCCTTTTATTTTGAATTATTATTTCTTTTCCTTGTGATTTGTATGTTTACGACATTTAGGGCAATAACGAGTTAATTCCATTCGATCTGGAGTATTTTTCTTATTTTTACTTGTTACTCTACTTTCATTTTTGCAATCTTGACATACCATTGTTACAAATATTCTGTTTTCACTTTTTGCCATTATAGTTTCCTCCTTTGACTTCGCTTGTAATTATACCAAATTATTATTATTTTTCAAACAAAAATAGTAATTAAATACTATTTTCGTAATATTTTTTAACCTCTTCTGCTAATTTAGGATTAAAAAGCTTATTTTTTATCATTATTATTTCAAATTTATATGGTGGATACTTATGATCTATATAAGGTGTTTCTAATATTTTCGGAACATTTTCTAACCGTTTATTATAAATAACATCAATTAAGGTATTAAACCCTATACTACCATAACCAATGTTTTCATGACGATCTTTATGAGCACCTAAAACATTTTTACTATCATTAACATGAATGCATTTAATTTTTTCTAAGCCAATTATCTGATCAAATTCTTCTAAATAAGCATCAAAATTATTTAAATCATACCCCGCATCATTTAAATGACAAGTATCAATACAAACCCCTAACTTGTCTTTTAAATTAACACCATCAATTATCATTTTTAATTCTTTAATACTATTCCCACATTCGCTTCCTTTACCAGCCATGCTTTCTAAAAGAATCAATACTTTGCTATCAGGATTTAATATTTTATTTAATGCTTCAGCAATGTTATTTATCCCCTCTTCTTTAGAAATTCCTACGGCACTACCAGGATGAAGAACAATTTTATTAACTCCTAAAGCTTCACATCTTTTAATTTCTTCTTTTAAAAAGTTTATACTAAAAAGATATTTATCAATAACGCTTTTATTAGCTAAATTAATTATATAGGGAGCATGACAGATAACATTTTTAATATCAATATTATTTGCTTTCATTAACTCTAAAGCTTCTTTAGTATTTAAATCATTAATCTTACTTCTAATTGTATTAGTTGGTGCTCCAGCATAAAACATAAAAGTATTAGCATCATAACTAAGAGCTTCTTTTACGCAAGAAAGGATTCCCCCACTAAAAGATACATGACTGCCAATTAATAACATATTATCACCATAAAAATTATAACATAAAAAAAAAGAACATCAAAGTTCTTATTTTTTATTATTTACTAGTTTAAGCATCCATCCCAGTTAGCAGTTGCAGCTGCTGTTGTGTCAATTGTTGTTGCATCAACAGAAATGTTACCACCTTTATTTGTTGAACTAGCTGTTACCGAACGGCTGCCATCAGTATACCAAATATAGTAATTATTATTGGTTGAATCAATTAAAACTGAGCCAACTTTACCAGTAAAACTCTTATCAATATAATCAGTTAAACTTGTAATGCTATAGCAATATCCAGTAATTGAGCTACCACTAATTGTTGCAGATACAGCAGTTGGTAATGTGCTTTCTAATAAGTCATCAGAATATTTTAATTTAGCGCCATCAATAATATTTTCAGCTTCAATTTCAAATGCATTGTCTTTTGCTCCATCCATCATCTTCAAAACACTTGGTACTGCAAGCAAGACTAACACAGCAAGAATAACAATTACGGCTAATAGCTCTACTAAAGTGAATCCCTTTTTCTTTTTCATATTATTTCCTTTCTATTTAACTTTCCGAAGTTATAGGGCATGTTGCAAAATCAGTAGTTGATGTATTTAATGTACCATCTAATGCTAACTCACCAGCTGTGTCTTCAGTTATTGATCTAGCAGCATCAGTATACCAAACTAACGTTGACGTATCACCAATTAGAACTGATCCTTTATGACTAGCTGAAAAAGTTTTGTCAACGTAACCATTGGTTTGTAGATAAGTTATACTATAGCAATAACCATTAGCTGTAGAACGTGTGGTATCGCTATTAAGTAGATCATCAGCATATGCTGATTTCGCTGCTTTAGCAATATTTTCTGCTTCAATTTTAAAGGCATTGTTTTTAGCTCCATCCATCATCTTTAAAACGCTTGGTACAGCAAGTAAAACTAATACAGCTAAGATTACTATTACCGCTAAAAGTTCTACTAAAGTAAATCCTTTTTTCTTTTTCTTCATAACAACCTCTATTCTAATACAATTATATATTTAAATTTTAATTTTAGCAAGTTCTTTTTATAATTTAAAATCGCCAAGAAAATCATCAATGGTTATTTCTTTTACTTCTGCTATTTCTTCTTTAGCTTCTAATGCTGTTTCTTTGACTTCTTCGACCCTGATAATATCTGGATATTTGAAGACATCAAGAACGTCTTCTTTAGAAATAATGCTTCCTGTACTTAATAAATCCATAATTGGTATTTCACTATTTTTTATTTCGATTATTTCATTATCGGTTTTAAGGCCGAAAATATCTTTAGAATTACTTAAAATAGCTTTTAGGATAGTATAATTAACTGCTTTAACATTTTTAATTAATCTAGTTCCTTTTTTAGCTCTAGTTAATTCTTCTAAATCAGTTACTTTTATTCTCTTGGCGGTTTTATTATTAGTAAAAATATTTAAGTATTCACTATTTTCATCAATTGTTAAGCCACTTACTGCTTCATCTTCTTTTAAGTTAATTCCTTTTACACCACCAGACTTTAAGCCCGTTAAAGGAATTAAATCACTATTAAATAATAAATGATAACCATTTTTAGAAACAATTAACGTTTGCTTTTTTTCAATTCTAACATCAATTACTTCATCATTTTCTTTTAATTTTATTAATGTCATAGCTTTTTTACTTCTGGTTTCCCCAATTAATTTAGCGTCTAGTTTTTTTACTAAGCCTTTTTTAGTAAAGATAATGATATTATTTAATTCTTTTTTAAGAAGTAAACTATTAATAATTTTTTCACCATCTTTTAAAGTTACAATATTACTAATATGTTTACCTAATTCTTTCCATTTTATTTCTGGTATTAAATGAACTGGTAAATAAATATAATTGCCTAAAGAGGTAAATAAGACTAAGTTATCTAAAGTTGTTGTTTCATATTTGTCTAAAACATAGTCACCAGCTTTTAAAGCGGTTTCTTCTTCATTACTAGCAAATGATTTTAAACTAACTTTCTTTAAATAACCATCATTAGTAATTACAACTACTACTTTTTCTTTCATAATTAAATCTTTGGTATCAAGTTTAATCTCAGTTATTTCGTCTTTTATAATCGTTTTTCTTGGTAAAAAGTATTCTTTTTTAATCTTTTTAAGTTCATACATCATAACATCTTTTAACTTCTCAGGATCATTTAGAATACTTTCTAAAGCTTTAATAAATTGCTTTAATTGTTCTAGTTTAGTTTCTAATTCTAAAACATCTGTGTTAGTTAATTTATATAATTGTAATATAACAATGGCTTTAGCTTGTTCAATGGTAAAAGCATATTCTTTTACTAAGTTTTCTTCAGCATCCATTTTGTTTTTTGATCTTCTAATGGTCTTAATAACGTCATCTAATATTGATAGCGCTTTAATCAAGCCTTCAATAATATGATGTTCTTTTTTATAAGCCGCCAAATCAAATTCACTTCTTTTTATAATTACTTCTTTTTGATGAGCTATATAAGCATCTAAAAGTTCTAAGATACCTAAAGTCATTGGTCTTCTATTTACAATTGCTACCATATTATAATTGTATGATATTTGTAACTCAGTATTTTTAAGTAAATAATTTAAAACAACTTCTTTATTAGCTCCACTTTTTAAATCAATCGCGATTCTTAAACCTTCACGATCAGTCTCATCTCTTACTTCACTAATACCATCCATTTTCTTATCAATTCTAATAACATCCATTTTATTAACTAAACTGGCTTTATTAACTTCAAAAGGAATCTCTGTAATAATAATTTGTTCTTTACCACTGGTTTTTTTAAATTCAATCTTACTACGGACAATAACTCTACCACGGCCAGTTTTTAGAGCTTCAATAATGCCTTCTTTGCCTTCAACAATTCCACCAGTCGGAAAGTCTGGTCCTTTAACAATTTCTAAAATGGTTTCTAGTCTTGAGTTAGGAGATTCTATTCTTTTTACTGTCGCATCAATTATTTCCCCTAAATTGTGTGGTGGAATATTGGTAGCATATCCAGCTGATATCCCGCTAGCTCCATTAACAAGTAGATTAGGAAACTTAGCTGGTAAAACAATTGGTTCTAAAAAACGGTCATCAAAATTAAGTGCCCACGCTACTGTATCTTTTTCTAAATCTTTTAATAATTCACTACTTATCTTAGATAGTCTCGCTTCAGTATAACGATAAGCTGCTGCTGAGTCACCGTCCATTGAACCATTATTGCCATGAATATCAATTAATATATGATTTTGTTTCCACCACTGACTCATTCTTACCATCGCATCATATACTGATGTATCACCATGTGGATGATATTTACCTAAAACATCTCCAACAGTAGCAGCACACTTAATATAACCCTTTTCATGGTTGTTATTAGCTTTATACATCGCATACAAAATTCTTCTTTGAACTGGTTTTAAGCCATCTCTAACATCAGGTATCGCCCTATCTTGAATGATCTCTTTCGCATATTTACCAAAGCGATCACCCATAATTTCTTCTAAAGCATAATCTTGAATTTTTTTAAGTACATCTTGCATATAAACCTCCTAATTACGATAATCGTCTTCTAAAGTAAATTCAACGTTTTCTTCGATCCATTCTTTTCTTGGTTCAACTTTATCACCCATTAAAACATTAACACGTTTTTCTGCTAAAGAAGCATCAGAGATATTAACTCTAATTAAACTTCTTGTATCAGGGTTCATTGTTGTTTCCCATAATTGGTCAGCGTTCATTTCACCTAACCCTTTGTATCTTTGAATATTATATTTACCAGCATTTTCATTTTTTATTATATCTAATTCTTCATCAGTATAAGCATAAAAATGCTTTTTATCATAACTAATTTTATAAAGTGGTGGTAAAGCAATAAATAATTTGCCTTTTTCAATTAAACCACGCATATAACGATAGAAAAATGTTAATAATAAAATTTGAATATGAGCCCCATCAACATCAGCATCAGTCATGATAATAATCTTGTCATAATTAGAATCTTCGACCATAAAGTTCGAACCAACACCAGCGCCAATCGTATGAATCATCGTATTTATTTCTTCATTTTTTAATATGTCATCAACAGAGGCTTTTTCGGTATTAATGACTTTACCACGTAAAGGTAGAATAGCTTGGAATTTACGATCTCTACCACCTTTAGCACTTCCACCAGCAGAGTCTCCTTCAACTAAGAATAATTCATTAATCTTTGGATTCTTACTTTGAGCGGGTGATAATTTACCTGATAAATTTCTTTCTAGTTTATTTTTAGACTTGCCGCTACGGGCTTCTTCACGAGCTTTTCTAGCTGCTTCTCTAGCAATTTTACTTTTTTGGACTTTTTCAATAATATTTAATGCTGTTTCACGGTTTTCTTCTAAAAAGAATTTTAAGTTCTCATAAGTAATAGATTCTGTTATACTACGGGCTTCTGGTGTCCCAAGTTTACCTTTAGTTTGACCTTCAAATTGCAGTTTTTCTTCTCTAATTCTCAAACTTATAATAGCACTTAAACCTTCTCTAACATCACTACCTTCAAATAAGCTATCTTTGTTTTTAAAAAGATTGTTATTCTTGGCATAATCATTAAAAGCCTTAGTAAGACCGGTTTTGAATCCTACTTCATGGGTACCACCATCGACGGTTTTAACATTATTAACAAAAGAAATGATGTCTTCATTATATGAGTCAGTATATTCTAAAGCAATACTTACTTCTATACCGCTTTTTTCACTAGTAAAACTAACTGGTTTATGCAAAACATTCTTATCTTGATTCATATACTTAACAAAATCAATTAAACCATCTTCATAAGCAAATTCCGCTTTTTTATTATCCTCTTCATCAATAACGATTGCTTTTAAACCACTTAAAAGAAACGCACTTTCCTGCATTCTTTCACAAATGGTTGTGTAACTAAAATTAGTGTTTTTAAAAATAATTGGATCAGGTAAAAAAGTTACTGTGGTTCCCGTTTTATTAGATTTACCAACGGTATGTAGAGGTATTTCTACTTTGCCACCATCAGCAAAACGAATATTTGATATAAGGCCTTCTTTATAGATAGTAACATCCATGTATTTTGATAAGGCATTAACAACACTGGCCCCTACACCATGAAGTCCACCTGATACTTTATAGCCACCTTCTTCAAACTTGCCACCAGCATGTAAAATAGTATAAACAACTTCTGGCGTTGTTCTACCACTTTCATGCATGCCAATTGGCACCCCTCTACCATGGTCTTCAACAGTAATGCTGTTATCTTTATGCATCGTGACTTTAATCTCATCACCATAGCCATTTATTACTTCATCAATTGCATTATCAACTATTTCCCATACTAAATGATGCATACCTCTTTTATCAGTTGAACCAATGTACATTCCTGGTCTTTTTCTGACTGCATCTAAACCTTCTAATATTTTTATTGAGCTCTCATCATATTTTGCCATATCATTCACCATAAAAATTATATCATAAAAAAAAAGAACATCAAAGTTCTTTATTCTCGTTATTTAATTTTGGTAACTCCGTATCTTCTGTAACTTTAAAAGTTATCTTCTCTTCTGGAGTCCTATTAATTAAAGTTTCTGGGTTTACAGTTTTAACTTCTTCCATTTCTACTGGCCTATCAACAAACACCGAACTAAATTGATTATCTAAAACCGTTGTTTTTGGTTCCGGAGCAATTAATGAGTCCATCGGAGGAGTTACTGGTTCAATTGATGCAAGCATTTCTTCATCATCCTCTTCAACCAATGGCATAACTGGTACCACTTCTTGAACTGGTTCAGCCATTTTAGTTTGTAAAACTGCTAAATCTTCGGGTTTAAATTCTTTAGTTACATCTAAAGAAGCATCTTTTACTGGTACTGTATCAGCTATAACTGATTTTTCCATAACTGGAAGTTCTTGTTCTATTTTTGGTTCTTCTTTTACTTTATCTTTTTTCTTTCCTGATAATAAAATAACTAAAAATAAAATTAATAAAACCCCAATTGCTCCACCAACTATATATATAAAATATTCACTCTCATATAAGGTATTTAAAAATTCCACTTTTCTTTCACCGCCTTTATTCTACAAATAGGATATCATAATTAATTTTCATAATCAAGTATTTATTTACAAAGCTTACTCTTGATAAATTCTAAAGTTAAAGAAGGATCATATTTAATACCTTTACCACCATCTTTTACTGGTGTAATACACTGTAATAGTTCATTTAAAGCATTTTCTTTTTCAACCTTAGCTTTATAACTTCTTTTCGTTACCATCGTATCATAAGAATCAATAATCGCAAGCATCCTTGCTTCATAATTGATTTCGTTTTTCTTTAAACCACTAGGATAACCACTACCATCATATCTTTCATGGTGTTCTTTAACAATAATAGCCATATTTTTTGGTACTAAATAACTACCTATGACTGGATGAGCTTTAATCGTTTCAAATTCAAAGTCATTTAATTTACCTTTTTTATTTAATATTTTATTGGGTATCCCAGCTTTACCAATATCATGTAAAAGTCCATATAAAAATAAATTTTGAACATATTTTTTAGGAAATCCTAAATATTTAGCAAATCTTTTAGCTTCATTGCCTACTCTAATACTATGAGATAATTCATAATAATTTAAGCTACCTCTTTTAAATGTTTCATCTAATAGTTTTAAAGCATTAGTAACACTTTCATCAGAATTTTTCTTATTAATTAAATAAACATTTATATCATGAATTAAATCATCAATATTATCTTTATATAAATTAAAATCATATACTTTAACATTAATGTTTTCTAAAAAGTCATTAATCTTTGTATTTAATTTCTTCCCCGTAATAAAGATATCAACATAAATAAAAGAAGAAATTAAGTTTTTCATTTCAATTTCTTTAAATGTATATAAGCCTTCTAATTTGAATAATAAGACACTCAAGTTTTTTTCGCTTATATCAGAGTATCCTAGAACAAAACTTCTCTTTATCATATTTAATTTCCTATCATAGTAATATTAACATATAAAGAGCCAAAAAAAAAGTCTTCATTGAAGACTTATTCGCATCGATCGTTTTCTAAGCTAGCATCTTTTGTCCAGAATGGTCCATATTGTAAAGCTTTAAAGCAATCACGATCATAATTATAAACTTTGTAACCAAGTCCAGTACATACTCTAACATTACCATCGTCATACTTAACTGTTTTTTTGGTTAAGCAAAAGATTGGTTCTTTTTCATTTTGAACTTTTAAAAAGTCCACAACACATACAGCCATCCAGCCTAAAACAATGACCCATAAAACTATATTAACTATTTTACCCAACAATGTTCTTTCGCCATCGGCTTTATTATTTTTCTTTTCTTGTTTTACTAATTTTTTTACTTCTTCTTCTTTCATAAATCCTCCTAATTAAAATTAAATTTATTCTCAACCAACTTATTTATTTCTTCTTTATTAAGTGGTTGCTTTGTTATATTTCTTTGAATAACGTTATATAAAACTCTAAGTCTTGCTTTATCAGCATCGCCCATTTTAACAAATTTAAGTCGGAGTGGATAACCACTTTCTAAGAAAAGGGACATCTCGGCGCCATGAGGTTTAAATGTAATTGATGCCGATGAGATTGTTAAATATGGAATTGTAAAGACTTCTTTAGTATTATCAAATGATACCTTAGTATCAAATAAAACCATCTTCTTATCAGTAAATATGCCATGATCTCTAAGGGTTTTATAAGTAGCTAAAACAGTTTCATCCTCAAACACATAGTCATTAACATACTTAGGTATTTCTATTTTATTTAAATACCTAGAAAAATAAAAGTATTTCGTAATTTCCTTATACTTAATATAAGCCATATAACATCACTCCATATTATTATTATATCGAAGTTACAGATAATTGTAAACGGGTATTAATTAAGTTAAAAAGATATACTTATCTGTATATCTTTTTAGTTTTAATTAGCATAATACTTAAATTTAATTACATCAGATGGATTAAAGGCTGTTACATTAAGACGATTATCAGTAGTTATAAACCCAGCAGCTTTAGCTGCAGCATAATTGGTATATGATGTTCCAGTTCCATTTACCACAATTGTAACTTCTTTGTTAACATTCATGCCACTTAATATCGTATTAATATCAGCATATCCACTAGTTGTTGTTATTGAACCACTTATTTCAATATCAGCACTAATATTAGCAAATACACTATTTAAATCAGTTGTAGCAGCTTTATAATATTTACCACTTGATGCTAAAGCTCCTAAAATTGTATCAGCACTGTTAGTTGTTTCAAAACCTATTGTATATATTGTTATATTATTGGCTTTTATTCTGTCTGCTATCTCTGAGTAGCCTGTATCATAAATATAACTACCGCCCCAACTACTATCAATTATTGGATCACCATCACTTAAGAAAACTAAATGATTGGTATTTGTTAGATAAGCACTTTTTAAATTATTGATATATTCCTCAGATTTAGCAAGCCCACTAGAATAAGAAGTCCAACCACTAGCGCTCAAATTATTTATTGCATTCTTTAATTGATTTTTCTTGCTATTTACATTTCCGCCTATTTCATTAGAACAAACTATTTTTTCAGCACTAGTACTAAAACGAATTATGCAAATATTACTTTTTGATAAATCTTGTAAATCAATAAAACTTTTAGCGGCTGTTTTCATACTATTAAGTCTTGATCCTTCCATACTTCCTGAAGTATCAAGAGTTAAAACGATATTGGCGCCTGATTCAGTAATTCTAACTAATGAAACGGTTTTTTCAATATTATATGTTTTTAATACTCCAGTTATTTCTGGTTCACTATTAATAATATAGGTTAATTGATTAGTAATTATACTACCAGCATTACCAATTACTTTAGCTTTAAATACTAAAGTATAGGTTTCTCCAACAGCTATTGTTTTAGATAATCCTAAAGTACTTAATAATAGATTACGATCAGCTATTTCGCTAGCAGATAACCCTGTATCAATTAGTTCTTTATCTAGGTCCCCTAACAATACTAAATCTTTAGCATTTATTAAGCCTGAACCAGTACCTGTATTAGTTATAGTTAAAGTATAAGTTATTTGATCATTATATTCTACTGTACTACTACCACTACTAGCTGTTGATGTCATTGAAGCACTTATAACAGCTATTGTTTTATAATAGAAGATTATTTCGTTTGTTCCAGTTGTTATAGTAACATCTTTAGTTGTATCAAGTTTTTCATAACCAGGTATTACTGGTGCTGTTTCAGCATAAGTTTCACCAAAAGTTTTATTAGCTATAACTATTGCTGGTTTAATTTCAGTTGTTGTACCATTAATCATATAACGAATAGTATAAGATAAATCTGTTCTAACTAGCCAATTAGCTGTTAATGTTGTATTACTACTACCCATTGTAAATTTACTATTTAAAGCATCTGGAACATTATCTTGCAAAATCGAGTCGTTATCAGTTTTAGTCCAACCATCAAATGTATAGCCATCTCTTGTTGGATCACTTATTGTTAATGATTCACCATAATCTAATGTTTGTGGTGTTGTACCACTCCAAGAGCCACCATTAGGATTTACTGTTAGATTAGATTTTTTAATATCCCATTTCGCATAATAAGTTTTATCGCCAGTTGTGCCAGCTGTAATACCAGTAACTTTTACACCAGTATTATCTAATGCTGTAAACCAACCTAAGAAATTATGTGATGTACTAGAAGCATCAGTAAAGGTTTTGGTATCAGTAATTAAATAAGTACTAGGATTAGATGGAGTAATTGGTCCAACCACACCACTAGAATTCATATTAAAGATTAAATCATATATTTCTAACCAATTAGCATATAAAGTTAAGTTTGCTTTTACAGTATCAGTAGCAAATACCCATTTACTAGCTAATACTTCTTCTTTATACCAATCTTCAAAGACAAAACCATTTTTATTTGGGTCAGTTGGTTTGGTAATTGTATTATCGTATAAGACATCTGTTAATTGAGATACTGAACTACCACCCATACTGTTAAAGTTTACTGTGTAGGCTTTCTTAGTCCAATGAGCATATAAAACTACATTACCAGTTCTGCCACCAGCTAGTTTAGTAACTTCTGTACCACCAGTAGCTTCAGTAAACCAACCTAAGAAATTATCTGATGTACTAGTTGCTGCTGCCAAAGTGTACTCTGGTGTTTCAATATTATAATTTGTTAATGAATTAATATGAGTTTCATCAACAACATTAGCATCTTCATAGTTATATGTAACAGTATAAGGTATAGTCTTACAAATATTATTAATTGTATCATCACTTGTTATGTTGGTGAAGTCATCTTCATCCCAAGCACAAGTATAACCTGTTTTTGGTGTCACAGCCGGAATATCTGTTAAGTCTTCACCCCAGTCAACATATCTTAAGATTGGTGTTCCAGTTGTATCAACAAATGTTAACGTGTAACTATTTATCGTAAATGTGCCAGTTATTAAAACATCATCATCTGGCATTGTTGCTGGTATAGAACTCCATCCACTAAATGTAAAACCTGTTTTTGTTGGTTCATCTATTAGTGTTAATGCTTCACCATACTTTATACCAAATGAATCATATAAAGTACCATCCACTTTATAAGTTAGGATATATATATTTCTGGCATAATATATTTTTACAACAGTTCCACCGTCACCATTAATATTTGCTTGGCTAAATGATTTAACTGTAAATCCAGTTAATGTTTTAGCTACCGCATTTGTTAAAGTATCTGTAGTTCCAGTTTTATTTTCAGTATCAACCAATGTATAACCACTTATTAAGTTTTCGGTATAATGTTCAACTTTATAAGCCGTATCAGCATTAGCAGTATATGTTACATTAACAGTAACGTTGTTATCTGGCATTGTACCACTTAATACTAATTTATCGGCTGTATAACCAGCAATTAATGGTGATGAAACACTATAACTTGAATTGTAATTATATGCGTCGCTGTATTGAGTTGAAGCTATAGTTCCATTACTATATTTATAATTTATTGTTAAATTATGGCTGTTTATTGTAAATGACCCGTTTACTTCCACACTAGCTGCTGGCATTTTAGTTGGAATAGCACTCCAACCGCTAAATGTATAACCTTCTTTAGTTGGTGCTGTTTCTGGTGTTATAGTTGCATCAAATTTAACACTTGATGATTTAACCTCTACGCCATCAACTTTATAAGCTAAGTTATATGAGTTCCTATCATAGTATATTTTTACAACTGTTCCACCATTGCCAGCAATGTTTGCTTGATCAAATGATTTAGCTGTAAATCCAGTTAATGCTGTTTTAGCTATCGCATTCGTTAAAGTATCTGTAGTTCCAGCTTTATTTTCATCATAAGTTGCTTCATGAGTATAATCATTATCACTAATATTTTGTAGATAATGCTCTACTTTATAAGCTGTATCATTATTAGCAGTATATGTTACATCAACAGTAACATTATTATCTGGCATTGTACCGCTTACTACTAATTTATCTGCTGTATAACCAGCAATTACTGGTGATGTTACACTATAACCAACATTATAATTGTATGTATTACTATATTCAGCATGAGCTTCATCACCATCACTGTACTTATAAGTTATTGTTAAATTATGACTATTTATCGTCCAAGTCGCTTTATAAGTACTATCTGAATCTGGCATTGTTGCTGGAACGTTTGGTGTCCAATCAACAAATGTATAACCTGTTTTTGTAACACTTGGTGCTGAAATCGTGGCACCATACTTTACTGTTGAAGTCATAAGATCGCTGCCATTATCAGGATTAAATGTTAAATTATAAGATAATCTATCATAGTAAATCTTAATAACAGTTTCACCATTGCCATTAATGTTTGCTTGATCAAAAGCTTTAGCTGTAAAACCAGTTAATGTTCTAGCTGTTGCAGCTGTTAAAGTATCGGTTGTACCAGTTTTATCTTCATCATAAGATGCTTCATGAGCATAATCATTATCACCAATATTTTGGAGATAATGTTCTACTTTATAAGCCGTATCTTTATTAGCTGTATAAGTTACATCTACAGTAACGTTATTATCTGGCATTGTGCCACTTACTACTAATTTATCAGCTGTATAACCAGCTATTACTGGTGAGGTAATACTATAACCAGTATTATAATTATATGAATCACTATACTCTGTATAAGCTTCATCACCATCACTATATTTATAGTTTATCGTTAAGTTATGGCTATTTATCGTAAATGTACCAGTTACTAAAACATCATTATCTGGCATTTTAGCTGGAATAGTACTCCAATCACTAAACGTATAACCTATTTTAGTTGGTTTTGTTAAAGGTGTTATCACTTCTTCATACTTCATATCAAATGAATCATATGTAGATCCATCTACCTTATAAGTTAGAGTATGTATATTTCTTGCATAATATATTTTTACAACTATTAATCCATTACCAGCGATATTTACTTGATCAAAAGCTTTAGCTGTAAAGCCAGTTAATGTTTTAGCAGCTGCACTAGTTAATGTATCAGTTGTGCCAGTTAAATTATCTGTACCAATTAGTGTATACCCACTAGTTAGATTTTCAGTATAGTGTTCTACTTTATAAGCCGTATCTTTATTAGCTGTATAAGTTACATCTACAGTAACGTTATTATCTGGCATTGTGCCACTTACTACTAATTTATCAGCTGTATAACCAGCTATTACTGGTGAGGTAATACTATAACCAGTATTATAATTATATGAATCACTATACTCTGTATAAGCTTCATCACCATCACTATATTTATAGTTTATCGTTAAGTTATGGCTATTTATCGTAAATGTACCAGTTACTAAAACATCATTATCTGGCATTTTAGCTGGAATAGTACTCCAATCACTAAACGTATAACCTATTTTAGTTGGTTTTGTTAAAGGTGTTATCACTTCTTCATACTTTATATTAAATGAATCATATAAAGTACCATCTACTTTATAAGTTAAAGTATTAACATTTCTTGAATATTGTATTTCTACAACTGTCGAGCCATTTCCAGCGATATTTGCTTGATCAAAAGCTTTAGCTGTAAATCCAGTTAATGTTCTAGCTACTGCCTCTGTTAAAGTATCAGTTGTTCCAGTTAAATTATCTGTACCAATCAAAGTATAACCGCTAGTTAAATTTTCGGTATAATGTTTTACTTTATAAGCTGTATTGGTATTGGCTGTATATTTAGCTGTCGCTGTGACAGCGCCAGTTATCTTAGTACTATCAGTAATACTCCAACCAGTGAATGTATAGCCATCATCTGGTGTTACCTCTGGTTTAGCAATACTACCGAAAGTAGAATTATAAGGAACATTTGGTGTTGATGTGCCACTTAACGAACCATGTTCTCCTTCTTCAAAAGTAACTGTATATTTTTTAATATCCCATTTAGCATACAATGTTTTATTACCAGTTGATCCTTGTTCTATCTTAGTAATAGCACTTCCTGTACCAGCAGAGTTAGCATACCAACCTAAGAAGTTATGTGATGTGCTAGACATTGTAGCTGTAATATTAAATTCGTCTTCAACTGTATAGCTTCTACCCCATGGAGTTAATGAAGCACCAACTATTCCAGAAGGTTTATTTGAATTATAGTTTAAACTATAATAATATGTTTTATAATATACTTTCAATACTGTAGAGCCATCACCATGAATAGTATCTAATAACCAATTTGGTTTTAGAATATCATAGTAATACCCAGTATATTTATTTAAATCAGGTAATATTGAAACAATTGAATCGGTTGTTCCAGTTTTATTTTCTGTTTCAAATAACACACCGTTTTTATAATAATTTATTTTATATGGCGTATTTCTATTTGCTTTGTATGTAACAAATATGGTTTTATCGCTAGCAGGCATTATTCCACTTACTACTGGTTTATCCACTGTATAACCAATAATAGTAGGACTTGTTACACTATAGCTAGATCCGTAGTTAACACTGTTCATATATGGAAGTCTTATTGGAAGACCATTCTCATTAATGTAAATAATTGTTAGACAATATTTATTTACTTTAAATGCACCATTTATTTCTACATTACTAGCAGGCATTTTAGCTGGAATAGTACTCCAACCACTAAATGTATAACCAACTTTAGTTGGATTAACTAATGGGGTAATTACTTCTTCATATTTCATATTAAATGAATCATATAAAGCCCCATCTACTTTATAAGTTAGAGTATATATATTTCTTGCATAATATATTTTAACAACTGTAGATCCATTACCATTAATATTTAATTGATCAAAAGCTTTAACTGTAAAACCAGTATAGGTTTCAGCAACAGCATTTGTTAAAGTATCAGTAGTACCTACCATGTTATCCGTTTGACTAAGAATATAAGTAGCATCTAATGCTTCTTTATAATGTTCAACTTTATAAGTTGTATCTTTATTTGCAGTATATAATACTTCTAATGATACGCTAGCTGCTGGCATAGTGCCATTTACAACTAATTTATTAGCAGTATATCCAGCGATTAATGGCGATGTAACACTATAATTAGTATTATAATTATGTGAATTTGTATATGAAGTAGCTGCTTTACTATTATCTTTAGTATAATTATAATTAATCGTTAGATCATAGCTATTAATATTATATGATCCTGTTACTGTTAAATTCTTTTTAACATTAGTAAAATTAGTATCCCAAGCACCAAAAGTATAGCCTTCATGAGTTGGAACAACTGGTGCACTAGCATTTAAACCAATTAAGACTTTTTGGGTTTTTAAAACATTACTATTTAACCCATCAACAAACTTAACAGTATAATATTTATCGATTTTATCATCTATGCCATTATTATTTTTATCATCAGCGTATCTAGTCACAAAAGTTGAATTAGTTAGTATTTTATCTAAGTTAGCAACTGTATCTGTTCCTTTTATATACCAATTAATAAAAACCAAATCTTTGTGCTTTGGCACCGTCGGAGCTGTAACTGCCTTCCCCAGTTCGACTTTTTTTTCTGCAAGCAATTTTTCATCATAGCTATCAATAAATTTGACGTTTCTTGTGATAATTGCTTTATTTTCTAAAGGATTACCAAAAGTAATCATAAAGAAACTTAAAAGTAAAAAGACAAGAATAGCTATAATTCTTTTTTTGTTAAATCTCATAATTTAACCCACCTTCCCCAAAATTAGATAAATTTCTATAAATAAATCGTATCACAACAATTTTCATTTTGCAATTATTTTACATATAAAAATTATTTTCTGCTTGACAAAAATAAAAAATTGGCTTTTTTAAACATAAAAAAATCGATCTTTTAAGATCGATAATTATTATAGCTCTTTGATAACATATGGTCTTAGTTTATAAGTAAACATAGCCATAATAGATGAACTTGTTTCAACTGGTGAAGTTATAATTGTTTTTAAACCTAAATAAGAATAACTTTCTTTATTTAATTTTTCAGCATATTCTTTAACTTTTTCAAAATAATATTCATCTTTTACTTTAAAATTACTAATGTTAGTAAAATTAACTTCAGATTTTTCATTATTTCTAATTAGTTCTAATGCTATAGAAGTAAAAACACTTCCAGATGCATCATCCCAAAAAGAATTCTCTTCAGAGTCACTATTAAATATTACATTTTTTATTTCTTCTAATATTTGATAACAATCTTGAGTCTTTTTATCTTTATATAAATCGTAAGCTTTCATTAATTTATCTTTCATCTCTGAATATTTTATTTCCATATTTTTCACCCTTTCTTCATTAATTATGAGATTTAATAATGTAGTGTTTTTATCAATTACTTTTTTATTTAAATTATTAATAATGGTTTTGATTTCTTTTAAAGCTTTTTGGCTATTATAAATATCTTTTTCTAAGGCTTTCTTTCTTTTTAAAAATTGGTTTTTATCTAAATTATTAACAATAATTTTAATTTCTGCCAATTTAAACCCCATTCTTTTTAATTTATTAATAGCTTTTATTCTCAAGAGTTCTTCTTCACTATAATAGCGATAATTATTATAAATACCCGTCGACTTCGGTTTTAAAATATTTATTGCATCATAGTATCTTAAAGTTTGCATTGATAAACCACTAACTTTAGAAAACTCTTTAATTTGAAACACATTATCACCTCACAATCTTATATTAACATTATAGTAAACCATAAAGTCAATAGCAATTTAAACAAAATAAAAAAACGCTATCTAAAGCGTTAAGTTTTACTAATTTTATTTAAAGGCCAGATTCTAATTAAAGATTTACCAATAATATTATCTTTAGGTACTAAACCCAGTGATGAATCTCTACTATCTAAAGAATCTTCTCTATTATCACCTAAAACTAAGTACATATTAGAAGGAATTACGCCATTAGGGCAATCTTCTTTAGAACAAATATCTTCAAACATAAAGTTATTAGTATTGACTTCTTCATCAAGAAATTTTTCAGTAAAAGGTTCATTATTAATATATAAAGTATTATCCATATAACTAATACTTTCACCAGGTAAACCAATAACTCTTTTAACATAAACCTTACCATCAGCAGTTTTTAAAGCTATTACATCATTTCTTTTAACTCTACTAATGCGATAAGTAATTTTGGAAAGAAAAGCCACATCGCCATCATTTAATACTGGTGACATTGAGTTGCCAATAACTTGTTGAAAAGAAAAGACATAAATAAAAACTAACATTGTTAAAATAATAACAATAATATAAGCAAATGTATCTTTTAAAAATTCTTTTACTTCTCTTAAATCAGGCATTTGAATCACTTTCTTTAATTAAACTTATTCATTTGTTTCATCATTTGATTAACTTGTTTTTGTGATGGCTTCCTACCCATACCAGACATTAAAGCTTCTATCATCTTTTCATTAATTGGTGGATTATCTTTTAAATACTTTTTCATATAGATTCTCGCAATGAAAAAACCTAAAACTACTCCTGGTACTAAACCAACTAAAATTAATAATACATCTTTTAACCATGATGCCATATTATCAACTCCATTCACTAATATTATAATATATTTATTTGTGTTTTACTATACTAATCATTTTCGCATGAACAACAATTCTTTTGGAATTATTTGGTGAACACGTCGAAAGCGTAATAATCTTATCTTCTTTAGATACAGGAGTATTATAATTATATTTACTTCTTGCTACTAAAGTCTCTAAAAATTTATCATATTCTAAAGACTTAAAACTAGTTCTTAAATAAAAACCTTCTTCTTTAATCGTATAACTAGAAAATATTTGATAACGAATTATATAGTCTTTAGTAACCAATTTAATTATGTGGGTATCTTTACTATCAACCCAACTTTTGGTTATTCCTTTTTTCAAAGTACCAAACATTGTACCATTAATTCTATTATGACCATAAATAATTAGATTTAAATCGCTACCATCAACTAAGTTACGATAGTCAGCAAATATCCAACCATTAGAGTTTTTATCATTTTCATAAGAATGTTTTAAATAGTATTTATTATCAGTTGTTTGCACAACTGGATAGTTTATATTAGTATCTTCTACTTCTAACCAAGCTACTGTATCAGCATTTATGCCTTTTAAATAATCAAAATTAATTTTCGTTTTCTCATATTCCTCAGTACTTGATGGATCATTAGAAGCCATTTCTTTTTCTTTAACATTTTGCACAACTTCTGAGTTTTTTAATAAGCCATTAACAATCTCATCATTTTCTTCATTTTGATAAGCCCAAGAAAGTAGTACTACTCCCGATGAAAGACATAGTAAAAGCGAAGAAAGAAGAAGAATGCTCATAATTGGCTTACGATAATAAGTTATCTTTTCTTTTAAAGGCTCATCTTCTTTCTTATCAAAAAAATATCCAATGACTGTTAAAGCAATAAATACTAAACATAATATTATTTGATAAGTCTTCATTTAAATAGTCTCCATCTTTTAAAATCACTTGATTTTGTCAAGTGATTTTATTTTACATCATTTCTTTACTTTTTTTATAACTTTGAATTCCTATATAGCCACCGATAATGACTAAAGCCGCAAAGGCAATTATATATAACTCTAAAGAGGTTTCTGGATTAGTTATTGATCCTTCGGCAACTACTTCAATCGCAATTGATAAAGTATCACCATAAGTTGTTGTACCGGTTATTGTTGTCTCACCAATCGCTAAACCAGTAATAACACCAGTTTCACTTACACTAGCTACTGTACCATTTGATGATGCCCAAGTAATTGTATATGCTCCTACTGAAGTAACAGTAATATCCGCATTATAAGCTTCCCCAACTTCAATTGTTTTTGAAGCAGTATTTAAAGCTATTGAAGTAATATTTGATCCTAACATTGATTCAACTGTATAGTATGGTGTGTAGTTAACTGTTGCTGAACCAGAAGTAGTAATAATTGTACTAAAGTTTGGTGTCGCACTATTCCAATAGTTTCCTTTAGCTTCAACAGCTGCTGTTCCGCTCGCTGTTAATGTTGCTAATTTATTATTTAATAATGTTACCGTTCCAGCACTAGCTGTAATCGTTGTTCCCGAAATATTTAAACCTGTTATTGTTGTTGTTCCACTACTAGATATTGTTACTGCTGAAGTAATGGTTGGTAATACCGTTACACCATCAGCTTTAGTAATGGTGATATTTTTCGTACCATCATTAGTAAATCCAGCGTAACTTCCGGCACCTAATGTAATTGTATCACCTGTTACCGCTGCATCAATTGCTGCATCTACAGTTGTATAAGTACAACCACTAGCACAAACTGTTAATGTTGCAGCCATTACTTTAGGTGCAAATAGGACTAAACCTCCTATAACCAATATAAATGATAATATTATATTTTTAATTTTTAGTATTTGTTTCATATAAAAACCTCTCTCTATGCTATAAATTTACAATAATTCCTTAAATATGTCAATGTTTTAATGCTTATTTTACATTTATCTTAATAATCTTTCAACTTTATTTTTTAAGGCCTCGTAGTCATAACTCATTTTCTTTAAAACCTCATCTTTTTTACCACTATGACCAAACTCATTAATATTTAATAAATATTTTGGATCTTTAACAAATTTATACCAAGAATAACTACTTCCGGATTCAATAACAATTGTTTTAACATTTTCTGGTAATAAAAGTTTTTGATAATTAGGATCAACCATATTATATGTTTCCATACAAGGCATGCTTACAACTCTAAGATCTAAATTTAATAAACCAAGATCTTTAGCAATTAAAGAAGCTACTCTAAGTTCACTACCAGTGGCAATTAATACACCATCTAATTTAGCAGTTTCTTTTTTTACTAAATAAGCACCATATTTAGTATATTCACGATTAGTGCCTGGCACTAATTCTAATTCATTTTTACTAATTACTAATGCACATGGTTTTTTATCTTTTAATATTTGCTCCCAACAACCAACTAATTCAATAATATCTCCTGGGCGATAAACTCTAAAATTAGGAATACTTCTTAACATTGTTAATTCTTCTACCGGTTCATGAGTTGGCCCATCTTCACCAATACTGATACTATCATGAGTAAAAATATAAGTAACCGGAAGATTCATGATAGCGCTCATTCTGATAGCTGGCTTCATATAATCAGAAAAAACTAAGAAAGTTGAGCCAAAAGGTCTAAGTCCAGCTAAAGCTAAACCATTTAAAATAGCTCCCATGGCATGTTCTCTTACACCAAAGAAAATATTTTTACTTAATGGATTATCATAAGAATTAATTTTAAATTCTTCTCTTTCATCAATTAAAATAGTTTTAGTTGATGAAGATAGGTCTGCACTACCACCAAGCACAAATGGCGTTTTCTTAATAAACGCATTCATGACCCGATAATTAGAATTACGTAATTCCTCTTTATGGTTTGGACTAACCGTTAATCCTAAATCATTAAAGTTAATATTTATTGTTCCTTTAACAAGATAGTTTAAAAAATCACTTATTAATGCTGTATTAGTATTTAAAGAGTTCACTTGATTAAAATAACTGGCCCAACTAGTATATTCATTATTCGTGCGACCATTAATTTTATCTTTAAAATATCTTTTCGCTTCTTCATCGATATTAAAAGGAATATCTTTTACGCCTAATTTATTTTTAATTAAACTGATATCACTTTTTTCTAAAGGTTTACCATGAACAATATTTTTACCAGCATTAATTGAGCCATTACCAATAATGGTTTTTATTTCGATAATTGATGGTTTATCATAAACAGCTTTTGCTTTATCAATAGCCCTACTAATACTATAGGCATTATCGCCATCTTTTACCAAACTAGTATCCCAGCCCATGGCTTCAAATCTTTTTAAAACGTTATCATTAAAAGTAACTTTAGTTTCGGCATCTAAAGAAACATCATTAGAATCATATAAAACAATTAATTTACCAAGTTTTTGGGTACCCGCAAAAGAAGCCGCCTCATAACTGACACCTTCCATCAAATCGCCATCACTACATAGTACATAAGTAAAATAATTAATTAATTTTTCTTCTTTTAAATAAGACTTAGAAAGGTTCCTTAAATATCTTTCTCCCAAAGCTATTCCTACTGCCGAAGCAAAACCTTGTCCCAAAGGACCAGTTGTCATATCAACTCCAGGTGTTAAACCAAACTCTGGATGACCAGGAGTTTTAGAATCAATTTTACGAAATCTTTTTAATTCTTCTAAAGGAATTTCATATCCAGCCATGTGTAAGGTGGCATATAATAAAGCTGAGCCGTGACCAGCTGACATAATAAAACGATCTCTATTAAGCCATTTATAATCAGTTGTTGAAACTCTCATATGATTAGCATACAAAGCATATAAAATCGGTGCTGCACTTAGAGCTATCCCCGGATGCCCACTCTTAGCTTCATCTATCATATCTAAAGCTAAAGCTTTTATATTAGCAATGACTAAATCATCTTTCCCAAACACGATAACCACATTCCTATTCTTATCTTATTATACCAAAAATTATGATTTTTTTAATAATTTTTGTACAAGATTATATAATTTTATAATTGCTTCTTTATTTTCATAGTTTAAGACATTATTTTTCATCATTTCTAATATTTCTTTATTAGTAGTTAGATGATCTAAATATTTAGCAAAAGCAAAAGTATTGCTAGCTCTTACAGCAAAACCTTTTTTAACTAAATATTTATAATTATCTTTTTCTTGGCCACCGCCACCATTGATAAGTAGCATTGGTTTACCAAAATAAATACATTCATTAATAAGAATACCACCTGGTTTAGTAATAATAAAATCACTTATAGTCATATATTCAGGAACATTAGTTATATAACCCAATACCTTAATATTTTTAGCTTGATATTTTTCAACTAATTTTAGAGCTTTTTCTTGTAAACCCGTAGCATTTCCAGCAACAAAAAAGATATGCGCTTTAACATTGCTTTTAACCAGTTTGCGAAAATATTGGTAACTATTGGAAGTAGCATAAGAACTCCCTCCAAAAAAAGTAATAATCGGTAAATCATTTTTAATGTGATGCTTTTTTAATAACTCCTCATAATTGAGTTCGTTTTCCATACGATTAAAAATTGGTATACCAAAATTTTTAATCATCTTTTGATTAACTTCGGGCCAATTTTTAATTAAATGTCTTTTAGCTTCTTTACAAGGAACAATAATTGCATTTTCACTTTTATAATTTTTAAGCCATAATTCATGAGCTTTATAATCAGTAATTATTGTTATTAGTTTGGAGTTTATTAAACCAGCTTGATTGTATTTTGCTATTAAACTGCTCCCATAAAAATGAGTCGAAATAGTTATATCCGGATTAAAATCCGTAATTAGCTTCTTTAGCTTCTTACTATCAAAAAGCTTTACATTAATTTTTACATTAAATAATGAATTCGTAATTTTATTATAAAGAATTTTGGAATGGAGCTCACATATTGCCGGAAATTTAAGTACTACTGTATCACTAACTATTCTTGATATTTCCCCAATAACAGGAATCGCATATTTTAATAAGTCGATAGCAAGAATTTCAAAATCTGGATTTTGTTTTTTAAAATAATCTTCAATATATTTAGCAACCGCTAAATGTCCAGAGCCATATGTTGCATAAACAATTAATATTCGTTTTTTCATAAAAACCTCTTAATTATTATACAACAAAAAGTTTTACTTAACTATTTATTTGCTGATAATTGATATTCAGCGACAGTATAATTAGTAACTTTATGATTATTTAGATTATTTAATCTGTAAGTGCAGCCTAAGGATAAAGCAATTACTAACATATAAAATGCAATGACTCCTTTATTCTTTAAGATTATGCGTTTCATTTCTATCCCGCCTTTCAACATCATTATATATAATACATTTGTTCGTGTCAAGAGAAAAAGAAAACATTTGTTTGACTTTTGACACTTTTTTATGCTAAGATATATTTGGAGGCAAGATATAATGGAAAAAATAACTTGTAAACAAGATAAAGTATTAACTTTTATAAAAAAGTTTGTTGTTGAAAATGGTTATCCACCTTCAGTAAGAGAAATCGGCGCCGGACTTGGGCTTAGTTCCCCTGCTACTGTTCATACTCATTTAACAAAATTGGAAAAAGCTGGTTGTATTAGAAAAACTGATGCTAAATTTAGAACGATTGAAGTTTTAGTTGAAAATGAATATGCAGCTAATGATTCAGATTTAGTAAAGGTGCCACTTTTAGGTAAAATTACCGCAGGGAACCCAATTGAAGCAATTGAAAGACCTTTTGAGTTTTTCTCACTACCAGCTAACTTAATTCCTAATAAAGAATCAGTCTTTACTTTAGAAGTTAGTGGTGAAAGTATGATTAATAAAGGGATATATGATGGTGATATTGTCATTGTGCAAAAACAAAAACAAGCTCGTAATGGAGATGTTGTTGTTGCTATGAATGAGAATAATGAAGTTACCTTAAAAACCTTCTATAAAGAAAAAGATTATATCCGCTTACAACCAGAAAATGATACAATGGCACCGATTATCCTACCGGATGTCCAAATCCTTGGTAAAGCAATTGGTTTGTATAGAAAATTATAAAGTACTTAAAAAAGTACTTTTTTTATTATATAATAGTATTGGAGGATATAAAGATGGAAATAAAATTAAAAACTGATTCAAGAAAAGTTTCTGATGGCGAT
Source organism: uncultured Muribaculaceae bacterium (assembly GCA_964447275.1). GTDB lineage: Bacteria > Bacillota_I > Bacilli_A > RF39 > UBA660 > DAOSVX01. The sequence goes on from CAYURI010000001.1 coordinate 84,917, forward strand.
ACTTTTATTGCTATTCCTAATGTCGAAAGAGATGGCCATGACTTTATCCCTGATGCGATAAAAAATGGGGCGAAAAAAATTATTGCCGAAAAAGGTGATTATGAAGTTAAAACAGAAATAGTTCCTAACACGAGAGAATATTTAAATAACTATTTATATAAAAACTATTATTCAAAATTTAAAAACATGAGGTTAATTGGTGTTACTGGTACTAATGGTAAAACCACTACTTGTTACTTAGTTTTTCAAATGCTAAAACTCTTAAAAAAGAAATGTGGTTATATTGGAACCATTGGTTTTTATTATGGCGATGAAAAAAGATTACTTAATAATACTACTCCTGATATTGATCTACTCTACTCAATGTTTTTAGAAGCCAAAGAGAACAAATGTAAATACATGGTTATGGAAGTAAGTAGTCATGCCTTAGATATGAATCGTGTCTATGGCTTAGAGTTTGATGAAGTGGCTTTTACTAATCTCACTCAAGATCATTTAGATTATCACAAGACTTTAGAAAACTATATGGCGGCAAAAAAAATCTTATTTAATAAAACAAGAGGTAAAAAGATTGCAGTCATTAATGCTGATGATCCACATTATGAAAACTTCTTAGTAGATAAAAATCATAATATTACTTTAGGTAGTAATGATAATGATTTAAAAATCTTTGATATTCATTTGACTAACTTAGATACCAAGTTTAGTTTTACTTATAAAAACAAGACCTATCACCCAACCATTAACTTAGTCGGAAGATATAATGTTTATAATTATTTAACAGCTCTACTTTTAGTTCATAATCTAGGTTTTAAGATTGAAAAGATATTAAAATTAAATGATAAATTAACTCCACCACCAGGTAGAATGGATATGATTAAGTTTAATACTAATAGCATCTTTGTTGATTATGCACATACTCCTGATGCCGTAGAAAATGTTATTAATAGTGCTAAAGAGTATAAAAAAGGTAAAATATATACCATTTTAGGTTGCGGCGGAGATAGAGATAGAACAAAACGACCAATTATGGGTAACTTAGCTACTCTTCACTCTGATTATGTTATCTTAACTAATGATAATCCTCGTACTGAAGATGAAAAACAAATTATGAATGATATCTTAGCAGGCGTAAAAAAAGACAACTACGAAGTTATCTTTAATCGTAAAGAAGCTATTAAAAAAGGTATTAGTTTATTAAAAGAAAATGATATCTTACTTATTTTAGGTAAAGGCCATGAAGACTATCAAATCATTGGCCACGATAAAATTCATTTTTCTGACAAAGAAATAGTTCTAGAGAATATCTAGAACTTTTTTATTTAAAGAAAATCATAAAACTCATAAAAGCGATATATAAAATTAAGACGATTAAGCCATTAATCTTTTCTATTTTAGTGGATTTTTCATTTACTCCTAAAGTCATGGTTATTAATAGTCCACCAACTAAACCACCGATATGTGCCGCATTATCAACGCCTGGTAGTAAAAAGCCCATCGCAATATTTAAAATAATTAAAGGAATAATTTGTTTTATTAAAACGTTCCCTAAATAAACACGATAGTGATAACCAAAATAAAGTAGACTACCGAGTAACCCAAAGATTGCTCCACTAGCTCCAGCGCTGATACTAGATGAAAAGACAATAGATAGCATACCACCAGTAATAGCACTAACTAAGTAAACAATTAAAAATTTCCATTTTCCTAAGAAGTTTTCTAATTGGCTCCCAATAATATATAAAGCATACATATTAAAAAGTAAATGAACTATCCCGATATGTAAGAACGCTGATGTAAGTAAACGATATACTTCACCAGTTTTTACTAAAGGGCCATAATTGGCACCAAAACTAAGTAAAGTATTTGTATCAGTACTACCTTTACCAAGTATATACATCGCAATGAAAGCAAGAATATTTATTAAAATTAATACTTTAGTAACAATTATTTTTTTAGGACTAAAGATTTGTTCAAAGACTTTATTTTCTTTAGCAGTCTTCTTATTAATATCTTTAGTAACATTCATTACTAGTTCTAAATTATCTTTTGCATCAATTAATTCTTTAGTTATATTAGGAAAAATATCTTTTAGTTTCTTATTATGACTAATATCTTTATTAATTTCTAATTTTAATGGTTCAATATTATTTTCTTTTACTATTTTAACATTATCATTTATATCTAATAAGATATTTAAAGTTGGTACTTTAAAAGAAATGGTTTTCTTTTTTATTTGTTTAATAATACTTTTCATTTTAAATAAATCAAAATCAAATTGCTCATCATTATGAATATAATTAGAATTAATCCTAATAATTCGATATGGACCATTTTGATTTTCTAACCACACTTCATCTTTAGCACCCGTTACAACGATTGGGGTGTAATTTTCTTTAGTCACAAAGTAATGAACTAATTTCATGACTATTTCATCTTTTTTGTTAATTACAACTGTACTCATATATATCTCCTTTGCGTCTTTTTATTATAGCTGTTTTTTAAAGTTAAGTAAAGAGGCCTTTACGCCTCTAAAGTATTTAAGTATGCTTGAAACTCTTTAGGTAAAGGAGCTTCAAAAGTCATTTGCTCCCCAGTTACTGGGTGTAAGAAAGTAATCTTCGCAGAGTGTAAAAATTGACCGAAGTTATCACTTTTCCTTATGCCATAAACTGGATCATTATGAACTGGATAACCAATATATTTCATATGAACCCTTATTTGATGTGTTCTTCCTGTATCTAAAACAAGTGATACTAAAGTATTATTCGAATATTTTTTTAAAACAGTTAAATGAGTAATGGCCTTTTTGCCATCACCTTTAATTGTCATCATTTTTCTTTCCTTAGAATCTCTTCCTATTGGGGCATCAATTGTTGCTCCAGAGTTAGGAAACACCCCGTCTAATAAAGCTATATATTCTCTTTTAATTCTTTTATGTTTAAAATCATCAGCTAATATTTCATGCGTTTGATTATCTTTAGCGACTAACATCAATCCTGAAGTATCTTTATCAATACGATGAACTATTCCAGGACGAAGATCATCTTTACTAGATAAATGTTCACCACGATAAATTAAAGCATTAACTAAAGTATTATTCTTATTACCGTTTCCAGGATGAACTACTAAACCACTTTGTTTATTAATAACCATTAAATGATCATCTTCATAAATTATATCAAGCGGTATATTAGTACCTTCTAAATTATTTTCTTCTTTAAAAGGTGTTAATAAAATTAGGTCATCTTCATTAACTAAATAACTACCTCTTTCTTCTTTCCCATTAACCAAAATATGATGATTATGAATCATCTTGGTTATTAACGCTCTACTATAAGCAGTTTCTTCAGATAAATATTTATCTAGTCTTACTTTTCCTGCCAGGTTTTTTACTTTTACTTCCATTGTTATCCTCCCCACAAATAATTGCCACTATTAATAGTGTAGCACCAATTACAATACATATGTCACTTATATTAAAAATTGGAAAATTAAAGTTAAAAATATCTAACTCAAGAAAGTCTTTAACATAACCAACAAATAGCCTGTCAATAAAGTTCCCAACGATACCACCAAAAAGTAGGCCAAAAGCAATAATATTACGATTGTTTTTGTTAAATGATTTTATATATTGAAATAAAATGATAATAACAACCACTGTTAAAATTATTAATAAATCAGTTCTACCAGGAAGTATTCCCCAAGCAGCTCCAGTATTATTAACATTAGTTAGATAAAATAGCTTAGGTATTACTTTAACACTTTCACCTAGCTCAATATATTTATCAATTAGCCCTTTAGATATCTGGTCTATTAAGATAATTATTAAACCAATTAAGATTGTCCCCGTATATATTTTTTTCATTTTAGATTTCCTCTACAAACCTCTTTTTATGCTGCTTTCAAAATATTCACAATAAGCATTCCCTGTTCCATTTAAAACTTGTTCCATCCTAATATTATGCTCATCAACAAAAATTATTTCAGTTTTCGGTCTAGTAACTGGTTCACCATTTTCATCTATAGTAAATCGACTATTTAATGTATCGCCCTCAAATTTTATTTCTATATATGGCACAGGGCTTTCTTCTTTAAATGCGGGATCAAAGTAGGCCTTTACAACACTAGCCGATTCATAACTTCCAGCATTTATTATTTCATTGGAACTCATTATAAACGCAACTGGCCAAACATGCCCAGAGCATTCAAATGAGAATTCAGTGGTTAATTCACGATAATAAGTGTTAACAATAACATTACCATTAATTCCATTGTCTGGATCCTTTTTATTAAAGTAAATATACAAAGAAGTATATATTTCTCCCCTAATGGCCGTTAAATTCTCATCTATATCGCCAGCCATTTCTGCCACTTTACTCTCGGCAGGTTTACTAGTATCTACTAATTGTTCATAATATGACATAGTAACATCTATTTTACCAATGAGCTCTAATGCTGCCTGTCTATCTGGAATAACATTACATAAAGCATCTATTATTTCATTTATATCACCATTAGCCAAATATCTTTCAAATGGTTCAACACCAATTAATTCACAAAGAATCTTAACATAAGTTGCTTGTTCTTTATAATTATTAAACTCCCTAGCTTCTTTATAATTTTCTTCCTCATTAATAACTTCTGTAAGGCCTTTTTGCAGACCACTACCAAAACTCATCTTAGTATCAGAAATACTTTCTGATGGCATTGTTATCGCAAATCCATCAGCTATTAGTGCTAATTCCCTATTACTATCATTAATTGGCATGTCAACTATTTGAGGAATTTTTGGCATAACCCCACCGGTAAATTCTTGTGGCATATAATCAATATAGCAAGTAACCTTTAAACTTGCTGTCGGATATTTTTGAATATATGTATCAACAAAATAACCTACTTTGGGCATAGAATCAATTATTTCAGCATCGCTTATGCTCGGGTCATCAGAAAAAACATATATAGGCTCGTTAGATTTCCCCAAAGCTTTTACATAGGATAAAACAATTGCGTCATAACCCATGTGATAACCTTTAGCTGCGGTAAAGTATTCATCAAGAAGCTTTAATACTATTTTACTACTTTCAGCTATATTGGTTTGTAATTCATCAATAATTGGTTGAGAAGCTGGATCGTTAAAGTCTACTTTATTATATAATTGAAAATTATTAGAATTGATCGAATCCATTTCATGTAATAATTGGATGGCCATTTCTTCATCAGGGATAACCCTTTGTAAAGCTTTTGTAATATATGACTCATCGCCAGAATAGTGATCAGCAGCGAAGACTTCTGATCCGATTATTTGCATTAATATTCTTTCATATAGACATTCTTGATAATAAGCAAAATAAGGACTATACTCTTGCTCAAATGATATTCCTTCAGTGGTTGCTTCATACATACTATTACCAAGAGACCCATGAGGCTCCGAAGTACAATGATTTGCTTCATGAGATAAGTAAGATAAATCACAATCATCAATAGAAGTACTATTATAAGCAACTATTTGATTATCATCTCGCGAATAATAAGCTCCTATGCAAGGATTTTCTGGATCATTACCTTCAATATATTTTATAGAAACTGTTTTAAATTTATTTTCTACATGCCTGAAGTTAACATATTTTTGATATTTTTGTAAAATGGGAATCTTAGCATAAAAAATCTCTTTTTCTTTATCATTTAAATTTGGGTTGCTCTTTATGGCTTCAGTTAATCTTGTTTCTGAAAAACTGCCTTCTTTTAATTTTACAATAGTCGAAACAATCGCAGAGTTAGGATATGCGGGAGCTATGTATTCGTCAAATAAAAGTCCACCAGCAATAAATGTAACGGCTATTACTCCACCAACAAAACCAATAATCTTTTTTAATAATTTGTTTTTTTTATTGCCTTTTGTGGAATTAGGATTATTAATGCCTCTTTTATCGTTTGCTACATATGAAAAATCAGATTTATCAGCATATTTTGTGTAAGGATTGGAAATATTAAAAATCTCAAAAAGCTCTTTAGCCTCATTTTCGCTAGGCAATAGATATTGGCCAGCTTTCATTTCATAGAAAAACTTCAATTCTGATGCTTTATCATACATTATTTGAAATAATTTACCATTATGTATAGTTGTTCCAAGTTTAACGTGATTACTTGAATTATTAGAAATGAAAATCTTTTTATAAGCTTCTTGCATAATAGCAATATCATCAGGATCTACAACTAACTTTATTTCATTATTTTCTAAATAACCATACAATAAGTTTTTGGGTTTATCAGGCAAAGTATAATAAACATATGTTTTACCCTTATACTCAAACTTTGCTAATTCATTGTAGTTCATACTATCACCATTTTAATTATAACAAAAAATAACTATTCCTAGTTATTTTTTTGTAATTAAATTAAACCATTCAGTTTTAATTATTTCTTTATCATACTTTTTAGCTACTTCTAAGGCATTTTTACTCATCATAGAGAGCTTTTCTTTATCTTTTAATAGTTCTAATGCTACCCTAGCCATTTCATCCATACTACGGTTATTTATTAGGTGGCCATTATATCCTTCCGTAATTAATTCATTAGCTCCTTCAGCACTAGTAAATGATATACAAGGAAGGCCATAGCTCATTGCTTCTAATAAAGCTAACCCAAATGATTCGGTAAATGAAGTATTTAAGTATATACTACTTTTTTGATACATCTTATTAATATAATTTTTATCTTTATAACCATGTAAAGTAATTACTTTATCTAATTTATACTCATTTATAAATTTTATAATCTTTTCTTTTTCAGGTCCATCGCCAATAATATCTAAATGAACATCAGAATTAAAATCATGCATAATTTTAAATACTTTAACTAAATCTAAGAAACCCTTTTCTTTTGATAATCTTCCTACAGAGATAAAATTATTCGTATTAAGTTTACTTATTTCTTTAGGTATTTCATCTAAAAAATTAGGTATATAAACTGCTTCTACTGGTATTCTTCTTACTTTATATTCTCTTATATACCAAGTAGTTAATTCTTTAGAAACAAAGACTACTTTATCTAAATTAATGGTTGAAGCAACTAATTTATTAACATTACTTACTTTTCTTCTGTGATGATTATGTTCCCACCCAATCTTATAAGCTTTTTTATTACCATACTTACCTAATAATTCATTAAGATAAACTCTAGTTGATATGATAACATCACTATCACATTCACGCATGGCAATTGCATTTTTGGCATACTTATTTTTAAGGACTCTAAGACTTTTTAAACCTTCTTTAAAGCATTTAAAGAATCTTAAGCGCTTAAATAGGTGGAGCCATTCTTCCCTATTAGAGCTTTCATCTTCACTTAAATATCTGACTTTTACTTTTGGATCAATTACAAAATGGGGATCTTTGTTAATACGATAAGTAGATACTATTTCCACATCATACTTTTCACAAAGGATATTTGCTAAAGAAACAGCACACTTTTCGATCCCGCCATAATTTAAATGTAAGACAAATATTGATACCTTTTTCATTTAATCACCAATCTAATTATAAGATAAGTTTATTTTTTAGTAAAGGAAAGTTTAATTATAAACTGTCTATTTTACTTAAAATAATTTCTAAATAAGTGTTATCTTCGATTAAACTTATCGCAAACCATTTACTACCTAAATCTTTTAAAGAAGCTCCTATATGATATAACTTATTTCTATCAATAACTATAAATCTATCATGATCTTCTTTTAAGTATTTATAAATGATTTTAGAATACTGTTTATTAAATTTCTTAATATCGTTATTTATCTCTTTATTTTTAGAAACAATTATAGCATTAACATTGTTATTCTTATTTACTAATAAATCTAATATACTTTTATCAATATAATTATCAATTACAATAATTTCTTTATTACTAGATTTTATAATATCAACAATTAAACTATAAGCATCATAAAATTCACCATCAAAAAAGACTTTTTCTTTAAATTCTTTATTTTGTAACTTATCCATAATTTCTTTTAATCTTCCATCATGTTCGATTATTTTATTCTCAGTAACGCTTAATCTTCGAAAAACTTCTTCATTGTTAACAATAAAACTACGCATTCTAACAAAAGTTTCAATAATATCAATACTTACTTTTATAGCTATTGGAGTTCTTAAGATTGTTGCTAACATTAGTATCCCTTTATCAGTAAAGACATATGGTAAATATCTTATTCCACCATAGTTATTTAAACTTGAGGTTCCAATTTGGAACCTCAAGTTATTGTATTCTGTTTTGCTTAATTGATAAAAATACCCTTCAGGAAATTTATCGATATTTCTTTTTACAGCTTTATTTATATCTTTAGTCCCATTGACACATTTAAATAGTTTAGCTAAATCACTATCTAGCATCACCTTATTACCTCTTATTTCATATATCATGCTTTTTATATTTTTCTCAGTTATTAAATCATTCATATATTCTCCTTTGTTTAATATATACTCATTTAATTTGTTAATTCCTTTTTTAATTTAAAGGTTCCAAATTGGAACCTTTAAATGCTTATTCAACCAGGCTTTATTATGTTTGCGGTGCCAATTTGGCACCGCAAACATAAAAAAAGAAGCTATTGCTTCTTATACATACATTGGATATGTATCCATATGATTATGATCTAATAATTCATTACACCATAAACATAAAATCATATCATCATCACCAATATTTTCAATTTTATGAGTATATCCAACTGGAATAGTTATTACTTTAATATCGTCCCCACTAACAACGAAGTCGATCTTTTCACTATCATCTACTTTTCTAAAACTTATTTTTGCTTTTCCTTTTACAACAATAAATCTTTCCATCTTAGTATTATGATAATGATTCCCTCTAAATACTCCTGGTGCTGATACAGATACTGAAAATTGGCCACTATCTAAAGTTTTAACTAACTCCGTAAAACTTCCTCTAGCATCTACATGCATCTCAGTCCTTGTTACCATTTCTTCTATTGGTACATAACTAACATAAGTAGCAAATAACTTTTTAATAAAGGCATCTCCCGTCTTTGGGACAAAGATTGATTCCATATTACCTTTAAATGATTTTATTAAGTCTGCTATTTCACCAAGTGTTTTCTTATATCTCGGTTCAATATAATTTACTTTTTTATTCTTGTTGTCATTATCTGTCAATAGTTTTACAAGTGTTTCACATATGTCATCAATGTAAATAAGTTCTAATTCCTTATCTGGATCATTAACACTTATCTCTAAATTATGGCTAATATTATAACAAAATGTTGCTATAACCGAATTATAATTAGGTCGACACCATTTACCAAATACATTATGAAAACGATATATAATCCCATTATTATAATTACTAGATATATACTCTTCGGCTTGGCGTTTACTCTTACCATAATCATTGTCTAATTCTGCTTGAGTACTAGAAGAATAAACAAAAGGAATTGTTTTCTTTTTATCATTTAATAAATCAATAATTGATTTAGTTAAATCAGTATTACCTTTATAAAACTCATCAACATTATCAGGACGATTAACTCCCGCTAAATGAAATATAAAATCTATATTATTAATATTATCTTCTATTTTACTAAAATTATCATCCATATCATATTCAATTATTTTAACATCAGGAATAAGGCTTAAATGAATAAGTAAGTTCTTACCTATAAATCCTTTAGAACCAGTTACTAATACATTCATAATTATCCTCCTTTATTACCACTTAATATCTATTTTTAATTTGTGAATAACAAAGTTATAAATTTTTAACATCAATAACAATAATCCGAGTTTATAAAATACTTTTGATATATAAAGCTTTAAAGTTTTAAAATTAGATTTAAATATATAATTAAAATTTAAAACTTTAGATTTTGCCCAATTTTTAAATTCTTTATTTAAAAAAATATAGTTGTCTTTTATTAATTTTCTGTATTCAGTATTATTTAGTCTGGAAAACTTAGATGGAACTGCTATTCCTATTTGAATAAAAGCTATTAAATTTAAAAGTTCTAAAAGTGACTGATTAACATTTATTGAATTATAATATTCTTTTATTTCTTTAAAGACACTTTTAATCTTATCTATTTCGTTTTGTGAAAAATTACTCATTGCTGATTTACTATGAACCTTGTAATGATAAAGAGGTTTTTTATTAAAAGCAATGGTTTTTATATTTGGATAAAGTAGTAATAGAAACATTGCGTCTTCAGCCACTTTTGGTGGAGACGAAATATTTTTGTGTTTTTTTAATTTTTCTGTTTTATATATTTTATTCCACAAAGAAGTATTTATTAAAGACACTTTATCAACATTTGAATCTAATTCAATAACACTATTTTCAAATTTAGTCATTTCTACAGAAAGAACTTTACCACTATCCAAATCTTCTCTTAGAAAGGCACAAACAGCCATGTCTGATTTGTTTTTTTCAATCGTATTATATAGTTCCTCGGCATAATTTTTTTCTATTTCATCATCACAATCCATAAAACAAATATATTTGCCGGTTGCTACCTTTATACCGTTTTTTCTAGCCACCCAGACACCACTATTATTTTGATCAATAATTCTTATTTTGGTTTTATACTTTTTTAAAAGCTCTAATGAGCCATCAGTTGATCCATCATTAATACATATTATTTCTGTTTCCTGAAACGTTTGACTAAATATATTGCTTAAGCAATTTTCAATATACTTTTCACCGTTATAGATTGGAATAATAAATGTTAACTTTGGTTTTTTCATTTTTCCCTCTTAAATAATTTTTTTATTCTAAACCAAATATAAACCGTTCCGGAATGGACAACACGTTTAAATTCTGACCATGTTAAATTTTTTAAAAATGTTTTAACGATATAAGTAAAAGAAAAATAATATTTTGACATTAAGCCATCGCGAATCTTTTCTATTTCTTTAGCATTAGCATATGGATAATTTACTAAACATCTTAAATATCCGTCGTTATCTAACCACTCATTATAATTTTCGGTTATTAAATACCCGGACTCTTTTGCCCAATCATAAAAATCTGTTCCAGGAAATGGTACTGCTTGTTGAAAGAATACCATGTCTGGATATAACTTTTTAGCAAAATTAAAGGTGTCTTGAATTGTTTTTAAATTATCACCTTTTAAACCAATCATAAAACATCCAAACACTTTTATATCTAATTTTCTAGCACTTTCAGCGAAAGCAATTGAATCTTCTAATTTTATTCCTTTTTTTGTTTCATCAAGGACACTTTGATTACCGGACTCATAACCAACAACCAAAAGTCTACAGCCTGCTTTCTTCATTTCTTTCATCACATCATATGGCAAACTTGCTCTAACATTTGCTGACCAAACCAATTTTAATTTTCGATTAATTATCTCTTTACAAATCTCAACCACTCTATTAGTATCAACTGAAAAAGTATCATCCTCAATAAAAATTTCTTTTATTTCTGGCATCTTTTTATTTATATATTCTAGTTCATCAACAAAATCTTTAACGCTTCTTTTTCGATATAATCTGCCTGTCATGGTTTGCGGATATGAACAAAAATTACATCTAAATGGACATCCTCTACTTGAAAACACTTGAATCATTGGATGTTTTGCAAATGCATAATAATAATCAGCAGGATTTAAAAACTTTTGATATACCAAAGAAACAAAAGGCAATTCATCTAAATCTGAGATATATTCTCTTTTATCAGTAACTATTACTTTATCATTTTTTAAATAAGCTATACCATTCACATTTTTGTAATCTTTAAAATTTTTAACTATATCTAATACTGTAAAATCATATTCATATAGTAAAGCTATATCAATAGCAGGGAAATCTTTTAAAACCTTTCCTGGCAAAGCTGTGATATGAGTTCCGCCTACTGCGATTTTTATATTTGGGAATTTCTTTTTAATTTTGGTTAAGAGTTTCCCATCAGTATCACACGTTGGTGTAGTTAATTCTGTTACTATTAAGTCTGGCTTATAACTGTTTATATATTTTATTAAATCATCGCCATCAAAATTTCTAGCAATACAATCAATTAAATCTACATCATATTTATTTTTTATTAATACACCTGCTGAATAAGCAAGCCAATACGGATAATATAAAGTCCCACTTTTAGTTTTCTCCGGCCAGCGACTAGCCCTACTTATTTTAAATTTATATGGTAAATTAACAAATAATATTTTCATTTTTTCCTCCTATATTTTTATATTCATCAGGAAAACTCCTGATATTACCAAAAATGCACCAATCAAAGTATATACCGTAGCATGTTCTTTAAAAATAAATATTCCAGATATTACAACAAGAACATTCAATATACCACTTATTGCTGGTATCATAATACTTATTTCACTTTTGCTTATTATGCTAACAAATATTAGAAAGCTTATTGCGTAACAAATAAATCCTATCAAAGTTATATAATTTATTCTGACATCTATTATTGGAATAATAAATGAAGGCTTTAAGTTTATTTGACTTCCACCAAATTTTAAAAGGACTATTCCCAATATACCACTTAATAAATATAATATTATTGCCCATAATTTCACTTTTTATCACGCCCTTCCCTGTTTTTTAATAGAGCCACTTGTTGAGATAACTCTACTATTTTCTCTTTTTGAATTGCAATCATTTTGCTATTCCTAAAATTTATCAAAATTAAAAATATAATGCATAAAACGAAAAGCAAAGAAGGTGGATACTCAATGCCAGCGATTTTTGCTAATCCATCTATTAATTTTGGGAATATAGCCAATATTAACATAGCAAAAGATCCAATCATCCATAGTATACTTTCTTCAATTGAAAATTTGCTTTTTCTTACAGCGTTTAAAATATATATAATGGTAAGAATCGCAATAACTATAAAATATATATTTTTCATTTAATTGCACTCCTTTTTAATTTAGATGCTTTAAGTATAATTATCATTATTGTATAACACATTTTTATCATATATTTTATTGGTTTAAAAAAACCACTATGCATACTAACCCCGTTTTCACGAGATCTCATTTTTACTGGTATCTCACAAATTTTATAACCAAGTAGCAGCATTTCAATAATTAAATTAGCATCTGGGAATTCAGGATAGTTACCCATCTTGGCATATCTTTGCATCACCTTTTTGTCAAGGCATTGAAATCCAGATGTTGGATCGGTTATATTTTGTTTACACAAAAGTAATATTAATTTTGAAAAAAGTTTTGTACCTAATCTTCGAAAGAAACTATGTTTATATCCACTGGCCTCTAAAAATCTAGAGCCAATTACAATATTACAATCCCCAGACTTCATTTTCTCGTAAAGGCGCTTTGCTTCTTTAGCAATATGCTGACCATCAGCATCGAATTGTATTACATAATCATAATTATTATCTACCGCATACTTTATACCAGTTTGAACAGCCATAGCATAGCCAACATTAAAAGGCATAGAAATACAATTAACCTTTAGCTCTTCAACTATTTTTGCCGTATTATCTTTTGAGCAATCATTAACTACTACAATATCCGCCTTAGGCATATCCTCTTTAATTTCTAAAATTGTTTTTGTAATGTTTTGCTCCTCATTGTAAGCAGGTATTACAAAGATTATTTTATCTTCTTTAGGTTTTAACATATTAAACCTCCCTATGTTTTATTCAGTAACTAATTCTAGTATTTTCCCAGTTTGATCTTTATTTACCTTAAATAAAGAATTATCAACAATACTACTTTTTTCATCAAATAGTATACCATAATTATTTATAAACTCTTCATCGATATCAAACAAATAAACATAGTCATAACTAGTAACAAGTTCGTTGGACCAATCTTTTGGATCTTTGTAAACTGTCCAAATATCTCCTTCATTGTATGGTTGACCAATACTCCAAGCATAAGCTAAATTCATTTTCTTTGGAGTTAGCTCATATCTAGCAATGTAGAAATCTATTCCATTATCGTTGGTGGAAACAAAATAAACACGTTCATTATTTGCGACATATTTATCAGTTGTCGATTTAAAAATTGAGTATGCTGATCTAGTTTCTATGGTTGTTCCAACGTTTGCTCTGGCTAAAAAAGTTACATTAATAATAGCTGAGAAATTTATAAATAATAAAGAAGTTATAAAGAATAGCACCAACCCTTTTGTCATGCCTTTTATATCATCTCTATATCTATAAACAAGTAAAGCTAAAGCTAAAATTAGCATTCCTAAAGAATATGTACTCAAATATCTTTGGAAAGAAGCTAATCTCAACGCTTCGTATTCAGAAAAGACCGATAAATAAGCCGTGGCTAATATTAAAAATGCATATGCCATAGATCCTAATGTAACTAGCCATCCTATTAACTTGTAACTGCGTTTTTCTCTTTCATCTTTAACATCATGAGATATTAAATAAGTAACTAATATGAAAGCTCCTATCGTCAGAACAAAAGTTAAGGTAATTGTCGCTGAATCTGTTAGCGGATTATAAAATAAAGCTTTTATATAATCATGCGCAACTATTGCTTTATATCCCTCTAATCTTTGTAAAAAGAAATTTATTGAATTTGTTATCATTGCTTTCGTTTCCATTGCCGCCGAAACATTATTGGCTTTTAAGTTTAAGCCCCAAACAAACTTTATAATTAAAGCAGGGATAAAAGTTAAAATTATCCAAATGCTGTTTTTAAAAATAGTTTTAATTTTAAATTGAAATTTATTTTTTATAAATAAATTATCAATTAAAATTATTACAAAAGCTATACCACCTAAAACCAAACCAAAATCTTTAATAAAAATCAATATAGCTAGAGAAAGAGCTAAATTCATTAATTTAAAAGTTTTATTTTCATCTTCATAATTAAAATAGTAACTAAATATAGTATAAGCGAATGCTATCCCTAGCATCGGGTCAACATAAATTGAATTATAGACATTTGGATAAAAAACTAGAGGCAAAATTATAAATAAAGCGTAAGAAATATATAAGTTAATGCTTTTTAATGTTTTAAACTTTTTAAATACAGGTAATATAAATGAAACAAGAAGTAAATTAAAAGCAAAATAAACGATTGATTCATTATATGAACCATTTAATTTTGCGCAAAAATATTGAAATAAACCTGGGCCAGATAAATAAGTTTTTACTAGAACTGTTGAATCATTTCCAAGCCCAAAATTATTTAAATGAAACATATTCTTCACTACTAGCGCCCAATGAGAAAATTCATCCCATACGACGAACTGCCTGCCATAATCTACTAGGCAAAAAAACAAACAACTAATTAATAATAGTAAAACAACCGGAGTTAAAATGAGATTTTTGGCATTTTTTTTATCTTTTATGATTTGCCAAAGATTATATGCTAGAAGAAGAATATTTATTCCCAAAATAAAGTAATAGCCAATATTTAAAGCTTTAAATAAACCAAAGGCAAACAAAATTAAGATAATACTTGATATTGAAATAAACAAAGTTTCTTCCAACCTCTTTTTGAATAAAAATGCCAAAGCACCAGACATGTTTAAAAGTAAAAGTATTATTAATATATAACCCACGAAACACCTCTTAATTTTTCATTTTTGTATATTTATTATACTATAAATATATAATTAAAAAAAGAAAAATTACTTAAGAATTTTTCTCCAATCTTTATATATATTTTCTTTATAATATTTTGATATGGTTTTTTCAATGTTTGCAGCATATTTTTTCAATTCTTTTTTATCATTAATTAATGAAACAATTTTCTTGGTCATGGCCATCTTATTTCTATCTTTTATTAATATTCCTATATCATTTTTTAAAAGCTCTTCAGCACCGCTGGCTGAATCAAAAGCTATACAAGGGACGCCATAATTCATTGATTCAATTAAAACTATACCAAAAGCTTCAGTATAAGATGTCATAACATATAATGAACTATCTAAATAATATTTCTCTTGGTCTTTGTCTACCAAAAAACCCGGCATTATAACTTTGCCTTTTAAATTATAATTTGCGATTTTTTTTACTATTTCTGCTTTTTCATAACCATCACCAAGTAAATATAACTTTATCTCCGAATCTAAATTATTAACCTCTTTAAAAATATCAATTAAATCCAAAAAACCTTTTTCCGGTGAAAATCTACCAACTGAAATCATATTTTTAGATATTAATTTACTTTTTTTGGTCGCTATTTTATCCAAACTATTAGGCATATAAATACATTTGGCTTTTTTTGTTTTCCCTTTATACATGTCTGTTAGCTTATTAGTACTTAGTACCAAATAATCAAATGATTCCACTGATTTAAGTAATGCTTTTGAATATTTTTCTTCGCTTGGGAAATTATGGTCTGTGGCGATCTTTATAATTGATTTGTTTTTTAAATATTTATTAATTAATTGATTTATGGAAATCCTTGTTGTTATTATATAATCAGCTTTAATATTTCTTAAATATTTTTTAGCATTTAAAGTCGTTTCTATTTTCAAATCGTTTCTTCTTTTAATTTCTGAAAATGCTTCTTTAAACTTTTTATTTTTTATAAGGCTTTTTAATGATACTTTATCAGGGTAATCTTTAGATAAATAAATTACCTTAACCCTTTTATCAACATAAAACAATTCCTTATCATAATAATCATATAGTAAAACTAGTTCGACACAATAATCGGACGACAAAATATTGGCAAGTGTGGAAACATACTTCTCTACACCGCCACCATAAAGTTGCAAAGAAAATATAACAACTTTTTTCATTTCCTTTGACTCCTGTTTTTAAAATACATAACTACTTTATTAATTGTTTTTTTGATCCCATAATTTTTAAGTGATCTTAAAAATTTTGATATTAAACGAAATGGTTTTGTGACCCTCCAAGATTTACTTTTTAAAATACCATAATAGTCTTCTAAGTATTCATTATTTGAATATGATATAGATGCTTCATTTAAACACCCAAAGACATAGTTAGAATAATTTTTAGATAAGATGGCAACACTTTTTTCAAATTTAGATAAATATTCATCATTTAAAACAAATCTTAGTATGGTTTTCAAGCCCAGTATTTGTTTTTTTATATTATAAGCTGCACTATTTGAATTGGTATTAACTATTGTTAATGGCTGATTTATTCCTAAAACCCTTACTTTTTTAGCAATAGATAACCAATAACAAGTATCCTCTCCTATTACCAAAGATGGGTCAAAAAATAATTTTTCTTTTATTAAAAAAGATCTTTTTATCATTACAGTCGGAGTAGCAATATGACAAGAATATATAAGTGTATCAACTATTTCACCACTTTGTTTACCGCTTTCAACAATTTCCTTAGTTCCACTTGAATCTTTTCTAGTGTAAGAAGTATGAGAAAAACTGGCATTTGTCAAAAGCATCATTTTTAATTGTTTCTCGATTTTCTCTTTGGTAAATTCATCATCTGAGTCTAAAAAAGCTATATAATCCCCGGTTGCTTTTTTTATCCCCATGTTTCTGGCATAGGCAGCGCCATGATTTTTATCCAACATTAATATTTGACAATTCTTGTTAGCTTTTACTACTTTTTCTAATTTATCAATTTTTTCTGTGCTGCCATCATTAACTAGAATTATCTCATTATTAATATATGTTTGATTTAAAACGGTTTTTAAAGCTTTTACACAATCGTCAACGCGATTATAAAAAGGAATTATTACACTAACTTTTTCTTTTGGATTAGCTTTTTCCATTTTCTTCAGTTCTTGTTGCTCTTTTTCTAAACAATACTCGGTAGCTTTTTTATAAGGTGTATCAAAAAGAAATCTAGCCATTTCTTTAAAGAACTCATATTTACTGCCTTCTAATTTAATAATTTGGTTGTCAGTTAAATCCTCAAAAAAGCCAATCCACATTGGTTCTCCTTCAGATAAAACTCTAGGATTTACGTTAGACTCTTGATTAGCGTGCGTTCTTGATTTGGCTGTAGTTTCAGGGACATGAATAAAATCATACTTTTTCATCATCTTCCACCAAAGCTCATAGTCTTGAGTACATCTTTTGGTTTCATCAAAAAGGCCGCAATCTTTAAAAGCTTTAGCTGGAATTAATAAAGTAATACCATTTATAGCACCTCTTAAGACGCCATATAAAGGTTTTTTATTTAACATGTATGTATTTTTAGTGCAATTGGAAATTATTGCTGATTTCTCATTTATTAGGTCATAATCTGAATATATTATTGTCTTTGTATTAAATAAATTGTTTTTTTCTAAGTACTTGATCTGATTTTCTATTTTGTCTAAATAGTAAACATCATCATGACTTAGCCATGAAAAATACTTCCCTTTCATGTTTTTTATAGCTAAATTTAAAGCGGTTGATACACCACCATTTTCTTTAGCAAAATACTTTATTTTTTCACCATAAGATTTCGCAATCTTCTCTGTTTCACCATTGTCTTTACTGCCATCATTAATAACAATTATTTCAATGTTTTTATAAGTTTGATTTAAAGCACTATCAATTGCTTCTCTCATATATTTGGCAGCATTATAAACCGGGATTACTATTGTGACTAAAGGATTATTTTTTTCCATTTTTTGCCCTCCTAATTTGTTCAATTTTTTTATCAATTTCTAAAGCTATTTCAGTTAAATTATTATTTTCATAATGTTTTTTTAAATATTGATAAAAATTTTGCGTTGATCCATAATCTTTTATCATATCTTCTTTAGAAATATTTTCTAATATTTCTAATATCTTTTTTTTAGTATCAACTAAAATATTTTGTGAAGTTTGTGTTACTTGACCAGAATGAGTTCTAATTGCTGCCACTGTATATGGAATATTTATAAAAGTGTAGTATTTTAACATTCTCGCCCACATATCTTTTTCTTGGGTTATTCGTTCTTTTTCGTTAAAGTATCCTGCTTTTATAAATGCTTTCTTAGGAATAAGCACAGAGCCTCCATTTATTTCGCCTTGTAGCAAACACATCCAATGAGATGTTTTTGTTAATTTATAATCAGAAATATGTAAATTAGCTATCACTGTTTTATCTAATAATAATTCGTCATTTTCATCTATTAAATTAAAATTAGTATAAGTAATTATATCTTTTCTGTCTGTGTGATTTAAATAATTAATGTGTTCTTCCAAGTAATTAGGATAAAAAAGATCATCATGACTTAACCAAGCAAAATATTCGCCATGCATTTTTTTAATTCCATAATTTAAAGCTGAAGAAACACCACCATTTTCTTTTTTAAAATATAAAACTTTATCACCATATTTTAAAACTGCTTTTTCAGTTTTGCCATCATCTGTGCTTCCATCATTAACAACAATTATTTCATGATTTTTATAAGTTTGGTCAAGAGCACTTTGAATTGCTTTATCAACAAAATTAGTTCCATTATAAACCGGAATTATTATTGAAACTAGCGGCTCTTTTTTAATCTTTTTTTTATTAGCTGCCTCATATAATTTTAATTCATTTTCATATAACAACTTATTTAAAGAATCGTTATATTGAAAAACCTTATATTCCAAAACTTTAAAAGCTTTAAACAGTTCTTTTTCGACTAAATAATTTTGATTATTTTGTTTTTCAATTGCTGTATCTAATTCTTTTTTTAAATTCTTAATAGCCTTTTCAGTTTCCTGAATATGATTTAAAAACATTTTATTTAGAATGCGTTTGAATGGTTTTTTTATTAATTCTTTAAGTTTCATAATATTTTCTCCTTAATCTTTTGTATAAATAATTTTTTCTAGTGTTATTTTACCATCAACAGTTATTATTTTATAAAAATCGCCAGCTGCTATTTTATTTCCAAAATATTTTGCAATGTTCTGGCTAATATTTCCCACATCTTCAACAACAAAAACATAATCATATCCTTCAAAAGCATAATCATAATTTTGAGCAGCTGTTTTTACATAAAATTCTGGAGGTGTATCAGATTGAGCAGATAAAAAAGCTTTAGCGTTTTCTTCGTCGGCTATAAAAATCCCAGTAGCAAAAATATTTTCGTCTAGCAATTCAAGATATAAATGATGTTGCCATAAAACGCAAGAATATGTAATAGTGTTACAATCTTTATACACAGTTAATATCTTTGGCTTTTTTGAAGAATTAGGAATACTTTCTTTAATTATATTAGCATAGCTATTAGATAATTTATCAACCTTTTCCTCATACTTAAATTCAGTTATTTTAGGGAAGTTAAAAATAAAGGCCATAACTAATATTGAAAGTAAAAAATAATACAAATTTAGTTTTTTTTCTTTTAAGTTGATGCTTGTTACTAAATATAATACTAAAAAGGATAATCCGCTAAAAATAGGACACATATATCTTTCATAGCATAATATTGAACGATAAAAAATAATTGAAAAAGGAAAATATAGAAATACTGTTGATCCAACTACTGCCAGAATCACACAAACTATTAAAGTTAAAATTGTCTTTTTTTTATTTAAAAGCAGGATTATTATCAGTACTAAGATGAAAAAAGCAGAAATATTTATTATGGTATAATGCGCTGACAATTTATTATCATTAACTAATCCTTTAGCAGTTTTTATATAATTAATGTATTTGTCTAAAAATATTTTGTCTTCTTCGGATGGTTTTAGAACAACTTTAACAGCACTTTTTAAGCTTGAATCAACAGATGAACCACCAGTAAAATTATAGTGTTTTATAGACAGTTGCCAAGTCATAAAAATTAATATTACACCAATAATTGGAATTAATAATTTTAAAATTAATTTAAATAAGTCTTCTTTTAATTTTATATTAATTGATTTGTATATAAACAGTTGATGAACTAAATAAGAAAAAATAACAACTAGCACTAATATAAGGCCAACTAATTTAAATAGAAGTGGCATTGTTATCGCCAAACAGAATAAAACATAAGAAAACTTATCTTTTTTAAAATCGATAGTTGACAAATATAAAGCATAGCCAAAAGCGAAGCCAATCATAGGATCAATATAAAGAGTTTTATAATAATATAAACAATCAAATCCGCTATTAGCAAATAACATTGGTAGAAATATCATTAATATAATTCCTGGAATAATAAGCCAATACTTTTTCCAATTAATTTTTTTAGTAATCGGCATTAGCATACTTAAACCAACTATAGCATAACTTAAGAACAAATGGCTTTCAGCAAAATAGCCAACTGTTTTGGCAAAAAAGTACTGAAACAATGGCATGCCAGGAAGATAATTTGAGGAAAACAATTCACTCCCATCAAACATTAGCTTTTCAAAACTATATAAAGCTTTTGGATATGCTCCCCAAAGTCTTAATTCATCAAATAACATTACATAATTGTTTTTTGTTATAAAGTATATAATTATTACTGCTACTGCAAAAATTAATAATCCTGGAGTAAAGAAATTAGCTATTGCTTGTTTTCTAATTTCTTTATTTTTAAAGAATCTATAAATTGAAAATATTGTTAAGATTAATGCTGAGAATAAAACAAAGTAATAACCATATCTTAATAAATTTAATATATAAAAAAGATATAGTGATATTATTATCGAAAACATTGAAAATGGAAGCATTTCCTCATACCTTTTATTAAGAACAACACTACCAAATAAACTTCCTATAGAAATTATAATTAAAGCTAAAATTATTCCCATGATAAATGCTCCTTTTTAATTATTTTTATTTTAAATAACTTAATTATTTTTGTTATAAATAAACAAAATAAAATAAGTATCATTGATATTAATAATAAACCAAAATAAACTAAAATGCTAGGAATAGTTAAAAATTTAATATATTGATAGAAAAATATAAATATTAAGCTGGATATTAAATATACTTCATATGTATATTTACTTAAATAGCATACGGGTCTTAAAATATTTTTAATAATACTGTTATTAGAAACAACTAAATTATTAGTTAAAATATAAATAGAAAATATTCCTAAGAAACCAATAATATATCTATATAAAATTATATATATTTGATTAGAAAAATTTGCTAAATTAAGTTCCATACCAAATGTATATATATAATAGTTGTCTTTGAAGAAAAATAACATTACCAAAAATAATATTGGAATAATTATTTTAATAAATATATTTGTTTTTGTAATATCTATTTTTATTTTGTTAATATAATAACCAACTAGGAAAAATGGTAACATATATTTATAATATATAAGTAAACTACCATCTGGTAATAAGAAAATTAATAAAAAGATTATAAAATACATATATATTTTATCTTTAAATAATTTAGAAAAAATAGTAATGGTTAAAAAACACATTAATAGTGCCCAAACAAACCAATAGCCAGTAAATAAAAGATGAAGATAATCTTTAATTAAAAGATTAAATGAAGTAAAATTATTTTTTAGAATCATCAACAGTAAACCAACCGTACTAACTATAAAAAGTGGTATTAATATTCGTTTAAATTTTTTAAAGATTATTTCTTTAGCACTATATTTTTTGATTGTATCGTAAAATAAGAAGCCACTTAGAAAAATAAATAAGGGCATATGAAAACTATAAATAAATTTAAAAATAGTATCTGAAAAAAAAGCAATGTTATGAGTTACATCATAATACTGAATAAAATGGCCAAAGACAACTAAAAAAATTGCTAAGCCTTTTAATATATCTATTAAAACATTTCTTTCAATTGTTTTTACTTCTTTAGCCATTAAATCACACCTTTATTTTTAACTAAAAATTAGATTTACTCAAATAAATCTAATTTCTTTAATAATCCTTTCATTCCATTTATATCTAGTCTTTTAGTGTTATGAGAATTATATTCTTCTACTTCATCTAAGCATTTATCACCTTTATTAACATATTTAGCATAGTTTAAATTTCTATTATCAGCTGGTACTCTAAAGTAATCTCCTAAGTCTTCAGCACTAACCATTTCTTCTTTAGTAACTAATACTTCATATAGTTTTTCTCCATGTCTAGTACCAATATGTTTTATTTCAACATCAGAATGTTTTAATTCTTTAACAGCTTTAGCTAGTACTTCAATAGTAGCTGCTGGTGCTTTTTGAACAAATAAATCACCTTGAGCACCATTTTCAAAAGCATAGATAACTAAATCTACAGCATCTTCTAGAGTCATCATAAATCTAGTCATATCAGGATTAGTTATAGTAAGTGGTTTACCTTCCGCTATTTGATCACAGAAAAGGGGAATAACAGATCCTCTACTAGCCATAACGTTCCCATATCTAGTACGACATATTACTGTTTGTCCTTCTTTTAAATTTCTTCCTTTTGCTACTGCAACTTTTTCCATTAAAGCTTTACTCATACCCATAGCATTAATTGGATAAGCGGCTTTATCAGTACTTAAAACAATAACTTTTTTAACACCTTTAGCAATTGCTGCATCTAAAACATTATTAGTACCTAAAATGTTTGTCTCAACTGCTTGGACTGGAAAGAACTCACAAGATGGTACTTGTTTTAAAGCAGCGGCATGAAAGACATAGTCTACTCCTTCCATGGCTTCATTAATACTATTTTGTTCTCTAACATCCCCAATATAAAATTTGATTTTTTCATTATTATATTTTATTCTCATATCCTCTTGTTTTTTTTCATCACGAGAAAATATTCTAATTTCTTTAATACTCGTATCTAAAAATCTTTTTAATACGGCATTACCAAATGATCCTGTTCCTCCGGTTATTAATAATACTTTGTCTTTAAAAATATCTTTTGTCATTTTATCCTCCTAATTCATTTCCTTTTCATAATATTTATCACAAACTTCTTTGGTATCACCAAAAGCTTGTACTTTGCCATGATCTATCCATAATACTTTAGTGCATAATTCTCTTATAGCATTAAGTGAATGTGATACATAAAGTACTGTGGTACCACCAAGAATCATACTCATCATTTTTTGTTTACTTTTTTCTTGGAACTTAATATCTCCTACTGATAATATTTCATCGACTATTAATATTTCTGGATCAACTACTGTAGCTATTGAGAAAGCTAATTTAGCAGTCATACCTGAAGAGAAGTTTTTAACTGGAACATCTAGAAATTCTTTTAGTTCAGAAAACTCGACTATTTCATTAAACTTTTCTTCAATAAATTTCTTGGAATAACCTAGTACAGCACCATTTAAGAAAATATTTTCTCTAGCTGTAAGTTCCATATCAAAGCCAGCTCCTAATTCAATCATTGGCGATATGACTCCATTAACTTCTACTTTGCCACTTGATGGCTTCATAACCCCACTTACAATTTTAAGTAAAGTGCTTTTGCCTGCCCCATTGGGACCAATAATACCTATTACTTCACCTTTTTTGACTGCAAAAGAAACATCTTTTAAAGCCCAAAAGTCTTGTTTTTTAGGTCTTTTCTTTTTATCTAATAAACTTATAAAAGCTTGTTTAAAAGAAAAGTTTTTTTCAATTCCTAAATTAAAACGCATTGATACATTCTCTACTGATATCATAGTTATTCTCCTTTAAACATAATAAATAAACTTATCTTGTTTAGCTTTAAATATTAAAGACCCAATTATTAATGTTCCTACTGCCACCCCTAAACCGATAAGCAAATTTTCTATTGATGGCATTTTATTAAACAAGATAATTTCTCTTGCGGAATTAATAAAAATATAAAGTGGATTAAACTTAAATATGGCTTGAATATTAGCTGGTAACATTGAGATATCATAAAATATTGGCGTAAAGTAAGTCCAAATTAAAACAACAATCCCATATATATAAAACATATCTCTTAAAAATACAGATACAGTCGAAATAATAAAACCAATTCCTACTGTAAACATAAATAAACATAAAAATATAAATGGTAATAATAAATAATAAATATTAATTGTGCAATGAGTAGTAGCATCTCCTGTTATTAAAATAACTACTAATAAAGGAATTAATGTTAATAGAAAGTTGATTCCCACAAATAAACATTTTGATAAAGGGAAGATATATTTAGGTATATAAACTTTGTTTATTAAACCAAAATTAGTTACTACTGAAGACATTGCTGAACTACTAGCTTCACTAAAATAGTTAAACATAACTAAGCCAGTAAGTAAATATACTAGATAGTTTACGCCCTCTACTTTAAATCTAAATATTTGCGAAAACACTAATGACATAACTAACATCATTAATACTGGATATAATAAACTCCATAAAATACCTAAAATACTTCTTTTATATTTAACTTTAAAATCTCTTAAAATTAATTGTTGCATTAAAAAGGCATACTTTTTAAAATTGTAAATAACTGCTTTAAACAAGGTTTCACTACCTTTCTTCTTTTAATATTATAGCAAACTAAATTAATTAAGAAAATATAAACTACAATAAATTTTAATTAATAATTTATTTTTCTTAATAATTCTTTTCATAAAGCTTTCTTCTTTTAAATATTGACATTCTTGCCAATTAGGATAATTGGTATTTAAATAATTAAATACTTGATCAATAAATTCCATACCTAATATATGATCTTTTTGATACTTTTGTTTTAAAGCAAAAGTAATTAAAGTCTTAACATTGATGTTTTCTAAGTCTTTTTTAGGTAATTTTAATTTATTGATAATATCTAGTATTTTAAATAAATCAAATACTCTTTCATCTAATACAGTTTGCTCACTATTGCTATGAATATTGTAATTAAATAATGGTTTATTTACTTTACTTATTTTTTTGGTATAAACTAAATAAGTTAATACAAAAGGCATATCTTCATACTTTAAGTTTAAAGGAAATAAAATATTATTTTTAATAATAACATCTCTTTTAAATAATTTAATTGGGCCCAAAGACAACTTATATAAATTATTTAAATCAGCATCACCATTTATTGTTACTTCTTTTTTACCATATTGTTCATAAAAAGTATAATAATCTGAATATATTAAATCTGCTTTAGTCTTTAAAGCTTTTTCATATAGTTTTAAGACCATTTCTTCTTCCATAAAGTCATCTGCATCAAAAAATAAAATATATTCACCCAGAGCTTTATTTATGCCTAAATTACGGGCTTCACTAATTGATGGTTTAGATAATTCAAATACTTTAATTTTTTGATCATAAGAAGTTAGTACTTCTAAACTATTATCAGTACAACCATTTAGAATCACTAATATTTCTAAATCTTTAAAAGATTGGCTTAAAATACTATCCAAACATCTCACTAAATATTTTGAAGCATTATAAGCCGGGATAATAATACTTATTTTAGGTTTTTTCATATAATCACCAAAATAATTATAACATAAAAAAAGACTATCTAAATAGTCCCTAATTTATTTTCTTTTTTTCTTTCCCAAGCCGAATAATCTAAATGGTTTTTTAGGTTTGTATCCATAAACTAAAGGTTTTTCCTTTAGTTCATCTTCATCATCGTCTTCTTCTACTTCTTCTAAAACCGGAATATTACCTAAAGTGTCCTCGCTATAAACTGGTTTTTCTCCTCTAGCAATACTAATGTTACAAGAAATAGTTTGGTTAATATTTTTTAATAGAGTCCTAAACCCTAAAGATGTTAATTCATCTAAGTTAGCCGCAGATAAACCTCTTTTATTTATAACCATTCTATCATTTAATGGTAACCCACGTTGATTTATACGATTTTTTTGTTGTGACTCAATTTGTGGCTCGTTTTGAAAATATAATTCGTAGTCCTCAATTTCTGTCAAAACGCCTTTGCGATGAGCACTAACTGCTTTACTAGTAATTGCTCCAAAAGAAATTAAAACTGAGGCACAAGCTACTAATGCTACAGCATTTTCTAAGCCTGTTCCACTAATTAAAAGTTCTCTAATTGGCTCAGCTATGATACTTATTCCAGCTATTACATCAATAATAATAGCAAACCCCATCATAAAGTTAGAAAATGCTTTAGCTTTTTCAAACTTATTTTTAAATAATTTCTTATGCTTTACAGCATCCCTTGCTTGTTTTTCTTTTCGACTATTAATTTGGGCTAAGTTATTTTTTTCTTCTACTTCATTAGCGTTAGGATAATAGTCTACACTACCATTAGCCGCCGTTACTTTTAAACGACTATATTGGCCAGCTTTAAGGCCTTTAACAACTTTTACTTTTCTAACAAATTCTCTACTCGCTTGGCGATCTAAAGAATATAAAGTATAATTTTTCATATATTTTCCCCCTTTTTAGTGCTTTTCACTAAAAGTAGTGCCTATTTTAACAAAAAAATGTTAATTTGTCAATTTAGACAAGAAAAAACACAGTTTCCTGTGTTAGATATCATCTCTATTTCTAAAGAATGGTGGAATATCAAGTTCACTTTCATATTCATCTTCATCTTTAGTTTTCTTAGTTACTTTCTTAGGTAATTCGTCTTCATATTCAGGTATTTTAGCTGCATCATCAAACCCAGTAGCAATAACTGTAACTACGACTTCATCATTTAAATTTTCATTAATAACTGCGCCAAAAATCGTATTTATATCAGTATTAGCTGCTGCTCTTACAGCTTCAGCTGCATCTTCAGCTTCAAATAAAGTTAATGATTTACCACCAGTAATGTTAATAATGGCATCAGTTGCGCCTTCAATACTAGTTTCAAGTAAAGGACTTGATACTGCTGCTTTAGCAGCTTCAACAGCTCTATTTTCACCAACAGCTGCACCAATACCAATTAAGGCGCTGCCTCTTTTTTCCATAATAGCTTTAACATCTGCAAAGTCTAGGTTTATTAAACCTGGAAAAGCAATTAAATCACTTATTGACATAACACCACGAAGTAATACTTTATCTGCTTCCAAGAAAGCATCAGTAAGGGAAGTTGTACGATCAATAATATCTCTTAAGCGGTCATTAGGAATAACAATTAGGGTATCAACATGTTTTTTTAATTCTTCAAGACCAACTAAAGCTTGTTCCATTCTTTTTTTACCTTCAAACCTAAATGGTTTGGTTACAATACCAACTGTTAAAGCTCCTAAACTTTGGGCTATTTCTGCTACTACAGGACTTGCTCCTGTACCAGTTCCACCACCTAAGCCACAAGTAACAAATACCATGTCAGCTCCACGTAAGGCATCTTCTATTTCACTACGTGATTCCATCGCTGCTTCTCTACCTATTTCAGGGTTAGCACCAGCTCCTAAACCATTCGTAATGTCTGAACCAATTTGTAACTTAATTTCTGCTCTACTAGCATTTAAAACTTGTAAATCAGTATTAGCAACAATAAATTCAACACCTTTAACACCTGATTCAATCATTCTGTTAATGGCATTACATCCACCGCCACCAACACCAATAGCTTTAATTTTCGCTATTTGATCCATTTCTAATCCAATCACTTTTAGCACTCTCCTTAATTATCAAAAAAATATCCGAATATTTTGCCAATAACACTATCATTATTAACATTTATTCTCTTACTTACGGTTCCTAATTCATTTTCCTCATCTTTATTAAAGATGGAAAAATTCTTATCTCTTAGTTTTAATTTCTGATCAAAATACTTTATTAACCCAAAAGCACTAGAGTATTTATTATCTCTTATCCCTAGTTCTTTTATTTCTCCTAAAGTATAATTTTTACCGAAGACTTCTTCTAAAATTAAATTAATATCTGTAAACTCCGTTAAGCCTCCTGTAATAATTATATAACTAATTTCTTTTTTTGTTAAGAGATTTATTTGTTTTTTCGCTAGATTAAGGATTTCTAGCAGTCTACTCATCACAATTTCAGTAATTTCATACTGATTTATTCTTAAGTTTTCCCCTAATTTAGTCTCAACTACTTCGGTTTCCCCAGGATCAGCATATCTTCGATGGGCTAAAGCTAGCTTTTCTTTTAAGAATTTAGCATCACTTTTAGTTACTTTATAAATAAAAGAAATATCATTATCAATATTAGCTCCACCAATTTCTAAGACTTCGGTATTAGTAATTATTCCTTTATTAAAAATCGATATTGTGGTTGTATCTTCACCTAAGTTAATAATTGCCCCAATTTGTTCATCTAGACTAGGACTTTTAAAAGTATAGTAATCCCCGATACTACCAAAAGTAATATCAACTATTTCAATATTTAATTTTTCAAAACATTTAATAATATTATGAACATTACTTTTAGGAGATGCCACAATAACAGTTTTTACACCCAGTTTATTACCTTTAATGTTTTTGGGATCGGTTACTATTTCTTCTTCATTAATAGTAAACTCTAAAGGTAAGATACTAACTAGTTCTTTATTACTAGGAATACGATTATAGACTGAAGCCTGCAAAGCTCTAACAATATCTTTGCCATCAATAATTTTTTCTTCATTAGTAATGGTTGTTATGCCTTCCCCTAAACAAAAATCAGCTTCTAAAGAAGGAATACTAACTAACATTTTGGTGATTTTTAAACCAAGCATTTCTTCAACTTTTTTAATACCTTCACGAAGTGACTTTAAAGCTTCTTCTTCATTAATAATTAAACCTTTTTTAATACCTTTGGTATGAGTATCACTAGCTGCTAAAACATGAAGTTTATCTTTAATAACTTCGGCAACAATAATTTTAATTGAATTACTACCTAAATCAGCGCCAGCAATTATTTTTCTCATCTTAAAACCATCCTTATTTTTCGTATCTTTATTATACAATAAAGGCTTTTAAAAGAAAAGAAAAAAACAAAGCTATGCTTTGTTATTTAGTCTTTTTATTTACTTGTAATTTAGTTTTATTAATTAGTTTTGGTAAATTATTTTTTGCTTTTCTTAATTCTTTTAGCGACTTTTTTGGTGTAGGAAGCTCCTCTGGCATTTTACCTCCAGCAAGCCTTATTGCATCTCTTACTATTTTGCCAATTTTATAATGCGTTTTATTTGCTTCGCTTTCGGTTTTTATATTATCATTTGCTAATGCTTGTTTGGTTTGGGATATTCTAAACATATTAGCAATTAATTCATCTTCTCCCATATTATCTAAAATATCTTCTCTATATCTTAATTTTTTTCTTTTAAATATGGCATTAGCAGTTTCCCCATTATACAATCCTTTATAGCCCCAATTATGAAACTTATCCATATTTTTAACGCCAGATGATTTAGCTAACTTCTGAAGCTCATAATTTCCCTTTTTTGTTAAACTCCTTTGATAAAACCTTTTATCATCATCGGTAAGTTGATCATATTCAAAAGCATTTAGTTCTTGCTTTCTTGTCTGTATAGCAAAGTATTTTTGGCCTAAAGCAACCACTTTTTTACTTGGATCTGCATTTTGAACAATTAAATAGCATATATATCTTGATAGTTTATAATCTTTAATGGTTTCTTTTTTGCCTTTTCCAGTAATTATTGGCTTCTCCACTTGGAGAAGCCAATCTTCAATATTACTTCCTTCTGTTTTTATTGAGAGTATGGCCTTATTTATTACATTTATAAATTTGTCCCATTTTACATACTCTAGTACAATTTGTAATTCTCGTGCTTCCCAATATTCATTACCAGATTCATCAATATGCTTTATACTATCAAAAATATTTTTAGTGTCTTTCATTTTAACTCCCCCTATAGTTGTAATTATACAAAAAAAATTGCCATTTACCAACTAAATATTCAAAAAAATAAATGGTTTTTTATAACCATCTATTATTTTATTTTTTTTTAACTTTTTTGGCTGCTCTTTTGGTTTCTTTATTTTTCATTTTTTTGGTGCCTTTAATAACTGGAGTCTTTTTTACCATTATTTTCTTTTTAGCATTTTTCTTTGGTTTAATAACCTTTACTGGCGTTTCTTTAATTTCTTCTTTTACTTCTACAGATGTAACTTCCTTTACTGGTTTTTCTAAACCTTTTTTAGCTATTTCAACTAATTTAGTAAATTCAGCCATATCAGCAATAGCTATTTCGGAAATCATTTTTCTATTTACTGTTACACCAGATTTTAATAAACCATTAATAAATTTAGAATAACTAATATCATTAGCTCTACAAGCTGCATTAATTCTTGTTATCCATAATTTTCTAAAGTTTCTTTTAGTTTGTTTACGATCTCTAAAAGCATATGCTCCACTATGGAAAGTTTGCTCTTGAGCTGTTTTATATAAACGATGTTTACTACCAAAGTATCCTTTAGCAGCTTTTAAAACTTTTCTTCTTCTGGTTTTTGAAACTGTTCCGCCTTTAACTCTTGTCATAATTAATCACCTTAAATAACAGATTTTAATCTGCTAAGATCTCCTTTACTAGCTATTTGTTTATTTCTTCTTTGTCTTACTTGTTTAGCAGAATCTTTATTGGTTTTATGATTACCACCAGACTTTTTGTAAGTAATTGTTCCTCCGGGTCTTACATTTAATACTTTTTTACTTGCTTTATGGGTTTTTTGTTTTGGCATAATTTTATTCTCCTTCTTCTATTTTTTTGGTGCCAAGAGCATATGCATGATACGCCCTTCTTGACGAGGTGCTGACTCAATTATTGAAACTTCACTTAATTCATTTGCAAAACGATTTAAAACTTCTCTACCTAGTTCTGTGTGAGCCATTTGGCGTCCTTTAAACATAATTGAAGCTCTGATTTTATGACCCTTAAGAAGATACTCTAGAGCATTGTTCTTACGAGTATTAAAATCATGAATATCAATCGTCACTGACAATTTATATTCCTTAATATCTTTATTAGTTTCTCTTTGTTTCTTTTGTTGTTCCTTAATCTTTTTTTGCTTTTCATAACGATAACGATTATAATCCATTATCTTACCAACAGCGGGAACTGCATCTCCACTCATTAAAACTAAATCAAGTCCTGCATAATTAGCCATTATTAGAGCATCATTAATATTCTTCATCCCAATTTGTTCACCATTTGGGCCAATAACCATTAATTCTCTTACTCTAATTTGTTCATTAATTGGCATTTCACCATTTTTATTTGCTATAACTAGCACCTCCATACAATTAAAAAGTGAATACACTTGTATCCACTTAAAAACCATTTATTTTGGCATTTACCCATCGCTTTACGCAATCAGGTGGATGTGGATACATCGCTTTCCTTTTTAACAATAAACTGATTATATATGATTAGTAATTATTTGTCAATATTTATCTTTTTGTTCTTAATTTCTTCTTTTAATTTATTAACAAATTCAGTTACATTTAACTCAATTGAATCATTACTATTATAAGTACGATAATTTACAGAATTATTATCTTTTTCTTTATCACCAAGAACTAAAGTATAAGGAATCTTTTGCATTTGACTTTCACGGATTTTATAACCCATCTTATCTTCCTTAGTATTAATTTCCACTCTGATATTTTCTTCTTCTAATAATTCTTTAATCTTATTAGCATATTCCATATGATGCTCCATACTAACCGGAATAATGCTTACTTGAACTGGAGCAAGCCATAAAGGAAAAGCACCAGCATATTGTTCTAATAATATGGAAATTAATCTCTCGTAAGTGCTAATTAAGCCTCGATGAATCATTACTGGTCTAACTTTTTCACCATTTTCATTTATATAAGTTAAATCAAATCTTTCGGGTAATAAAAAGTCTAATTGAATGGTCGCAAAAGTAATTACTTTACCAGATAATGTTTTAACTTGAATATCTATTTTAGGTCCGTAGAAAGCCGCTTCACCAATTGCTTCTTTGTAAACTATCCCTAGTTCATCTAAAGTTTTGCGAACAGCATCCTCAGCTTTTTGCCATAATACTTCATCATCATGATATTTTTCTTTATTATTTGAATCATGTAGGGCAAGCTCGATATAATCGATCTTGATACCAATATCATTAATTGCTTTATTAATTAAATTATAAGCTTTGGCTACTTCACCTTTTATTTGATCTGGTCTAACAAATAAATGGGCATCAGTAAGATTCATTCCTCTTACTCTCTCTAAGCCTGTTAATCCACCAGTAGCTTCCCATCTATGCATAATAACATTTTCCGAATATCTAATTGGTAAATCTTTATAACTTCTTAAATCTGATTTATATATTAAACAGTGATGAGGACAGCTCATTGGTCTTAATACTAATTCTTCATTATCATCGGTTTTCATAACAGGAAACATATTGTCCCTATAATGGTCCCAATGCCCGCTTGTCTCATATAACCATCTAGTTCCTAATATTGGTGTTGAAACAAATTCATACCCATCTTTTTTTTGAATTTCATAAGAATAGTCTTCTAAGACTTTCTTCAAAGCAACACCTTTAGGTAACCAAAAAACCAATCCTTGACCAGCATCGGGAATAATAGTAAATATTTTTAAATCTTTACCAAGTTTTCTATGATCTCTTAATTTAAGTTCTTCTAGCCAATTTAAATGTGCTAATAATTCTTCTTCGTTATTAAAACATATGCCATATATTCTTTGGAGCATTTTATTGTTAGCATCAGCTTTCCAATAAGCACCACTAACTTTTAATAATTTAAAGTATTTTAGCTCTTTAACAGTTTCAACATGAGGTCCACGACATAAATCTGTAAAATCTCCTTGAGTATAGCAAGATATTACCTCTTTCTCATCCATATTATTAATTAAATCTAATTTATATGGATCATCTTTAAATCTTTCTAAAGCTTCTTCTTTAGTTAGTTCTTCACGAAAGATTCTTTTGCCATCTTTACTAATTTTTTTCATTTCTTGTTCTAATTTAGGTAAATCTTCTTCTTTAATTACTTCTTCACCCAAATCAATATCATAATAGAAGCCTTCTTCTATTACTGGCCCAACCCAAAATTTAGCTTTTGGATATAAATGTTTTACTGCTTGAGCAAGTAAATGAGCACAAGAATGATTTAAAACATTTAATTTCTCGTCTTCTTTAATATTTTTCATAATTTCACTCCTCTATTTCTAACTTCCAATTCTTCAACATATTCTACTTTTCTAATTAGCCTGCCTAGTTTTTTAACTAATTCTAATCTTTTAGTCCGTAATTCTTTGTATTCTTCACTAGTTTTATAATGGGTATTCTTAGCCATCATTTCTACTAGTTTTATATTTACTTTTTCAATTTCTTTTTTTATACTTTCTGCTGTCTCTTTCAAAATGCTTTCCTCCTAAATAAAAAACCACATACTTTGCTTAGGAGCAAAGTATGCGGTACCATCCTATTTTTTACTTAATTACTGATAACGGTAGCCACCCGGAATGTTTTCATTCTCTAAAAGATAGTAATTTATTAACTAATTCTTAGTTTTCACCAACCACTAAGTCTCTATGAAATATCATTAATAAATCTTGTTCTTTATCACTGATTTATGTATAAATAATAACACTGTTTTGATATTTTGTAAATATCAACTATTTTCTTCTATTAATACTAACTAGTTCTAAGTCATTAGTTAATTGTTTTATTCTTTCAATTATTCTTCGCGCTTTTACTTTATCTAGTTCACCTTTATTACTACTTAGATGTTCTTCTAATTCATTGATAGTTAAATTAGATGTAAAGAAAGTTGTTAAGTTGTTGTCCATACGATGTTGTAAAATTGTTCCAAGAATTTCATCTCTAGCCCAAGGGGTATTATTCTCAGCCCCAAGATCATCTAGTAATAAAACATCAATATTTAATAAATAATCAATTCTTTCTTTAAAATCATCACTAAATGATTCTTTTAGATTACGAAGTAGGAAAGGATAATAAACAGCTGCCACTTTAACATGTTTTTTAGCTAGTTCATTTAAAATAGCAATAATTAAATAAGTTTTACCGCTCCCAAATGAACCATGTAAATATAAACCTTTTTGATTTTTATCTAATAAATAATTATCATAAAACTCTTTTAACCATTTTATTACTTTTGCTCGTGCTTTATCAGTTATATCAATATTTTTAATTGAAGCATTTTGTAAGTCAATTGGTAGTTCATAATAAATAGTATTATGTTCTTTTTTTAATATTTCTTTTTTATATTTACAAGGTGCGTATAAAAAAGTTAGCTTTTCTTCTTTAAATTCCGGATAGTAGATATATCCTGGTGTTGGGTTTTTACAAAAAGCAATTCCCTTACAACCTTCACAATTTGATAACTCTTCTACAACTCTTTCTAATTTAGAAGTACTCTTATAAGCGATATCATCTTTGATTTTAAACTTATTAATTAAAGCTTTAAATTTTGGATCTTTTAAAGCGGTTGCAT
This sequence comes from uncultured Muribaculaceae bacterium, assembly GCA_964447275.1. Taxonomy (GTDB): domain Bacteria; phylum Bacillota_I; class Bacilli_A; order RF39; family UBA660; genus DAOSVX01. The sequence continues at coordinate 120,033 of CAYURI010000001.1, forward strand.
AAGCATACTTCAAAGACTTATCTAAGTCATTCTTATGATATTTATTTAATTTATTATTTAATTCTTCCATATTATCACCTAAAATCTTTAAATAGATCTTCTAATTCCGCTAATTCTTCTTTACTAATTTCTTCTTTTTCAATTTTTTGATCAAACCATACTGGTGTTTTAGTCTCTTTTTTTGGTGTACTTTGACGGTTATATTTTTTATGTTCTTTTTCGGCAAGCTCCATTGCTTCACCAGCCGTTTCGATTCCTAAACGTTTCCACTGACCAGCAATTGTTTCCACAAAGCCTTGTGTTAATTTTTTATCATTAATTCTTAGAATGTAATCAATTAATACATTTGTAACAGCTGGTTTAAGACCCAAATCAACAATTAAATACTCTAATATTTTTAAATCTCTGGCTGAAGGTTTACCGCCTTTATATTTACTCTTTAAAAAGTCATAAGGGCTCGTGTTTTCAAAAACACAAATCATTTTGCCACGATTAGATTCATCCCCTACAGGAGTTTTTAAATATTCTGGTTGAGAACGATATATTAAAGTAGGTAGTGCTCCACTATTATCATATTGATAATATTTTCTAATTGTTACTCTTAAATTTTCTTTATCAACTAAACCATTTTCATCAATAACAAGTCTTAATAGCTCACACATCTTTAACGTATCATAATTATATATAAAAGCGAGTTCATTAATTAAATCTTTAGTCTTTTTATTAAATGTTTTTTCATTAATAATTCCTTTTGGAAGTGAAGATATTAATAAATCAAAATCAATCACATCGGAAACTAAGTTTTTATTTGCAGAAGCATCTTTTATATCATCATCTAAACTTAGGTTGCCATTAGTAGATTTAAAAGCTGTATCCATTGTTTCGGTTATTTCTTCATAATCTTTTAAATCTTTACAAACATTTTGGTACTTACTTTTAATATGATCATATTCATTTTTACCAATATTATTATATAAAACTACATTAAATATTGGGTGCATAAAAAACTCTTTAGGAGAAAGGGGTGAATATAGTTCATAAACATAATTGTTGATATCACCAGTCTTTAAATAAGTTCTTAAAAGCCCTACGCCTTCTAAAGCACTACGTGATAATTTAATTGTTTCTAAATTGCTTTTTAAAATAGTCATTAAATGATGATGCGTAAAATCCTTACTCATGATTTCTAAGGTATCTAAATCATTCCAAAGGGTTAAATAAAGACTTACTGCTAGAGGGCCAATAATTGGTTCATAAAGCGATATGATGTTCTTCTTATCTTGAGTTGTTAAAATAGTTTTGTTAACAACTGTATATGTATCAGCAGGTAATAAAGTAATAATTTTCATAACATCACCATCCCTAAACTTATTTTAAGTTATTTTACATTTTTATACAAGAAAAAAGAATAGTTAGACTATTCTGCTGGTTGATATTTTAATTCTTTTACTCCCTTATCTGTATAAGAATTTAAAAAAGTAATAAACTCCTCGCATCTGTCTTGCTCACTTTTAAAAACCTCTTTTGTTTTAGGCTCTTTTATATCACCAGTTATTCTATCTAAATACTCATAATCTTCATAAAGCTTCCTCGTGAAAGTTCCTACTAAAGGTTTTTCAAAAGGGTTTTTATTTTCATAACTAATTAATAAACTCCCAAAAACTTTTAATGATTGTATTTCTTCCCACTCACTAAGTAAAGCATTACCCTCTTGGGCCATAAAATGTCTTACGTTAATTGTTTTACTAGCCATTTCTTCACTTGCATAGGAATGCAAAATTTTAAAAATATCAAAGACATCGGTAATAGAATGTTCAGTTAACAAACTAGCCAAGATAGCTTCTTCATTAAATAGCATCTTTTTGTTTTTTTGATTCTTGCCCATGGTTATTTCATTTAAATAGCCATAACCCCTTATTCTAGCCACAAAACCATTTGAGTTAAAGCTTCTTGTTAAACTCCTGTTTTCATTTTGAATTGTTATTGTCATTAAGTCAATTAATAAGCCCTTTTTACCCATATTGTCACAAACATATTCTTTTATTAAAGATCCATGTTTAACAATTATCATTGGATGTGAATCTCTATCAACTCTTTTTACCAATTGTACTTCTAATTTCCCTTCACCGGTTAAAATAGTAAAAGATAAATTAGCTGGATTAGCATTCGTAATTATAGTGCTTTTAACATCATTTAAAAAATAAAACAAAAACGATGCCAAAGTATCAAATCCTTTTGTGTTCCATGTTTCAAGATAGCTGATGAAATCAACTCTTTCATCATATCTTTTTCGCTTATCTTTATTGAACCAAAGAATTGGCTCTTCAATCTCACCAAAAACATCTTCTCCTAAGACTAAAGGGCTTTTGATTAAATTGCTTTTACTATCAATTTTGCTATATATTTCCATAGCTCTCTCCTATTCTAAAACTTTTTGTAATTTTTTATTTAATTCTGAAGTCTGAAGTTTATGTTCATCCATAAAGCTTCCTACTTCTTCTTGAACTGCTATTTTGCCTTCTTCAGTTAACCAGTAAGTTTCATAATCTATTTTGTATTCTCCATCTACTAAAGTTGCTGTTATTATAACTATACTACCATTTTGAAAGCATTTTTTCATTTTATAGCTAATTAAAACACCATCTTTTATTTTAGCAACAAATCCTTCTTTGCATGAATATTCATCTTCTTCATCATAATTACTTAGCTCAATAATATTGCCTAGCATCTGTTGCCCAGTATTATGATATAAAGCTGCACAGACTCTTGGAATATCATAAAGCGTTTCTAAATCACTAATATTTCTAAATACACTTTCTTCATCATGTAATACAAAATGTTTAACTGGTTTAGAAATGATTTCTTCATTATTACTTGAAAACTTTAATAAGTTATTAGTATTACTACTATTATCAATAAAAACTGTTAAGTGTTCATCCTTTTCTGCTCTATCAAAAAAAGTTATACAAAAAGAACTATCTAAAAATCTTGATATTATTGTGCTTCCCTCAGTATAACTATAAGAAGTTAAACTAACAAGAACTGAGCTATAGCCTGGACAATCTACACATTGAAAAGTGCGAGCTATATCAGCTGTCCTTAAAGTTACAGTTGAGCTTTTTAATTCATCTGTGCCAATTTCAACTTCAATAAGCTCTCCATGAATATCTTGACACATAAATCCTTTTTTATTAGATCTTTCTTTTAAAACAACAATTGTTCTAGGCATCTTTTCTATATATGATAAAAAAGAAGCTAATACTCTAAGCCCATTAAAGCCATTCCATTTTTTAATCATAGCTATGCATTCATTAGATAACCCTGAAATCATTGATTTTGGTAAAAAACACCAACTCACAAAATTCTCTCTACTTGTAACTTTTGTATATTCCATAGTAAATCTCCTTAATCTAATTTATTTAAACTGTTTCTTCATCCTTGTTATATAACGCACGGATTCTTCTTTCGCTTTCTGCCTCTTGACAATCATGCTTCTCCGCCATACTAAAATATGTCGTTTTTTCCCCACCTGTTATATTAACTCCACCAAAAAATTTTCTCCTTGGCTCGGTAGAGCGTTTGTCATTTAATATTTTGAAAAATTCCATCTGAAAAGAAGCGCCAACTGTTTTAATTTGTATATTTCTTTTAAATAGGCTCCAAATCCTTTCTGGGTCAAATACATTTTCTAAAGATGCCAATTCTTTTAAAAGGTTTTCCTCATCAGGCAGGATAAAGTTTTCTCCTAAATCGGTTTTTGGTCTTTTAATTTTTATTTCTACTCTAGATGTTCCTTTATCTAAATTAATAAAAAGTTCATCATTGCTAAGCCTTCTAAAGATTATGGTATTATTATAATCTTCACCATATTCAATATATACCGTTTTTAACCTTAGATAAAGTTTATTAATACTAGATGCATACGCAATTTCATAAATCTTGTTTTGATAATTTTTACTAACAGCAATAGCTGGTAAAAGTGCGTCTTTAGAAGCTGGATACAATCTTATTGTTAACGGCTCATCATTAATGTTAGAACAACTAAAACAAAGTTTATTAGGACTAACATAACGCGCTTCCACCAAGCCGCTTAAATCTTCAATTTCACCTAAAGATGCTTCTATTAAGTACCTTGAATTAGGATCCCAACGTAATTGAGCATTACTTATAAAATTTAATCCTAATCCGCTAATCTTTGGTAATAAAAGGCTATCTCCATTAATTAAATTTGGTTGTTGATCCATACTTGTATATAACATAAAGCCTCCTAAAACTTTTACGTTATATTCTATACGAGGTTTCTTTTTTAGTCAATAAAAAAGTCAGCATTTACTGACTTTATTTTATTATTCAGAATAATCTTTCGTAATTTCTTCAACTAATTTAAATCTTTGCGTTTGACCAGTAATATTCCCTTTTCTAGTTGGGGAAATTCTTTCAAAAAACATCTTTGCTGGTCTTACCCAGAAAGCAGTATCATCTCTTGGATATAAAGCTCGATATTCAACAAGATCTTCTTCTGTCTCTGAATCTTTGCTAATGTTTTCAATAAAATAATAATTCCCTTTAAAGTGTCTTACTACTTTACCAATATAATCATTATATATTTTTGAACCCTCTTTACCATCTTCGTTTTGATAAGATTGGCTAGTTTGATTTTCATATAATAAATGTGGTGCTACATCACTTTCTAATTCTTCAAATATTACTTGACCAATTTTAAGTCCTGGAGTAATACGATATGAATTAGCTGATGAATTATATAGTAAATAATTTATATCCCACTATAACCGGTATTAATATGTTGAATATTAGTTAAAATACCCAATCTGGTTAAAGAAGTTCTTGGTCTTATATGAGCTGTCATATTATGAGGCATATTGATTTTTTCATTTAAAACAATTAAAACACTTTTATTTGGTTTTAAAGTATAACCATCAGAGAAATCAACTGATTTATACATTTTCTCAATAGTTTCTTTATCATCTAAATCAATTGCTTTTAAAACTGGTTTAAATTCTAATAATTGGTTACTAGCTGTAACATCATAAGAAACTGAAGAAATATTTTCTAAATTGTAATTTTCAATTAGATGTTCTTCAGTAATTAATTTTTTTATTCTGTCCCCGTTTATTATCATACAAAACCCTCCTAAAACACAATTAGTCTATCATAAGTTTATTTTTTTGGCAATCCTAAAAAAAATAAAAAAAATCAGTAATTACTGATTTTATTTCTTATGGTAGCGACAGAGAGATTTGAACTCCCGACCTACCGGGTATGAACCGGA
>CAYURI010000002.1:0-10896 GCA_964447275.1 uncultured Muribaculaceae bacterium
CTCTAGAAAACAATACTAAGTTCTCTATAAGAGAAGGCGGACGTACTGTTGGAGCTGGATCTGTTTCAGAAATTATAAAATAAATTAGATTATTTTAGAAAATAGCGAAAGCTATTTTTTTTATGTCATAAAAAAAGATAAATATTTTTATCTTTTAATTCCATAAATAATTGGGCAATCGTCAAACAATCCTGTTTCATAATCTAATTTTATAATAAACTTTTCTTTATATTTACTAGTTATTTCCAAAAGGTATTTATGCCAGTCTTTAGAAGACCAAGTGTTTTCATTATACTCTTTTAATGTTTTGGGTCTTAATGCGCAATTGCATAAATATATACAAAAATCTTTATTATTTTTTAAACAATTTAATATAATATCTTCAGTTGGCACACAAGGCCTAAAAGCATATATAAAATCATAATTATCGATATTAGTTTGATCAGAAAACTTTTGATTTATATTTTTAACATCATTTTTAATATTAATGATATTATTTGGCTCCATTGTAATGATTTTTTTATTAGTATACTTATTAACAATGTTAGCTAATATTGGTATGGCTCCGGAACCTATTTCTAAAATATTACTTTTGTTGTCAAACATGTTTTTGTTTTTCATATATTCAAAAAACTTATAATAATCGGTATCTTTTTCATCTATTAAATCCAAAAAGCAATATATTTGATTAATAATATCATTATTTAATGTATATCCAGAAAATATTTTTTTCTTAAAATCTCTTCTTGCCCAATCAGGATATTTATCGCTATATATTTTTATGAAATATTTTATTTTTTTCTTATTATCCATATTAACACCACAAATAAATTATAACATATGCTATAATTAATTGGGTGGAAAAATGAAAAAAGCATTTTTATTATTAATAATTTTTCTGGTTGCTGGATGTACTAACCAAAAAGCTTTAGAAAAACAATATTATAAATATATAAGTGATGTTAATGAATGTGATTACTTTCCTAGTGAAAGCTATCCTTTTGATATAAATATTACTTTGGAAAAATTAAATGATGAATATTTAATTTATCATGTTTATGTTGATAATTCTAAGGAAGATATGTATGATATCAAAGCTTTAATAACCCATAATTTTAAAACTGATGATGTATTCCCTAGTAGTGGTTTATATGAAGAACCATTAGATTTAGTAACTAACGTAAATAACAAAAATTATATAAAAGGAATTATTCTTAGTGGTTATATTGAAACAAATAAAGACATTAATGATATTGATATAACTTTCAAAGCACTAATAAAAGCAAGAAATAAATATGGCTATTATAAAGAATTTTGTTATATGCAAAGTTTTTAGTAAAGTTATTTAGCCAAAGTTTATATATTAAGTTAATAATGATATAATAAAAAAAGAATGAGTGATATTTATGAAGAAAAACTCTTTTGTGGAAGGAACAATTATTGCCACAGTAGCAATTGTTCTGGTTAAAATATTGGGCATGTTATATATTGTGCCTTTTTATGCAACGGTAGGTTCTCAGGGTAGTGCTTTATATGGTTATGCTTATAACATTTATAATATCTTTTTAGAAATAAGCGCAGCCGGACTTCCTATTGCAATGAGTAAAATTATTAATGAATACAATACTTTAGGTTTAAATGAAGCTAAAGTAAGAGCATTTAAAATTGGCAAAAGATTAATTACTTATATATCTTTATTTTGTTTTGTCATATTATTTGTTTTTTCTAAAGAAATAGGCATGCTAATCCTTGGTAATTTAAGTGGTGGTAATACAATCGAAGATGTGGCATTTGTTATAAAGTGTGTTTCTTTTGCGGTTTTAATTATACCTTTCTTGAGTATTAGTAAGGGCTATTTACAAGGTCATAAATATATTGGACCTACTTCAGTGAGTTTAATAATTGAACAACTAGTCAGAATTTTAATTATTATTGCAGGTAGCTATTTAGCTTTAAAAGTATTTGATTTAGGCTTAACAAATGCTGTTGGAATTGCGGTTTTTGGGGCTTTTATTGGTGGATCAATGGCTTATTTATATATTCTTCGTAAAATGCGTCAAAACAAGGAAAAACTGGGTTTAGTAGAGTATGAAAAGAAAGATAATGTTACAAGCAAAGAAATTTTAAAAAAGATTATTTCTTATGCAATGCCATTTATCATTATTAATATTGCTGTAACAGTTTATAGCTTTATCAATATGGTTCTAATTCTTAGAACTTTGAATTATTTAAATGCTTATACTGCTACTGAAATAGAGTTTATTACTAATGCAATAACAACTTTAGGCTCTAAATTAAATATGATTGTTGGTGCTTTAGCAACAGGTTTAACAGTTAGTTTAATTCCTAATATTGTTTCATCTTTTGTAAAAAAGGATTTCATTGATGTTAATCATAAAATAAATAAAGCTTTTCAAATGATTTTAATTATTTCTATACCAATGACCATTGCTTTATCTGTAATGGCAAAACCAGTATGGACGGCTTTTTATGGAGTTAGTACTTTAGGACCAATAATATTTTCGGTAAGTGTTTTTACAGCTTTATTTTCTAATTTATATATGGTAAGTAGTTCTACTTTGCAAGGTTTAAATAAGTTTAAAGCAGTTTATTTGAGTACTTTAATTGGCTTTTTTACCAATGCTTTATTAGATGTACCTTTAATGTTATTAATGCATAAATTAAGTATATATCCATTTTATGGAGCAATATTATCAACTGTTATAGGTTATTCTTTATCAGTCTTTATAGCTTTAAAGTTTTTAAAGAAGGAACATGGTATTACCATAAAAGAAACTTATAAAACGTTTCTCAAAATATTAGTTCCAACAATTTTTATGACGTTAGCATTAATTGGTTTAAAATATTTAATTCCTTATAATGAAACAAGCAGGCTATCATCAATTATTTTTATTTTAATTAATACTTTAGTTGGTTTAATAGTATATTTGTTTATCGCTTATAAAATGGGTTTAATAAATAATATATTTGGCAAAAAACTAATAGCTAAAATAGTAAGAAAAATAACTTTTGGCAAAGTGAATTTAAAAGAGGATTAACATGCGTATTAGAAATTTGAAAAACAAAGAGGAAATATTAAATAATTGTGACTTTTTAATTAGCAATCCTCATAAATATATTGGTAAATGGTCTAAAGTATTTAACAATAATAATCCAATTCATATTGAAATAGGGATGGGTAAGGGATTATTTATTAAAGAAATGGCCAAAGCTAACCCTAAAATAAATTTTATTGGCATTGAAAAATATGATTCTATTGTGGCTAAAGCTATTGATAGAATAACTGAACAAGTTCCTAATCTAAGATTTATTAAAATGGATGCCAAAGATATTAATGAGATTTTTCATAAAGAAGTATCTTTAATTTATTTAAACTTTAGTGATCCATGGCCTAAGAAAAGACATGCTAAAAGACGTCTTACGGATGAAAGTTTTTTATTAAAATATGATGATATTTTTAAAAAAGCTAAGACTATTATATTAAAAACTGATAATGAGTTATTATTTGCAAGTAGTATTGTTAGTTTAAGTAATTATGGCTATAAAATAGCAGAGATATCTCTGGATTTAGCAAATAGTGATATTCCTAATATTATGACTGAATATGAGACTAAATTTGCTAGTAAAGGGATTAAAATTAAATATTTAAAAGCAATTATGGTATAATTAAAGATGAAATAAGGTGAATAGATGAAGAAATTATTGTTAATAGTTTTTATTAGTTTATTTTTAGTTGGTTGTACAGAAGTAAAAGATTTGTCTGTTGACGAAATAATAAATAAAGTAGTTTCATCAAAAACTAAGTTATCTAATCAATATCGAACTGGCTATAAGTATTATATTCCAAGAGGCCTAAGAATTGATGATAATAAAGAATATAATGAAATATTAAGTGATGCTAAATATAAATATTATCTATATATTGATGCTGTTAGCTATTATAATAAAGTTACTGAAACTTTTACGCCGAGTACTAAAGCTTATTATTCTAAAGTAATTAATTATAATAATAAGTATGGTTATTTAGAAATTAAAATGTATAATGACGAATATCTTATTGAAATGATGTATAATTATGCTAAAATAGAAGTGATAGTATATGAATCTGACATAAAAGAAGCGCTTTTAAATTCCATAACAATATTATCATCTATTCAATATAATAAAGATATAATTAATAACTTAATGGGTGAAAACGTCTTAGAGTTTAGTGAAGTAGAAGTAAATATTTTTAAAACTAAGAAGCCAGATAGTAATTATATTGAGTATAATAACGATGAATATTATGTTGGTGAAGAAGTTGTTTCTGAAGAAAATTCAGGATTATTAGAATAGGGACGGTGCATTAAATTGAAACTGTTTGAAAAAATAAGAAATATTTTGTTTGATGAAGAAGAAGTCGAATTACCAGTTATTAAAAAAGAAGAAAAGAAAGAATATGAGCCTCCTAAACCAAGAGAAGATTATGAAGAACCAAAAAAAGAATCTCGTGGAGTGGAAGAAGAAATTAGTGAAAGAGAATTGTTTGAAGCAAAACAAACTTTTAACTTTCCAGCTTTTTTAGATGAAGAAAAACCAAAAGAAAAAGAAGAAGACTTAAGAAGAACAAGAAATTTAAATATTTTAGATTATGAACGTTTCAAAAAACGAGAAAAACCAATGAGTTCTAAAGAAGAACCAGAAGCTCGTAAACAATTTAAACCAACTCCAGTAATTTCGCCTGTTTATGGGATTGTTGATGACCATGGACAAAAAACAATTGAAATTACTAGAGAAGAAACTGTTAAAAAAACAGTAAGAACAAATAATACCGTTGTTGTTGAAGAAGTAAGAAACAAAGCTTTTGGGACATTAGAAGATCAAATAGTTAGTACTTTAGAAAAACCAGCTGAAGATTTTTATGAAAGAAAAGAAGATACTAAACCAATCGAAGAATTATTAATAAATGATTTAAACCCTGAAGAACAACAAGAATATGATGATATTGTTACAGGATCAAGAGTTAAAAATAATCAAGATCGTTTAGATTTATTAGATGAAATCGAAGGGGAACTTGATAGTATGGAGCCAACTCCTGAAAAAAAACCAATTCCAGTTGATGACACAATTGAAAGCGATTTATTTAAATTAATAGATTCAATGTACGAAAATAGAGAGGATAGTGAAGAATAATGGAATATTTACAAACGATATTGCCACTAGTAGTTTATGTGCTTTTAATAGTAATATTAATAGTTGGAATAATATTGGGAATAAAATTTATTAAAACTATCACCAAGATTGAAAAAGTAGTTGACGATGTTAATGATAAAGTTGAATCGTTAAATGGCTTCTTTCATGTCATTGATTTTACGACTGATCGAATAGTGGCTTTAACCGATTTAATTGTTGATAAAGTATCAATGTTTATATCAAAAATATTTACGAGTAATAAAGAAGATAATAGAAAAAATAGAAAAAATAAGGAGGATTAAGAAATGGGAAAAGGATTAGGAAAGTTTTTAGCTGGAGCAGCTATTGGAGCTGGATTAGGTATTTTATTTGCACCTAAAAAAGGTTCTGAAACAAGACAGGAATTAAAAGCTAAATTTGATGAATTGATGGAAAAAGCAAAAAATGTTGATCTTGGTGATATTAAAGATCAAATTGAAGATAAAATTAATGATATCAAAAAAGAACTAGAAGATCTTGATAAAGAAAAAGTTATTAAAATTGCTAAGAAAAAAAGTCGTGAGATTCTAAAAAAAGCTGACGAACTAGTAAAATTAGCAATAGAAAAGGGTACTCCAGTAGTACAAAGAATAACAAAAGAAGCTAAAGAAAAAACTGTTGAAGTTTTAGAAGATATTATTTTCAAATTAGAAAAAGAAAATACAAAAACAACTAAATAGTTGTTTTTCTTTTGAAATGTGATAAAATGTAATTAGTTAGCAATGAAAGAATTTACGACTCTGGAGCTAAACCCGTATATCGCGTTAAGATAATAGAGTGTATGAAGTATTCATAAAATAAGGTGGTACCACGGAAGTTTTCGTCCTTATATAAATGAATATTTTTTTATTAGGAGGAAACTATGAAATTATATGAAGAACTGGTCTGGAGAGGATTAGTAAAAGATGTAAGTAATGAAAGCCTTGCCAAAAAGTTACTAAATGAAGATAGTATATCTTTTTATTGCGGTTTTGATCCATCAGCACCATCTTTACAATTAGGTAATTTTACTCAAGTGGTAAAAATGCTTTTAATGGAAAAATATGGTCATAAACCAATTGTTTTAATTGGTGGAGCTACTGGGCTTATTGGTGATCCAAGACAATCTGGGGAAAGAAAACTACTAACTGTTAATGAATCATTAGAAAATGCCAAGAAAATAAAAGCTCAAATGGATAGAATGTTTAAAAATGCCATGATGGTAAACAACTATGATTGGATATCAAAAATAGACATGATTACATTTTTAAGAGACTATGGTAAAAGCTTTAGTGTTAATTATATGCTTGCTAAAGATACAGTAGCGAGTAGATTAGAAAATGGTATATCATATACAGAGTTTTCTTATATGATATTACAATCAATAGATTTTTTACATTTATATAAAAATAATAGATGTTTATTACAATTTGGTGGATCTGATCAGTGGGGAAATATAACGGCTGGACTAGATTTAATTAAAAAAGTTGAAGGGGATAATAGTGAAGTTATTGGGATGAGTTCACCACTTTTAACTAAGTCAGATGGAACTAAATTTGGTAAAAGTGAAGGTGGAGCTTTATGGTTAGACAAAGAGATGACATCCCCTTATGATTTATATCAATATTTAATTAATACACCAGATAGTGATGTAATTAGTTACTTAAAATATTTAACTTTATTATCTGTTGAGGAAATAATCGAATTAGAAAAAAGTAAAGATAATGCTCCAGAATTGAGAGAAGCTCAAAAAGCCTTAGCTTTTGAAGTAATTAGTTTAATTCACGGTAAAGAAGAGGCTTTAAAAGCTAAAGAAGCATCAGAAGCAATATTCAGCGAAGGCAGTATAGAACATATGCCTACCGAAAAGATATCTTTAGAAAAGGATATTAATATATTAGATTTACTAGTAAAAGTTAATTTATTTCCATCTAAGTCAGAAGCAAGAAGAAATATTGAACAAGGCGGAGTAACAATTAATGATGAAAAAATTGATGATGTTAATAAACTGATTACTAAAAAAGATTTCAAAGACAATATTATGATTGTTAAAAAAGGTAAAAAAACATTCATGAAAATAGAAATTGAAAATTAAAAAAATACTCATTTGAGTATTTTTTATTTTATAAAAAATCTTTAATACATTTTTTTAATGCTCTTGAATCTCTACCAAAGATAATTTTTAATTGATTATCAACTTCCACAATGCCTTTAGCACCAAGACGTTGAATACCATCTTTATCAACTTTAGTAATATCTTTTAAAATCACTTTGAATCTTGACATATTACACTCTGCTACGACAATATTATCTTTACCACCTAAGTAATTAACTAATCGATTAACTTCATTACTAAAATCTTTGCGATTAACTTTTATTACGATTAGGGAGATAATAAGTAATATGACAACAATTATTAAATATTGCCAAACCATATAAATCACCTGATAGAATTATACTATATAAAAGCTAATTAGGGAATCTATTTAGTAAGCTATTGACATTATTTGACTTTTATAAAGAGCATGATATAATAAATTTTATCGGGAGGGTTATTATGGAAGAAAGAAGAACTATAACTCAAGTAAAAGAAGAACTTGCTTCAGAGAGGGAATCAAAGGAACAAGCTGAACAGGATCCAGTAATAATCAAATATAATCAAACTTTAGCAAATATAAATCGACTTAATTTAGAATTAGAACAATTAAAAGCCGATAACTTTTTTGAAATGGTAAAAGCATGTGATCATATATTTTTTACTGGGCTAGACAAGAAAGGACATATTAAAACCATTTGCCTAGAATGTGGTCTTACGAGTGACGCAGATGATTTTATTAAATTAAAAGAGCCAAACCTTGGATATATGAGAGAATTAATAATAACCTTATTCGTATATGGTGAGGCTTACAGTTATTATTTCGTTACAGGATTCTTTGAAGATATAGATGAAGCAAAAGAATACTATGATAGAGTAAAAGAAGCAAATGCTTTATTAAACCCAAAAGAAATAGTTCCAAAGATGCTTCAATTAAAAGGGATCAGCGTTAATTATATTAATTAATGCTTTTTTTATTTTCACAAAAAGTTCATTTTTTGAAAACCAAATGAACACATATTTTATGTTATAATCTTTTTCATAAGGAGAAATTATGAAAAAGAAAATATTTTTAGATATTATAATGTTTATAGTATTTATAATATTAATGTTTTTAAACTTCACAGGTATATTATTACATGAAATACTTGGTATTTCATTATTTTTACTTACATTAATTCATATATATTTAAATAGAAAATTTCTATTTGGAATAAAACTATCCAACCCTAATATTAGTAGTAAAATAAAATTTAAATTTATTTTAGACTGGTTAATGACTATTTTATTAATAACATTAACGATAACAGGCATTTTAATTTCTAAGTATTTATTTACTTTTATATATGCTAATGCAAGTGATCTTCATAACTATTTAGCAGTCATCGAATTAGGATTAATGCTCATACATTTATCTTTAAATTTAAACTTAGTTTATACGGTATTAAAAGTTAAAAATAAAATCCCATTAGTTATGGTTTCAGTATTAGGATTTGTAGGTTTTTATAGTTATATTATTTATAATAATATATTTATGATAAATAAAAAAAGCGAGAAAGTTAAAGAAGATGTTAAGACTACTGATGATACAACTGTGCCAAGTCAAACCGAAACAACTCCTATAGAAACATTATCTGAATATTTAAGTAAATTAAGGTGTGATGGCTGTGGAAGGCATTGTTTATTAATTGCCCCACAATGTGGGATTGGTGTAGCTAAAGCAGAAAAAGCTACAACTACTTATTATGAAACATACGGTCTTACGCAAACATCTAATGCTATATCATATAAGTCAGGAAACTATGAAATGGTTATAAAACTGTAAAAGCATTAATAATGCTTTTTAATTTGCTAATAATTTCTATTTATGATAACTTATACTTGGTGATAATATGAATATTAATGAAATAATAAATAAAAAAGCTTTAGGTAAAGAGTTAACTAGTGAAGAACTATCTTTTGCTTTTAATAATTATTTAAAAAAAGCTACAAATGATGAGCAAATGGGCAAGTTATTAATAGCTATTAAAAATAAAGGATTAAGTGATCAAGAAACTTTTCTTTTAACTGATATTTTTATTAAAAGTGGTGATGTTATTAAGCTTGATTTACCTAACACTGTAGATAAACATTCAACTGGTGGGGTTGGGGATAAAACCACTTTGGTAGTTCTTCCTTTAGCAGCATCTTGTGGCATTTATATACCAAAAATGAGTGGCAGAGGGCTAGGCCATACAGGGGGAACAATCGATAAATTAGAAAGTGTTAATGGCTTTAGAACTGATTTGACGAAAGAAGAATTTGTAAGATTAATTAAACAAAACGGTGTGGCCATATCTAGCCAAACTGATAACTTAGTACCGATGGATAAAGCCATTTATGCTTTAAGAGATGTTACAAATACTACAGAATCAATTCCTTTAATAGCAGTGTCTATTATGAGTAAGAAAATTGCTTGTGGGGCAAAGAATATTTTAATTGATATAAAAGTTGGTAAAGGGGCTTTAATAAAAAATAAAAGAGATGCCAAAAAGTTATCTAAATTAATGATTAAAATTGGTAAATATTATAACCGTTTAGTTAAAACTATAACAAGTGATATGAATAGCCCTTTAGGTTATACAATTGGTAATGCTTTGGAAGTTATGGAGGCTATCGAAGTATTACAAAATAAAAAAACCACTAAGTTTAGTTTGTTCTGTGTTGATTTAGCAGCAGAAATGGTATCAATGGGTAAAAAAATATCAAAAAGGCAAGCTAAAAAAGAGGTGTTAGAAGCTTTAACTAGTGGCAAAGCATATCAAAAATTTGAAAAGATTATAACTGCTCAAAATGGTGATCTAAAATCCTTAAAAGTAAGTTCTAAAAGGCAATATATATTATCAATAAAAACTGGTAAATTAAAAAATATTGATGCTTTAAAGTTTGGTGAACTATCAATGAAATTAGGTGCCGGAAGAATAAACAAAGATGATAAAATTGACCATAGTGTAGGTATAGTTTTAAATAAACAAGTTGGTGATAAAATAAAAATAGGGAACCTACTTTGCACCCTATATTTAAAAGATAATAATATAACCGAAGATATAACTAGATATTTCGATATTAGATAGACTCTAAAGCTAGTTTAATCATCTCATCTAAAGCTTTTTCTCTATCTTCAGGAGAAATAATATTGTTTTCATATTTTGAATCTACAACTGTTAAAATAGTAGCTGCTTCTTTATTTAAATAATTAGCAATAAAGAATAACCCATAGGCTTCCATTTCGCTTGCTAATAAATCTTTATTATTAGTAATTCTAGATATATCAAAATAAACATCAAAGACATCAGAGGTATAAATAGTACCTCTTTTAATATTTAAATTTTTATTTAAACTTGTTTGATATATTTTATCGGTTAAATCTCTACTAGCTTCAATAACTTTACTTGTTCCCGGTTTAATTACTTCACCAAAAGAAGATTCACTATAAGCTTTATCAGCTAATAAAACATCGCCAACTTTAATATCTTCTTTATTTGATCCGCAGGTACCAATTCGAATGATTCTTTTAACATCATAAAATTTATATAATTCATAAGCGTATA
>CAYURI010000002.1:10996-86205 GCA_964447275.1 uncultured Muribaculaceae bacterium
CCAATTCGAATGATTCTTTTAACATCATAAAATTTATATAATTCATAAGCGTATATCCCCATACTAGGAATACCCATCCCTGAAGGGAATATTGTGACTCTTTTGCCATTATAATAACCAGTGTAAGCAAGCATATTACGAGTATGATTAACTTCTTTAAAATCGGTTAAAAAAGTCTCGGCAATGTATTTAGCTCTTAAAGGATCTCCTGGCATTAAAACGATTTCAGCAATATCTTCTTTAGCGCTTTCAATGTGTATAGTTCCCATCTTATCACTCCTTATCATAGTCATCTAAAAAACTATGTTCTACTTTATCTTTATTATACCCCAAAATGGTATTTAAGTTAACATTTGTCATACTTTTAAAGATATTATATTTAATAAATTCATTTTTTTGTTCTAAACTTTTGATTAAATTTTTCATTTCTAATCTCTTAGAATCTCCACCAGTTTCACAAGCAGTAGCACTAAGTGGGCAGCAACAATTAATAAATTCTAAATTATTATATTTCTTCCAACTAATAATATCTTTTTCTTGGACAAAGAAAAGTGGTCTAATTAATTCCATGCCTTCATAATTAGTGCTTTTTAGTTTAGGTAGCATTCCTTTTACTTCACCACCATAAATAATACTTAATAAAGTAGTTTCAATTACATCATCAAAATGATGACCTAAAGCAATTTTATTACAACCAAGCTCTTTGGCATAATTATACAAGTGTCCTCTTCTTTTTCTGGCACAGACATAACAAGGGGAATCTTCTTTCATGACATCATTGAAGATGTTCGATTTAAATATTTTAATTGGGACATTTAGTATCTTGGCATTTTTCTTAATAACTTTTAAACCATCTTTAGTAAACCCAGGATCCATAACTAAGTATTCTAACTCAAACTTGAATTTGCCATGTCTTTGTAGTTCTTCTAGACATTTAGCAAGTAAAAAAGAATCTTTGCCACCAGAAATACAAACGGCTATTTTGTCGTTTTCTTTAATTAAATCGTATTCTTTTATGGCTTTAACAAACTTACTCCATATTTCTTTACGATACTTTTTAATAATACTTTTTTCAATCAATCTATAATTTTCCATAAACATCTATTTAATTATATCAAATATAAAATATTTTGGTATAATTACTTAAGGAAGTGATAAAGATGAAAATACCAGTAGGTATTAGCAACAGACATATACATTTGAAAAAAGAAATCTATGAGTTATTATTTGATGAAGAAATGACAAAAAGAAATGATTTAAATCAACCAGGAGAGTTTGCAAGTAATCAAGTATTAACGATTAAAACCGATAAAAATAAAATTGATAATGTGAGAATATTAGGACCACTTAGAGATTATAATCAAGTAGAAATATCTAAAACTGATGCTTATTTATTAGGACTTAATCCTCCGGTAAGAAGAAGCGGTGATTTAGATAATTCTTCTGCTATTACTTTAGTTTCACCAAAAGGCGAAGTAAAACTAGATAATGCGGTTATCATTGCGGAAAGACATATTCATATGACTAATGATTTTGCTAAACAAAATAATTTTTATGATAACCAAAAAGTTAATGTTGAAGTCTCTAGTGAAAAACCAGGTATAATTGAGGTTCAAATAAAAACTAGTGATGAAGCATATTTAGAAATTCATTTAGACACTGATGATGCTAATGCTTTTTTACTAGAAAATAATGATGAAGTAGAGATAATTTAAGGAGTGATCATGGATATGAATAAGATTGTAGTTGGAATAGTTCCATCATCATCTTGTTTCACAACAGAAGATCCTTTTCAAGATAAATATAGTTTTGTTAATAATTATTCAAAAAAAATAATTGCCAGTGGTGGAATGCCGATTGGGATTTTATTCGAAGATGAAAAAATAAATATGGAAGTTCTTGATATTTGTGATGCCTTTTTAATTCAAGGTGGTAATAAAACTCATAAATTTATGTACGAAATAATTTACTATGCTTTAACAAATAACAAACCGCTTTTAGGTATTTGTTTAGGGGCTCAAGCCATAGATATTTTTAGTGTTATTTTAGAAAAAATGGATAAGAACAACTCTTCGATTGAAAATATAATGGCAATATATAAACGATTAAAAGAAGAAAATGAAGGTAGTTTATTAAAAGTAATTCCAAGCCCTAATATTCATGGAGATGTAGTAGTTAATAGAGAAAATATTGATACTGCTAGACATGATATAGAAATCTTGCCATCATCAATTTTATATAGTATTTATAAAACAAATAAATTAAGTGTGGTAAGTTTGCATAGTTATGATTTTAAATTTGTTGGTAAAGATTTTAAAATATCTGCTAAAGCAGTTGATGGAGTAAATGAAGCAATTGAGTACGATAATCAAGATTATTTTATTTTGGGTGTTCATTTTCATCCAGAATTAGAAGACAATAATTTAATTTTTGAAAGATTAATTTTTGAGGGCCAAAAGCGTAAAGATAGTAGGTTATAAATTTAGTTAAGAAGGTGAACAACATGTTTAAAATAGGTAATGTATTAATAAAAAACCAAGTGGTAATGGCACCTATGGCAGGGATATCTAATACTAGTTATCGCTTGATTATAAAATCATTTGGAGCTGGTCTTATTTATGCGGAAATGGTTAGTGATAAAGCCATTGTTTATGGCAGTTCTAAAACTTTAGATTTACTTAAAATGAAAGATGAAGAAAGACCAATTGCTCAGCAAATTTTTGGTAGTGATGTTCTTTCTTTTGTTAAGGCTGCTAAATTTGTCGAAAAAACTATGAAACCAGATATTATTGATATTAATATGGGTTGCCCAGTACCAAAAGTAGCCATTAAAAATCAAGCTGGAAGTGCTTTATTAAAGGATTTAAATAAAATTGAAGAAATAGTTACAGCAGTGGTAAAAGCAGTTAAATGCCCAGTAACAGTTAAAATTAGAAGTGGTTGGGATGATAAACACATTAATGCTATAGAAGTGGCTAAAATATGTGAAAAAAGTGGTGCCAAAGCAATCGCTATTCATGCGAGAACGAGAAGTCAAGGCTATAGTGGTAAAGCTGACTGGAGTATTATTAAACAAGTTAAAGAAGCAGTATCCATACCAGTTATTGGTAATGGTGATATAAGAAGTTGTTATGATGCTAAAAGGATGTTAGATGAAACGCTTTGTGATGCTGTGATGATTGGCAGAGGTATACTAGGAAACCCCTGGCTAATAAAAGAATGTGTGGATTATTTAGAAAAAGGTATAGAGCCAACCAAAGTGTCTTTAGAAGAAAGAATTAAAATGATTAAAAAACATTATGAATTGCTTTTAGAAGATAAAAATTCTAAGTTAGCTAACTTACAAATTAGAAGTCATGCTTTATGGTATTTAAAAGGGATACCTAATACAGCAGATTTAAAAAAAAGCATATGCAAAATAATCTCAAAAGAAGAACTTTATAATCTTCTAGATGAATTTTTGAAACAGCAATAAAAGTTGCTGTTTTATTTTATTTAAGATATAATTTAAAAAGGTGATAATAATGATATATTTAGATTATTCCGCAACTACTAAACCTAATTATGAGGTTATAAATACATTTACTAAAGCAGCTTCTAATTATTTTGCTAATCCTAATTCTAATTATGATATAGCGAAAGAAAGTAAGGCTAAAATTGATAAAGCAACTAAGAAGTTAAGTAAATTATTAGGTGTTAAAGCATCAGAAATAATTTATACTAGTGGAGCTAGTGAATCTAATAATATGGCTATTAAAGGTATAGTAAATAATGATAACAGAAAGCATATTATAACAACACCATTTGAACATTCTTCAGTAATGGCTCCGATTGGTTATTTACAAACCCTTGGTTATAAAGTTGATTTTGTTAAAATTAAAAATAATGGTGAAGTTGATTTAAAAGACTTAGAAAAATTAATTACTAAAGATACTTTTTTAGTTTCAATTGGAGCAGTTAATAGTGAACTTGGTTTTAGACAACCAATTGAAAAAATTGGCAAATTATTAAAAAAATATAACTTAGTTTTTCATAGTGATATTACCCAATTAATTGGTAAAGACAAATTTGATTTAAAAGATATTGATATGGCTTCTTTATCAGCGCATAAAATATATGGTATTAAAGGTATCGGGGTTTTAATAAAAAAGAATAATATTAAAATAGTACCATTAATTCATGGTGGCAAAAGTGTAACGGTCTTTAGAAGTGGAACACCACAAACCGAATTAATACTATCGCTTGTTAAAGCAGCGGAGCTTTTATTACCAGAAGTTTCTAAAAATAAAAAGCATGTTGTTAATCTAAATAAAGAAATAATTAAGGGACTATCTAAATATGATAAGATAAAAATTAATAGTTCAACATTATCAATTCCTCATATTATTAATTTTAGTGTTTTGGGTAGAAAAGCTGATGCTACGCAAAGGTATTTTGCCGCTCATGAAATATATTTTTCAACTAAAACAGCTTGTTCTAGTGAGGCTGATGTTTCTTTGGCAGTTTATGCTTATACTAATGATACGGAAAGAGCATCATCTTCAGTAAGAGTTAGTTTATCACATTTAACAACTCTAAAAGAAATAAAAGAGTTTTTAAAAGTAATTGATAAATACATGGAGAAAAAGTTATGAAAATTATTAAAATAACATCTTTATGGTGTCCATCATGTATTATTGTTAATGAAACTTTAAATGAAATTAAAGACGTGGAAATAATTACTTTAGACTATGATTTTGATCATGATGAAGTAATGAAATATAATCCTGGTAAAATCTTACCAGTACTAATTTTTTTAGATAAAAATAATCACGAACTAGAAAGATTAATTGGTGAACAAAAAAAACAAACAATTCTTAATTTAATAGAAAGCTATAATAGTAGGTGAATATGAAAAAAATTTTAATCAGCATTTTATTTTTATTACTATTAATTCCATTTAATGTAAATGCGAGTGATAAAGTAATTAATTTACATCTTTTTTATGGTGCAGAGTGTCCTCATTGTGAAGCAGAAATAGCATTTTTAAATACTTATTTAAAAGATCAAAGTAATGTTAAATTATATAAATATGAAGTATGGCATAATACTAATAATCAAAATAAATTATTAGAAATAAAAGATTTACTAAATAATAGTGATGATGGTGTACCATTTTTAGTAATTGGTAGTAAAGTGATTGTTGGATATGCTGATGGGATAACTGATGAAACAATTAAAGATACCATTAATTATTATCAAACCCATAATTATAAAGATATTGTTGGTAGATATTTGGGTATGACCGTTTATGATGACGAAAAAGAAGATGAAAATACTAATACAACCTTTAATTTGCCTTTATTAGGTAAAGTTGAAGCAAGTAGTGTATCATTGCCGCTTATCGCTGTTATAATTGGCTTAGTAGATGGCTTTAATCCTTGTGCGATGTGGATACTACTATTTTTAATAGCAATGTTACTCGGGATGAAAGACCGTAAAAAGATGTGGGCATTAGGTTTAACCTTTATCATTTCTTCTGGGTTGGTTTACGCTTTATTTATGGTTTCGTGGTTAAATCTAGCTACCTTCTTAAATAAAGTTAGCTATATAAGAATTTTTATTGGTATATTTGCTTTAACCTTTGGCTTATTAAATTTATCTAATTACTTAAAAAAATTAAAAGAACCAGATGGCTGCGAAGTAGTGGATGATAAAAAAAGAGTAAAAATTATTGATCGCATTAAAAAGATTGTTACGGAAAAGAAATTTATTTTAGCAATTCTAGGTATTATTCTATTAGCTTTTTCAGTTAATCTAATTGAACTATTATGTTCTTTAGGATTACCAGTAACATTTACGCAAATATTATCATTGAATGATTTAAATGGTTTCCAATATTTTATTTATATATTTATTTACATATTATTCTTCTTAATTGACGATATCATTATTTTTGCTATCGCCATGAAGACATTAACAATTAAAGGCATATCAAATAAATATTCGAAATATTCACATTTAATTGGTGGAATCATTATGATTCTAATTGGTTTACTCATGATTATTAAACCAGAATGGTTAATGTTTAATTTTTAAATAAATAAAAAACTTAGATTAAAAATCTAAGTTATTTTTTATAATGGCGCCTCAAGTAGGACTCGAACCTACGACCTGCCGGTTAACAGCCGGATGCTCTACCAACTGAGCTATTGAGGCAATGCATATGACTATTATAATACATAATTAATCATTGTCAACCCTTTTTAAATGTTGATAGATATAATTTTTATGCTATAATTAAGTAGGTGATTAAAGTGCAAAACGAAGAAGTAAGTTTATTAACAAAATATGGTGAAGATTATACTAAAAAAGAATATATAACTGATCCAGCAATTGCTAGAGATGAAGAAATAAAACAAGCCATTATTATTTTGTTAACTCCAGATAAGAGTGCTATTTTAGTTGGTAAACCTGGTATAGGTAAAACAGCTATAGTTGAAGGAATTGCTTATCGAATTCAAAAAGGCATGGTACCAGATGTTTTAAAAGGTATGCGCCTTGTTAAAGTAAATGTTAGTAGTATTATGGGAACAGCTGTAAGTGGTGGAGCTTTAGAGCAAAGATTAGAAATACTAGTTAGAGAAATCAAAGAAGCTGGCAAAGGGAACTTAATCTTATTTATTGATGAAGTCCACTTATTAATTAATAAAAGTGCTGAAAATAGCATGGACTTTGCTAACATGTTAAAACCTTCACTAGATCGTGGTGACATTAAAATGATTGGTGCTACTACTACGGAAGAATATGAACAATATATTTTAAGAGATCGAGCATTTAATCGTCGTTTTCAAAAAATTGATATAGAGGAAACTAATGTTGAAGATACTGTTAAAATTATGATGGGATCTTATCCTAGGTATGAAAAACAAACTGGGGTAAAATTTGATTATACAGATTTTGTTAAACAAAGAATTATGAAATTTTTAGTTGAAATGACAACAGAATATAATCGAATTTATGAAGTTGCTGCTAGATACCCAGACGTTTGTTTAACAGTATTAGCTAATGCTTTCTCATACGCGTTATTTGATAATGAGAAAGTAGTAAAAATGAAACATATTTATAAAGCAGTTGTCAATTCTCGTAATATTTATGAAGATGCGAAGAAAAAAGAAATTGAAAAATTTAAAATTGCTTTTAAAGACTTACTTGATGAAGAAAAAGTTGATTTAACTGAAATTTAAAACCAATGCAAATTGGTTTTTTTGTATATCTAAGTAAATATTGTCAGAAATTATTTTGTTTGATATAATTATTCATGAAAGAAGGGTTTGTTTGATGTTAGAAAAGATTAAAAGAACCATTAAATACTTAGATAAAAAAACTAAAATGATGTTATATGCCATGCTTGGTGTAATTGCTTTAATAATAATAATTGCCATCATAGCTAATGTTGCAAAAGGAAGATTATTTTCTTATACTGAAGTAGAAGATAAAATGATTGTTGCTGCAAAAGCTTATTATGCTGAAGAAGAAAATACCAGCTTACTACCACAAGATGGTGGGGAAGCTATAATTACTGTTAATACTTTAGTAAATGGTGAATATATGAAATCTTTAACAGCTTTGTTAAAAGGTGGTAAAGATTGTACTGGTGAAGTAAAAGTGTTAAATAAAAGCGGTGTATATACATACTTACCATATTTAAATTGTGGAGAAGCTTATTATTCAAGTGAGTTATATAATAAAATTATTAATTCAGGTGTAGCTACCATGGGTGATGGGTTATACCAATTAAATAATGAATATGTTTATCGTGGTCAAAACGTTAATAACTATGTATCATTTGCTAATCGCTTGTGGCGTGTAGTTAAAATTGATGCTAACAATCAAATAATGTTAATTTTATCAGCTCCTGAAAAAATCACAACCTATGTTTATGATGATAGATATAATGCTGAAAAAGAAAACAACTTTGGTATTAATGATTTTAATGTAAGTCGTCTAAAAGATTCATTGCTTACTTATTTAGATGGGGTAGATCGAGAAGGTAAAGCTAATTTCTCGGCTGAAGATAAAGCTAAATTGGTTGCTACTTCATTATGCACTGGTAATAGAGGTGAACAAACAACCTTTGCTGGTGGTAAAGTAGAATGCAGTAAAACTTTAGATAATATGTATATTGGTTTATTGAATTTATATGAATACGCTTTAGCTAGTTTAGATACTACATGTACTAAGCCAAGTGATCCACAATGTCAAAATTATAATTATTTAGGTTCAATTGGGGTAACAGGTAGCTCTTGGTGGTTAATGACTGGTAATGCTGATGTTACTTATGAAGCATACAGAGTAAGAAATACAGGTTTAATAGAAGCTACTAGTTGTAATACTAGATCATCATTAAGACCAACAATCTTTATTAATAATTTAACATTTTCAACAGGTGGAACGGGAACTGAAACAGATCCTTATACATTAAGATAAAAGACTTAAATTAAGTCTTTTTTTATTATATAATATTATTAGGTGATAAAAATGATTAAATCAAGAATGTTAAAAAAAGGCGATAAAGTAGCGATTGTTAGTTTATCAAGAGGGTTATTAGGTGAAAACTTTATTGAACATGAAACACCAATAGGAATCAAAAGACTGGAAGAATATAGCTTAGAAGTTGTTTTTATGCCTAAT
This sequence comes from uncultured Muribaculaceae bacterium, assembly GCA_964447275.1. GTDB lineage: Bacteria > Bacillota_I > Bacilli_A > RF39 > UBA660 > DAOSVX01. Next base: position 19,670 of record CAYURI010000002.1, read on the forward strand.
TCTTGTAAAGGAATGAAATACACAGAAGAACATCCAGAAGATAGAGCTAAAGACTTAAAAGATGCTTTTTTAGATAAATCAATCAAAATGATAATGTGTGCAATAGGTGGAGAAGATACTTACAAAACATTACCTTATCTAATGGAAGATGATGAATTTAAAAAAATAGTTTTAGAAAATCCTAAAATATTTATCGGCTTTTCTGATTCGACAATAAATCATTTAATGTTTAATAAACTGGGCTTAAATACTTTTTATGGTCCATGTTTTTTAATTGATTTATGCGAATTAGATAATGAAATGTTGCCATATACTAAATATTGGTTTGAAAAACTATTTAGTAATGAAGATAATTTAGAAATAGAATCAAGCCCTATTTGGTATAGTGATAGGGAAGACTATTCACCTAAACAATTAGGCGTAAAAAGAATTTCTCATGAAGAAAGCCGTGGATATGAAGTATTATATGGAAGCGGTAAAGTAGAGGGTAAACTAATTGGTGGTTGTATTCAAAGCATTTATAGAACAATATGCTCTGATGACAAACAAGCAGCAATATATACTAAATATGATCTATTTTCTAAAGCAGATGTTAAAAATGAAATACTATTTTTAGAGACAGATGAATCAAAAATTAAGCCCGAAGAATTAAATAAGATATTAGTTAGTATGAAAGCCAAAGGCTTATTTGATGAAGTAAAAGGAATAATAATTGGTAAACCAATTGATGAAATATATTATGAAGAATATAAAACCGTTTACAAAGCATTTTTTAGTAAACTAAATATACCAACTTTGTATAATGTAAACTTCGGTCATGCAGTACCTAGATGCATAATTCCATATGGATTAAATGCTTCTTTAGACTTAGATAATAAGAAAATAATGATATTAGAAAGCTTTTTTGAAAAGTAATTAGTAATAATTGCTTTTTTTATGCCTAAAAACCTATGCTTTTCCTCTAAAGTGTGCTATAATTCTCAGGTGCGAAAAGAAGTGGAAAAAAGAATATGAATATTAGAAATATTGCAATTATTGCTCACGTTGACCACGGTAAAACAACTTTGGTTGATCAATTATTAAAAAAATCAGGAACTTTTAGAGATAATGAAGAAGTTCAGGAAAGAGCCATGGACTCTAATGATTTAGAAAGAGAACGTGGTATAACTATTTTAGCTAAAACTACAGCGATTAATTATAAAGGGTATCGTATTAATATTTTAGATACTCCAGGACACGCTGATTTTGGTGGTGAAGTGGAAAGAATCATGAATATGGTGGAAGCCGTTATTTTAGTTGTGGATGCTTATGAAGGAGCTATGCCTCAAACTAGATTTGTTTTAAAAAAAGCTTTAGAAGCTGGTGTTAAACCAATAGTTTTTATTAATAAAGTTGATAAACCAACAGCACGAATTAGTGCAGTAGTTGATGAAATAATTGATTTATTTATTGAACTTGGTGCTAATGATGATCAATTAGACTTTAAAATTGCTTATGTATCAGCATTAAATGGTACAGCTAGTTTGGACCCTGATATCAATGCTCAGAAAGAAGACTTTGATGAAATATTCAAACTTATTATTGATGAAACTCCAGCTCCAGATGTTGATGCTAGTAAACCATTACAATTTCAACCAGCTTTACTTGATTATAATGATTATGTTGGTAAGATTGGTGTTGGAAGAATAAAATCTGGTAAGATGAAATTAAATGAGATGGTTTCTTGTGTAAGATTAGATGGATCAATAAAACAATTTAGAATTCAAAAATTATTTGGTTTTATTGGTTTAAAAAGAATTGAAATTGAAAGTGCTGAAGCCGGAGAAATTGTTGCGATTGCTGGTCTTCCTGATTTACAAGTTGGTGAAACAGTATGTAATGTTGGTAAAGAAGAAGCTTTACCAATCCTTCGCATTGATGAACCAACCCTACAAATGAATTTCATGACTAATAATAGTCCTTTTGTTGGTAAGAGTGGTAAATTATTAACAGCTAGTAAAATTAGTGAGAGACTATTTAAAGAAACTCAAAAGGATGTCTCTTTGAGAGTAAAAGAAGCTGGTAATGATGCTTTTACAGTATCAGGTAGAGGTGAACTTCATTTAGGCATTTTAATTGAAAATATGCGTCGTGAAGGCTTTGAGTTACAGGTTTCTAAACCAGAAGTAATTATTAAAGAAATAAATGGTATTAAATGCGAACCATATGAAGAAGTTCAAGTTGAAGTTGCGGAAGAATATGTAGGGAATGTTATTGAAGCTTTAGGAACACGTGGTGGCAAAATGGATTCCATGTCTAACTTTGAAAAACAAATTAGACTTATCTATACCATTCCATCTCGTGGTTTAATTGGATTTACGACTGATTTTATGACTATGACAAAAGGGTATGGCATAATTAATCATAGTTATAAAGAATATTTACCAATGGAAACTATTAATGTTGGGGAAAGAAAACTAGGTGTTTTAATATCTACTGAAAATGGTAAAGCAACAGCTTATGCCATTGGAGCTTTAGAAGACAGAGGTATCATGTTTATTGAACCTGGTACTGATGTTTATGAAGGCATGATAGTTGGTGAATGCAATAGAGAAGATGATCTAGCAGTAAACGTTGTTAAAGGCAAACAATTAACTAATACTAGAGCAGCTTTTAGTGATTCAACTGTTGTATTAAAAAGACCAAGAAAATTATCACTTGAATATTGTCTAGATTATATTAATCAAGATGAGTTAGTTGAGGTTACTCCAGCAAGCATCAGAATGCGTAAAAGAATATTAGGTACTGAATTAAGGAAAAAATACGATAGCAAACAAAAATAGACGAAAAAGTCTATTTTTTAGTGGTATAATATAGAAAAGCAACCATAAGTTTACAAAAAACAACCAAAAGTTGGTAGTTGCTATTTAAAATAAATTATAAAATTGTGGCGAGGTGAAAGATTATGGATTTTGGAAGTAAATTACAAAACTTAAGAAAAGAAAAGAAACTATCCCAAGAACAGCTTGCTGAGAAACTTAGTGTTTCAAGACAAGCAGTATCAAAGTGGGAATCAAACCAATCTTATCCAGAAATGGAAAAATTAATTGAAATGACAAAAATATTTGGTTGTACATTAGATGATTTAACCAATAATGAAACAACATCAGAAAATATTAGTCAAGCTAAACAAAAAAATCCCGTAAACGATATTATTAATGATATTACAAGTATTATTAATAAATCTATTAATATGTTTACTGATATGAAAGGAGATGACATATTTAAATTAATATTTGTCATGTTCTTAGTAGCAGTGGGTATAAGTATATTAAAATGGCCAATCGATGAATTCTACGAGTTATGTGTTAATATCTTTGTTAACTTTGGCTCTGTAGCCGAAAGAATATTATCAAGTATAGTTTACTTAATATTAAATGTTACTTATATATGTGGAGGATTATTATTATTTTTCTATATATATAAAACCAAGTATTTAGATAAATATGATACTAATAAAAAAGAAGTAAAAGAAACTGTTGTAGAAGAAATTAAAAATGAAGAAATTAAAGTAGAAAAAAAAGCAGAAGTGGTAGAACCTAAGAAAGATACTACTAAGAGTTGGACAATATTTAAAGTATTAGGCAAAATAGTTATGTTTTTTGTAAAAATGATTGCTTTATTTATGTCTATCCCATTTATTTGTTCATTTATTATATTTACAACCATCTTAGTTGTCGCAGTATGGTTAATTATTAAAGGCGTTGTTATAATTGGTGTAATAGCTTTAATGTTATCATTCTTATTATTAATAGGTGTAGTATTAGAATTAATATTTGATTTAATATTATCAAGAAAACCAGCAGCCAAAAGAATATTTATTAACTTCATTTTAGGTTTATTCTTATTTGGAGCAAGTATAGGTATATTATCAATTGAAGTAACTGATTATAAATTTTATAATGAAATACCAGTAGGTTATAAAACCAAAATAATCACAGAAGAATTTGATTTTGATAAAGATTTATATATATCTGATTATAATATTGAATATGTTGAAGACAATACTTTAAAAGATACATTTAAAGTTGAAGTAGAATATTATGATGGCTTATCAAAACCTTATATTAGTTTAAATAATGATTATTTAAATATTTATAGTGCTGATGATGAATGGAACTTTGATGTTGTTGATAACTTTATAATTAATTTAAAACATCATAAAATATATAATTATGCGTTATTAACAGATTATAAAATAAAAGTATATATATCAAAAACAAACTTAGATATAGTAAAAAACAATATTTATGAAGAAGAAGCTATAGAAGATAATTACGATTCAGAAATTACTTTCTATGAAGAAAAGATTGCTGAGTTGGAAACTGAAATAGATAATTTAAATAGTAACCAAGATGACAGATTAAATGAGTGCCAAGATAAATTAGCAGAATATCAACAAACTCTAGAAGATTTACTTAACTAAAACACTTGAAACATAGTGTTTTTTTTGATATAATCTCCTTACTTATGGCGGCCATGGTGAAGTGGTTAACACGCCAGGTTGTGGTCCTGGTATGCGTGGGTTCGATCCCCACTGGTCGCCCCATTAAGAGAGTAAACGAACCATCCTATTGGAAGGTTCGTTTTCTTTTTATAAAAAATGATATATAATTTAAGTGGGTGATAATATGAAATTGGCTTCCATTGTTATTGATTCTAATAATGCTGAAGACTTATCAGAATTTTATAGAAAATTATTAGATTGGAACAAAAAAATTTATAGTCATGGCGAAGACGGTGAGTGGATTGCTTTGTCAAAAAGTGATGAAAGCACAACGCGCTTAGTTTTTCAACAAATAGAAGGTTATGAAAAACCATCTTGGCCTGAAGAATCTGGCAAGCAGCAACAGATGTTACATTTAGATTTTTATTCTGATGATGTCGCTGATAGTGTTAAGCATGCAATTGCTTGTGGCGCAAAACTGGCTGAATATCAATCTGGAGACTGGCAAGTCTTAATAGATCCAGCAGGGCATCCTTTTTGTATAATTCCCACAAGAATAAGAAAAGATTAAACACCAAACATTTGCCTTTATCGCTAAAATATAATATATTATTCTTATGAATCAAATGTTAATTTTTAATTAGATGTATTTGAAGGGATCTTTATGATAGATAGAAGTAAAATATGGAAACAAAAAATTATAACACCGACTGAAGAGCAAGCCACAATGGAAGAAGTATTTATTACTCGAGCTGTCGAAGAAACTGAAGCCTGTTTAGAAAGCTATTTAAGCTTACCTTCATCTATGGGTGGGCATTATATAAACTCGGATTTATTTAAAGAAGTGTTTCCTGAATATCGAGAAAATGTGGAAACAAGAAGAAAATATGCTGAGGTTGTACATAATTCAGCAGCAGTCTTAGCAAATGAAATGTTTATTAGAAATGCTAGAGATGAAAAAGTTAAAGAATGTATTTTTTTAACAGGAGTCCCAGGAGCGGGGAAAACATTTTTTATTCAATCATTATATCTTTCTGGGCAAGTACCTGAAGATGTAATGATTTATGAAGGCGATATAACAAACGAAACTATTAAAGAAAAAATAAGACTTGTTATCGAGAATAACAAAAGGGTGCATATTATAGTAATTAATCCGACATTGGAATTAGCTATGAGTAATGCTATAAATAGAGCTCTAGAAATAGGTCGAGGAGCAAGTTGCGCTACAATTGCAAGAATAATGAGCTCTTTACCAATGGCACTTGATGATATTATAAGAATGTGTAATGGTAATTTAAGCTTAGGCATATATAATAAGACGGCAAATGATGTTATTGAGTTTTTTGTTGGTTTTGATAATTTGTACTTATTAGAGTGTGGCACTTATGACGAAATAAAAGAAAGACTAGAGGCTATAAGATTAGAAATACTTAAAAAAAAAAGGAGAGTGATGGCTTATCAAACCGAATGTGTTAGTTGAAAATTTAATGAAATCAGGAGCAAAAATAGCAAAAATCGCCGCCATAAATAAAAAAATATTAGCGAGTATAAAGACTTTAGCAAATTTTTAAAAAAGGGAGGGCACAAAGAAATAATGACAAATATAAACAAAATTATCAATGAAAAAAAAGAATATAAAATTAGAATAAGTGATTACGAGGAATATATAAAAATAAATGGTATAAAACGAGCCAAATGTCCCCAAGCATTGGAAGTTAGAGATAAAACAGCAATTTATTATATCATTGAACAAAATGGAGATTTTGTTGATGACTTTTGTATATTTATTGCTGAAAATTGGATAACGTTAGATGAAAGATTATATTTAGATGATCAAATTACAAAAAGTGTCATTGATTTTATTAAAAATGATTTTAAATATATTATATTTTATATCCCAGAAAGAGATGAAGACCTTTTAGAGGCAATAAAAAATAAATATTCGAATTTAGAGGTAACTGAAACTAAACAAGGTGAATATAAATTTTATAAAGTAAAAATGTTATTATAGTGATAAAAAGGATTAATATTTTAATTCTTTTTTTATTATGTTAAAATAAAAATAGAGGTATTTATGAATAATATTAGAGTTAGGGCAATTATATTTATAGAAAATGGAATCATATTAATACATAGAAAAAGAGAGGTTAATGGAGAAATAAAGGAATATTATCCATTACCAGGTGGCGGTATAGAAGATGGGGAACCCTTAGAAGAAGCTTTATACTGAGAAATAAAGGAAGAATTAGGAATTGTTGTTAAAATCAACAAACAAATATATAAGATAATTGACGATACCTCAGTTCAACATATTTTCCTTTGTGATTATATAAGTGGTGAAATTGGTACTGGAATAGGACCAGAGTTTAATAGTTCAGAATATCAAAAAAGAGGAAAATACATGCCAGAAATTATAAATACAAAAGATTTAAAAAATACAAATATGGTTCCTACAGAATTAAAAGAACAATTCTTAAAAGATCTTGATAATAATTTAATCAAAAACACTAATTATCAAGAAATAAAGATTATAAATACAATTGCAATGTAATAAAAGGAGTACACATGAATATAAATATTAGTAAAGTAAAAATAATAACAACATCACCAGTAGAAAATGTTGATGAAATATTAAAAGTATTAGGAGATGCTGGCGCTGGTATAATAGGGAATTATAATTACTGTAGTATGCAAACCAACTCTATTGGAACATTTATGGGTAATGATAATTTTAATCCTTATATTGGTGAAAAAAATAAACTAGAAAAAGTAAAAGAAATAAAGATTGAGATGCAATGCGATATAGATAAAGTAAAAGCAGTATTAAAAAAATTAAGAGAAATACATCCATATGAAGAACCGGCTATTGATATTATTCCTTTAATTGATGAAAAAGAATTATAATAAGGGTCTTATAGAAATATAAATCCCTGTAAACCCTTAAAAAGTGCTATAATATAAGAATAATTAATAGTTATTTAATATCATGATATTAAAAATGAAGTTTATTTTATTTAATTTATAAATAATAATCCTTCAAATAGCTGTTTTTATAAAACAGAAGGGGATTATAAAATGTATAAAGAAAGTAATATAATTGTTTATAAAAGAGATATATGTAAAATTGTTGAAATAAAGAAAAAATTTATTAATGAAACGGATTATTATATTTTAGAGCCGGTTTTTGATCCGTCACTATGTATTTCTATACCTACTAACAATAAAGATTTAAGGGATTTAGCTAATCTTGGCGAAATAAACAAGTTTATTAAAATGATTCCTAATCTTAATGTTATTGAAGCTGATAGTTATTCAATTGAAAAAGAATACAAGAAATTAATTAATTCAAATAAAATAGAAGACTTGATGACCATAATTAAAACAGTATATTCTCGAAATCAAGTTCATTTAGATAATAAAAAGAAAATCAGTGATAAAGATAGTCAATATTATGAAAAAGCTGAAAAATATTTGTGCCAAGAATTTTCTATAGCACTAAATAAAACATATAAAGATACAATTAAATATATCGAAGATTTATTTATAAAATAAATGATTATTAATAGTAATCATTTTTTTATTATAGTATAATTATTTTAGGAGATAGTTATGATAAAAACTTTAGAAAAATTAAAAGATGACGCTAAAATTATAAATGATGATGATTTTAATAAAATATTTGATGATACTTGGAATGGTACTAAAAAAGATTTTTATAAGTTAGAAACATCACAAGTTTACGCTTGTGATATGGACTCTAATTATCAAGATTATCTAAATGGGAATTATAATAATTTAACCAATATATTTAAAAACTTTTATCAGGATTGGGGTTTAATGTTAAAAAAGAGTAATATTAAAATGAAAAGATTACATTTAATAGATGTTCCTTTGTCAGATTACCTTAATTATGAGATGTATTTTTATTTAATAAATGAAAATGCTGGTGAAAAAATAAGATGTTTAAGTTTTGATAAAATAAAAGAAAGAAAAATGGATGATTTTATTATTTTTGATAAAGATAAAATAATTATTAATGAACATAATATAAATGGTGAACTAGTAAAAAGCTATTATAGTGAAAATAAATATTTAATTAATATTTTATTATGTGAATTTAAGATATTGTATAAAAAGGGCAAAGATTATAAAACATATGCTAATTTTAATAGCGATGTATTAAAATTAATGGAGGGTATTTATGAATAAATTAATTGTTATAGAAGTAGGATCTACAGTTACTAAAGCTTTCTTATTTGAAGAAGACAATACTACAGAATTGCTTAAAGAACTTGTTGAGTTTAAAAAACATTATGTTGATTATCATAAAATATTAGAAGAAGATGAAACCAAGTTATTTAATTATATAAATAAGTTGAAAGAAATAACTGAAAATATCTATGTTTATGGAACAAGTATATTTAGAAATATATCTAATGAAGAACTAGAAGAATTTTTGAAACATTTAAAAGCAAGTACGGAATTAACATTAACAGTAGCTAGTGCAGATGATGAAGAAAGATATACAATAAATGGGGTAATAGCTAATATTGATACAACTAAACCAATTGTTATTTTAATTGGTGGTGGTGGTTCTAATGAAATAGCAGTCGTAAAAGATAAAGAAGTTATAGAACGCTTACATATTAATATGGGAGCAGTAGATATAACAGCTTCTTATCCAGATTTAGCAAGTGATAGAACAACGATTGATGTTGGTAAAGTGATTAAAGAATTAGAAACTAAATTAGCAGATTTAAAAACTGAAGTTGATGTTTTAGTTTTAGCAGGGAGCTCTAATAAATTTTTTAGAGAAACAGTTGGTTATCATTTTACTGAAGATGTTCCATTTAATTATGATAAAAAAGAAATGGTTATTATGACTAAAGAAGGCTTTGACAAAGATGATAATGATTACCATTATAATAAATCGTTAGAAGAAATGAAAAAATATACTCCTGATATGCCTAATTGGTGGGTACCATCAAGAGCTTTAATAGCATTTGCTAATGCTGTATCTAATAGATGTAAAGCTAAATATATAGCAGCGTCTAATATTGGCATGACTTATGGCATTGCTGAAGAAAAAAGAAGCAACAATTAAAATATATAGTATAATATTTTTGTTGGGAGACATTTATGAAAAGAATGTTTATATGTGGTAGTAATAGAGAAAAGAATTGTTATAAAATATTAAATGATTTAAAAGAAGATCAAGATGATATTATATCTTTAGCTAGAAAAGATATAAGATTTTGTTTGGGATGTAATGCTTGCCAAAAAAGGCTTGAAAAACTTTGTGTGTTAAATGATTATATGCAGGAAGTATATCCTAAAATATTGTCGTCAGAAGAAATAATAATTGCAAGCCCAATATATATGAATCAAATTACAGGTATATTAAAAAATTTTATTGATAGGCTTAACCCCTTTTTAGGTAATAATGCTTTAGAAGGCAAGAATATTTATTTAATTTTAATAGGCCAAATGAGCGAAAAAGACAATGAAGCAGAAGTAGAAAAAATAGCCAACTATTTTTTGGGATTAAGCGAATTTATGGGATTCAAATTTAAATTTTTAAAATATTTATCTAGTGGTGATGTTTTAGAAATTGATGACATAATCAAGGTGAATGGTGATTACAAAAACATTATAAAAAGCATAAAGCAAGAGATTAAGTAAATATTTAATCTTTTTTACACTTTTACCAATAAAATAGATGTATTATTACATCTAAATATTAGAAGTTAGAAAACTTTTTAGATGAGAGGAATTTTATGAATTTTTTTGAAAGAAGTATAATAAGTATTAAAAGGCGTAAAGGTAAATCTTTGATACTCTTTTTGGCAATCTTACTTATATGTAATTTAATTGCTGGATCAATATCAGTAAAAAAAGCTTTAGTAAAAACTGAAAATAATATTTCTGGTGGCATGCCAATTGAATTAAAAGCCGAGATTGACTATGATAAGGTAATAAATAAAGAACCAGAAAAGATTACTGAAGCAATGGTTAAAAAAATTGGTAATTCTTCATATTTAAAAGCTTATTATTATTCATATAGCTACTATTTAACCAGTAAAACAACTATGTCTGATAATGGAGGAATATTATATGAAGCTCGTGAATATTCGTCTGAGAAGATTGCTATAGATGATCCTTTTTATCCAAGTGAACAAGGCTATTTCTCAATTTTAGGAACTAATAATAATCAATTAAAAGATATTATAAATGGTAAAATAAAAATTATGTCGGGAGCTATATATACTGAAGATGATGTAAAAAGTGGTAATAATGTTATTTTAATATCAAAAGAAGTGGCTAAGAAGAATAACTTAGAGGTTGGTTCAGAAATAACTTTACAAAAAGAATTAGATGATTATAGTACTGGAGAGTATAGAATATTAAAAACTATTTCCGAAAAATATAAAGTTGTTGGTATTTTTGAAGCTAAAGTTAATAAAACATTAGATGATAAGGGCAATGTTATTTATGAAAATAATCCTTTAGCAAACTATATTTATATGCCTAATAATACTGTTAAAGTAATCCATGATAAAGTAGCAAGTAGTGCTTCTGCTTTAAATATTGAATGGTATGATGACTTGTATATTAATTCAGCATTTTATTTAAAAAACATTAATGATATAGAAGACTTTAAAAATGAGAATTTAAAATTACTTCCTGATAGCTACAAATTTACTGATAATTCTGAATTATATAAAACAACCATTGGACCAATGAAGAGTGTTGAAACAATTTCTAATTATGTTATGTATGCTTCACTAGGGGCATCAGTTCTAATAATTGGTTTAATATCATTACTATTTCTTCGTGAAAGAAAACATGAAATGGGTATTTATTTGGCTCTAGGTGAGCGTAAAATGAACATTGCTTTACAAATTTTAATTGAAACTATTGCTATTTCTTTACTAGCAGTTTGTATATCAATATTTACAGGTAATTTAGTGGCGAAAAATATATCAAATAAAATGTTAGAAAATCAAATATCAGAGTCATATAATAAGAATGATCAATATTATGATGAATATGGATATTTATTGAATGTTGATAAAAGCGATATCATGGCTAATTATAATGTCAAATTAGATGCTGTAACAATAGCTTTAATATTTGCCATCAGTATTGGTAGTATCACGGTTTCTACTTTAATACCAATATATTATACTTTAAAAATAAATCCAAAAAAGATATTGATGTAAGGAGAAGTTATGGAGAATATTTTAAGCGTTTCAAATTTAAGTTATTTTTACCAAGATGGAGACACAATTAGATATATTTTAAAAGATGTTTCTTTTGATTTTGAAAAAGGTAAATTTTATACAATACTAGGCGAAAGCGGTAGTGGTAAAACAACCTTGCTTTCTTTAATAGCGGCTTTAGAAGAACAAAAACAGGGTAAGATAAAATATGAAAATATAGATGTTAGACAAATAGGGTTAGATAAATATCGCCGTAATAATATGGGAATAGTATTCCAAAGTTATAATCTAATTCCATATATGACAGCTTTAGAGAATATTTTAGTGGCAATGAATATAACTGATAATGAGATACCTCAAAATAAAGAACTGGTTGCTAAAAATCTACTAAAATATGTTGGTTTAGATAACGTTAAAATAAGTCGTACTATAAATAAATTGTCAGGTGGAGAACAGCAAAGAGTAGCAATAGCTAGAGCGTTATCTACTGATGTTGATTTAATTTTAGCAGATGAACCAACTGGGAATTTGGATGCAGAAATGACTGAGGAAATAATTAAATTATTTGCCATGTTAGCTCATGAACATAATAAATGTGTAATTGTGGTTACTCATTCTAAAGATGTTGCAGCAAAATCTGATATAATATTAAGATTAGAAAAAGGAGTGCTAAAAAAAGATGAGTAGTTTTTTAAGTAATTTTACGGAAGAAGAACCAAAAGAAATTAAAAAAGAACCAAAAGGGATTAAAATAGTGGAAAATGAATTAGAAAATGATACTAATTATGCCAAGAAAAAGCAAAAACGTTTAATTATTGAAATAGCTGTAGCAACGGCTGTTATAATAACAATAACATTACTAATTATTTATTTTTCGAAAATTGAAGTCCCTAATTTTAATAATCAACTGGTTTCCATTGCTGACAAATGGTCAAGTGAAAACAAAATTCAAATTATTAAAAAAGAAGCTTATAATAATGAATATGATGAAGATTATGTAGTAAGCCAATCAATCAAAAGTGGAACCAAAATAAGTAAAAAAACCATTTTAGAAATAACAGTTAGTAAAGGCTCTGATCCAGATGAAAAAATCTCTGTACCAGATTTAAATAAGATGACAGGATCTGAAATACAATCTTGGATTGATGATAACAATTTATTTAATACAATTATTACTGAAAAAAATTCCAAGAAGATAGCTAAAGGTAATTTAATAAGTTATGCTTTTGATAGTGCTACTGTTGATAAAAATAATTTTAAGAGATCAGATGGATTAGAAATAGTAATTTCTAAAGGTGATACCGAAGAAAATAATATCGAAGTAATAAATTTAGTTAGTAAATCTAAAGAAGAAGTAACAAAATGGTGTTCAGATAATGGTTTAGTATGTAAATTTAGTGATGCTATTTCAGATGATTATGAAGTAGGGAAAGTTACTTCTCAATCGGTAAAGGTTGGCCAAACAATTTCCGTAGATACTAAAATGACTTTTAAAGTATCAGTCGGTAAAGGAATAACAATACCAAACTACAGTAACATTACTTCTGAAAATGCTGCAGCAATAAACGCTAAAGTAGATGTTAAAATAAAATATGTTTATAGTATGGATATTACTTATGGTAATCTAATTTCTCAATCAGTAAAAGCTGGTAGTAGAAAAATGGAAACTGATAATAAAGTTGAATTAGTATACTCATTAGGGAAACCTTATTTTGATACTTTAGAAGGTAAAAAAGAAAGCGAATTAGCCAAAATATTTTACGATTATAATCAAAAAGGAGTAGAGTTTACATATACAATAAAATATATTAATTCTGACGAAGAAAAAGGCACGATTGTTAGCAGTTCTAAATCAAATGAATTTGTCACAATGACAGAAAATATTGAGGTAAGGGTAAGTAACGGCATAATCGGTGGATAAATAAATGGGAATAAAATTAGATACAATTTTTGAATTATTAAAAAACTATGATAAATATGGTTTTGAATTACTATATGAGCATTATTTCAGGTTAATGTATGGTATAGCTTTTTCAGTATGTAAAGATGATGAAATAAGTAAAGATGCTATTCAAAATACCATGATAATTTTATATAAATTGGATCCAAAAAAATTCCCAAATAACAATGAATTAAGCTGGCTTTATAAAGTAGTTAAAAATGAAACTTTACAATTATTAAGAAAGCAAAAAAACAAATTGTCAATAGATGAAATAGCTGATTTACCAACAATTGATAAGTCAATTGAAAATATTGTTGATATGGATTCATATAATTATTTAATAAAAGACTTAAACGAAGAACAAAGAAGAATTATTACTTTAAAAGTCATTTGCGGTTTAACCCATAAAGAGATAGCTAAATTATTAAGTATGCCATCAGGAACAGTTATGTGGGTTTATAATACTTCAATAAAAAAACTAAAAATTATATTAGGAAGCCTAATGTCAATAATCATAATAATTGGCATTTCATTTATTAGCAAACTAAATGCTGTAACAAATTTCCGATATGTAACTGAAGAATCGTATTATATGGATAATCTAATGACTGCAAAAGCTATGCCACTAGAAGTAGTTGACTGGCGAATTAAATATTATGTTATAGGTGCTTTATTAGTAATATCTTTAATAATCCTATTTATAAATGGAGATAAAATACCAATTAAGATACTAATCAAAAAAGCTAAATAATATTTAGCTTTTTTATTTTATATAGTATAATTTAATTAAGGTGATTAAAATGAAAGAATATTATATTGATCAAGGTTCATCAACAATTAAAGTATATGAATATGAAAGTCGATTAGTTTTATTAGAAGAACATTCTATATATTTAAAGAATGGCTTTACAGAAGAAACTGGCATAAGCGAAGAAAACAAAAAAGCTTTATATGATTATTATCAAGCATTAAAAACTAAATATAAATTAAATTATGAAAACACTTATATATTTGCAACTGGTATATTTAGAAACTTAAATCAAGAACAAAAAAGATCAATATTAAAAGACTTTAATGATAAATTTGATTTACATTTTAATATTATTAGTCATGGTATAGAGAATTATTATTTGGGCAAAGCAATGGATAATGATTATCAAAACAAAAAAGTCATGATTATCAATATGGGTGGAAAAACAACTGAGTTAGTAACTTTTAAAGATAATGTTATTATTGACAGGAAGAATTTAAAGATTGGTGTAGCTGATTTATTAAATGAGTTTCCTAATTCTAATGATAAATATTCAACTGCCAAAATAGAAGATATGGTAAACTTTGTTAAAGCTAGAATAACTGATGAAAAGTTTGATAACGATTATGATTGTGCTATATTTACTGGTGGCGAAGAATGTTTTGAAAAGTTAACCGGATATAATTTAGTAGAAAATAATATTTTTAGTGATGGTATTCATAAATATATGGTTAGTTTTAAAGACTTTGTAAAAGGTAATAATAAAATATTTTTTGAAATAGCCATGGATGAATTATATGCTTTACTTCCACAAAATCCTAAATGGATGGATGGAGCCAGGGCAGGAGCTCTACTTCCGCAAGCAATATTTGAAAGAGCTAATATAAAATATATAATACCATCGGACTTAAATTTAATTAATGGTGTTATAAACGATATGAAATTATAATACAAAAATAAAAAACACATATTTTCTTATGTGTTTTTAAATACTTAATACTTTTTTTAATACCTCTCGCCTTTCTTTTAAAACGGTTTCAAAGTATTCTTGAGTTGACGGTAATAAATGTATTTGACTATTGTCTCTAGAAAAATTTTCTAGAATTTTTCTATACTCATCATCATAGGCTAGCCTTTCAATTAATGGTTTGACATCATCAGGGAAAGCCATATACAATTCAGTTAAGTTGGGATCCAAGCCATCATATTGAGATTGACTGACTTCTTCCGCTTGGGCTTGAGTTGCAAAAAGCAGGTCATTTTTACAAGGGAAAAGTGGGGCCCAAACCATTCCATGTTTATGAGTAAAAACATTTTTATGATCGACTCCCAATATTTTCTCACTATCGTAAACCTTAGAAGGAGCAAATCCTTTTAACTTTTTAATGCCACCTTCAATTGATATGTGACTTGAAAATCTAGGATCAAGGGCTAGTAGTTCTGGCCTTAGTCTGTAGGAGTAAGATACGCCTTCAATTTTAGGAATTTCAAATCCTATGTTGTGATAGTTTCTATCTGCTTGTAACATGAAGCCATCACTAACAAAGAGGGTTAATAAAAAAGTTTTACATTTATCGTAATCTTCCGCCGAAACTGTTTGCTTTAAATAGTCAAGGACATTTACTAATGAATATCCGGAATAACAAACTAGATCTGATATTTCGGAATTTAACAGCTCACTTATTAAATAATAATTATGAGTTGAGTCTTGAAAACAAGTTGATAAAAGTCCGGTTTTCGCCTTAGCCTCTTTTTGATTTACACTAGTAACTCGAACGCAAGAAACTCTATAATCAAGAGTGTCTAAACCCATTATTTGTCTCCCAAATTCGCTAAAAAACTGTTCTGTAAATAAACGATAGTCGTTTCTTATCTTAAAATATTGTAAAGCGTTTTCAATTATATACCAAGTTGACTTTTCTCTCAAATAAGCTTCATTTATACTTACTATTTGTTTTAACTTGCTAATTGGAATTTCTGAACACTGAAAATGTGGAATTACGGCCTCATTTAAAACCATTACCAAACACCCCTTTTTTGTAGGGTTTATTTTAGCATATTAGTCGCATAAAGTCAAATTATATGGGCTTTTATGACACGGTAAATTTTTTTGTGTTATAATTTCAATTGGTGATAT
Source organism: uncultured Muribaculaceae bacterium (assembly GCA_964447275.1). Classification (GTDB taxonomy): domain Bacteria; phylum Bacillota_I; class Bacilli_A; order RF39; family UBA660; genus DAOSVX01. The sequence continues at coordinate 36,209 of CAYURI010000002.1, forward strand.
AAATGATTTTGAATGGTAAAGAAGTGGCTTTAAAAATTGAAAACAATCTTAAAGAAAGATTACGTAAATATAATAATAAACCTGTTTTAGCAACTATTATAGTAGGTAATAGAATAGAGTCTATTACTTATGTCAATATGAAGTTAAAAGCTTGTGAAAGAGTAGGAATAATAGGTAAAAAGATTGAATTAGATGAAACTATTAGTGAATTAGAGTTAATTAATGAAATAAAAAAATTAAATGAAGATGCTAGTGTATCAGGGATTCTTGTTCAGCATCCACTTCCTAGTCATCTAAATGAACAAAAAATATTTAATTATATTGATCCTAAAAAAGATGTTGATGGCTTAAGTGCAATTAGTTTTGGCAATATGGCAATGGGAATACCGGGTCATATATCAGCAACTCCGGGAGCCATAATGGCCATATTAAGTTATTATAATATTAACATTGAAGGTAAAAAAGCCGTGGTTGTTGGTAGGAGTAATATTCTTGGTAAACCAATTGCGATGCTTTTATTAAATGCTAATGCGACAGTTACTATATGTCATTCTAAAACTAAAGATTTAGATAATATCTTAAAAGAAACTGACATTATAGTAGCGGCTTTAGGCAAACCAAAATATATCAAAGCCAGTTTACTAAAAAAAGGAGCAATAATAATTGATGCTGGTTATAACGAAGGAAATATTGGTGATGTTGATTTAGATAATATTGATCCTTCTATTTCTTATACACCAGTTCCTGGTGGAGTAGGACCAGTTACAATAGCTAAACTTCTAGAACAAACAGTGACTTCTTTTGAAAAAGTTATTTAGAAAGTGAAAAATATAATGACAAATAAAGAATTAAGAACTAAGTTAATTTCTTTAAGTGATAAAACTTATTCTGATTTTCAAAATAAGTTAGGTATTAATACTATGCCAGATTTTGGTATAAAAATCCCTATACTTAGAAGTATTGCCAAAGAGATATCTAAGAGTGACTATAAAACTTATTTAAAAAATCCTAATAATAAATATTTAGAAGAAGTCTCTATTGAAGGAATGGTTATTGGTGAAATAAAAGACTTAGAAGAAGCTTTACCATATATTGATAGTTTTATTCCGAAAATAACTAATTGGGGAATTTGTGATAACTTTTGTGGGTCTTTAAAGATAGCTAATAAGTATCCAGAAGTGATGTGGAATTATTTAAACAAGTATTTGTCAAGTAACAAAGAATTTACGTTAAGATTTTGTTTAGTGATGTTTTTATGGCACTATATAAAAGATGATTATATAAATAAGGTGTTAGAAATTAATGAAAGCATTCATAGTGACGATTATTATGTAAAGATGGCTCAAGCTTGGTTAATATCAGAGGCTTATGTAAAGTATCCAGATACTACTTTAGAGTATTTAAAAAAGTCTCATTTAGATAAATGGACTTTTAATAAAGGAATCCAAAAAATTAGAGAATCTTTAAGAGTTTCAAAAGAAACTAAAGAGATGTTAAATAAATTAAAAAGATAGAAGTTACTTTTCTATCTTTTCTTTACTAAATTTTAATCCGGCTTCTGCTAATTCATCAATTGTTACTACTTTTTTATCTAAAGCATCACTAACTTCGTATTCATCACCATCTATTTTAATCCAGATGTTTTTTAAGCAACTAAAGTAGTAATTATATTCACTATCTTTATAAAAATAAAGAATAGCCTCGCCACAAACCTCACCAGTTCTATCAACGATGGTTAATTCATTATCATTTTTTCTGTCTATAAAGAATAATACGATAGAGGCAATTAGTAAAGCGAAAATTCCTACTAAAATGAGAATGGTTTTAGTTGTATCTTTCATTTTATTCCTCCTTATTATAGTTTTATTATATCATAAATTTTTAATTATGATATAATTTAAATATAAATAGTAGGAGAGATATTATGGAAACAAGAAAAACAAAAAAAGAAATTGTAAAAATGTTATTAAAACAAGATTTAGAGGAAAGAGATGAAGCCGAATTAATTGATTTATTAATTGATAATCCAATTGCTGTTGATGTTGATAAGCAAGCAGATGAAAAAATGTCTTTTGGTGATAGATGTGCTGATATTGTCGCTGAGAAAGCTGGTAGTTGGAGATTTATTATTATATTTTTATCCTTCTTGATAGTTTGGATTATTATTAATGGTATATTTCTAATTAATGCAATTGATCCATTTCCATTTATTTTATTAAACTTAGTATTATCTTGTATAGCTGCTTTGCAAGCACCAATTATTATGATGAGCCAAAATCGTCAAGCTAAAAAAGATCGTGATCGTAGTCATAACGACTATATGACTGATTTGAAAAGTGAGCTTATCTTAGAAGAACTTCATATTCAAATTAATACAGTTTTAAAGAATCAAGCCCGTATCCTTCATTATATTGATGATCAAGAACAACAAAAAGTAGAATAAAAAATAACCCGTAAGGGTTATTTTTGTGGGCCAACGTATTTGGCGTCGCTGAAAGCAAGCATTGGATAAAAAATGAAAGATAAGAATAGTAGCCCGGCACCAAAGCCAGAACTTTTTCCAAATGCTTTGGCAAGTTTAAATGGTAACATAATAGCAAATACAACGTTTACAATTGGTATTAATAAAAGTAAGAATTTCCAGCCATTACCAAAAGCAATCTTAAACATTACATACATATTGTAAAATGGTACCAAACATGCCCATCCTGGTTCGCTGGCTTTTTCAAATAGTTTCCAATAGCAGATAATTAATAAAACACTGATACCGAAACTTAAAAACCAGTAGCCAGTAGGCATACTTGTCATATCATAGTTGTAAGAATACTCATAACTATACACGCTTTACTCCTCCTATAATTTAATTATATAAGAGTAAAGACTAATTTACAATTATAACTTAATCATCTATAATGAAATTAGAAAGAAATGGTAAAAAATGATAAAAGTTAGTGATAAATGGGAAGATTATAAATTATTAGATTCTGGTAATGGGGAAAAATTAGAAAATTGGCAAGGGATTCTTGTTAGAAGACCTGATCCTCAAGCAATGTGGAGTGTTATGGATTATTCTAAATGGGATAATGTTAACGCTTTGTATGAAAGAAGTGATACAGGTGGAGGAAGCTGGCAATATTTAAAAAATATTCCAAGTTCCTGGACAGTTAGTTATAAGCATTTAACTTTCAAGATTGCTTTAACTAATTTTAAACATACTGGTTTATTTCCAGAACAAGCCGTAAATTGGGATTTTATGATAGATAAAATAAAAAATAGTCATCGCCCAATTAAAGTATTAAATTTATTTGCTTATACCGGTGGAGCAACGATGGCTTGCTCTAGTGCTGGAGCCGAGGTTACTCAAGTTGATGCATCAAAAGGAATGACAGAGTGGGCTAAAGAAAATATGGCTCTAAGTCATTTAGAAAATAATAAAATCAGATTTATTGTTGATGATTGTTTAAAATTTGTCGAAAGAGAAGCTCGTCGTGGTAATAAGTATGATGCGATTGTTATGGATCCACCTAGTTTTGGGAGAGGACCAAAAAAAGAAGTTTGGAAATTTGAAGATAGCCTTTATCTACTTATTAATGCTTGCTTAGAGATTCTTAGTGATAAACCATTGTTTTTCTTAATTAATGCTTATACAACGGGAATATCTAGTATTGTTTTAAACAATGTTTTAAAAACCACTATTTTAAAAAAATACCCAGAAGGAAAAGTAGATAGTGGTGAAATAGCTTTACCAATAGAAAGAGACAACATGTTACTTCCTTGTGGAATATATGGTGTTTGGGAAGAATAAGTGAAAGAAAATATTTTAGAAAGTGTCAGCAAAAGTTTAAATATTAGCAAAGAAAGAATTAAAGTAGTTATTAATTTACTGAGTGAGGGATCAACAATCCCTTTTATTGCTAGATATCGTAAGGAAATGACTGGATCCTTAAACGAAGAAGAATTAAGAACAATTGAAACAGTTTATAATTATGAGGTCAACTTAACAAAAAGAAAAGATGATGTCAGAAGACTAATAGATGAAAAAGGCATGCTAACTGAAGATTTAAGTAAAGAAATAGATATGTGTAGTAAATTGAGTGAAATAGAAAACATCTATTTACCATTTAAAGAAAAAAGAAAAACTAAGGGTACAGAAGCTATTCAAATGGGGCTTGAGCCTTTAGCTAAGTTAATTATGAACTTTTCTAATAAAACCAGAGAAGAATTAGCTACGCCTTATTTAAATGATCAAATAAAAACCATTGATGAGGCGATTATTAATGCTGGGTATATTATTGCTGATAATATTAGTAACAATATAACTTATCATAAATGGATTAGAGAGTATTTTATTGATAATGGCATAGTAAAATCTACTAAGAAGAAAAATGCTAAAGACGAGAATCTTTTATATGAAATATATTATAATTTTAGTGAAACAGTTGATAGAATAAAAAGCTATCGCATTTTTGCTATATGTCGAGCTCTAAGTGAAGGAATAGTAAACTATGTAATAGAAGTTTCTGACGAAGAAATAATTAAGTATTTAAATAAACAAATTATTGGTAATAAAATTTCCCCTTTAAATAAAGATATTGAGCTATTTATTAATGATGCTTATAAACGATTAATAAAGCCCAGTATGGAAAGAGAACTAAAAACTGATTTATTTGATATGGCAAGTGAGGAAGGTATAAAAGAATTTGGCAATAATCTAGAACAGCTTTTATTAACTCCGCCTATTAAATCAAGCGTGGTAATGGGATTTGATCCAGCCTTTAGAACAGGCTGTAAATTAGCGATTGTTAATGATAATGGTGATGTTTTAGCAATTAGTGTCATTTATCCTCATGAACCTAAAAATCTAGTTTCAGAAGCTAAAAAAATCATGCTAGATTTAATAAACAAGTATGATGTTAAAATAATTTCCATCGGTAATGGTACTGCTTCAAGAGAAAGTGAATTATTTGTTTCAGATTTAATAAAAGAATATAATTTAGATGTTAAATTTATCATTGTTAGTGAATCTGGGGCTTCAGTTTATTCTGCTAGTCCACTTGCCAAAAAAGAGTTTCCAGATTTTTCAGTAGAACAAAGAAGTGCTGTAAGCATTGCAAGAAGGCTACAAGATGCTTTGAGTGAATTAGTAAAAATTGATCCTAAAAGCATTGGCGTTGGTCTTTATCAACATGATTTAAAAGAAAAAGAATTAGATGAAGAACTAACTTTTACAATTAGTAAAGTAGTAAATAAAGTTGGTGTAAATATCAATAATGCTTCAGAAAGTATTCTTAATTATATATCTGGTTTAAATAAAAAAAGTATCAAAGCCATATTAGAGTATAAAAAGAAAAAGGGTAGAATAAAATCAAGAAAAGAATTACAAACTATTAAGGCAATAGACGCTAAAACATTTGAGCAATCAGCTGGGTTTTTAAGAGTTATAGATGGCGATAATCCTTTAGATAAAACCAATATTCATCCAGAAGACTATGATCTAGTAAATAGCATTTTAAATCAATATCATATTGACATAAATACAATTGGTACTAAAGAGATAAAACTAGAACTAGAACAGATTAGTAACCAAGAACTATTTAAAGACTTTAATATTAGTAATGAAAAAGCCGATACGATAAAAACTAATTTAATAAGTGGGATAATCGATCCTCGTGAAGAATTAAACAAAGTTAATTTGCGTAGTGATATTTTAACGATTGATGATTTAAAAATTGGCGATAGTTTAGAAGGAATAGTTCGTAATGTTGCACCTTTTGGAGCATTTGTGGATATCGGTCTTCATAATGATGCTTTAATTCATATATCTAAAATGAGTGAATCATTTATCAATCACCCTAATGAAATATTAAAAGTTGGGGATATAGTAAAAGTATATATATCAGCGATTAAAAAAGAAAAGAACCGTGTTAGTTTATCTTTAATATCAGGCAGATAGTTAAAAGCTTGAAAAAAGTTATCTTTTGTGCTAATATATGCCACTAACAAAGGGGTTATCATTGTGGAGTCAATTATTTTAAGCCGTGAATATATATTTAGAACATATAAATTTAAAAGCTCCGGAACAGAATCTGACTTTTTTCAACTGGACGAAAAAACAGGACTGAAGGTTTTTAAAGAGCTTGATAGAGTGAAAAGGACTTTGCCAAACAAATTAAAAAAGATTGAAAGAACAATGGGAATGGAACGACCGGGCATTAAATATCCTAAAAAGCCTGTTTTTGATGAAGAAGGCAATTTATTAGCTTATACAGTTGACATATTCGAAACGTCGACCCCAGAAAATTTTGTGGATTTAAAAGGACCATCTTTTTCACTTTTTCAAAAAGTACGTTTTTATCAACAACTTGAAGCCTTAGCTGAATCAGTTCATAGCGATTCAATGAGGCTTGTGGATACCAATCCTGAAAACTTTTTAATTGGTGTTTGCAAGAATGTTGCGCTAATTGATACTGATAGTTACATGCATACTGATTGCCCATGTGATAATATACCTTCATATTTAGCTAAATATTACGTGGATAAAACTGGTGATGAATCATTTGCTTTTGTAGATGAATTTTCGCTTGCTATTAGGTTTTTGGAAATAGTTATAAATGGATTTTATAAAAGTGCTCTAATTTCTGTATTGTCTGGAGAGCTATTTTATATTGATATGGTAGTTGAAAGTCTTGAAATTCCAAATGAACTAAAAAATGTATTATTAAGTATAATATCTGCTGGTGGCAAAAAAGAATTTATTGGGCCTTATTTAGATTGCATTGCTAATCCAAATGAAAGATATTTGAGAAGGAAGAATAGTTCTTTCCATTAAAAAATGCTATAATATTCTTGAGAATATAATGGAGGGTACTATGGCCTTTATTGAATTAAAAAAAGTTGATAAAAAATATATAATGGGCGAATTAGAAATAAAAGCCTTAGACGATGTTTCTTTTGCGATTGAAAAGGGTGAACTAGCGGTTGTTTTAGGCCCATCTGGAGCTGGCAAAACCACCGTATTAAATATTTTAGGTGGTATGGATAAAGCGGATAGTGGAAGAATTTATGTCGATGATGAAGACATTGCTTTATATAATAAACTAGATTTAATGAAATATCGTCGCCATGATATTGGTTTTGTTTTTCAATTTTATAATTTAATTCAAAATTTAACAGCTTTAGAAAATGTTGAACTAGCTAGTCAAATATGTCAAAACACTTTAGATCCTAAAGAAGTTTTAAATAGTGTTGATTTAAAAAATCGCATGAATAATTTTCCAGCACAATTATCTGGTGGTGAACAACAGCGAGTAGCAATTGCTAGAGCACTTGCTAAAAACCCTAAATTACTTTTGTGTGATGAACCAACTGGAGCACTAGATTCTAAAACTGGTAAAAAGGTTTTAAAAGTTTTGCAAGATACTTGTTTGAATTATGGTATGACGGTGGTTATTATTACTCATAATGCCGTTATAGCTAATATTGCTAATCGCGTTATAAAAATGAAAAATGGGATGATTGAAGAAGTTATTATTAATAAAAATCCTCTTAAAGTTGAGGCGATAAACTGGTGATGCTTTTATTAAAAAACACTTTTCTAAAAATCAAGAAGTCATTGGGTAGATTTTTATCTATTCTTTTCATTATAACTTTAGGAGTAAGCGTTTTTATTGGTCTTAGAGAATCTACGCCAGGAATGCTTTATACAGCAGATAATTATTATGATACTAATAAATTAATGGATTTTAAAATTACTAGTACTTATGGCTTAACCAGTGATGATATTTTATCTTTAAAGAATTTAAGTAACGCTTATTTAGTTGTGCCAACTTATTCAATTGATGCTTTAGATAATGGCGAAGCTATCCGTCTTCATGCTTTAAATGATAACATTAACAAAGTAATTTTAAAAGATGGTAGACTTCCTAAAAATAATAATGAGTGTTTAGCAGATGATCATAAATACAAAGTTAATGATGTTATAAAGTTTGCTAAAAACGAGTATTTAAGAATTACCAAATGTAATGTAGTAGGAACAATTAACTCGCCTTTATATATTAGAGATGAAAAAGGTATATCTAGTGTTGGTAATGGTAAACTAACTTCTTTTGTTTATGTAAAAGAGGCAGTGTTTGATATGAAATATTATACTGAAGCTTATATAATAGCTAAAAACACTACTGATAAGAATGCTTATTATAATGACTACCTTAAAGAGTTAAATAAATTAAAAACGGAATTAGAAACTTTAAAACCAATTAGAGAAACAATTCGTTATGAAGAAATATTAAAAGAAGCGAGTGAAAAGATTAGTACTAATGAAGTAAAACTATATGGTGAACTTACTAAAGCAGAAAATAATTTAAAAGTAACTAAAGCTGAACTTGATAATAATTATCAAGAACTATTAGCAAGTAAAGAAGTTTTGTTAACCTCATTGAAAGCCTTAAATGAAGAAGAAGCCAATAATGAAAAAGTTTTTGCTAGTGAGTTTAAAGCTTTGGATTTAACGCCAGAAACAATCACTAACAAAATTAATCAAACTAATAATGAAATAGGTGTTTTACAAACTGAATTAAGTAAATATACTGAAGGTAGTACCGAGTACAATGAAATATTAGCTAATATAAATAATCTAACTAGCTATCTAACTAATATTAATAAATTAAATACGGAGTATACTAATTTTAAAAACGAAATAGCCAGTAAAAAGTTATTAATAAATGAAAACTTAGATAAAGTAAATGATTCTTTAGATAAAATAAATGCTGGATATGACTTTTACTATGATGGCTTAAATAGTTATGAAGAAGAGAAATCTACTGCTTTAAGAGAAATTAGTAAAGCTAAAGAAGAGTTAAAAAATATTACTAAACCGGTTTGGTACTTATTAGATCGTAATGACAATAGTGGTTATAATAGTTATAAAGAAGATGTTATTAAAGTTGAAGCAATTGCTAAAGCTTTACCAATCTTTTTTATTGCTGTGGCAATGTTAGTTTGTTTAAACTCTTTATCAAGATTAATTGAAGAAGAGAGAATGGAAATGGGTATTTTAGAAGCGACAGGTTATAGTAAAACCAGTATTATTATGGGCTACATGATATATGTTTTCTTGGCTTCTTTACTAGGGTTAGGAATAGGTTTAACAATTGGTTATAGTATTATTCCTAAAATAGTGTATGGGGTTTTCTTGTCTAGATATTTTGTACCAAAATTAATTACAGTTATTAGTCCCTTACCATTTTCTTTAGTTATAATTGTGACTTTATTTTTAATGGCTATAGTAGTAATAATAGCTTGCTACAAAGAGCTAAGAGTTGTTCCGGCAGTGTTGTTAAGACCAAAAGTCCCTAAAGCTGGTAAAAAAGTTTTCTTGGAAAAGATTCCTTTAGTTTGGCAGAAACTAAACTTTACTTGGAAAGTAACAATTAGAAATTTGTTCTTGTATAAAAAAAGGATTATTATGACTATTCTAGGTGTAGCAGGGTGTACTGCTTTATTACTTACAGGATTAGGGCTAAATGATAGTATTAATAATATTTCTAAATTACAGTATGGGAAAATAATTCACTATGATGCGATGTTTATTTTAAATGATAGTCAAACTGAAATAGGAGAAGACTTAACCAAATTATTTAAAGCTAATAATATTTATAAACCAAGTCTAATATATAATCAAGCTTATAAATTTAATTTTGATAATAAAACGGAAGATGTTTATTTAGTTGTGCCAAGTGATAATAAAAGATTAGAAGAATATGTATCTTTTTATAACATTAAAGATAATAAAAAAGTTGCTATTCCTACTTTTGGGGCTTTAATTACTGAGCAAATGGCTGGTGAATTAAATGCTAAAAAAGGTGATACGATTGAAATAAGAAGTAGTGATAATGAATTATTTATTATTTATGTTAGTGATATAGTGGAAAATTATACGGCTCATTATATTTATATGAGCAAAGCATATTATGAACAAGTATTTAATGAAAATATCGCCTATAATATGATAATTGCTTCATTAGACAAAAAGCCATCTAGCAAAGTATCATTAACAGAGCATAATATTTTATCGGTTAATTATACTGAAGATATTTTGAGCTCTTTTGATAGTTTTATCGAAGGCTTAAATAAAATCATTTATTTAATCTTAATATGTGCTGGGTTGCTAGCTTTAATTGTTTTATATAATCTAACTATTATTAATATTAGTGAGCGTAAAAGAGAAGTGGCCACTTTAAAGGTATTAGGTTTTAATGACAAAGAAATATCTAATTATATCTACAGAGAAACCATTATCTTAACCATATTAGGAATCGGAATTGGTTTAGTATTAGGGATATTTCTACATAGATTTATTATCTATACTTCGCAAACGGATAATATCTTATTTATCAAAACTATTAAATGGTATAGCTATTTGATATCAGCGTTTATAACCATTATATTTTCGTTTATAGTTCAACTAATTATTTCTAAGACCCTGAAGAATATTGATATGATTGAATCTTTAAAATCAGTAGAATAAAAAAATAGTTAACATTTGTTAACTATTTTCTATATAAAGCATTAATATTTGATCCATCAATATTCATACGATAAGTGACAGCAATAAATTTATTTATCGTTAAATCCTCTGCGTAATCTAGAACATATATCTTGTTGTTAACAACATTTACATAATAACCCCATGATACACCTTCATAGACTTTTTTATCATTAGTACCATCCATATTAACGCTATATAAATAATATTGGTAAGCCATTCGATCTTCTAAATAAGTTTCGTTATACTTAACATAAAAGACTTGATTTTTATATGAATTTATTTTAATAATTTCTTCGCCATCATAAGCCCTAACAATTTTTATGTTAGTGCCATCAACATTAGCGGTTTTAATATTATAATAAGCATCTAAATAAATGATTTTACCTTGGCCAATAATAAACTGCGTAACTGAATCACCTAATATCATTTGGGGATTGGTACCATCTGGATTAGCTACATAGACATAGTTATTGCTTTGATAATATAGTTTATTTTCATAAATAATACTATTATAACTATCAGGAACTACCTTAGTTTCATTAGAACCATCTAAATTAGATCTAAATATTGAATAATTATCCTCAGTTTCTTCTTTACCATAATATAACCATTCATCGTAAAAATACATATTAAAGCAATAACCAGTATTTATTCTTTCATAACTACTACCATCTTTTTTCATTCTAAATAAATTATAAGTACCATCAATTACTTTACCTTCATTTCCAGAAAAATATAAGTAATCATCTTTAACTGCAAAAGACCAACCAAAGCCATCGAAGATTGTTTTTGTGGTACCATTTTTTGTCATATAAATATGTGAACTACCTGTTTCATCAAATGTTGAATAATATTCTTCTTCACCACTATCAAAGTAATATTGTCCATTCATAACATTTCCTAAGTCATCGACATTAACACCCAGTGATACTTGAGATGATGTTGAAGTAGTATTTAAGCCAGGGATCTTAATTTTATTTGATCCACACCCTGCTAATAATAAGACAAGTAAAAATAACAAAAAAACTTTAAAATTTTTCATAATCAAACTCCTCTATAAAAATCATATCATAAAAATCAATATTTATAAATATAATAACTACTTAAGCGTTTTTTGTTTATTTAGTTCTTTAATACTTTTCTTGGGTGTTGGAAGCTTTTCAGGCATTGTCCCGCCCATATCCTTGATAGCTTTTCTTACTTTCTTTCCAGTTTCATAATGGATTTTATTTGCGGCTTTTTCTACTTTAATATTTTCTCTTTTTAATTTGGCATCAGTTTGGGTAATTCTAAATAGATTGGCAGCAAGTTCCTCACTTCCCATATTATCTAAAATGTCTTCGCGATATCTTAACCCTTTTCTTTTGGCGATATCATTAGCAGTTTCACCATTATATAAACCTTTGTGACCATAATTGTGAAACTTATCAAAGTTTCTAACACCGGAGTTCTTTGCAGTTTTATTTAAAGAGTTATTTTCTCTTTTTGTTAAACCTCGATTGTAAATTCTCTTTTCATCTTCATTTAATTCATTATAATCTTTCTCGTTTAACTCTTGCTTTCTGGTTTGAATAGCAAAGTAAGTTTGGCCTAAAGCGATATTTTTAATTTTGGGATTACCGTTTTGAACGATTAAGTAACATGCATAACGTGATAATTTAAACTCTGTTATTTTTCTTATAGAATCGCCAGTTTTAACCATTTTGGTGATTACACCGAAATGGTCGTTTATCTCTTTATTACTTTTAAAACAAGAAACCTCTGCCTTGCTAATAACTTTTTCAAAGTATCGCCATTCTTTATATCCTAGGACTTTTTGTAGCTCTCTTGCTTCCCAATATTCATTTCCATCCTGATCAACTTTTCTAATACTATCAAAAGTCTTATTTTCATATTTTTCAATTTTATTCATAATAAATTCCTTTCTATTTGCATAATATATAAACGATCAAATAAAAAGTAAAATCACAAAAAATGAACTTTTACTTGCTATAAAATGTTAAATAATTAATTTAGTTTAATCTATATTTAAATCTTTGCTTATACTTTTTATTTAAAGTATAAAAATCGTTATAATTATGATAAAATCTAATTAAGAGGTATATTATGAAAAAAATCAGTTTATATTTATTACTTTTATTATCATCTTTATTATTATTTGGGTGTACCAAAGATAAAAGTGAGATAAAAGCCAATAATAATGAAGAAGAAAAAGAAGTTGATATTATCGCTACTAAGGATACGATTGTTTTTAAATCAAGTGATAATATTTATACCACATTTTATTATGATGGGGAAACTTTAAATAAAATAACGACGACATCAATTTTTACTACTGAAGAAGAAGCTCTTTCAGCAGAAGAACTATTCAAAGGTGATGATTTTAAAGAAATGTATGGCAATATTGTAAGAGATGGTACAAAAGTAACCATGGATTATATTGCTGATTACTTTGACTTTTATACTAATTTAAATAAAACTGATATGGTTTATTTTATGCAAGAATCAGGTTATAACGTAGTAGAGTAAGGGGGTGAAAAAATGTTAAGAATTGAAGAAAATAATTATAATGTTGATGAATTTAATTATTTGTATGATGCTGTGGGTTGGGGTGCATATAGCAAAGAAATCTCTGAGCAAGCTCTAAGTAATAATATTTACTCAGTAAGTGTTTATGATGATAATAAAATTATTGGTTATGGAAGAATCATTGGTGATGGTGTTGTATTCCTTTACATTCATGATGTTATGGTAATACCAGAATATCAATCAAAAAAGATTGGTACCCAAATAATGAATAAATTATTAGAAAAAATAAATGAGATAAAAAAAATTAACCCTAGCTTAAGAGTTTACTTAGGAGCATCTCTAAATAGAGAAGGGTTTTATGAAAAATTTGGGTTTGTTACTAGGGAACAATATGGTTTAGGAAGTGGCATGATATTAAATAACAAAAAATAACGAAGAGTGATTATGGAAAAGAACAAATTAATTATTTTAGGTGGCAATGCCAGTAATAATATTACTTGGCTAAAGAAGATGAAAAAAATTTATGAAAAGGATTATGATGTAATTACTATCTATTATGACCATTGGAATAGCGACAAGAAAATAGACTTTGATTTAGAACTTAAAAAAATCAGAAAAATAGTCATGGATCTTAATGATTATTATGTGCTAGCAAAATCAGTTGGATCAGTGATATCCTTAATTGGAATTGAAAGACAAATAATTAAGCCAAAAGGAATTATAATTTTAGGATTCCCATTAAGATATTTAGAAAACAACAATATAAATATAGATGCTACAATTAAAATGGCTTCTGCCAAAACTAAAGTGTTGGTAATTCAACAAAAGAATGATCCGGTGGGTAGTTATCGTGAAGTTGTTGAAAAATTACCTAATAATATAAAAACGGTTGAAATACCAGGCGTTTATCATGTTTATAGTAATATAAATTGTATAAAAAATCTAGTTGATGACTTTATAAAGCATTTAAAACAATGTTTTTTTATGCTATAATATCTTTAGGAGAATGTTTATGGAAAAATTTAGAAAGAATATGGTAGACATTTTAGAAATAAATTTAGTTTTAGAATCCTATCATGATGATACGGCCACAGAATATGGTGATGAAGAAGTAAGAACAGAAGATGATCTGCAATTATTAAGAGAACAAAAAGACAATTTATCTGAAGCAGAAAAGATTAAAAGATCAGAAGACATTTTAGCCAGACTAAATAAAGTGTTAGATGAAATAGGCAGAGAAAAGTTTATTTTTTATGATAATGGAAATATAGACTATACATATGTTAATCTACCTAATAAAGGAGAATAATTATGGAAAAGTTTAGAAAGAATATGGGGTATATACTAGAAATAAATTTAGCATTAGAATCTTATCATGATGACACAGCCACAGAATATAGAAGAGAAGAAATTGGGGTATATGATGACTTACAATTCCTGGAAGAGCAAAACAACAATTTATCTGAAGCAGAAAAGATTAAAAGATCAGAAGACATTTTAACTAGGCTAAATACATTGCTAGATGAAATAGGTAGAGAAAAGTTTATTTTTTATAATGATGGTGGCATGGAATATACATATATTAATTTACATAATAAAGGAGATGGAAACAATGGGTAAAGATGATAAATCTTGGGGATATGCATCATACGATGTTGACCATCCTGATGATGAAAGATTAACCTATACCAGATATCAAGATAATGGTAGTGTTAATAAATATACTGACAATGGTAATGGCGGGCATAGTCATGATTATTGGAAAAGCGCGAACGACTATAATTCGGGCAAAGATCCAAATCAATCTAGGCGAGAAAGTAACGATAAGAAGAATCCATCTACAGGAGAGGTTCAGAGTGGATCAGGCTGTTATTTAACAACTGCATGTATGAAACATCATCCTGGCAGTTTCGATGATAACTGTTATGAGCTTAGAGTATTGCGATGGTTTAGAGATAACTTTGTATCAGAAGAAGATAAAAAGCATTATTATGCAACTTCACCATTAATAGTTGCTGCTATTTCTTCAGGAGAAAATAGTGACTTAATATATGATTATATATATGATAATGTTATAGACTATTGTGTGACAGCTATCGAAAATGGTGAGTATGAAAAGGCATATAATAGGTATAGAGATAGTATATTAAGTTTTGAAGAAACATTTATTAAAAAAAGCCTTCAAGAAGGACTAATTAGAGTGTTAAAAAACAGAGCGAGCCAAGCCGAAGATGATGAAAGGATATAAGTCATATATCTTTTTTTATGATATAATGCTTATAAGATGATGTTTATGTTAAACAAAATTATTTCTTTTATTTTAATGATGATAATAAAATATTATTACTTCATAATAATCCTTTAGATCCAACTCATGGTGGGGATTTTTGGTATACAGTAACTGGTGGCTTTGAAGACTATGATAAAACAGCTGAAGATGTAGTAAAAAGAGAGATAAAAGAAGAAACGAATCTAGATGTCAAAGAGGTTATATATTTAAATTGGATTCTTAAATATAAAGATAAAGGGTTAAACTGTGTTGAATATGTATATATATCATTTGTTGAAGGTGGTAATATAAATTTAGATGAGTCTGAAAATATCGAGTATGAATGGTGTAACATTGATGACTTTATTAAGAAAATTAGATGGTTCGGCGATTTAGAATTATTAAAAAAAGTATTAATTGATGGGATTAACAGAAAAGTGTATTTTTATGAAGAAAAGATTGAAAATTATTGCTTTAATTTTCAAACAATTAATAGGAATTAGGAGATGAAAGAAATGAAAGATAAAAAAATATGGGATGAACTTTATAATAAAGCAAAATCAGTAATTAATCCAAGAACAGTATCGCCATTTATTGAAGCTGGTGGTGTAGGGGCTGCAATTTTAACTGATAAAGGTAATATTTATGTTGGGGTTTGTATTGATACAGCTTGTACTTTAGGAATGTGTGCCGAAAGAAATGCTATAGCTAACATGATAACAAATGGCGAAAACAAAATAATTAAACTAGTTTGCGTATGCCAAGATGGATCAGTTGGTTCTCCGTGTGGAGCTTGCAGAGAATACTTAATGCAGTTAGATAAAGATAGCAAGAATATGGAAATATTAATTGATTGTGAAACCTATAAAATATTAAGACTAGAAGAACTAACTCCAGATTGGTGGGGTTATGATAGATTCTAATACTTATGATTTAAAAATTCATAATAGAGCATTTAAAATAATGCTTTTTTTATGATATACTTTAAATAGGTGATAAAAATGATAATTGATTATGAAGATAAATATCAAGAAGAAATTAAATGCTTATTAGTAGAATTGCAGGAATATATTGTTGCTATTGATAAAGAAAAATATAATATTATAACTCCAGGTTATAAAGAGTTATATTTTGCCAAAACGATAAAGGAAGTAGAAGAAAATCACGGCAAGATTTTATTAGCTAAAGATGATGATAAGATTGTTGGATTAATTATCGGTTTAATTGAGGAACCACATAATGAATATAATTTCAAGGCACCCAGAAGAGGCAGAATAACCGAGTTAATAGTTTCCAAAACTTGTCGTTCTAAAGGCCTTGGCAACAAGTTGTTAACTGCTATGGAAAGTCATTTAAAAAGTAGTGGTTGTAAAGCCATTTTAATTGAAGTATTTGGTTATAACGACTTGGCTTTTAATTTTTATAGCAAGTATGGTTATAATACAAGAATGTATGATGTTATAAAAATTATATAAAGGAGAGTATTATGGAAATAAAAACAATAGAATCAGAAGCTAAATTAAAAGAAGTATTTAACTTTATGTCAAAGCTATTTTATGATGAAGCCAAAGAGTATAATGAACATTATTTTACAATGTCAGAAAGATTTTCAGAAATGTCAGAACAATTTAAGAAAGATAATGCTTTATTACTTTATATGGAAGAGAATGGTGAAGTCATTGCGGCTTTAACTTCTAAAAACATGAATTTAGAAAAGCAAAAGATCACATTAGGAGTTATGGCTGTTTCTAAAGATCATCGAAGAAAAGGCTATGGCAAAGCACTTGTTTTAGAGCTTGAAAAAAGATGCCTTGAAAAAGGTATTAAACATATTGATTTAGGAGCTAGATATAGAGCCTGCCCTTTATATATCTCATTAGGTTATAAGCCACTATTAATGGTTCAAATATTTGATTTTGCAACTATTTATGATGTTAAGAATGCTAACACCTTAAATTTAAAGCCTGGTTTTGAATGGCAGGGGGATGCTTATGGTTTTGTTTTCTTTGAAGTTGACGAAGTAAAAGAAGAATACATCAAGCATTTTGAGAACAATGTTAATAATTCTCAAGTACAATATATTTTTGAAAAAGATTTAATATAATTAAAAGATGATATCATAGTTGTTATGAGGTGAATAAGATGGCAGTAAAACTAAAAAAAGTTAATTTAAGAGATAAAACAATACTATGCAATTTATTGCAATTATATTTGCATGATATTAGCTATTATTTCCCAATTGAATTTGATGACAACAAAGGTTCTTATTTATATGATGATATAGAAAAATATTTTAATAATCTAAATAATCATGCTTATTTTGTCAATAATTGTAATAGAATATCGGGATTTATGCTTATTGATAAAATCGAAGAAACAATGATTATTCAAGAAATGTTTGTTTTAAATAATTATAAAAATAAAGGAATCGGAAAAAATGCTGTTTTTACAGCTTTAGACAAGTACAAGGGGAATTGGGTAATAAAGTCATTGCCAGGATCAATTCCGGCTGAGCAATTCTGGTTAAGGACTATAAAAGAATATACCAATGGCAATTTTAATGTTGAACATGTTGGTAAATATAATAGAGCTGTATTTACATTTAATTCAAGGAACTTTTAAAAAAACGTTAAACCGCTTAGTCGTTAATAAAAGAGGTAGGTGATTATTATGATTACTCTTGGAAATCTAAATGTAGTATTACAAAAAGATTCTAGGATCCTATTAAAAGATTTTAATTTCACTTTAAATAAAGGCGATAAAGTTGCTATTATAGGCGAAGAAGGTAATGGTAAAAGTACCTTATTAAAATTAATTTATGATGTTAAACTAATTGAATATTATTGTGAATTTAGTGGCAATATAATAAAAAAAGGAATAAAAATTGGCTATCTAGAACAATCATTAAACTTAGATTGGTATAATTTTACAATAAATGAATATTTTTTAAAAGATTCAATCCTTGAAGATATAAATTTAGATAAATATAATAATTTAAATGATATTTCTACAATTTTAGCTAAAATGCATATGGATCCAGCAATAGTTTATAGTTGCCAATTAATGGGCACCTTATCGGGCGGAGAAAAAATTAAGATTCAATTAGCAAAAATTTTGGCTATGAATGTAGATGTCCTTTTATTAGATGAACCAACAAACGACCTTGATATTAAGACTCTAGTTTGGTTAGAATATTTTATAAATAGTAGTTTGATTCCTATTATATTCATTTCTCATGATGAAACTTTACTTGAAAATACTGCTAATGTTATTATTCATATTGAACAATTAAAAAGAAAGCAGTCGCCCAAGCATACCATAGAAAGAATCTCGTATCGTGACTATATTCAAAAAAGGTTGGGTATGATTGAAAAACAAGGCCAAATCGCTAAAAAGCAAAGAGCTGAGCATCAAGAGCAAATGGAAAAATTTAGGCAAACGTATCAAAAAGTAGAGTTTCAACAAAATACAATAAGTCGTTCCGATCCTCATGGAGCTGCTCTTTTAAAGAAAAAAATGAAAAGTTTAAAATCTCAAGAAAGAAGATACGAAAGAGAAAAAGAAAACTTTTTTGATATTCCAGAAATGGAAGAAGCAATTGGTGTTAATTTTGATGAAGTTTTTATCCCTAACAGAAAGAAGATTTTAGATTTAGAAATTGATAATTTAAGTAGCCCAGAAAAAGTATTGGTCAAAAACATAAAATTAAATGTTAGCGGACCTGAACATATTGCTATTATAGGAGCAAATGGGGTTGGTAAAACCACTTTATTGAAAATAATATACCAAGAGCTCAAAGAAAGAAAAGATATAACGGTTGGATACATGCTACAAAATTATGATGATTTATTAGATATTGATAAAACAGCAATTGATTTTATCAAAAATGATTCGTCAAAAGAAGAGATAACAAAAATTATGACATTCCTTGGATCTTTGAAGTTTACTCCTGAAGAAATGCAAGAAAAAGTTAAAGATTTATCTGGTGGTCAAAAAGCCAAAATATTAATTTTAAAATTAATATTAAATAAATGTGATGTTTTAATTTTAGATGAGCCAACTCGAAATTTAAGCCCATTATCTAATCCAATAATAAGAAATATATTAAGCTTTTATAAAGGGGCAATAATAAGTGTATCTCATGATCGTAAATATATAGAAGATGTTTGTGATACAATATACCAATTGACAAGCCAAGGATTAGCAAAATGTTATGAAATAAAATTAAAAAAATAACATCTTTTTTAGGGTGCTATTTTTTTAAATTTACTCATATATATTTTTAAATGATTAAAAGTACAATTTAGAAAAAGCTTCCCCATAAACCTTTTTTGACAAATAAACCTAAATATGATAATATTTAACCGCAGTGATTCAATTCGCCCATTCGCGTGTTGCTGTCTTAGAAATTAATGATTCTTTTGGATCATAATAATGAAGGATGTTGAGAATCTTCTTCATGAATGGCAAAAATAAACCATAGTCAAAGAAACTTTTGGTTATTTTTTGCTATTTAGAGGAAGAAGGATATTATTATGAATTTTAATAATAAAACAAATTATTTAGATCAGATTTTTTTGGTGGATGATTGTGTTGTTAAAACCTTTATTGAGGAGTCTAATTTAAATAAAACTGATATAGTTGTTGAGATAGGACCTGGTAAAGGTAATTTAACAAACTTAATTGCTCCGAAAGTAGAAAAACTATATTGCATAGAACTTGATGAAAGATTAAAACCAGACTTATTAAAAACAAAAGAAAATAATCCAAATACAGAAATTATTTTTGGTAGTGCTTTAGATATTTTTATTCCAATATGCACAAAAATAATTACATCATTACCATATAGCATCACAGAGCCTTTTATTGAAAAACTAATTAAGTGTGATTTTAATGAAGCAATTATGATCGTTGGTAATAAATATGCTAAAGGTGTAATGGAATCACAACTTAATCGATTGAGTTTACTAACTAATTGTTTTTTTAAAACTGAAAAAATAATGGAAATAATTCCAGATGCTTTCTTTCCTAAGCCTAGAGTAATGTCAGCCATGGTAAAAATGATTCCTTTAGAAGCAAACGAAATAGAAGATTTAAAACTATTAATATTTAGATTTATGTTTATTTATCGCTCACAAAAAGTAAAAAATGCTTTAATGGAATCTTTAATAAGAGCTAAATCTTTTAAAGAAGAAACACTTACTAAAAAAATGAGTAAAGAAATTATAAAAAATCTCGATATATCAAATGATTTGTTAGCAAAAAAGTTTGAGGTTTGTACAAATGAAGACTTAGAAGTTTTATATCGTCAGATTGAAAAAATAAATATTTTTTGATAGTGAGGTGATTATTTTGTTATATAAAGATATAAAAACTCCTGAAGAGTTATTAAAATTTATGGAAGAGAATATTACTTATGGTTTTATTACTAAAAATGGTAAAAAGTATACTGATCCATCTTCAAAAGTGTGGCAAAAAGATTGGTATAGTAAATGTATTGTTCAAACTGGTAAAGAAGTATTAAAAACTAAAATTGGTACTTGTTGGGACCAAGTTGAATTAGAAAGATTATGGTTTAAAGAACATAATTATTCATTTAAAACTATTTTTATGATATTTAGTTCTAATAAAATAAATAACCTTCCTACTCATACATTCTTAATATATAAAAAAGCTAATAAATATTATTGGTTTGAGCATGCTTTTTATATTAATAAAGGTATCCATCAATTTAATAGTTATAAAGAAGCTATTACATATGTTAAACATCAACAACTAGATTATGCTATTAATAATAACAAAATAGATAAATCTTATTATAGATTATTAAAAACTAATGAGTATAATGAAATACCTAATAGTTTAACAGTAGGTGAATATTTAGATTGGGTAACTAAAAACAACCATTAAAAAAAGCAAGATTTTTATATTTCTTGCTTTTGTTTGTTATATAGTTTAGTTATTAGGTGTAGGAGAAGGTGAATATGTTAATGTGGCTTCGTCATTATTATCTTCAGTTATAACAATTTTACCACTTTTTACAGCTTCTATATATGCATCCATAAGAGCAAGTATTTCATTATCAATTAAAGTTGCCATTTCATCTTTACTAATTATTTCTGCCAATTCATATAAATTATATTTTGAAGAGTTGTTGGCTTTGATGGTTACATCCTGCAAAAGAGTGGCTGCAGACCATAATGCATTAACTATTTCCTCTTTTATAAATAGTTTTATTATTGGGTACATATCTTTGAATGCTGTTATTTCTAATTTGTTATAATTTCCACCATTATTTATAAAAATCATTTCAGTGATAGTTAAAAGAATCGTGCTGTTTTTTCTTACTAAATCATTATCCTTTTTTTTAATTGAATTATTTATATCGTTAACTATGCTTTCAACCAAATTTAGGGTATCAATCCCCGGATAGTTTTCAAATCCACCTGTTTCAAAAATTTTGTATGATTCTGGATTATTAAAATAAACATTATCCGGGGTGCTATTAAATATTTCATTTATTCCAAACCCTACGGTAACTGTATACGAATTTATAAAGTTATGTATACAGAAAAGGCCTTCCTCCTTTGATACCACTTGATTTGATTCCCCAATATTATCAAAACAACCACACAAGTTTTTGACAATATTTAGTGGTGGAAGACTGCTATACCTAAATGAGAGTTCGCTACTTTTATTGCCTTCCAATCTCTTGAAGTATTCTTGAGCTACAATTTCTAACCTTTTTTCTTCTTCTTCTGTTGGCAAAAATAAAAAATAATTATTTATAATAGGAGTTGCACTTACTTCTGGTGTTATTAAACTTGCGTCAACAGGTGTTACATCTGCGGTAGGAGTAGGACTTGTTTCAACAGGATTGGCAATTGTTCCAGTTTCATTACTTACCACTTGAGTAACCTTTTTAGCATCAGCAGCTGGCGCTGAAGAAGCATCAACTTTTTTTGGAGTACAACCATAAGTTGTTAAAAACAAACTTGCGCTAAGGAAACAAAGGATTTTTTTAATAAGTAGTTTAAAACTTATCTTTGAATCAAAAGGTTTTATACTTTCTACTTTTTTCATTTCATAATTCCCCCTTAGAATTAACTGCGTAAATATTAACACGAAAATAGTAAAATGTCAACATTTGACACTCTAAATACGATTTTTTGTCAAAGCAATTTTTGTTTGAAAAATCATATTATCGTGATATACTTTTTATAGTAAAGGTTGGTAGTTATATGAAATACAGATTTTTTATTATACCGATTTTAGTTTTTGTGTTACTTTTTGCTTGCCCAAAAGTATATGCTACTGATGATTGCAACTATGCTGAGCAGAATAGACTTAATGCTTTAGCAAGCAATGTTAAAGCAAGTTATAGCGTTTCTGAAGAACCAGAAGTCTATTTTACAATTAATATTAATAATTTAACTGGTGAAATCTATGCTATGGTAAAAAGCAGTGAACAATCAGAATATACCGAGTATAAATATAGTGAAGAAAATGCTGGAAGTATATCTTTCACTTCTAGTGAGATATATAAAAAGGTTGATTTTTCCATATTAATATATGCTTATAATCCTTATTGTGATCGTAATGAATTAAGAACCATAACAGTTACGACACCAAGATATAATCCGTATTATAATTATAGTATTTGCTCTGATGTAAGAGATTTTTATTTATGCCAAAAATGGAACGATTTTGAATTATCTTATGATGAATTAGTGAATCGTGTTAATGATTATAAAGAATCTTTAAAAGATGATGATGTTAAAGAAGAAGAAACAAAAGATTCACTTGTTAAACAAGTGATCGATTTTGTTTCCAAACATTATATTTATTTTGTTAGTGGGGCTGGAGTTATTGTAGTAACTTTAAGTGTAGTATTAATAATTAAAAGAAAAAGGAGAGTCTTGTAGTGAAAAATAAAATTCCAAAATTATTAATCTTTGGGTTTTTATCATTTATTGCTTTTGCAATAAATGCTTTTGCTGCTATAACAATATCGCCAACTGGTCAAAGTTATACTGTTAGCAGTGATTTTGGTGATAAAACTTTAACAAGAACAATTAAAACTTTTAAAACAATTGACAATGACTCGGCTTTCCATGTTTTACCAGATAAATTAATGCCAGGTGATGCTGGAGCAGCTAGTTTATATGATTGCGAAAATGGTGGCTATGCTTCATCATCAGAAATTGCGATTATTCAAAGTGGTAAGAAAAATGGCTATAATGATATGGAAATTCAAATCGCTTTATATTGCCAAGCGACAACTGGTACATCAGCTAAATCAGATGATGAGTTTTATCAAACGATTTGTTCAAGATATGTAGCTGGTGAAGATGTTATAGGCAATGGCTTAATGCAAATAAATGATCCTTCAGGATATTTTTTAAGAGGATTACAATTATATAAAAGTGGGGCTTCTACTACGTATTATGAAGCAACGACTGGATTTACTGGAATAACTCTTGAATTTGATTGCTCTTCAGGCAAATGTTATTATCCAAATCAAACTGACAAAGTATTGTTAAGTAGTATTGAGGGATTGAATATTCCTAGTAATGCCAAAATATTATCTGTTACTGAAGAAGGAGCGGATAGTATTGATGTTAGTTATGGTTCAAGAACTGTTGGCACAGTTTCTTTTAGTGTTGTCGCAACACCAAATAAAAGTATTTGCCCAACTTGTGCTTATGTACAAATAATTGTTGAATATGAATCATCTGATGTTTTATCTCAACCAGCTTTATGCGCTCCAACGGCAGCAGCTGGTTCTGGAGTTAACATAACTAATAGTAGTAATATGCTCGTTTATAAAACCACGGGTAGTATTAAAAAAATATTTACAATTTATTCTGGTAGTGGAAATACGGAAAACAACACAGATACATACAATTCTGTTTTTTATCCACATAGTGTTATTGTTGACTATGAAAATAATGATGTTGTTTTAGCAAACTCTATAACAACTATTCCTAATGCTAAAACAACCTGTGGTATTAACACTATTGCTCCAGGAGGATCATTAAAAGCAACTAGTAATAATGCCATATCTGATGATGAAGAAGATCCATTTAAAGATATATCAACTGATTATTCTAAAATAACAACTGGAACTGCTTGTGATGGCTCATCATACAAAGTTTCATCTGATGAAGTAAGTGGTAATGTTGATACCATAATAAATAATCAATATTGTAATATATATTGTAAAGAAGATATAAAAATTGTTGTGCCTTCTAAAGCAAGAGCAGCTAGTAATGATACTGAAAAAATATTTTCAGGCAGATATTTTACCTTACCAGACCTAAAAGTAGAAGGCAGAAAAACTTGCGTAGCTGATATTGATATTGAACAATTTTTCTATGATGTTTATGGCAATAAAATAAATATTGGTGATGTATTGTCAGGAAAAACAAGTACAAGAGATCTATTAAATAGTGGCGGTGGCAGCAATTATAAGTATATGAATGCTACAAATTGGGGAACCGCCCTAGAGACTGCATATATCGGAATGATAAATAAAACCTACATTGACGAAATTCCATGCAGAAGATATTTTGGGTTTTCTTGTTCTGGTTATGGCGTACCTCTTTGTCCGGGCAAAAAAGTTGATGTTGGCGGTGGCAAATGCTGTGATGTTAAAGTTATATTTAACGAAAAAATTTATTCTAATTGTACTTCGAAAATACCCAAATCATATGCCGACTCTATTACAGCTTTATATAGCGTGTTAATGTTTAAACATTATGAAATTGTGGTACCGACGGCTAAATACGATCCTGGGACTGGTGTAACAATTGAGGAGCAAGATGATAACGGAAACATTTCGTATACGGATATATATAATTCATTTAATGCAACAAATGCACAATTTGTAAGATATGGAATCCCAAAAACTGTAAACTCAACTAATACAAAAGTTGAATTTGTTGAGTTGCCTCCAACGGAATATAAAACTAATTCTGATAATAATGAAAAGACTTGTTACCCATTGGATGAGCCTTCACAACCAGATGGCGCAGTATCATGGGAATGTCTATGCCATACTCAATCGTTAGAAGAAGCAATGCTTGCTTGCGGTCTAAAAGCTACTGGTGATCAAGTTGGCTCGGCAGCAGCAGCGGTAAAGCATCATATAGCAGTTTACGATGCTATGCGTGATGCTAACTATGCGGCAACCAAGAAGTCTATCGAAGATATATTAGCTTGCTCAGAAGCTTATAAATATGTTGTATATAATATTAAAACACCAGAAGTAACATTTAATTATTGTGATGATTATAAAATTGATTATAAGTTTACTGGTGGATTAAATGAGAATGTTAAAGTAGAGTATTGTAAGAATGGTGCTACTTCAATTGATTTTGCTTGTATAGGTGAAGGCCAAACTCAAGAAGCGCCAATTGATGAAATTGATTTTTCGAAATTTAATCGTCAAATTAGTTATTATGATTGTGGTGATAGCTATTGTAATAGTACAACTATTAAAACTATAACAATACCAATTAATAAATCAGTTAAATTTGAATATACCGCTTCATATCGTGCTAATACAGATACTACGTATTATTCAATTGTACCAAGCGGAGTAGTGAGAACTAAACCAACAAATACTAATTCAATTTTACTTGGTGAAGATGGTAAGGTATATCCATTATCAATTGGTCAAGTAGGTAATAAAGCTTGTAATTATTCATTTACCTTTAATACAATTGGTGAAACACATTATGAAAATTGTTTTCCAGAATTAGAAAAACCAATGGTTTGTAGTTTTGTTTTATATAACGAAATAGTTAATCCAGGAAGTGATGATACAAGTAAAGGTTTAATGTATTTTTATCGTACAATTGATTTGGATGATATTTTCCCAAATAGTAATAATGATTATAGTGGTAAGAACTTAGCGATATTTAGAGAAGTTGGTTCTAATTGGAGTAGTGAAAAAGGGGTAGATACGCAAAAAGAAGTTGAAAAAACTGGCGAAGATGTTTATTTAGAAGAGAATTTAGAATATTCATATACTTTAACACCAAGACAAATGGCGCGTATTAGAGCATATAATAACGCTCAAGAAAAACGTGGAGTAGGATATGCTGACTTTAATCTTACTTGTGACTCTAAAGGCCAAGGATGCCGTAGTAGTTTCTTAGATGGTGCTTTAATAGGCTGCGAGAATAAAAGATGTTTTACAGATAATTTAAATAGCAGTCCAGCAGGAAGAGATGCTAGCTTTAAAAATTATGCTAATAGCACATCTTGGAAGTAAGGGGGGAAGATAAAAAATGAAAGAAAGTTTATGGGGTTATTGGTTGATTGTTCTAGGAATATTTGTTATAATCATCATGATGCTAGTACAAGATTTTACAACCACGAATACTCAAGATTACTATCTTTTAAAAGAAGTAACAGAAGCATCAATGATTGATGCCGTAGATTATGCTTATTATAGACAACATGGTGAAGTGAAAATTAACAAAGAAAAGTTTGTTGAAAATTTCTTAAGAAGGTTTTCGGAAACAATGAATCTTAATAAAACTTATCGAGTTGATTTTTACGGAATATATGAGTCACCACCTAAAGTAAGTGTGAAAATTACGACGACGAGTAATACCTTTACAATAGCTGGAGATCAAACATCATTTGATATTGTAAATAAATTAGATGCGATATTAGAACTGAAAATTGGCACATCTAGTTATGAAGATAACTATAATATAAATAGTTATGTAGGAAGTTAAAAAGGAGGAATAGAAAGTGAAATTAGAAAATATTTTAATGTCTTTTAAGAAGTTCTTTTCGAACAAAAACACTGTAACAATAATAGGAGTATTGGTAGGTATATTAATATTATACCTAGGCTATAACTGGCGTGTTAAACAAGCGATAACACCGATCTCAGTACCTTATGCTAAGGTCGAAATATCATCTAGGACTTTAATTACTAGTGATATGATTGGTTATACGCAAGTACCAAAAAGCATGGCTAATGCTAGTAAGAATTTAGTTACTAATTCAGGACTTGTGGTAGGTAAATATGTTAGTTATGGATCAACAATTCCAGCTAATAGTTTGTTTTATAGCGAGGCTTTAATGTCTGCTGAAGAACAACCAGATTCAGCATTTGCTGATATACCTGATGGGTATACAATATATTCACTTGGCGTAAACACTCATACTACTTATGGTAATTCTATTTATCCAGGAAATTATATTGATTTATATTTAAAAGCAATTGATGATACAGGGAAAATTATTTATGCGAAATTAATTGAATCAATTGAAGTATTAGCTGTTAAAGATAGTAATGGTGAACATGTTTTCGAATCAACTGTCGAAACACGTAGTCCAGCTGAACTTCTATTCGCGGTTCCTGATGATATGTATTTATTATTAATGAAAGCTGAGTATATAACTACTAATCAAGTAGAAGTTGTTCCAGTACCTAGAAATGCTGCTTATTCAGCTAATCCTGGTGAAACATTAGTTAAAAGCTCATATTTAAAAGAATTTATTTTAGCGAAAACAACTTATGTACCAGAAGATGTTACAACTAATCCAACAACTGAAACTACTGATACAACAAATACACCAACTACGGAGACAACAACCACAAATTAATAAATAAAGAATAAAGAGGTGTCAAAATGAATGATGCAATTTTCTCGCAAATTGATTTTGGACCGGTTAAAGAGTTTTTAGATAATGATGATATAACTGATATTAGTTATACTAATAATGGTCAAGTATGGTTAAAAACATTATCTAAAGGCGTATATAGTATTGATCGTCCAGAAATTAATAATGCTTTCATCGAAAAACTAGCCTTTCAATGTTCTAATGTTATGGGTAAGACCTTTAATATGGCTCATCCAGTCTTAGATGCTGAAAGTGCTGAGCTTCGTATGAATTTCATCCATGAATCAATTTCTTCTAACGGGATTGCTTGTGTTATTCGTAAAACACCTGCTAAAATTAGATTAAACAAGGAGAAATTACTTGATGAAAAATATATTACTTTAGAATTACATGATTTTTTAATTAAATGTGTAGAAGGTCATTGTAATATAATCGTCTCTGGTGAAACAGGTAGTGGTAAAACTGAGTTAGTTAAATACTTAGCTAGTTTTACGAAAGAAAATGAAAAAGTTATCACCATTGAAGATACCCTAGAACTTCATTTAGATAGAATATTTCCCCATCGTGATATTGTTGCCATGAAAATTAATAATATTATGTCTTATAGTGATATTTTAGTGGCTTGTATGAGACAAAACCCAAGATGGATACTTTTATCCGAAGTTCGTAGTGCTGAAGCAGTAATGGCCGTAAGAAACTCTATTTCATCAGGTCATAATATCTTATCAACTATTCACTCTGATAAAGCCGAAAACATTCCAATGAGAATGTATTCTTTACTAGAAACCAACTTAGACATTGATCAATTCTTAAAGTCTATTCATCGTTATGTTCAACTTGGTGTTCATGTTAGAGGTTATATGAGTAAAGAACTTGGTAGATTTCAAAGAGAAATTGTTGAAGTAGTTGAGTTTTATGTTGATGATGATAACAATGCTAAAAGCAATATGATATTTAGAAAGAGTCCTGATGGTAAAGTGGCTATTCAAAATCCAACTAAATATTTAATTGGCTATATGGAAGCCCAGGGAGTATCAATACCGGAAAACATCTTTTCTTCAGTAACTAAAACTGAAGAAGTAAAACCAAGTTTTATAATAAATAAAGAAGAAGTCGAAGTTTTATAAAAAAGAAAGAGGTGCAGCTGTGGAACTAATATTATTAATGGTCATCGCGATATTTGTTATGTCTTATCGTAAGAATAATGGCGAAAATGTTTACAAGTTTATTGTTAATCAAGTAAATACTGCTTATAACAAATATGCACCATATAGTTTTAAAGAAGTAAGAGAAAAAGTAAAAGCTTTAGGTCAAGAATACACAACTAAACAATATACGACTCAAGTAATATTATTTGGTGTTGTAGCTGGTGGTATTGCTTACTTATACTTCTTTAGTTTAATTTGGGCAATTATATATGCTATTATAGCTATTATGTTTATTCCTTATTTAGCTTATTTAAGATGCAAAAGAATCTATAGTGAGTTTATTTTTGAACAAATTCAAGTATATACAACAAACGTTATTATGGAATTTAATACGACGCAAAGTTTTGTAAAATCCTTAGAAGGTGTTAGAGATTCTGGAATATTAGAAAACCCAGTCTTAGAAGACTTAAAAATGATGATTGATCTATCTTACCAAAATGGTACAATTGATGAATCAATTGAATATATGAATAATAAATATCCATTCTTTATGGTTAAAAATATGCATCAATTATTCTTACAAATTACGAAAGAAGGTTCTAAAGATTCAGGTGAATCTTTAGAAAATATGGCATTAGATATCGATATGCTGGTTGAAGGGGTATATCGTGACAGAATGGATCGTCAAACCTTCCATAAAACTTTTGTTACTTATGGACTAGCTTTATATATGTTAGTTATGTTTATGCAATTTTTATTAGGTAATGACAATTATTTGGAATTACTAGATTTATGGTATGTCCAAATTCTTCTTCATGCCATTATTATTTTAAATAGCTATTTCTTAATCGGTGGAGAGAAATACTATAATGAAGATGTGGGGGTAGAATAATATGTACTTTGAAATTTTATTAATTGGTGTCATTATTTATTTCTTACTAGATTTTAGTGGTCGATTAAGTACTAATCGTTTTATTGAAGATAATGAAACTTATTTTCGTAAATTAAAAGAAAATGATTATGATTTTTATTGCTATGCTAAATATGGTAATGGGATTGATGTTGACAAATTGTTTTCAATTCGTTTAAGAAATGGCTTATTATCAATTATTGTTTTATTATTCTTATTCTTAACTAAGTTAAGCTATGTAAATGTCATATTTTCCCTATTAGTTGGGTTTGGAATCTTTAAATTAGATTATGTAAGCAAGCGTAATTATTATAAAAAGCATTTACATGATATTGACCTTTTATTACCATATTATTTAAAAAGCTTAGAAATCTTAATTCAACATTATACTGTGCCAGTTGCGATGGGTAAATCAGTTGAAGATGCCCCAGCGATATTCAAAGATGGTTTAGTAAAGTTGGTTGAAAAGATTGATGCCGGAGATGCTTCGATTGAGCCATATATGGAATTTGCAAGAGAATACCCAGTAAGAGACTCAATGCGTATGATGCGACTTTTATATCGTTTAAGCTTAGGTAGACAAGACAGAAAACAAGAACAATTATTAACATTTTCCAAAACAATATCTAACTTACAACAAAAATCTCGCGAAACTAAATATAAAGAACGTTTAGAAAAAATGGAAAGCAAAACGATGTATATGTTAGTATCAACTGGAGCTGGCGTTATGTTATTATTAGTTTTATCAATATTAATGATGTTTAATATGTAAAAAAGATGAATTATATATTATAATTATACTAAGGAGGAGTTTTATAAATGAAAGAAGCGACAGGAGAATTAAACATGACAGTTATAACCGTAATAGCTATAGCTGCAATTGGCGTAATATTTTATACATTGGTATGGCCACTTATTAAGAACAACATTAGTCAAAGTACAAAGTGTGCTAATGCAATTTGTGATGAATGTGCTAGTGGAGCTAAAACAACTAGTTGTATTTATTATGAATATGATGATGAAGGAACCCAAACTGGAACAAATCAAATAAGTTGTCCTTGTAAATAAGCTGGTAGGTGATTTAAATGAGAGAGGCAATAGGTGGAACATGGCTATTTAATATAGTCGTTCTATTTGTAATGTTGTTTACTGGCTACCTATGTCTAGCCATTAATTATTCGCGAGCTTATAATGTAAAAAATGAAATAGTTGATATCATTGAAAGAGAAAATGGTTATAATGATAAAGCAGTCAAAGATATTGCTTCATATTTAACTGAAATAGGCTATCGAACAACTGGTAAATGTGAAGAAGATATGATAGGAAACAACAGCGATAAAGACTTTGGTGTTGGTGAAAATATATATTGTTACAAAGCAATAAAAGTTGGTGGCGAAGAAGACTATGCGGAAAGTGTTTATTATCAAGTAGAAGTTTTCTTTCAAATTGATTTACCAATATTTAGAGATTGGTTTACTTTTTCCATAAAAGGCGATTCTAATCAATTATTTTATAGTGAAAGTTAATAAAAGTAAGGTGATGTAAAATGCGACAATCAATTGGTAGTACATGGTTATTTTCATTAATGATTATTTTCATCTTACTTTTTACTGCTTATTTAGCAGTAGCTATTAATTACTCAAAAGCTTTTAAAGTCAAAAATGAGTTAATTAATATTATTGAAAGAGAAGAGGGCCTTACTAGTAATATAGACGAAGAAGACCCAGGAGCAGTAGAGCAAATTGATAAATATTTAGAGAGCGTTGGTTATGTGAATCGTGGTAACTGTCCAAGTGGTTATCAAGGTTATAACAAATATAAAGATGGTAATAAAACCAAGTATGGTTATTGCGTTAAAAAATATAATAGCTATAATGAAAAAGAACGTCAAAGATCATATTATAGTGTTGTATTGTTTTTTAATATGGATTTACCAATCTTCGGTGATTTCTTTACTTTCAGAGTAAAAGGAGAAACTACCGAAATAGTATATCCAGCTGATTGTATAACTTGGCTAGAATGTTAGAATAAAAGGGAGATTTTTATGAATGTAATCGTAGCTAATAAGTATCAAGCGATGCTTGCTAATTTAGATATTGATATTATTAAGACCATGTATGGTGAATTTAGCGTTGATGAAATAATTGAAACTTTCACTAATTTTTTCTATAATCGCATGATTTTAGATATAACAGCGATTAAAGGCTATAAAGATATTAATAATATTCAAAGGTTATCAGCAGGTTTAGATATGAGCAAAATTATCTTAGTTTTAGATGATAGTGAAGAATCATCTAGTGCTAATTACTTATCTAAACTGATATCAATGGGTATATATAACTTTAGTAGGAATGTTGATACCATTAAATATTTAATTCAAAATCCCAATAGTTATAAAGATGTAGCTCAAATTCATCAATTAAATGACTTAACAACCACGATTGTAGAAAAAGTAGAAGGTGGACTTCCTGATACCAAAATTATTGGTGTTTCTAACATTACTGATCACGCTGGAGCTACTACTTTAATTTATATGCTAAAAAAACAATTACAAGCTAATTACAAAGTTATAGGAATTGAAGTTGATCGTAAAGACTTCTCATTATTTAATGATCCTAATTTAGTTAGTACAACATCTCAAGACTTTGCCAAAGAATTAATGAAAGCTAAAGATTTTGACATTATTTTAGTTGATTTAAATGGGACTGATAATGAAGATGCTTGCAGTGATATATTATACTTAATTGAACCTAGTACCATCAAATTAAATAAAATGATTAGAAGGAATCGCAGCATCTTTGAGAAACTAAAAGGCAAAAAGATTGTTTTAAATAAAAGCTTATTAGATAGTAAAGATGTTTTAGATTTTGAATATGAAGCCAAAACTCAAGTATATTATAATATCCCACCATTAGATGATAAAAAAGATCGTCATAATGTTTTGGATGTCTTCTTAACAAAACTAGGCTTTATTAAACAAAATAGTGAAGAAAACACAGAAAAGAGCAATAAAATATTGGGTTTATTTAAATTTTAGTTAACTATGGTTGACAAAAGTTTTAATAAAGATTAAAATTAACTTAGAGAGTGAGGAAAAAATATGACATTTTGTACAGATGCCGCTTCAATTTTAGGATTTATAGGAACAGTATTCTTTGTATTTAAAATTGCTATTCCAGTATTATTAATTGTACTTGGATCAATCGATTTAGGAAAGGCTGTTGTTGCTCAAAGTGAAGATGAAATTAAGAAGGCAACACAAATATTAGTAAAAAGAGCCGTATTTGGAGTTATCATATTCTTTATACCTACAATAGTTGGTTTAGTATTTGGCTTAGTAGGATCATTTAAAGCTGAATATCAAGATCAATATAATGTTTGTCGAGAATGCATTGTTCATCCATTTTCTGGAAACTGCGAATAATAAAAAAAATAGTCAACATTTTCTTGGTGCTTGACTTTTTTTATGCTATAATTTCCTTAGATAGTGAGTGATTATTTAATGAAAAAGATCATTTTAATAATATTGACAGCTTTAGTAAGTTTATTTATTTTTAATTATAATGTGGAGGCTTTGAATTCTGATGCTACAGCGACATGCGTGTATAAGATTCCAGGGAGTAATGTTTTTAATTCTTTTACCTATGAATATGCTAATGTTGACGGTTCTTATAATTGCTCTGTTCCTCCAACTACATCTTCGAATGTATATATATGTGAAGTAGATAGCGGACTTACAAAAGAAAAGTTTGTTAACAATAAAACTGATGAGCTTCTGTGCCCGATATTATACTATAGCTACGGAATTAAATCGTCTTTAGCTATAGAAGGATCCCCATCAATAACTACTCATTCATTCGCTATTTCTTTCAAAGATTATAATGAAAATTTGTCATGGTTTCAGAAAATATTTGATGGTAAAACTGTGTATGGAGCAATGAACTTATCGTTTTCAAGTATCAAACAAGGATCTCAAAAAATAGAAGAAGAAAATGAATCGAAATATCTACAATGTATATGTGGAGACATCTTGCTAAAGCAAGGATCTTTAACTTTTAACAATCAATACAGCCAATATTCTCAAGAAACTGATTTTACTAGTTTTAATTTAAACAATTTTACAAAATGCCCAGAAGCGATATATTATAAGTTTAATGATGCGTTTTTATCTGGGAATAGATACATGGATATAAGAGATACTAATTTTGACAAGGCTCAATCAGCGGCCTGTGCAACTACTGAAGATGCTGATGCTTGGGATGGGTCATCAGGTAATGATACTGATTATAAACCTCAAGAAGATGTAATAAAATCTTTTTGCGAAGAAACGCACGGTGTTTGGAAGATGGCTGGCTATTTAATTAATGCCTTAAAAGTAATGATTCCCGTAATTATAATTGTTATGGGGTCAATTGATTTAGGTAAAGCTGTGGTTGCTAATAGCGAAGATGAAATGAAAAAGGCCACTCAAGTACTAATAAAAAGAGTTATAGCCGGAATAATAATTTTCTTTATCCCAACTATTATGAACTTAATATTAAAAATGGCATCTAATTACGTGTCAACAATTAGTAGTAGTTCAAGTTGTGTTGAATGTGTTACAAAGCCTTGGGGATGTTAATAAACTTCTTGGCATAAAAATGAATATATGTTAGAATAAAATATGATAGGGAGTGTAAACATGAAGTGCTTAAAAATTTTATTTATTTTTGCTTTTACTTTATTTACTAGTATTGTTTTTATAGATAAGGTTAATGCTGCTAGTTCTTGTTATTGCTGTGGAGGAGCTGGCGGTTGTACTTATGTGTGGAAAGAGGCTAGAGATGCTAACGGCACAAATTGTGTTAAAGTTTCTAAAAGTAAAACTGCTTGTAATGGGACAAACACTACAAATGGCAGCGGTGCTTGCTGGTATTGTGAAACAGGTTCTACGAGTGGGTACAGATGGACTTCTGATGGTTCTAAACCAAATGCTAATTGTTATGTGGTAAACGGAAAAACTCAATCAAGTTGTAATGGATCATCAACTGGCGGCGGTTCGGGCTCAGGATCAACTTCGGATGATGAGACCTACGAAGATTATGAGGATTCTGATGGCCCTGATAT
Source organism: uncultured Muribaculaceae bacterium (assembly GCA_964447275.1). GTDB lineage: Bacteria > Bacillota_I > Bacilli_A > RF39 > UBA660 > DAOSVX01. The sequence goes on from CAYURI010000002.1 coordinate 71,368, forward strand.
TAGTGGTCCATCAACATCATCAGGTTGTTCAGGAATTATTGGTAATGGCCAATTTCGTATTTATTTAACTGATATTCTTAATGCAATGAGAATAGTTGGCGTTGCAATGGTTATTGTTTTTTCCACAATTGATTTTGCACAAGCTTTAATTACTCAAGATAATGATGCAATGAAAAAGGCTTCTGAAAAGTCAATGAAGAGACTAATATTAGCAATGGTTATATTCTTTACCCCAATTTTATTAAATATTTTATTATCATTAGTTGGTATAGACGCGAGTTGTATATAAAAAGATAAAAAGGAGAAAATATGGCAGATTTACTATTAACATGTGGAACTGGTATGAGGGTGTTTTATTCAATAATGCTCTCGCTAGATTCAGCTATTTATTGGTGTGTAGATGTTGTATATAGCGTTTTTATTGTTATATGTAATACACAATTGTTTTCTGCCACCACTTTCGAAGCATTTTCGAGCAGAATCTATGCTATTTTTGGCGTAGTTATGCTATTTATTGTTACGAGCCAGTTACTTGTTAATATTGCTGACCCTGACAAAGCAGCGTCCGGAGAAGCGAGCACTGCTAAACTTGTTCAAAATATTATAATTGCTTTAATTTCGATAGTTTTGCTACCGACAGTTTTTAAATATTTATATGTTATCCAAAAGGCTGTTGTTACTGAAAATATTATTGGTAATATAATTGTTGGTGGATATGAGACATCAACGAGCAAAGATTTTAAAAGCATGGTAAAGCATAGTGGGAAAGATATGGCTTTTAGAACATTTACAGCTTTTATTAATCCTGCTGGGTATGCGGGTAATAATGATAAGGGATGCGAAGCAATACCAGGTTTAACTTATTGTCTTATTTACGATAAAATAAATAATTATGGTTCAAGTGATTATGGTAAAGTGTCTTTGTTCGCTAGCCAAAACCAAGTTACTAATGAAATTTATAAAGGCAAAGTTGAATATCGATGGGGATTTTCTGCTTTGGCAGGTATTTTAGTTACTTATTTTCTATTGTCATATTCAATAGATATGGGAGTGCGTGTCGCTAAGCTTGCTTACTATCAATTAATTGCTCCTGTTCCTATAGTTTTAAGAATAATTCCTAAGCAACAATCAGTGTTTGATAACTGGGTTAAAGGGTTAACAGGCACATATATTGGCGTCTTTATTAGATTAATGATTGTATATTTTTGTATATTTTTAATAAATGTTATACCGGCTGCTTGGGATGGAATAGTAAAAGCTGGTGGTGGCAGTGATAGAACTATTGTTAATGCGATGGTTGTAATATTACTGATTTTTGGTGTATTTATATTTATGAAAGAAGCACCAAAATTAATTACACAAATGTTTGGTATCAGCGAAGGTGATATGTCAATGGGTATTGGCAAAAAACTTGCTGGTGCTGCTGTTATTGGTGGCGCAGTTGCTGGCGCTCAAAAGCTTGGTAAAAAATATGCTGGTAAAGCATATGGTGGCCTAACTGGAGCTCTTGGTGGCGGTTGGGATTCAATGATGAATGGCGAAGGATTTGGCGCCGGATTTAGAGCTGGTGGCCTTGGTGGTTGGGATGCTGGTGGTAGACAATTTGGCAAACAACGTTTAGAATCATACAAATCAAGAACTGGAGATTATAAAGGCAAACCTGGTATATTTGGTGATAAATCATGGGGAACAAAATATAGAAATGCAACAGGAGACGCTAGAGATGATGCTTATAAAGCTGCTTCAACGGCTAGAATACAGGCAGCTCAAATGCTTGCTGGGGCAAGCTATTCAAGATTTGTAAGTGATTTAGAAACTGAAATTCGTTCTAATCCCGCATTTATGAATAGTATAGCTGGTTATGCTCCAGATGTTCAAGATGCTTATATTAATCGCGAAATATCAAGCAGATCCAATGCGACATTGCAAAATCTGGTTAGTGGTAATGATGTTGATAGAGCAACGGCTTTATCCTATGTTAGGGATAATCTTGGAATGTCTGCCGCAGATATTAATGCTTTATCGTCAGTTGGTAAGACAGTTGCTGCTGAAGCCAAACAACAAGCTAAAGTTCAAGAAGAAAAGGATAATAAAAAAGTTGGAAGAATCTTGCAAAATGTTTCTGGTGGAGGAACTCCTCCTGCTGCACCTCCCGCTGCGCCTCCTGCTGGTGGCGCTGGTGGTGGAGCAGCTGGCGGTGGGGGACATCCATAAAATATTTAATAGAATAAAAAGGAGGAATAGATTGTGTATATAATACCAGCAAACACGAAGAAATCGATGTTGATATTAGGATTTTTTACAGTATTAGACTTGATAATATTTATTACTGGTGTTGGGTTAACCTTGATATGCTTAATAGCATTAAAAACATCTGCACTGGGATTCATGATACTAGAGTTAATGCCAGCTTTAATAGCATTATTACTTGTAACTCCAGTACCTTATTATCATAATATGCTGCAATTGATGCGAAATTTCTTTAATTTCTTTGGTAAGAGAAGAAGATACATATGGAAAGGATGGTGTTGGCATGACGACGATACAGTCAAACCAATTTAAAGCAGTTCAAAATACAATAACTAATAGTTCTAGTTCAAATACTCAATCAAAGTATTCAGAAGACTGGGTGCCAGTTAAAAATATTTTGAATGGCATGATTCATTTAGAAAATGGCGAATTTGTAACGGGTGTAAAAGTAACGCCTAAGAATATATTCATTCTTGATCAAGATAGTCAGAATAACATTATCTTTAATCTAAGAACATTTTATAATGTTATTGATTATGAGTTTTGGCTTATTATAGCGGACAGACCAGTTGATATAAATATTTTCTTATCACAGTTACAAGTTTTATATAACGATACACCAAATCCATTAGTAAGAAAATTAATTATGCAGGATATTAATAAAGCTAATTCATTTATGAGTACGCAATTAAATGTTGTTGATACTGAGTATTTCATTTTGTTTAAAGAAAAGAAAATGGAACTTATTCAAAAACGTATTCATAGTTTAATAAGCGGACTAGCTAATTGTCAAATGAATTCAACTCAAGTAACAAATGAGGATTTAAGGATGCTAATTGATAACTTCTTTAATGGTGGTTTAAGAACCGAGTTTAGGACGGTGACGACAGAATGAATTTAAAATCAGAATTAGCCCCAAAGGGGATTGAATTTAGAAGTCAAGAATTCACGATTAGTGGTAAATATGCTGTAATTCTTACAGTAGTAGGCTTTCCTAAATCTATTTATCCAGGTTATTTGGCAGAAGTATCTAATTTATCGGGTGTTAAAATAGTAATTAAACATATTCCTATTGAATTTTCGACATTGTCAAAAATGTTAAATAAAGAGATAGCAGATTTAAAAGTTAGATATCAAAATGAAAATGATAAAACTATTCAAGAAAGAATTAGGCAAGATTATGAATCATTAGAAGAATTTATTCAAATGCTTGCTGCTACTCAATCAAGAATATATGACTTCCAAATGCATATTATGATTACTTCTGATACAAAAGAAGAATTAGAAGTTAAGAAGATGCAATTACGTAACTACTTAGATGCTATGGGTATGAGAGCTATACCATTAATGTTTGAACAAGAAAAAGTACTTAAATCAATGGTACCAATATTCCCTAAACAGGATATTGAAAACAGAGTGGGAACACCAATTCCTTCTGTTACAGTAGCAGCAATGTATCCATTTGTCTTTGATAGTATTAAAGATCCAGGATTGTCTACTTTATTAGGGTTTGACTTCTCTGGTGGTGTAATATTATTTAATCAATTCTTATATCAAATTAAAAAAGAATATAACCGTAATAATGCTAATATGATTATTCTTGGTACTAGTGGTAGTGGTAAATCTACAGCTGCTAAATTACTTTTAAGGAACCATATTAGAAATGGTTATCAAATAGTTGTAATTGACCCTGAAGGCGAATTACAAGAAATGACTAAAACGATGGGTGGTAACTTTATTGATCTAGGTAAGGGTGGAGAATTTGGGATGGTAAACCCTCTAGAAGTAATAGTTGACGCTGATGAAGAAGAACTAGAACAAGGATTAGGTTACACTATCTTAACAAGGACTTTACAAAGCTTAAAAGCTTTTATGAAATATTACACTCCTTCAATTGAAGAAGATGTTTTAACAATGTTTAGTGAAGTAGTTCAAGATACTTATAAACGTTATAAAATTGATTTTGATACGAACTTCTCTAAATTTAAACCGGAAGATTTCCCAACATTCAGTGATGTTTATGCAACAATTAAAGGAAGACTTCTAAGTATGCCTGAACATAGTCATGAAAAAGATGTTATGGAACGCTTAGAATTAAAGATTAGACCACTTGTTAAAGAATTAAAATATTACTTTGATGGTCATACAACAATTGAAAGTAATACTGAGTTTATCGTATTTAATATTAAAGAGTTAATGAACTCTGATGAAAATATTCGTAACGCTTTATTCTTTAATATATTAAAATATGCTTGGGGTTTATGTTTAGATAAATCAATTAATACTATTATGATGGTCGATGAAGCGCATGTCTTACTTTCTAGTCGTAATGAACTTGGTGCTGAATTCTTAGCCCAAATTCAAAGACGTAGTCGTAAATATAATACGGGGACAATTATGATTACTCAACAACCAACTGATTTCGCAGCACCTAATATTATTGTTCATGGTAAAGCCATCTTTGATAACGCAGCTTATTATCTAGTAATGGGACTAAAGAAACAAGCAGTTGAAGATTTATCAAAATTAATTGACTTAAACGACAACGAAAGAGAAAGCATTAAATATTACAGTCAAGGTCAAGCATTATTTGTTTGTGGTAGTAGAAGAATGAGAATAAATGTCGTATTAACTCAAGAAGAATTAGATTCATTTGGTACAGGTGGCGGATTATAAAATAAACGGTGGTGATAGTTTTGGCAGAAACAAATGCAAATAATTTAAATAACGAATCCTTCGATCAAAGTTATGGTCGAAGGGTTTTGCGTGGTGGCAAACAATCACAGATAGTTAAATTACCAGGAGCAACAACCGGTAACAGGTTTAATTATTCTAATGCTTTAAGAAGTAATGAAAAAAGAAAAGAAAGCGAAGAATTAACAAAAGGAAGCCAAGAGCAAGAGGATGATGGTGAAGGGAATAAGTCTAATTTAGGCTCAAAAGCTCAAGAAGCAGCAGTTGGTATTGCAGCAAAAACTTTTTTACCACCTGGATTACAAGGAATAGGTAAATCTATTGCTAATAATGTATTAAATAGTAGTGGTGGTGTATCTGAAGCTGCAGAAAAGCTTTTAAAAGCTAAAAAAATGAAAATCTACTTATATGCTGGAATTGCTTTCTTTTCTTTTATTTTAATAATAGCAATAATATTTGCAGTCTCTTCAACTGGTGGCACTGAATCATCTGGAGCTGGATTTAATGAAGTCTCAGAATATGAATTGAACGAGAATTATGATGAGATGCCGGAAGAAGATAATGCAGAAGACTCTAATGTTGAAGTTGTAGAAAACAGTGAGGTAAATAATAATGAAACAGCACAGTAATAATTTTAAAATTATTAATATAATAGTCATTATTATAGCTTTTATTTCTAGCTTTCTTTTTAGTGTTGAACAAAACAAAATAAATTATAGTTTTGAAACAGAAGTTAATGTTATTTATAAAAATGCTTCAAATGATATGACTGAAGAAGAAAAAGAAGAATACTATCAAGACTTTTGGGAAAAAATATTTTATGAAAAAAATATTAAACCAAGTAATAAAAAGTTTTATCGTCGTTTTAATCGAGCTTACTATTGGTGGCGTTTAAGAGCTGGAGATTCTGTGGATGACCTGGCAGTTTTAGAAGCATCTAAACCGCACTTATTAGCAGCTTTATTTTTAGATTATGCACCTGATAACTTTAACAGTGATATTTCTGAGTGGGCAGTTAATGGAGATAAAGACAATATATATATAAATGATGAAGATTTTGCTTATCAAGTCTGTGATAATTATATAGATGAAAATGGGGCTTCTGACAATGATAGTAATTGTAGTAGTGGTGGTTTAGAAGACAAAGAATATGCTCCAAAAACAATACTTGATGTTATAGCTCGAGCCATTTCTGAAGCAATTGCAAAAGCCCAAGAATATTTAGATGATAAAGACACAATAAGAGCACTAGGTAGGCACTTGTTTGTTTACCAGCCAGTTTGTTATTTAACAAAAGAATTGGATGATGGTACTACTCAAAAAATACCTTATGAGTATGCTAAAAAATATTCTTTTGATGAGATTTTAGATTTAATTTCTCAAATAAAATCTTTAAAAGATATTTTTAGCATTTTCCCTGAATATACTGATTGCGTGGGCCCTGATAGTAAATGGCTAGTAAAAAATGGTGGAGATGCGATTAAGACCGAATTTGATTTAGATGATATTGTAGATTTATGTTATTTTTATAAACATTTAGTTGAAAGTGATTATTTTGAAAACCACGTTCATTTTAAAGCTGATTTTGATAATATAAAAAAATATACTAAAACTGACCAAGAATATTTAGTAGAATCAAGTAAATTAAAAGTTGGTTTGGCTAGGCAAATAATTGATATAGTTGATTTAGCAAATGATGATGATCCGGTTTATGATTCAAGTGTTTCAGCAGCTAGTGGAGCTTCTGTTAGCTATAGTTTATCAAAAGATTTGTATATTACACTTAGTAATAGTAGAAAAGATGATAATGGTAATTTGATAAAAAATGGATCTTATCCAATAGATCAATATGTTGAAGGAGTACTAGATGCTGAAGTTCTTGGGGTTTTCTATAGTTCTGGAGAATCAGAAGCAACTATATACACAGCTCTTCAAGCTAATGCTATAGCCATAAGAACTTATGCTTTAAAGGTTACAAACGAAGGCGTAAAATCAATTTCTAATAGTACTGATAATCAAGTTTTTACTGATCAATATTTTAAAGAGACTGGTACAAAATATATGCTGGCTAGAAACGCAGCTTTATCTACTACTGGTCAAGTATTGACAGAAAATGGCCAACTTATAAAGTCAGAATATAGCAGTTTTAGTGAATGGACTAATTATTATTGCGAAAATGGGTTATGTTATACTTCATACCAAAAAATAGGCTCAAAAAATAGTGGTACTTTTCATACGGTAATTGCCAAAAGTAAATGGGGTTTATCTGGTGGTCACAATCGTGGAATGAGTCAGTGGGGCTCATTGTATTTAGCAAGTCAGGGGTATACTTATACAGGAATTTTAGAAAACTTTTATGCTGAAAATGTTACTCTTGCTAATTATGATTACAGTTATAAATCGACTGATAATGTTACCTTAGGTGAATATGGTGTTAAAGAAGCAATGTTGGTATGTGATTTGTTTACTTCTAGTGAGTACTCTGATATTAGAGATTTACTTGGTGATAACGTTACTTTAAAAATACCTCTAAGACTTACAAGTACAAAATATCAATCATCATCAGGTTATAAAGCTTCTAGCGGCGGAACAAATGGGATTAGTTATAATAGATTTAATGGCGTTCATGGTCAAGTATTTCAGTGTGAATGGAATCCAGAACATACAGCACTTTTATATGCTTGCAACGGAGATAAAGGGTATATAATTAACAATCAAGACTATAAAAGAAATCAAGAAACAAATCAATACCAAACATATAAAAGGAATTCAGATGGTACATTAGCCAAAGATAGTGAAGGTAACCAATTATATGTTGAAACAGACAATGCTAGCAAAAGGATTTTGCTTGATGTAAGTGAAGCAAGTCGAGCTGATGTTTATCTCCCTAGCGCGATAGTATGGCAATATGCACTAAACACGTCTACTATAAAAATACCTACTGAAGGTGGATGGGACGATCACGGATATATCGAGGCGGTTACTGGGTTTTATCCGCATTATGTAAGTGGTACATTGCCTTCTACCATCACTTATAGGCCAGTAATAAATTATGATGGAACAGCTAAAACCGAGACCATTTCAACTGGGTTAACATGTCCTAGTAGTGATTATGAATTAGTTGCTGAAAACTGCTGTTTAGTTACTGATAAAACCCAATGTGAACCTGCTATTGAAGGAACTACTGAAAGAGTTGTTTATGAGACAGACAATAAAAAGCCTTCAGCAGATGAGCTATTTGCTTCTAGATATGATACAATGCTAGTCGCTGGTGAAGCTGTAAATTTAGAGACAGAATATAATACGATTTTATTTACTGGTGTTATTGATTCAGCTGCAGTTGCTATTACTAGTTCTGACCCATCAAGATTTTGGGATACTGATCATGCTGATACAATTTTATATATGTATGTTCCTGATTATAATGATATAGATCCTGAACTTCAGCCATACTTTTCTAATGAGGTAACAAATATTTTGCAGCTAACCTCAGCTAGCAGGAGTGGCAATATTAGAGATGGAGTAGACTTAGTCGCAGCTAAAGGTGAAACTCCAACAGCTGGTTTTATTAATGTAACAGAGTTTTTAGAATCTTTAGGATTTACAAATATTGGTGGAATGGCTAATGGTGCTTGGGATGATCTTGAAGCTCATCACTGGCAACTAGCTTGTGATTATTCTAATTCTCTTACTTTGGCTGGTATGTCATTGTCTGATTTGGAAAGAGATTACTGTTGTAAAGGGCTATTTCATGAAAATCCTAGTTATGACTCATATGATGCAGGTACCGGAAGAAGTTATCGTGAAACTTCATCAGATTTAGGTGGATATTTCAGTGATGCTTGGAAAATAGAGTTTTGTAACGAGACTATTGAAGGTGCTAAATTAGTTAAAGCAGCTTGTAAAGCAGCATTTGCTGAACAAAGTGCTTGTATATCTCAATGTTATGCAAGTCTTAAAGAAGAAGATGCTTCAGCTTTAGGCTATAAATGGAATTCAAAAGGCTATTGGTATAATGCCAAAGGACCAATTTTTGATTCAAATAAAACAGCAGTAGGATGTACATATAATACTGGTGATTTTGGTGCTACCGTTTCAGAAACTAGAAAAATCGGCCCAGAAGGGGAATGCCCTTGTAGTATATTAGGAAATTCTGGAGGCAGTTCTAATGCTTAAAGGTGAAAATATAAAATTATGGTTGTTTATTTTAGTGATTTCAATTGTTGTAGTAGGAGTAACTATTTTCTTTACAAATAAGAAAATTGCTTATGAAAAAAGCAAAGTAGAGACTTATATAGTTTATAATTATGACTATGCATATTATTATGATAATAAAGTATGGAATAAAATAACTGACATGTCTTTTGTTAATCAAAAAGAATTTAATGTTTATAGTAGTAATAGCTATTTTAAGACATTATCAGCAAGTATAAATAAATATACTAGAAAATTAATTTATAATGATGGAACATCTCAATATGCAAACTTAATTGGCATAAATAGCAATAAAACAATTTTTATAAGTAAATATAATGTAGAAAATTTATCCAACGAAGATTTAAATTTTGTAAAAAGTTATTTAAGTAATAAGAAACAGACATATGTAGAAGGTCAAACAGAAGTAATAATGTATAAATTAGATATTGATGCTGATTTAATACTAGAAAAGATATTTCAAATTTATTATAAAGTAAACTCTAATTGTTATAATTATATATTAATTAAAGATGGTGAAAATACAGAAGTGGTATTGTCATATTCAGCATTAGAATCAGAAATTAAATATAAAAAAGCATCGATTAATTTAATAATTGATGCTGATTTAAATGAAAAGAAAGAGATTTTAATAGTTGAAAAAGGTTATGAATATTCAAAATTATTACTATATGCTAATCAGTATGGTACATATAGTTTAGTAGAATGAGGTTTAATATGAAAAAAGTTATTTTATTAATTATTGGCATATTTTTACTAAGTGGTTGTAGTGCTACTTATAATTTGGAAATTTATAATGAGGATTATAAAGAGAATATTTCAATATTATCTAATAAAGCTGATACTACTGGGATAAAGGATTGGAACATTCCTGTTAATGCTGATACTGAAAATATGGATATTTTATTAACAGCAGGTAAAGTAACAGGGATAGATTATTATACTAAGAAGTATAGCTTTGTTAATAATAATTATAAATATAATTATGCTCATAAATTTAATATGACTAACTACTATAAATCATATTTTGCGGTTAATAGTTATGATTTCTTTGCAGTATATTATAACGATACTGATGAAAGCGAGAAAAAGGATTTAATTACGATTAGTACTAGTTTAAAAAACTTAGCTTTTGATAAATATCCTGATTTAGAAAATTTAACTATAAACATCAAAACTAATCACCGGGTATATTCATCTAATGCTGATAGTAAAAAAGATTATACATATACATGGAACATCGACAAAAATAATTATACAGAAAAACCCATTCAAATAAGGATTTATAAAAATAAATATGTTTTAAATTATAATAATGAATTAAGTAAAAAGCTTTATATCTTTTTAATTATTCTTGGAGTATTATTATTAGCAATGGGAATCGTCTTCTTAAGAATGAGAAGAGCTAATAAAATATAAATAGAAAATCACTATAAAGTATTGTATAATAAATTTGGTAGGTGAGATTAGCGTGAAATTTAGAATATCAACAAAAGACTTCGTTATATTTGTCATCTTTTGTGTCTTTTTATTTTATTTATGTTGTATTGGGATATTAAACTTTTCTTATTTTTCTAGTACGGGTAACTTCTATGGGTTAAATCCTATGGGAGCTTTTTCTGCTGAATATTTTCCAGGAACAATTGCTTTATTTGCCGTTGCACTAGTAGTTATCTTTACGAGTGTTTCATCTTATATCTTTGAAAAAGAAAAAGGTGGCGGAATAGGTTTAAAACTTGGTGCCAAAGAAGATAAGGGTTACTCTAGGTGGGCTAATGAAAAAGAAGTAAAAAAAGCCGATCATGTGGAAAGAGTTTTACTTTCTGATGAAAAGTTTGAAGCTGCAGGTGTACCTTTAATAACTACTGAAAAAGAAATGTATGTTGATGATGGCGAAAACCATTCAGTTATTATTGGTGCTACTGCTTCTGGTAAAACTACTTGTATCGTTGATCCTTTAGTTTATTGTCTTTCTAAAAAAGGCGAGAGTATGATTATTACTGACCCTAAGGGTGAAATATATAAAAATCATGGTCAAATGCTTAAGGATAGAGGATACAATGTTATTGTTTTAAACTTCCGTGACCCAATTATGGGTAGTTCTTGGAATCCTTTATCACTTCCTTATCAATTATTTAAAGAAGGTAATATTGATAAATCTGTTGAGTTATTAGAAGATGTTGCTTCTAATATTTTAACTGGTGATAAAACTGATGATCCTTTCTGGCAGAACAATGCTTCTGACTACTTTTCAGGAATTGCTTTAGGGCTTTTTGAAGATGCTACTGATGAAAGTCAAGTAAACTTAAACTCAATTGGTTATATGGCAACAACTGGTGAAGAAAAGCTTGGTGTTACGCAATATATTAAAGAATATTTTAATTTAAAAGGTGAATCATCAAGTTCGGCAATATTTGCTTCCAGTGTTATTAACGCTCCTAGTGAAACTAAAGGTGGCGTAGTATCAGTTTTTAGACAAAAAATTAGATTATTTACATCACGTGATAATTTAAGTGAAATGCTTTCTAAAAGTGACTTTGATATGCGTAAGATCGGTCAAGAAAAGACTGCTGTCTTCTTAGTTATCCATGATGAAAAAACAACTTATCATGCTTTAGCAACTATTTTTATTAAACAATGTTATGAAACATTAATTGATACCGCTTATAAGGAGAAAAATGGTAAACTACCATTTAAAACCAACTTCATTCTAGATGAGTTTGCTAATATGCCGAAATTGAAAGATGTTACATCAATGGTAACAGCTGCTAGAAGTAGAGCTGTAAGATTTACTTTTATTATTCAAAACTTTGCTCAGTTAGATGATGTTTATGGTAAAGAAGATTCACAAACGATTAGATCAAACTGTGGTAACTTGATATATTTAATTACGACAGAATTAGCTGCTTTAGAGGAAATTAGTAAGCTTTGTGGTGAGGTAAAATCAAAAGATAAAGATAAAACAGCTTCAACACCATTAGTAACAGTATCTGATTTACAAAAATTACCAATGAACAATGCTATTATCATAAAAACGAGATTACATCCATTTAAAACCAAATACATTCCTAGTTATAAAACCGAATGGTTTAAAAATATGGTTAAAACCGATTTCTATTCTCGTGAGAAAAATGAAATTAAATTATTTGAATTAAAAGAATTTGTTAAAGAAGAAAAACGCAAAAAGTTATTTGAGAATTTAGAAAAAGGTGAAAATCCTAGTAATATGAATGCACCTTATCCAGGGGATAGACCTTCACCATTTGGTGGTGGAATGCCAGGAGCACCAGGTGGATTCAATTTTGATGAACTTGCCAAAAAGATTGACGCCAGAATTGCTGAATTAGAAAAAGAAGATAAGAGCAAAATGCCGGGGTTAAGTCCTGTTGGTGATGGGATTAATAATCAAAAAGCTACTAATGATTTTGATTTACCACTACCTAGTTTAAAGCCTGAACCATCTAAACCTCCTCAAGAAAAACCAAGCTTTAATATATATAACGAGGAACCAAAAACCGAAGAAAAAGTTAATGTACCAAATATTGAAACTGTAAAAGAAGAAGCAACAAAAGTAAATGTTGATAAAGATAGCAAAATAGTTAGTGAGAATGTTATAACTGATGATCAATTCTTTGATGACTTCTTCCAAGATGACGAATAGTCATCTTTTTACATGGTAATAAAAATAAACTGCAATTTTTAGGGAAATATATTATAATAGTTATAGATGGTGATTATGGAGATATTTAATAATTTAAATGATTTAGTTACAGAAACAATAAAAATTATGGGCCCATATGGTGTTTTTTTTAGCTGCTTTCTAATTTTAATTGAATCAATTGTTCCAGTCTTACCACTTGCTTTATTTATTACTATTAATTTTCTATATTATGGCACTTTAATTGGTTTTATCTTATCTTGGGTATTTACGATTGCTGGCTGTGTATTATCTTATTTTCTTTGTGAAAAGACCTTAAAAAAGTTTGTTGATAATAAGATTAGAAAAAATGAAAAAGCCAATAAATTTTTAAATCGAGTTGATGATTTAAAGTTTTCTAGCTTAGTTGTTTTAATATCTATCCCATTTACTCCAGCATTTCTAGTTAATGTTGCTGCTGGGGTGTCAAAAATGCCTTTTAAAAAGTTTTTCTTAGCAATCTTAATTGGCAAAATATTTTTAGTTTTCTTTTGGGGCTACATTGGGGTAACATTAATCGAAGCTTTAAAAAATCCAGTAGAGCTTCTAAAAGTTCTAGGATTAGTATTAATTGCTTATGTAATAAGTATTATTGTTAATAAAAAATTAAAATTAGATTAGGAGGATTTATGGAATATATAATAATCGGTTTATTAGTATTAATTATTGGTTTAATTATTATACTAATATTAAAAAATAAAAAAGAAGATAACTTAACAGAAAGAATAGGTCGTTTAGAAACCGATTTAATTAAAGAAATCGGTGATTTTAAATATTCTTTTAGTAAGAATATTAATGAAGACTTTGAAAAACTAAATAAAAAAATTGAAGACAGGTTGATGCTAATTAATGAAAAAGTTAACGAAAGATTAGATCAGAACTTTGAAAAAACTAATAAAACCTTTACTTCAATATTAGAAAGACTTTCAAAGATTGATGAAGCGCAAAAAAAGATTGAAGAATTATCTAGTGATATTGTTTCTTTACAAAGCGTTTTAACTGATAAGAAGACTAGAGGAATATATGGTGAAGTTAATTTAACTTATATATTGGCTAATGTTTTTGGTGATAAAAATGATCGCATATATCAAACTCAATATACTTTAAAAAATGGCTTTATAGCTGATGCTATTTTGTTTGCTCCAGAACCACTTGGGACAATTTGTATTGATAGTAAATTCCCGTTAGAAAACTATCAAAAGATGTTAGATAAAGAATTATCAAAGCCAGAAAGAGAAATGGCTGCTAAATTATTTAAAACTGATGTTAAGAAGCATATTGATGCTATTAGTACTAAGTATATTATTACAGGAACAACTGCTGAGGAAGCAATTATGTTCTTACCAGCCGAAGCGATATTTGCAGAAATCAATGCTTATCATGACGACTTATTACAATACGCTTATACTAAAAAAGTTTGGGTAGCATCGCCAACAACTTTAATGAGTACATTAACAATTATTGAAATGATTTTAAAAAATATGGAAAGAGATAAATATGCCAAGATAATTCATGATGAATTAAATCGTTTAAGCAAAGATTTTAGTTTATATAAAGAGCGTTGGGAAAAATTATCACGTAGTATTGAAACAGTTTCTAAAGATGTTAAAGATATTAATGTTACAACCGAAAAAATTACCAAGCGCTTTGATTCAATTAATAGTGTAACTTTTGATCAGGCTCTAATTGAAGATAAAAAAGATTAGTTTTCTAATCTTTTTATGTTATACTCTTTATGGATGTGATTTTATGGAACGTTTACAAAAAATAATTGCGGCTTCAGGGTATGCTAGCAGAAGAAAAGCCGAAGAATTAATAAAAGCTGGTAAAGTAAAAATTAATGGAATTGCTGTTACAGAACTAGGAACTAAAGCTAACTATGAAGATAGTATTTTTGTTGATGGTAAAAAAATATCTTTTGAACCAAAAGTTTATTATTTATTAAATAAACCACGTAATGTTATTAGTTCAACGAGTGATAA
>CAYURI010000003.1:0-64915 GCA_964447275.1 uncultured Muribaculaceae bacterium
GTTTTCGGCGCGCGGGTTCGCGCCGGATGCGAGAGCTTTTTCGATTGCAGTGTACGAGAGCGTGAAAAGCTGAGCGTCTAAAGTTTCCAAGGTTTTCCTCCTCGATGAGCAATATGGTTTCGAATGTACCGCCGATACATCCGCATCACAAAACAACTTCTCCGAAATCTTCCGTATACGCCGCCATTTCGGCGGTTGCCGACACCATCGCGGCGTCGAGTCTCTTGACCTGTCCCGAAACTTCGGTCAGAAAAAATTCTCTTTGGGTTTTCTCTGCTCCAGCTAGAAATTGAATATCATCAATTAATAAAACATCAATGTTGCGGTATTTTTCTTTAAACTTTTCCGCATAATCAAAATTGTTTTCGCCATTTTGATTACTTAAGCTAGTAAAATCACTAATAAAATCCTCGCTAGTGATATATAATACCGTTTTATTAAGATTACTTACAACATAATTACCAATAGCATGCATTAAATGAGTTTTCCCAAGCCCGCTTCTGCCATGGATAAACAAAGGATTATATATTTTACCAGGGTTTTGAGCAACGGCCAAAGCTGCTGTTTGAGCAAAGCGATTTGATTCGCCAATCACAAAGTTATCGAAGGTATATTTTTCAATTAAATTAGAATTAAAATTTTTATTAATATTATTTTCTACTTCAATAGGTTTAATATCTAAAATCTCTTCTTTATTTTCTACTTCGTCTTGGCTGATGAACTCTAGTTCATAACTTTTACCAGTAATATTTACAAAGAAGTTTTCAATCATATCATAGTAGTTTTCCCCAAGTAATTTTTTGTGGATCTGCATTGGGACTTTTATTGTTGCTTTATCGCTTGTGAGTTTTATTAAAGTAGTTTCTTTAAACCAAGTATTGAAAGACATTGGCGATAAGTCTTTACTAATAGCCTCCAAAATTTTACTCCATAAAGTATTATTATCCACAATATCACCTCACAGTCTTTTACTAATTTCATTTTAACTTAATAAAAATTAAAATAAAAGTATAATCAGCAAAAAAATAGTTATTAACAAGTTATTCACTACCAAAATCTGCTTTTGGCTACTATAATAACGCAATTTTTTATACTTATCAACAATATTAACAAAAATATTAGTAACAATATTAACAACGGGTAAAAAAGCTATTAACAATGGTGTTGATAACTTGACTTATAAAAACCCTATATATATAATGAAAGAGGAATTGAAAAGTTATTAACATTTTCATAAAACCCACTAACTTAGAAGTGGGTTTTTAGAAAGAAGCTTGGACAATGAAGAAAATTGAGATTGTTAGAAAAGAAACTGAGTTTAATAATATTATTGCTACAGCGTCTAAAAAAGGAAATAAATTTTTTTTGGTTTTTAGCGTGGCAAACAATCTTACTTATTCTAGGTTTGGTATCGCAGTTGGCAAAAAACTAGGCAATGCAGTAATGAGAAATAAATATAAAAGAAAAATAAAAACAATAATTGACGAAAATAAATTTATGTTTCAAAAAAGCGTTGATTATATTATAATAGTTAAGAAAGCGTGTATAGGAACAAGTTATATAGAATTGAAAGAAAACTTAATTAAAGTTTTTCAAGAGGAGATAAAATGAAAAAGAAATATTTATTGGGTCTGTTGTTAGTTTTAACAATTGCTACAACTGGTTGTACAAAATATATGACAAATGACAAAAATGAAAGAATAAAAAATGAAGCAACAGGGCAAATTCTACCTTCTAACATATTATGTAAACCTACCGATGAAAAGATTTTAGCTTTATATGAAAAAAATGAAGCAAAAATGACAGTTAAATTAAATAAATTACCATCATGTGAAGAATTTAAACCAAGCGATTTAAAGTATGTAAGTTTATGGGAATCTGGCTTTGTTAAGCCTTTAGCTTGGTTAATATTGAAAATAGGAAGTTTCTTAAAAAACTATGGGCTCTCTGTAATGCTAATTGGTTTACTTATTAGAGTAGCAATGATGCCGTTATCAAAAGGATCAATTAATCAAAGCGAAAATATGAAAAAAGCTCAACCAGAGATTGCAAAATTGGAAAAGAAATATCAGGATACCAAAGATCAACAAGCAATGATGATGAAGAGCCAAGAAACGATGGCAATATACAAAAAGTATAATATTAACCCTCTAACGGGATGCTTACTTGCTTTTATTCAATTACCAATTTTCTTTGCTTTCCTAGAGGCCATAAATAGAGTGCCAGCTATCTTTGAGGAAAAATTGTTTGGCCTTCAACTAGGAACTAATCCAGTGGTTGGAATCGGCAATGGTAATTATTTATATATAATATTAATAGTTTTAATTATTGCGACAACTTATTTCTCTTTAAAAAGTACTATGCAATCTAGTGCTGGCATGGGTGGTAGTGCTCAAAACCAGACTCAATTAATGTCTAAAATAATGTTAATAATGATATCTTTAGCATCTTTAACATTACCAGCCGCAGTAGCTTTGTATTGGATAGTAACAAATGCTTTCACGGTTTTCCAAACTATGATTGTAAAAAGAAAGAAGAATTAATATGAAGACAAAAGTTTATGAAGGAAAAACTGAAGTAGAAGCTTTAGAAAAAGCCACCAAAGAATTAAATTTAACTGAAGCAGAGGTTTTATATAAATCAGAAGAAGTAAAAGGGAAGTTATTTAAAGCCACCACAGTTAAAGTAAATGCAATTGCTATTTCAGAAGTAGAAGAGTTTATTAAAGAATATTTAAAACAAATTCTAGATGATATGGGAATAGAGACAACGTTCGAAAGCCGTATTAGAGAAAAGCAGATATATATAAAAATGTATTCTAATAATAATCCAATCTTAATTGGTAAGAACGGGCAGACTTTAGAAGCTTTACAAAACATTGTTAAAAATGTTGTAAGTAACCACATTGGTATTTATCCAGTTGTCATGTTAGATGTTGAAAACTATAAAGAAAAACAAGAAAAACGAATTGAAAGGCTCGCTAAAGACACGGCTCGTGAAGTATTAAAAACTAAAATAGAAGCAAGGCTTGAGAATATGAACTCTTACGAAAGAAGAATAGTCCACAATATTTTAACAGACTATAAGGGGATCTATACTTCAAGTGAGGGCGAAGAGCCAAATCGTTACGTAGTTATAAAGATTAAGGAAGACAAATAAGTCTTCTTTTTTTAATAAATTATTTCCCGGGAAATAATTTCGTGCTATAATAGGCGCGAAACAGGGAAGTGGAATTATGAGTGATACAATATGCGCAATATCATCAGCTTTAGGATTAGGAGCTATTTCAATAATTAGAGTTAGTGGTCCTGAAGCAATTAATGATGCTAATAAAATTTTTAAAGGTAAAAGTTTACTAAAAGTAAAAGATCATAGTATCACTTATGGTCATATTTTAGATGAAAAAAAAATAATTGATGAAGTTTTAGTCATGGTTATGAAAGGTCCCAAAACATATACAAAAGAAGATATAGTAGAGATAAATTGTCATGGTGGGGTAGCTGTAACTAATAAAATATTGGAGGTCTTATTAAAAAGTGGCTGTCGTCTAGCAGAGCCAGGAGAATTTACTAAACGTGCTTTTTTAAATGGTCGTATTGATTTAATAAAAGCCGAAGCTGTTCAAGACTTATTAATGTCCGAAACTGAGAATGCGCGAAAGCTATCAATTAACCAACTAGAAGGCAAGCTATCAATTAAAATTATTGAAATTAGAAAAAAAATTCTAAATCTAATTGCTAATATTGAAGTTAATTTAGATTATCCAGAGTATGATGATGCTATCGAAGTTACCAACAAGTACTTAAAAAGCAAACTTACAGATATTAAAAAGGATCTAAAAAGCTTACTTGATACTACTGAAAATGGTAAAATTGTCAAGTCCGGGATAAACGTAGCTTTAATAGGTAAACCAAATGTTGGTAAGAGTAGCATACTAAATAAACTGCTTGATGAAGACAAGGCGATTGTTACAAACATTGCTGGAACAACTAGGGATGTAGTTGAAGGATCATTTATCTTAAATGGGATAAAAATAAATTTAATTGATACTGCCGGAATAAGAAGAACGACTAATAAAATCGAGAAGATTGGGGTAGAAAAGACCGAAAAACTTTTAAATGAAGTCGATTTAATTGTTTTGGTGTTGGATAGTAATAGCAAACTATCAAGAGATGATAAAAAGTTGTTAGAAAAATTAAAAGATAAAAATAGTATAATTTTTATTAATAAAACAGACTTAAATAGAAAAATTAAAATTCCAAAAACAAATAAAGAAGTGGTTTTCGGGAATACTATTAATAAAGATGGACTAAAAGAATTATTAAATAAAATAACTGAAACGTTTAACTTAGATAAAATTGCGCTAAAAGATCCAACTTACATATCAAATATCAGGCAGAAAAACTTAGTAAGTGAAAGCTTAGATTTGATTGATAATTGCTTAAATAATCTTTCTTTCGATTATACAATTGATTTTTTAGCTTCTGATATTAAAAAAGCCTGGGATTTATTAGGAGAAATAATTGGTGAAACATATAACGATGAATTGTTAGATGAATTATTCAGTAATTTCTGCTTAGGAAAGTAGGGTTAATATGCAAAAAAAATATGAAGTAGTTGTTGTTGGTGGCGGCCATGCCGGCTGCGAAGCATCTTATGCATCAGCGACAAAAGGTCATCATACGCTGCTTGTAACTACAAATGTAAATAATATTGCTGATATGCCGTGTAATCCTTCGATAGGTGGGACAGCGAAGGGAATAGTCGTTAGAGAAATTGATGCTTTAGGTGGAATAATGGGAAAAGTTGCTGATAGATCTCATTTTCAAATAAAAATGTTAAATGCTAAAAAAGGGCTAGCAGTAAGATCTCTGAGAGCTCAGGCCGATAAAAAAGTCTACCCTAAAGAAATGCTAAAAGCTTTAAAAAATTGCACTAAACTAGATATTTTGGAAGGAATAGTTACTAAGCTAGTCGTTGAAGATAATAAAATCAAAGGGGTAATTATTGATGAAAACCAAACAATCTTTTGCGATGCTGTGATCTTAACAACTGGAACTTATCTAAGATCTCAAATATTAACAGGTAGTAATAAAGTATCAAGTGGGCCTCATGGGGAAAAAACCTCGTCCTTTTTAAGTGATAATTTAAAGAGTTTAGGTTTTGAAATTTTAAGACTTAAAACCGGAACGCCACAAAGAATAGATGGTTCATCAATTGATTTTAGCAAAATGCAAGAAGAGTATGGTGATAATGAGTATTACACTTTTAGCCATGATAATCCACCACTTTATAAAATAGAAGAGCAAAAGAAATGTTACTTATTATATACTTCAAAAGAAACTCATGAGATTATTAAGAAAAACTTATCAAAATCCAGCATGTATGGCGGCTATGTTGAAGGAGTAGGACCAAGATACTGTCCATCAATCGAAGATAAAATAGTAAGGTTTAGTGATAAAGAGCGTCATCAATTATTTTTAGAACCAGAAAGCGCTTATTATGATGAATGGTATTTACAAGGGTTTTCAACTAGTATGCCTCATGATATTCAAGAGAAAATGGTTCATAGTCTAAAAGGGTTAGAGAACGCTAAGATTGTAAAATATGCGTATGCCATAGAATATGATGCGATAAATCCATTACAAATTAAAGCTTCGTTAGAAACAAAACTAATATCAGGATTATATACCGCTGGTCAAATAAATGGCACTAGTGGTTACGAAGAAGCTGCTGCTCAAGGTTTAATGGCCGGAATCAACGCGGCTTTAAAATTAGAAAATAAAGAGCCTTTAATATTAAAACGAAATGAAGCTTATATTGGGGTTTTAATAGATGACTTAGTAACGAAAGGAACTAAAGAACCATACCGTTTATTGACATCAAGAGCTGAATTTAGATTAATACTAAGACATGATAATGCGGATTTAAGGTTAAGAGAAAAAGGGTTCTCAGTTGGTTTAATTGATAAGAAGAAATACAATATTTTTATAAAAAAGCGTGAATTAATAAAAAAGACGATAGAGTTATTAGAAACGAATCAATTAAGTTTAAATAGAGCCAATATTGAAAAATTTAAAATTAAAAATGTCCTTATTCCTAAAGCTAGCGTTAAGTTTTCAGACTTATTAAAAAGACCAGAGATCAATATTTACTTTATTAAAGAATTCATCGATATAACAGATGATAAAGAAATTTTGGAAGAAGTAGAAATAAATATAAAGTATGCTGGTTATATTGAAAAAGCTTATAAAGAAGCTGAAAGAATGTTAAAGTTAGAAGAAAAGAAAATTCCTTTAGATATTGATTATAATAAAGTAAAAAACTTAGCCAGCGAAGCTAGACAAAAATTAAAATTAATAAAACCAATATCAATTGGTCAAGCGAGCAGAATAAGCGGTATAAATCCAAGTGATATAGCTATATTGGCAGTTTATTTAAAGAAGGAGTATCCTCAAAATGACTGAAAAAGAATTTATAAAATTTCTACAAGAAAATAATATAAAATTTGAGCAAGAAATGCTTATAAAATTAAAAAAATATCAAGAAATATTACAGGAATACAATAAAAAGTTTAATTTAACGGCAATTGTTGATACTGAAGAAGTATACTTGAAGCATTTTTGTGATTCACTTTTAGTCGCGACATTTATTAATTTTGAAAATTATAGTGAAGTTGTCGATATTGGTACTGGAGCTGGTTTCCCGGGGCTTGTTTTAAAAATCTTTTTTCCAAATTTAAAACTATATTTAATAGAATCTAATGGTAAAAAATGCCAATTTTTAAATGTTGTTTGTGTTGAGCTTAATTTAAAAAATGTTACGATTATAAATGATCGAGCAGAAAACTTTGCTTTAAACAATTTAGATAAATTTGAAATAGTAATATCAAGAGCTGTAGCTAGTTTAAAGGTTTTAGCTGAACTTTGTTTGCCACTTTTAAGAAGTAATGGACTATTTATTGCAATGAAAGGCAAAGAGGGCGATGAAATTTCTGAAAGCGAAAATATTATTAATAAGCTAAAAGGAGAACTAGTAAAAGTAGAAAAATATAAATTACCAGTTCTTAATCATGATCGGCTACTAATAATAATCAAGAAGATAGATTTAACTCCTAAAGGATATCCAAGGAATTATCAAGAAATAGTCAAAAAGCATTGAAAAAGAATAAAAAATAAGATATCATTATAATGAATAAAAATAAGAAGGGGCTGTCACATATGAATTTTGAGCCACAAATAGTTGAAGTAGGAATTGAAGAGATAATTCCTAATCGCTTTCAACCACGTTTAACATTTGACGAAAAAGCAATGGAGGAATTAGCAGCATCGATAAAAGAACACGGGATCATTCAACCGTTGGTTTTAAGAAGGGTTGAAAATAAATACGAAATCATTGCTGGTGAAAGAAGATATAAAGCCTCAATTATGGCTGGATTGCAGAAAGTTCCAGCAATTATTACTAACTTAGATGATAATAGTAGCGCTGAAGTAGCTCTTGTAGAGAATGTCCAAAGAAAAGGGTTAACACCAATAGAAGAAGCTAAATCATATAAAGTGCTATTAGATAGAGGATATATTACTCAAGAAGAACTGGCTAAAAAGATTGGTATTGCTCAACCAACTTTATCAAATAGACTTCGTCTTCTTAATTTAGATGAAGAAGTTCAAAAAGCGTTATTAGAAGAAAAAATATCTGAAAGACATGCTCGTAGTATTTTGCAAATTACTGACAAAGAAAAACAAAAAGCGTTATTAAAAAGAGTAATTGATGAAAGACTTACAGTAAAACAGTTAGATATGGAAATTCAAAATATGAATAAAGAAGTAAACAAAATGGATGATACACCTTTAATTGAAATAACACCTAGCGTTGAAGAAATAAAGACGACAGCAACAGATATAAATCCTCAAGTATTATCTCCAGGGATTGAAGAAATGCTAAAACCAGATCCAATGCTAACGCCGCTAACACCATTAAATAATAATCCGGTAGTTAGCGAAGCAATTATTCCTTCAACAATGCCAATAAATAATAACCAAACCGGTGATGAAGAATCAGGAAGTGCGCCAATGGTATCATTAGAACCAAAGCCAGAAGCGATGATTAATGTGAATATGCCAGCTGGTTCGACCCCTGAGCAAACTCCTCAACCTAGTCAAAATAAATTTTTCAACTTTTTAGAAGATGAAGAAGCTAACTTGAATATCGCTGATAAACCAATCGAGACACCAACAGTAAATCCAGTTGTTGAACCAGCACCAAGCACAGTTGAAGTTCTTGATATTCCGATGCCATCACCAAACCTAAGTATGCAAAATGTTGTTGACCCGGTATCAAAGATAGATACTTTAGATCCTTCTTATGTTGCTCCAGTTGTCGAAACTGAAGAAAAAGCATATTCTTTAACAGATGCGATAAATGCTCTAAGAGACACTGTTAAAGCAATAGAAGCTAAAGGATTATTAATTGATACGGAAGAGATTGATTTAGAAAACTTGTATCAAATAATTATTAAAATAGATAAAAAAACTGAATAGAAACTGCTTAGGCAGTTTTTTTCTGCTTTAAACTTTTATATTGACATTTTTCTATTTAAAGTATATAAGAATAATTGCAAATGTTTATTATAAATAATATAATGTATTCTGTATAAAGAAGGGATACCATAATTATGAAAGAAAAAATAGAACAAACAATTACTGACGTTATCAAGGCTTTAGGATTGGTTTGTGAAGAAAAAACTTTTGTTGATATACCTAGTGCAAAAGAAAATGGTGATTATACATCAAATGTTGCTTTAAAGCTTGCCAGTAAAAATCATATGAAACCAATGGATTTGGCCGAACTAATAAAAAATAATTTTTCATTACCAGATGTTAATAAAATTGAAGTAAAAGCTCCAGGCTTTATAAACTTCTTTGTCGATAAATCATATTTATTTGCTAACATTGATAAAGTTTTAGACGAAAAAGAAGCTTATGGATCAAATAGAGATGGTTTAAATAAAAAAATTAATATTGAGTTTGTTAGTGCTAATCCAACTGGTATAATTCACATGGGAAATGCTAGAGGCGGAGCCTATGGCGATAATTTAGCTAGAATTTATACTTTTAATGGATATCAAGTTAATAAAGAATACTATGTAAATGACTCAGGCAATCAAATTGCTAACTTAGGCAAATCATTAAAAACACGTTATTTAGAAGTATGTGGTATCAATACTTCAATGCCAGAAGATGGTTATTTTGGCGATGATATAAAAAAGTTGGCTAACGAGTTATATGAACAAGAAGAAAATAAATTAATCGAAACTGATTATAATTTTTTCGAAGAATATGCTACCAAGAAGTTATTAGACAAAATTATCGCCGACTTAAAAGAGTATCGTGTTTCATATGATACATTAACAAGCGAAAAAGCAATTAAAAAAACCAATTATGTTGAAGAAGTTTTAAAAGAATATAAAGCAAAAGAATATACATATGAAAGTGAAGGAGCAACTTGGTTTAAAGGAACATCTTTTGGCGCTCCAAGAGATTTTGTGTTAATAAAATCAGATGGTAATTATACTTATGTTCTTCCTGATGTTGCTCACCATTTAAATACATTAAGTTTTAATTATGATAAATTAATTAATGTTTTAGGTGCTGATCATCATGGGTACGTACCAGTCATAAAATCAACCCTTAAAGCTTTGGGTAAAGATACCGATAAAATCGATATCAAGTTATTACAATTAGTAAGAGTAGTAAAAGATGGTAAAGAGCTTAGAATGAGTAAAAGAGCAGGGAATTCAATTACTCTAAAACAATTGTTAGATGAAGTAGGAGTAAATGCAGCAAGATACTTTTTTGCTTCCAGAAGCTTGGATACTCAAATGGATTTTGACTTAGATTTGGCTAAAAAAGAGAGCAGCGAAAATCCAGTCTTTTATATTTGCTATGCTTATGCTAGAATATGTAGTGTCTTGAAAGATAATGCGCTACCAACAGAAAAGTTAAACTATGAAAGCATTAAAAACGATGAGGTTAATCGCTTATTAGAAAAGATTTATCTTTTCCCAGAAATAGTAAAAGATGCAGCTAATAAAGAAATTCCTCATTTAATTGCTAATTATGCATATGAACTTGCTAACTTATTTCATGTATATTATTCAAAACATCGTATCTTAACTGAAAATGAAACCGAAACAAAAGAGAGTTTAAATTTAATTCAAGCGACTAAGATTGTTTTAAATAATGCTCTAAACTTAATTGGTGTTATACCACCAGAAAAAATGTAGGAGGTAACAATGAAACTAAAAGAATTAAGTAAAGAAGAATTGGAAAGATTGCCTTATGATGATATTGCTTTTTCAATATTAACTTCATATGGTAAAAAAATGAAAATTCAAACCTTGTTTGGCAAAATATGTGAATTATTAGGGTTATCAGAAAAAGATTTTGAAGAAAAAATCGCTGATTTTTTTGAATTACTTTCTACTGATAAAAGATTTATTATGCTTCCTAATGGATATTGGGATTTAAGAAGTAATCATAGCAGAAAGATAGAAATTGATGATGATGACGAAGAATTAATCCCTGAGGCCGAAGAAAGCGATTCCGATGAAGATATTTTTTTAGAGGGTGAAGAAGATGACGACGATGTGGAAGACGAATTTAAAGACTTAGTTGTAATTGATCCTGATGAAGAAGATATAGGTCTTTTATAGCTTCTTAAGATTATTTTATTTAATAGAAAGAAGGTATAAAGATGTTTAATAGATTAGATGATATTGTTTCAAGATATCAAGAAATTTCTGAAAAGCTAACAACTGATGAAGTAATTAGTAATTTTGAATTGATGAAACAATTACTAAAAGAACAAAAAAGTTATGAAAAAATCGTTCAAAAATATGAAGAATATAAAAAAGTTATAGCTCAAATTGAAGAAACTAAAGGAATGGTTAATGATCCCGAGCTAAGAGATATAGCTAACGAAGAATTAGATTTATTAAAAGAACAAGAAATCTCTTTAAAAAAGGAATTGGAAATTTTGCTTGTTCCTAAAGACGAAAATGATGAAAAAAACATTATTATGGAAATCCGTGGTGCCGCCGGTGGCGATGAAGCTAATATTTTTGCTGGTGATTTATTTAGAATGTATGCTAAATATTTTGAAAGAAACGGGTGGAAAGTAGAAATTCTTAATGAAGTTGTTGGGTCAGCTGGTGGTTATTCCCAAATAGAATTTATGGTAAAGGGCGAAAATGTTTATGCTAAATTAAAATTTGAAAGTGGCGCTCACCGTGTTCAAAGAGTTCCTGAAACAGAAGCGCAAGGAAGAGTACACACATCAACCGCAACAGTTTTAGTTATGCCGGAAGCTGACGATGTTAACGTTGAAGTAAAAGAAGCGGACTTAAAAATTGATGTTTACCACAGTAGTGGAGCAGGTGGGCAAAGTGTTAATACTGCTGACTCAGCAGTTAGAATAACCCATATCCCCAGTGGCATAGTAGTTACTTGTCAAACGGAAAGAAGCCAATTAAAAAACAAAGAAAGAGCTTTATCAGTTTTAAAAACAAGATTATATGACTATGAGCTTCAAAAGCAAGAAAGTAAAATAGAGAGCGAAAGAAGAAATAAGATTGGCACGGGAGATCGTTCTGAAAAAATTAGAACATATAATTATCCTCAAAATAGAGTTACTGATCATCGTATAAATTTTTCAACAATGGCTTTGGATAATGTTATGGAAGGTTATCTTGATGAAATTATTGAAGCTTTAATTGCTGCCAATCAAAAACTAAATCTAGAAAAAAGTGAAAATGAATAAGATTACCAAAATAGATTATGATTTACTCTTAAAGCTAAAGGGTAAGAATTTTAAACGAACTTTAAATAAAGTTAACAAAGGATATCCAATTCAATATGCAATTGGTCATGTTAACTTTTTTGGTTATGAAATAAAAGTTAACAAAAATGTTTTAATTCCTCGTTTTGAAACTGAGCAACTAGTAGAAGAAACTTTAAAATTAATTAATAGTAATGAAACAATTAAAATTTTAGATTTAGGAACTGGTAGTGGTTGCATTGCTATTAGTTTAAAAAAGCGTCTTCCCAATTCAGAAGTAACTGCTATCGATAAATCTTTTAAAGCATTACAAGTGGCTAAAAAAAATGCGATGATTAATGATGTTGATATTAACTTTAGAAGAATGAATATGGAAAAAATTATTCCTGGTAAATATGATCTTATTATAAGTAATCCACCTTACATTTCTAAGGATGAAGAGGTTATGCCTTTGGTAAAGAAATATGAACCAAAGATGGCTTTATTTGCCAAAAAAGACGGGCTATATTTTTATGAGGTTATCCTCAATAATTATAAAGATCATTTAACAACTAATGGTATTATTGCTTTAGAAATTGGTCATTTACAAAAAGAAGCAATTTTCAATATAATAAAAAAAGCAATGCCTAAAGCTCGTTTTGTCTGTCAAAAAGACTATAGTGGTAAGGATCGTTTTATATTTATTTTTAATAGCTAAAACTTGTTTGATTATGTAAATAGATTACTAGTTTAATTGACAATTAAGGCTTTTACATATTATAGTTTATATGGTGAAGTATATGAAGAAAGCTTACAAAGTATTATTAAAAGCGTATCAACGAAAATATGCTGTTCCGCAATTTAATATTAATAATTTGGAATGGACTAAATATATATTAGAAGCTTGCGAAGAATTAAAAAGTCCAGTTATTCTAGGTGTAAGCCCTAAGTCAGCTATTTATATGGGTGGATATTATACAGTTAGAAATTTAGTTGATGGATTGATAAAAGATTTGCAAATTTCCATTCCGGTAATATTGCATTTAGACCATGCTAAAAGTTATGAAGAAGCTGAAAAAGCTATTCTTGCTAGATTTGATTCTGTAATGATTGATGTGGCCAAAGAAGAGATTAATCAAAATATTCTAATAACTAACAAGACTTTTAAAAAGGCCAAAGGAATTATGGTTGAAGCTGAGATTGGTAAAATTGAAAATAATATGGATACTGATAAAACAGACTTAGAATCAGTTCTTTATTTTAATAAAAAAGCTAAATTTGATTTATTGGCCCCGGCGATAGGTAATTATCATGGAATAAAAAACATTCCACCAGATATTGATTTAAACTTATTGAAAACCATTTTTGGCAATATCAAAAAACCTTTAGTATTACATGGCGGAACAAACTTATCGGCAGAAGTATTAAAAAGCTCAATTAACCTTGGAGTTGCCAAAATAAATTTTAATACTGAGTTGCAAGATGCTTGGGCAAAAGCCTTAAAAACTTATTTATCTTTAAACCCTAACGAAATAGATCCAAGAAAAATAATTGGTGCCGGTGAAATAGCACTAAAAGAAGTAGTTAAAAACAAAATAACCATTTTAAATTCAGCAAGTAAGGAGTAACTGCGATGCAAAAAATAATTATTAGTGGTCAGCATGAGCTAACCGGGGAAATAAAAATAAGTGGTGCCAAAAATAGTGCGGTAGCTTTAATACCAGCCGCAATATTAAGTGATGATGAAGCAAGTATTTTTAATGTTCCTAAAATTTCTGATATAGGAGCCTTAACGGAAATCTTAGAAAAACTAAATTGTACTTGTGAGCTGGATAAAGACTCAATAAAGATAAACACTAAAAACATGAAAAATGCTTTAATAGAGGAAGAATTGTCTTCTAAACTAAGAGCCTCTTATTATTTTATGGGAGCTTTGTTAGGTAAATTTAAAAAAGTAGAAATGTTTTTCCCTGGTGGATGTAGAATTGGCTCAAGACCAATTGATTTGCATTTAAAAGGGTTTGAAAAAATGGGAGCTAAGGTTATGACTTCCGGGACAGATAAATATGTAATTGAAGCAGAAAAATTAAAAGGGGCCAGAATATATTTGGACTTCGCTAGTGTTGGAGCAACTATAAATTTAATGCTAGCGGCAACCAGAGCTGAGGGTGAAACAGTTATTTCCAATGCTGCTAAAGAACCAGAAATAGTTAATGTTGCAACATTTTTAAACAATATGGGAGCACAAATATTTGGGGCTGGAACTAGTGAAATAAAGGTAATTGGCGTTGACAAATTATCTGGTGGAATGATAGATGTTATCCCCGATCGTATTGAAGCTGGGACATATGTAATAATTGGTGCTCTTTTAGGCAAAAAACTTAAAATAACTGATATTATTCCTCTTCATATCGAATCTTTAACCTCAAAGTTAAAAGAAATGGGTGTAGACTTTGAAATAGATGAAAACAGTATTACTCTAAATAAGTGTGAAGAGTTAAAGCCAATAAATATAAAGTCTTTAATATATCCAGGGTTTCCAACAGATTTAGGGCAGCCAATGACAACATTATTAACCCAATGCTATGGCGTATCTTTTTTTGAGGAAACCATTTATGAAAATCGTGTTGGTCATATTGAAGAACTGAATAAGATGGGAGCTAATATTAAAAATATTCAACCCAATGCCATTATTTATGGTAAAACGCCCTTAAAAGGTTGCGAAGTGAAATCAACAGATTTAAGAGCCGGAGCTGCTTTAGTAATTGCTGGACTTATTGCTTCTGGCAAAACAACAATAGATGATGCCGAACATATTTTAAGAGGTTATGAAAATATCGCCAAGAAATTAAAGGCTGTGGGAGCTAAAATAGAATTAAAAAATTAGTTGCCAAAAATAAAACTTATGCTATAATACACTAGGAAACAAATTACTATAACTAAATCTTAGTTATGGCGGAAGGAGAAAAATTATGAAAAAGGGAATCCATCCAGAAATGAAAGAGACCACTTTTAAATGTGCTTGTGGAGCAACATTTAAGGCATTATCAACAAAAGAAAATGTGACTGTTGATGTTTGCAGCGAATGCCATCCTTTCTACACTGGAACACAAGGGAAACACAAGAAAACTGGATCAGTAGAAAAGTTTAATAAAAAATTTGGCTTAAATAAATAAACTACTTTATAGTAGTTTTTTTATGCTATAATTTTATTGGTGATAATATGAAATATATTTTGCAAAGAATTATTAAGATGGATTATAAAAATTTCTTTATAACAATTAAAAAAATTAGTAAAAAAACAAAAAAACCGGTTATTTTAATTTTTTTAGATATTGTCTACACGGGAATAAAATTTAAAGCTGGATACATGGATTATTATTTATTAAAGATGTATGAAATGAACAATAAAGAAAAATCTACTTATTTAGTAAGAGGCAAAAATAATGAATTAATTGAAAAACTGAACAAAAAAAGTGATATCCATCTTCTAAATAATAAAATTGAAACCAATAAATTATTATCTAAATATTTAAAAAGAAATTGGTCTTATTTAGATAATAAAAATATTAATAAATTTATTCGTAATAACCCTAGGTTTATTGCTAAACCAAGTAATGGTCAATGCGGCAAAGGAATTGAAATAATTGATACCGCAAAATTTAAAAATAGTGAAGCCATTTTAGCTTACCTAAAAGAAAATAAGCTTGATTTATTAGAAGAAATTATTAAACAACACAAGTTGTTAAATAAGATAAATTCTAGCTCAGTAAATACTATAAGAATAGTTTCTATATATAATAAAAAAGTTTTCTATGTTGGGGCTTGCTTTAGAATTGGTAACAAAAAATTTGTTGATAATTTTGAAAGTGGTGGAATGACAGCCAAAGTTGATGTTGAAAGCGGCATAGTTTTAAGCCCGGCTATTGATAAAGCTGGCAACGTTTATTATAGTCACCCGGTTACTAAAACTAAAATTGAAGGATTTAAAATACCTTATTATAAAGAAGCTCTAGATTTAATTGCTGATATGGCTAAATTAGTTCCAACCATCAGATATGTTGGATGGGATATTGCCATAACTGAGAGCGGGCCAGTATTAGTAGAGGCTAATCCTTTGCCGGGTTCGCAAATAACCCAGATGCCTTATCCTGGTGGTAAAAAAGAAGGTTGTCTACCTAAAATAAATGCGGCGCTAAATTATAAAATATGATAAAATATAAGTAGGATGTGATTATATGATAATTTCTATTGGAGCTGATCATTGGGGTATAGAAATGAAAAACTATATCATTATGAATTTAATGAATAATGGGCTTGTTATCAATAATTATGGCCCTAATGAAAATAATGGCAAAAAAGTTGACTATGTTGATTATGCAATAAGAGTTGGCGAAGATATTAAAAATAATAATGCTGACTTTGGCATTCTTATATGTCGTACTGGAGTAGGAATGAGTATTGCTTGCAACAAAGTAAAAAGTGTTAGATGTGCAAAAGTTGATACTGAAGAAGAGGCTTATTTAGCAAGAACTGATGATAATGCCAATGTAATTGCCATAAGTAGTCAAAAAGACAAAGAAGAGGCTCTAACAATTATTAGAACATTTTTAAAAACAAAATTTAGTTTAGAAGAAAGATACGTAAGAAGAGTTAACAAAATAAAGAGTTATGAGAATGGTCGTCATGGAGAATTATAAAGTATTTATTTATATAATTGTAACAATGGTTTCAGCTTTTGCTTTATCAGGAGTAAACTTTAATAATTTTTTTAAAAAAGAAAGAGTTGTCGAAGCAAAAATATTTGTTGTTTTAATTACACTTTCTTTAAGTTATTTAGCAAGCAATTTTATTATCAATTTTCTAGAAATAAGCAAAATAGTTTAAATAAAAGTACAAAATTAGGATTTTGTGCTTTTATTTTGTATGTTATAATTGCTATTAGTTAACACGGAGGCCATAATGTTAAAAATCAT
The DNA here is from genome assembly GCA_964447275.1 of uncultured Muribaculaceae bacterium. Classification (GTDB taxonomy): domain Bacteria; phylum Bacillota_I; class Bacilli_A; order RF39; family UBA660; genus DAOSVX01. The sequence continues at coordinate 16,794 of CAYURI010000003.1, forward strand.
AATTGTTGAAGATGAAGAAGAGATGCAAAAAAGAATAAAGCTAATTGTAATGAAAGCTTTATTCTCTAAAAATATTGAATTTCAAACTTATATATTCAAAAATTATAATGAGGAATTAAAAAAACTTATTAATGATAACTCCCAGCCAAAAATTTTTCTTTTAGATATAGAATTGAAAAGAAGCATATCAGGAATAGATATAGCTAATATAATTAGAAAAGAAGATTGGGAAAGTGAAATTGTGTTTTTAACGAATCATGATAAAATGTTCGAAAAAGTTTATCGAACGATATATAAAGTTTTTGACTTTATTGAAAAGTATCACGATTTTGATAATCGCCTTTTAAAAGTTCTGAAAATTATAGTGTCTAACGGTCATGATAATGCGATGCTAAAAATTACTAACAAGAATATGACACTGCAATTATATTATAAAGATATTCTTTATATCACAAGAGATACCATAGAAAGGAAACTAATTATTTATACGACAACTAATAAGTTTTCTTTATTGATGCCAATTAGTAAATGTTTAGAAAACCTTGATGGTCGCTTTAAAATGGTCCATCGCGCTTGTATAATTAATTCTGATCGTGTTGCAAAATATAATTGGAATAAAAAGTCTTTTGTTCTTGAAAATGGTGCAGAAATATTCTTACTTTCTAAAAAATATAAAGGGGTGATACAAGATGATAAGCGTTAAACATGTTTTGCAGTTTTTATTTGTTCTGATTAACGAAGGATTGATTTTTTATTTTGTTAATAAAGAATTAGAGACTAGAATAAAACTTAATCTTAAAGGCATCATCATTATTTTATTTGCTTCGCTTCTGATATCAATAAATAACATGTGTTCTGCTTTTGAGTTGAGGCTGATTGGCAATTACCTAATTGGGTTGTTAATGTTTGTTTCCTTAAAAAACGACTTTAAAAAGTCGGCTTTGTATTATTCGCTAATAATGCTTTTTGGTGTTCTCTCTGAGTTATTGCTATCGATAATTTTATCAATCTTCTTTTCTAGCATTACAAACTTAAGCTTTTGGATACAACCATTACTAATTATAGTTACTTACTTAGTTTGGTTCGGTGGGTGGTTTTTGTTTATTTCATCAAAACGGGTAAAATATATTTTAAACAAAATAGAAAATAGTATAAATAGTATTTTTAGAATTGAAGTCTTGCTTATAGTTCTGTTTTTTATAATTGATGTTGTGGTAGTAGAGCATTATTTCAATCTAAAGGATCATCTTCTACTTTTAGCATCAATAATAGCCCTAAATCTCTTATTTATTTTAATTTTTATAATTTTAAAAAATCGTCTAAGATTAAAAACTTTAGAAATATCTAATAACTATTTAAAGAACAATATTGACTTATATGAAAGAATTATTAAAGACCATAATATTATGAAGCATAACTTAATTAGTGATTTAATGATAATTAAATCGGTAGCAAGCAGAAAAAGCCAAAAAATTATTGACGAGAAAATAAAATCCTATAAAGAAGGTTATAGCTGGATAAGCGATATTAATGGGCTACCCGAAGGATTAAAAGGGCTTATTTGCCTAAAAATAGTTGAAGCTAAAAACTTTGGCGTAGAATTAATATCAGAATGCTCCGGAGTTTGTAATTATAATATATCAAAGAGTTTATCAGCAAAGATCTATCTTGATTTATGCGAAAAACTAGATATTTTAATTGATAATGCAGTAGAAGCAGCATCCTTATGCCAAACAAAAGTTGTTGAAATAACAGTTAATACAACTAAAAACAAAAAAGTCACTATTGAGGTATCTAACCCATTTTTAAATGAAGTTGATTTTTCTAAATTTGGCAAAGAAGATAACTCTACTAAAATGAGAAATAGTGGGTATGGGTTATACTACATTTTGAAAAATAAAAGCAGTAAAATAAAAACCAAGTTTGAAATTATTAACGATGTTTATATAGCTAGGATAACTGTCGATATAAAAAATATAGCTAATAAATAGCTATATTCTTTCTGATATTGATTTTGGGCATTTTGGTTCATCAACAAAGATTAATACTGACCACCAAGGAAGATCTTCTGCCAAAGCAACAATATTGTTAACAATATTCATAAATTATTCTCCTTTCTAAAACCAACGATTAAAAAGTTGGTTTTTATTTTTTAAATTCTTGCCCAGTAATTTATATGTTAATGGGCAAACAAGTATAGCTTGATATAAAAGAGATAAGAATATAGTTTCTTTCATAAGCCAATTATTACTACTAATAATAACTATTAAATAAAGGCAAACAATCAAACTGATTATTGCTTTTCTTTTTAAATTTTTATCTTTATTTAAAAGTGGAATGTTTTTAGTTGGCGCTGGAGCAAAGCTAACGATTATTAAAGCGGAAATGAAAGATCCATATATTAAAATAAAATTATTAATATCAATTAAGCTACACATGAGAGGTATTATGTTATACATGATTAAACTAGTAATCCAACATTGTAAGTTACTATTAGCGTGAAGGCCGAATCCCAGTGCTCTCAAAGGAATCATTAAGAATATTAATAACATAACCGATTTCTCAATTTTTAATAAAAAAGATATGAAAATAATGACAGCCAGTTTAACTAAAAAAGTATATAAGCATTCTAAGGCAAACTTCAACTTTATGTTTTCAAAGCAATTTAATTTTTTTAATAAACAACCAATTATTTTATCTCTCATAAAATCACCAAAGCCAATTTTACTTTTAAAATACTTTTAGGGCTAGAATTTAGTTTAAAAAATAAAAACAACTGCTTTAATGATTAAATAATCAAGTTTTTGAAATAAAGTTCTCACTTTTTAGACATCAAAATAGTGTTTTTAGACGTTTGTGTTAACTAAGAGCAAATAAAGATGTTAAAAGTTATTTATATGGAGGTGTATTATGAGAGGAACTGTGAAGTGGTTTAATAACGAAAAAGGTTATGGTTTTATTTCTTATAAAGATTTTGATGATATCTTTTTCCATTATTCAGTTATTAATAAAAATGGTTATAAGACTCTTAAAGCTGGAACTGAAGTTGAATTCGAACTTGTTAAAACATCTAAAGGCTTACAAGCATTAAACGTTGTTGAACTATAAAGTAGTATTTTCTTTTTTTAAGTGTTAAAATTATAGTAGGAGGATTGGATATGGAAATAAATATACGCAGTGAAAAGATGAAAACTACAGATGCAATAAAAAGCTATGCTATTGAAAAACTTTCTAAACTAGATCGCTATTTTGAAAAACCTGAGGAGATTACGGCAACCCTTTTTGTTAAAAAAATGCCTTTGGTAGAAAAGGTTGAGGTAACTGTTTTAACAAGAAAATACACATTAAGAGCCGAGGAGTGCCACGAGGATTTATATGCGGCTATTGACCTAGTAATTGATAAGCTAGAAGCGCAAATTAGAAAAAACAAAAGTAAGTTTCAAAAAAGATATCAAGATGAAAAAACTCCGGATTTTAATTTTGATTTTGAAGCTGAAGAGGCTTCTAATGAACCAAAGATTGTTAAAAGAAAAAATATTGAAATAAAATTAATGGATGAAGAAGAGGCTATTCTGCAAATGAATTTACTTAATCATGATTTCTTCTTATTTAATAATATAAAGGAGAATTGTTATTCAGTTATTTACTTAAGAAAAGATGGCGAATACGGAATAATTAATGCTAAATAAAGAGTTTAAAACTCTTTTTTTTATGTTATAATATTTGAAGTGGAGGAACTGGCATATGGGAATATTAAGAAAATTATTTGATTCCGAATATAAAGAATTAAGTAGGTTTAATAAAATCGCTACACAAGTTATGGCTTTGGAAGAAGAAATGGCTAAATTAAGCGATGAAGAATTAAAAGCAAAAACTGATAAATTTAAAAAAGAATTAGAAAATGGCAAAACTCTAGAAGATATTTTAGTAGAAGCTTTTGCTGTGGTAAGAGAAGCGGCTTATAGAACAATAGTTGATAAACCGTTCTTTGTTCAAATTGTAGGTGGACTTGCTATTCATTATGGTAATATCGCAGAAATGAAAACCGGCGAAGGCAAAACATTAACTGCAACAATGCCGGCTTATTTAAATGCTTTAACAGGCCATGGCGTACATATTATTACAGTAAATGAATTCTTGGCAAAAAGAGACTCTGAATGGATGGGGCGAATATTTAGGTTTTTAGGTCTAACAGTTGGTCTTAATGTAAGAGAATTATCTCCAGCCGAGAAAAAAGGAGTCTATAATTCCGACATTGTTTATTCAACCAATAATGAAATAGGCTTCGATTACTTAAGAGATAACATGGTGGTAAAAAGGGAAGATAGAGTTCAAAGAAAATTAAACTTTGTTATTGTCGATGAAGTTGACTCGGTTTTAATTGATGAAGCAAGAACGCCATTAATTATTTCTGGTGGTAAATTTGACTCAGCCCAATTTTATATTGATGCTGATAAAGGTGTAAAAAGATTAAAGAACGAAACCGATTATACAATTGATGATAAAACCAGGAATGTTTCTTTAACTGAAGAAGGCGTAAAAAAAGCTGAGGAAATTTTTCATTTAAATAATCTTTATGACATTGATAACTCAGTATTAGTTCATCATATTAATCAAGCTTTAAAAGCTAATTTTGGTATGAAAAAAGATGTTGATTATGTCGTTGAAGGCGATGCTATTACAATTGTTGATCAATTTACAGGTAGATTAATGCATGGTAGACAATTTAGTGAAGGATTGCACCAAGCAATTGAAGCTAAAGAAGGCGTAACTATAAACGAAGAAACCAAAACAATGGCAACGATAACATTCCAAAACTTATTTAGAATGTACAATAAATTATCTGGTATGACCGGAACAGCAAAAACTGAAGAAGAAGAGTTTATTAACATTTATAATATGTATGTTATTCAAATACCAACCAATAAACCTGTTGTTAGAGAAGATTATCCTGATTTAGTTTATGCTACTGAAAAAGGTAAATATGCAGCAATAGTTAATAAAATTAAAGAAATTCATGAAGCAGGAGAACCTATTTTAGTTGGAACAATTTCGGTTGAATCAAATGAACATTTAAGTAATCTATTGGGTAAAGCAGGAATTCCTCATGAAGTATTAAACGCCAAAAACCATGCTCGTGAAGCCGAAATAATTGCCAAAGCTGGCGAAAAGAAGTCAGTAACAATTGCTACTAACATGGCTGGCCGTGGTACAGATATTAAACTTGGTGAAGGCGTAGTAGAGCTTGGCGGTCTTTATGTAATAGGAACAGAGCGTCATGAGTCAAGACGTATTGATAATCAGTTAAGAGGCCGCGCTGGTAGACAAGGCGACCCAGGTAGAAGTCAATTCTTTGTTTCTTTTGAAGACGATTTAATGAAACGTTTCGGTACGGAAAAAATCAAATTAATGATTCAAAGCTTAGGTATGCCAGAAACTCAAGCTATAAGTTCAAAAATGTTTACTAGAAGTATTGAGTCAGCTCAGAAGAAAGTTGAAGGTAATAACTTTGACATGCGTAAAAATCTACTTGATTATGACGATGTTATGAACGAACAAAGAGAAATAGTTTATGCAAGAAGAAATGAAATTCTAGATAGCGAAGATATTCACAAACGAATTTTAGAGACATTTATTAATGCTGTAGAATCTTTAGTAAGTAGTCACATACCACCAGAAGGATATTTAACTACTCATGATTATGAAGAGATATGCGAATTTGTTAACACCAACTATTTAAAAAATGGTAACTTAAAACTTGAGGAAATAGTTAATAAAAAAGAAGAAGAAACAATCAACATAATTAAAGAACATATTAATAATGATTATGAAAATAAAATGTCTAAAATCCCTGAAGAAATGCGTAATGAATTTGAAAAGGCAATCTCACTTCGTATTATCGATAATAGTTGGGTAGAACACATAAGCGCTATGGAACATCTAAAAGAAGGCATTGGTCTTCGTGGTTGGAGTGGTGCTAATCCTTTGCAAGCTTATACTTTAGAAGGATTTAATATTTTTGAAAAAATGTTGGACGAAATAGATACAAAAATCTCTGTCTTTCTATTAAAAGCTGAGATAAGAACTAACGCCAATATTGAAAGAAAACAAACCTTAAAAGGTAGTGCTAGCGATGGTAAAGAAAAAGTTAAAAGCACTCCAAAAAGAATTAACAAAATAGGACGCAATGAACTGTGCCCATGTGGTTCAGGGAAAAAGTATAAAAATTGTTGTGGAAAATAGCAAATAGTTGCTATTTTTCTTTTTAAAAAGTATAATTTAATTAGAATTGGAGATCTGTTATGGAACCAAGAGAATTATTTAAAAAATATGAGGAATTAAGCAAAAAAATAAATGATCTATGGAGGTTACTTTGACTTAGACAATAAACTAAGCGAGGTAGCCATTATTAAAGTTGAAATGAGTGCTCCTGGTTTTTGGGATGATATTGAGAATGCTAATAAAAAAGCAGCAAGATTATCGCAATTAGAAAAAGATTTAAATAAATACCAAGTTTTATTATCAAGATTAGAAAACATTAAAGATATTCTACTTATCGAAGATCCTAGTTTAGTAGAAGAATCGTCTAAAGAACTAATAGAAATTGAAAAAGAAATTGAAAGCCTGGAAGTAAAAGTTTACCTTGGTGGTAAATATGATAACACCGATTGTTATCTAGAAATTCATCCTGGAGCAGGTGGAACAGAATCTTGTGACTGGGCTAATATGTTAAAAAGAATGTATTTGAGATTTTGCGAAAAGAATAATTATAAAGCTGAAATAATTGAGGAACAAGAAGGCGAAGAAGCAGGCATAAAAAGTGTTACTATTTTAATTAAGGGTGACTATGCTTATGGTTACTTTAAAGGCGAAAAAGGTGTTCATCGTTTGGTTAGGATATCACCATTTGATTCTAATGCCAGAAGACATACTTCTTTTGCTTCAGTTACAATTACACCAGTTTTTGAAGACGCTAAAGAAGTCGAAATAAAAGAAAAAGATTTAAAAGTCGATGTTTTTCATAGCAGTGGAGCAGGTGGGCAAAGTGTAAATACTAGTGATTCAGCAGTTCGAATAACCCATTTACCAACTAAACTTGTAGTTAGCTGTCAAACAGAAAGAAGCCAACTCCAAAACAAGGAAAGAGCCATGGATATGCTCAAAAACAAACTATATGAATTAGAACTTGCCAAGCATGAAGAATTTATGAAAGAATTAAAAGGCGAGAGTGCTAGTATTAATTTTGGTAGTCAAATTAGAAATTATGTTTTAGAACCATATACTTTAGTTAAAGATAGCCGTACTGGATATCAAACTGGTGATGCCTTAAGGGTTTTAGATGGTGATATACTTAATTTTATGGAAGCTTATTTAAAGTTTAAGGAGAAAAATGAATAAAATAGTAGTGAAAAAATATTTTAACTTTATAATTGGAACATTAATAGTTGCTGTATGTTTTAATTTGTTTTTTCTTTCTAATGATCTAGCTGCCTTTGGCGTTAGTGGTTTATCAATAATTACTGATAAAGTTTTTGGTATTGATCCATTTATTTTTATTTTAGCAACAAATGTTGTTCTTATTGCAATTAGTTATTTCTTTTTAGGTAAAGAATATACACGAAGAACTATTTTAGGTGGGGTTTTATTCCCAATATTTGTAAAATTAACAGCTTTTATTCCAAACTATATTGATATATCAAAAGCTGACTTACTCGCTATAGCTATTGTTGGTGGAGCTTTAACTGGTATTGGCAGTGGACTTGTTTATAAAGAAAATTTTGGTACAGCAGGGACCGATATTGTTGATGAATTAATTCATCGTTACTTAAAAGTGCCGATGGGTACAGCAATCATTTTAGGTGATGGGCTTGTCGTTGTTTCTGGTGGATTAGTGTTTGGCATAGAAGCCATGATATACTCATTAATAACTTTAATATTGATGAGCTATATATGTAATAAAGTAACACTCGGTATAAACAGAACTAAAACATTTTTTATTATGACAAAAAGAGAAGAAAAACTAAAAAAATATATTATGGAACATTTTCGCTCTGATATTACAATTATTGATAGCAAAGGTGGCTATAATAAACATAATAAAAACGTCTTAATGGTTAATATTGATACTAAGCATTACTATAAATTAAAGAATGCCATAAAAAGAATTGATAAAACGGCTTTTGTTTCCGTAACTGATTCATATGGTACATATAATAAAAATATAAGTATAAAAAAAGAAAAAAGCCAATAAGGCTTTTTTAATTAATTTGAATTTTTGACTTGTTATCTTTCTTTTCTAAGACAGGTATAACAACATTTAATATACCATTTTTGAAGTCGGCTTTTATATCATCTGGGTTAATATCCCCAACATAAAAGCTTCTTTGATACTTACTATATGATCTTTCTTTTCTAATGTATTTCTTGTTGCTATCATCTTTGGTTTGTTCCTTAGCTGCTGTAATAGTTAAGTATCCGTTTTCGCACTCGACATTAATATTGTCTTTTTCAAATCCTGGTATATCCATTTCTAAATGATATTTTCCGTCCTTTTCATAGATGTCACATTTAAGATCTTCATTTCTTGTCATTATCTTTCTTTCGGATGGAAAAAAGTCATCAAAGAAATCTTCTAAGTCGAATCTTCTTGGAATTAAATTCATTAATACTCATCTCCTTTCATTATAATTATAAAACGTTAATTAGCAGTTGTCAATAGTGAGTGCTAAAATTTTCTTGCTTTTATTAATGAGTTGTGAGTATAATCTTTTTAGGAGTGTATTGCATTATTTTTTATATTTGGTAAAATAGCAAAAGCAAGGAGATATTATGAAGGAAGCGACCACATACTTAAATACTTTATTAAAGAAAAATGACAAAGTAGTTGTTTGTCTTTCTGGTGGTCCAGACTCAATGTGTTTACTTGACTTATTAATAAAACTTCGTGAAACAAAAAACATTACAATAATTGCGGCCCATGTTAATCATAATGTTCGCAAAGTAAGTGCTAAAGAAGCTTTATTTGTTGAAAATTATTGCCAAAAAAATAATGTTGCTTTTGAAATGATGAAAATTGAAAACTATCAAGATGATAATTTTCATAATGAAGCCAGAAATATTAGATATAAATTTTTTGAAGAAATAGTTAACAAACACAAAGCTAAATATTTAATGACTGCTCATCATGGTGATGATTTAATTGAAACCATTTTAATGAGAATATCAAGAGGATCAAGTCTAAGTGGTTATGCAGGATTTAAAAAGATGGTTAAAAGAGAAAATTATGTAATAATAAGGCCATTAATTGAAAATACTAAAAAAGAAATATTATTATATAATAAATTAAATAAGATTCCTTTTGTCACTGATAAGTCTAATAATAAAGATAAATATACCCGCAATAGATATCGCAAAAATATTTTAGCTTTCTTAAAAAAAGAAGACGCCAATATTCATGAACGCTTTTTAAAATTTAGTAATACTATTAATGAATATAGCAATTTTATGGAAAATGAAGTAAATAAAATATTTAATCAAATATATAAAAATAAAAAATTAATTATCAAAGAGTTTAATAAATACGAAATAATAATTCAAAAAAGAATTATTGAGAAAATATTAGAAACGCTTTATAATGACGACCTAATATTAATTAATGATAGCCATACTAAAGAGATAATTAATTTGATTAATAACAAGTCCAATAAAAAAATTAATTTACCAAATGATTTAATAGTTAGAAAAAACTATGATGAAATTGTTTTTGCTAAAGAAAGTAATAACTTAACATATGAATACGAATTAAAAAATAATTTATTGTTACCTAATAATAATGTTATTAAAGTAATAAAAAGCAGCAGCGAAAAAAGCAATTATGTAACAAGACTTTTAACTTCAGAAATTAAATTACCATTAAAAATAAGAACTCGTCATGATGGCGATAAAATGAGTGTTAAAAAATTAAATGGTGATAAAAAGCTTAAGGATATTTTTATTGATGAAAAGATTGATAAAGAGAAAAGAATTAGCTGGCCAGTTTTAGTTGATGCTAATGATGTCATACTTTGGCTACCAGGCGTAAAGAAGTCTAAATTTGATAAAAGTAAAGAAGAAAAATATGATATAATAATCAAGTACATCTTGAAGGAGGAAAAAGATGAAAAATAATAATAAAGTAAAAATTATGTTCCCATATTTGATCTTAATATTAATTATAGTTGGGACAATATACTTTTTCAATATCGGCAAAAGGCAAGTAAATGAACTTACTTATGGCGAATTAACAAAAGAAATGGCAAAAGGCACAGTTACAGAAATAACCATAACAGGTAAAAGTGGTGCTAATGTCTATACAATTGAAGGTAAGCTAAAAGATTATAATGAAGGAGAAACATTTAAATCTACTGTTCCACTTTCTGAAAGTGTTATGACAAGAGTTTTAGATTATGCTGATGCTAAAGGATTCGAAGTAAATACTAATTCTAATCCAGAAAATAGTTCAATAGTTAGTATTTTAACTAATTTAGTACCAATTGTACTACTTATCGGTGCAACATTTTGGTTATTTACTAAAGTGTCTGGTGGCAATAATAAATCAATGGATTTTGGTCGCAGTAGAGCTAAATTAAGCGAAGACGGCGGCAAAACCAAATTTAAAGATGTTGCTGGGTTAAAGGAAGAAAAAGAAGAAGTTGCGGAATTAATTGATTTCTTAAAAAATCCTAAAAAGTTCCAAAAATTAGGTGCTAGAATTCCTAAGGGCGTTTTACTTGTAGGGCCTCCAGGAACTGGCAAAACTTTACTTGCTAAAGCTGTCGCCGGAGAAGCTAATGTACCATTTTTCTATATAAGTGGTTCTGATTTTGTTGAACTATTTGTTGGTGTTGGTGCTAGTCGTGTTAGAGATATGTTTAAACAAGCTAAACAAAGCGCACCATGCTTAATATTTATTGATGAAATTGATGCTGTTGGTCGCCAAAGAGGTACTGGATTAGGTGGTGGACACGATGAAAGAGAACAAACCTTAAACCAATTATTAACTGAAATGGATGGCTTTGGGGCTAATGAAGGAATTATTATCATTGCTGCAACCAATCGACCAGATGTATTAGATCCAGCATTGCTTAGACCAGGAAGATTTGATCGTCAAGTAACAGTTAGTCTCCCTGATTCTAAAGAAAGAGAAGCAATTCTTGAAGTTCATGCTAAAAATAAAATATTTAATAAAAAAGTAAATCTTGCTAATGTAGCAAGCAGAACACCAGGATTTAGTGGGGCTGACTTAGAGAACTTACTTAATGAAGCGGCATTACTTGCAGTAAGAAGAAGCAAAAATGAAATAACCATGGATGAAATTGATGAAGCAACTGATAGAGTCTTATTAGGGCCAGCTAAAACAAGTCGAAAAATTACTGACAAAGAGAAAAAACTAGTAAGTATTCATGAGGCTGGACATGCGGTAGTTGGTTTAAAACTTCCTGATGCTGATGAAGTTCATAAAATAACTATTATTCCTAGAGGAATGGCTGGTGGCTATACCATGATGCTTCCTAAGGAAGAGAAGTTATCAATTATTACGAAGAATGAACTATTAGCGATGATAACTGGTTTATTAAGTGGTAGAGTTAGTGAAGAAATGTTTTTAAATGAAATTACCACTGGAGCTAGTGATGACTTTAAAAGAGCTACTAGTATAGCAAGAAGCATGGTTACCGAATATGGTATGAGTGATCTTGGTCCTATTCAATTAGAAACAAAAACTGAAGGCGTTTTCTTAGGTAGGGATTATACTAAGTCAAGAAATTTCTCTGATCAAGTAGCTTTAGAAATTGATAAAGAAATTCAAAAAATAATTAGTGAATGCTATAAAAGATCACAAGAAATTTTAAAGAAGAATAAAAAGTTAGTTATGTTAATAAGTGATGCTTTGATTGAACATGAAACATTAACAAAAGAACAAATTGATGAACTTGTAAAAACTGGTAAGTATGTTCCTAGTGATGAAGATGAAATAAAAGTAGAAATTAAAAAAACTACAAAAAAGTCAGAAAAATAATATCTGGCTTTTTTATTTTATTAAAGACAAACCATCCTTATTATGATAAAATAAATAATGAGAAATAGGTGGTATTGTGGCAAAAATAATTTCCTTAGTAAATCAAAAAGGTGGCGTTGGTAAAACAACCACCAGTATTAATTTATCAGCATCATTAGGGCATTTTGGCAAAAAGACACTTTTAATTGATTTAGACCCTCAAGGTAATACATCAATAGGGTTAGGATTAAATAAAAGAGATATTAATGCCGATATATATGATGTTATGACTAATAAGTGTGAAATTAGAAGAGCAATTATTAAAACCGAGTTTGAAAATTTAAGTATTATTCCAGCAACAATAAACTTAGCTGGACTAGATATTGAGTTTGTTAAAAAGTTCTATGATGATAAAGATTTTCATCAAAATGAGCAATTAAAACGAGTATTAGATACAATTAGAGGCGATTTTGATTATATCATTTTAGATTGTCCGCCGGCTTTAGGGATTTTAACAACAAATGCTTTGGTAGCTAGCGATTCAATTATTATTCCGGTACAGTGTGAGTTTTTTGCCCTAGAAGGAATAACTCAATTATTAAACTCAGTTATTATGATTCAATCAAATTTAAACTCAAATTTAAAAATAGAGGGCGTCCTTCTAACTATGTTAGATGCGAGGACCAATATTGGTTTAGAAGTAGTTGAAGAAGTAAGAAAATATTTTAAAGACAAAGTATTTAATACAATTATACCTAGATTAGTTCGTCTTGTTGAAGCACCATCACATGGTAAACCAATCAGCGAATATGATCCAGGAAGTAAAGCAACAATGGCATATGAAAATTTAGCTAAGGAAGTGATTTTAAGAAATGGAGAATAAAAAGAAAGCATTAGGTAAAGGATTAGAACAATTATTTTCTGATGAGAGAATTGATTTTAACAACTTTGAACAAAAGATTTATGAAAATACTAAAGAAGAAGATATTGTTAGTATACCTATTGAAGAAATAAGACCCAATCCATATCAACCAAGAAAAGACTTTAATGAAGAAGCTTTAAAAGAATTGTGCGAATCAATTAAAGTTCATGGTGTTGTTCAACCAATTATTGTTAAAAAAAGTATTAAAGGTTATGAACTTATTGCTGGCGAAAGAAGAACAAAAGCTTCAAAAATGGCTGGCCTAACTCATATTCCAGCAATAATAAGAGAATTTAATGATGAAGAAATGATGGAAATAGCTCTTGTTGAAAATATTCAAAGAGAGAATTTGAATGCCATTGAAGAAGCAGAATGTTATTTGAAAATTCTTAATACCAAACATTTAACTCAGGAAGAACTAGCTAAAAGATTTGGTAAAAGCAGAAGCTATATTACGAACCTTTTAGGGATCTTGTCATTACCAGAAATAGTAAAAAACATGGTAATCCAAAAAGGCCTATCAATGGCTCACGCAAGAAACTTAAGTAAACTATCAGATGTTAATTTACAAATTAGTTTAGCAGAGCAGATTGTTAAAGATGGGATGAGTGTTAGAGAATTAGAAAAAATCGTTAATAACGAAGAAATGGAAAAGAAAGTTAAAATCAAAAGAGCTTCTAATACGAACCCTAAATATAAAATGTATGAACAAATAGTCAGTGATAAAACAGGAAGTAAAGTGGCTATAAAAACTAATAAGATAGAAATATTTTTTGATTCAGAAAAAGATTTAGAAAGAGTTTTAGAAATTTTAGATATTACAGTTGAATAGGAGTTTTTTATGAAGACTTATAAACTAGGAGATCATGTTATAATGAAAAAACCGCATGCTTGTCAGACTAATGATTTTATAATTACTCGAGTTGGCGTTGATATCAAAATAAAATGTGCCAAATGTGCTAGAGAAATTATGATGGATCGACTAGAATTTGAAAAGAAAGTAAAAAAGGTGGTAGAAAATGAATAATAAGTTGGCTAAGTTAAAAGAAAAAATAACTTTAAATCCAATTATGACATTTTTAATCTTAACTCTTGTAACAATTTTAATAAGTGGACTTTTATCATGGGTTGGTTTAGAAGCTAATTATAATAAAATAAATGCTAATACTGGTGAGTATGAAAGTATTTTTGTTAGTGTTACATCATTATTAAATTTATCGGGTATGAAATATATTTTTAGCCAAACATTAAACAACTTTACTAATTTTAAGCCTTTAAGCAGTCTTATTATTGTTTTAATTGGGATTGGCATAATGGAAAAAAGCGGTTTTTTAAAAACAGCTTTTACTTTATTGACAAAATATATGAAAAAGTATACTGTCACATTTATTATTGCTTTTCTAGGCATCATTTTAAGTATTGCTGGTGATATATCATTTGTTATTTTAATCCCTCTAAGTGCCTTATTATTTAAATATGGTAAAAGAAATCCCTTATTAGGTGTAATAACATCTTTTGCGGCTTTAACTTGTGGAGCGGGAATAAGTATATTTTTAACATCAGTTGATAGTACTTTGCTTACGCAAACGCTTCTAGGTTCTCATATCTTAGATGTTAACTATAATGTTTCTATATGGGCATTTATGTTTATCATGCTAGTTTCTAGTGTGGCACTGGCATTTCTAATAACTTATATAACTGAAAAGATTACAACGACTAAACTTGAAAAGTATAACTTTGAAAGCGAAGAAGAAATAGAAATAAGCAAAAGTGATTTAAAAGGCTTAATAATAGCTCTTATTGCTGGAGTTGTCTACTTATTAATATTTATTTATAATATTATTCCTGGACTTCCACTTTCGGGAGCTTTACTAGATAACTCCCAGGGATTATATATTGATAAATTGTTTAGTTCAACATCATTTTTCTCTATGGGGTTTGTCTTTATTGTGACAATCTTATTTGTTGTTCTAGGGTTATTTTATGGTATAGGAGCTAAAACAATTGAAGATAATCATGATTTTTGTAAATTTTTAGGTCATTCTTTAGATAATGTCGGGAAGACGATAGTTTTATTATTTATTGCTTCTTTATTTATTAGTGTCTTTACCAAAACTAATATTGGGCCTTTAATAACAGCTTTATTTGCTAATGTTATTGAAGCCACCAAGTTTACAGGCATACCATTAATCTTTTTATTGTTTATTGTTACAGCAATAGCGACAATTTTCTTGCCATCATCACAAGCTAAATGGGCAATATTAGCTGGGGTAACTGTTCCGGTATTTATGAATGCTGGTTTAACACCAGAGTTTAGTCAAGTGGTATTTAGATTCGGTGAATCATTTACTTTAGGACTAACACCTTTATTTGCTTACTTTATTATTTATCTAGCATTTCTGGAAACTTATAATCAAGAAAGAAAACCAATTAATTTAACTAAGAGTCTAAAATATTTAATGCCATATAATTTAATTGTTGGATTATTATTAATTGTTTTATTAATTGGCTGGTTCTTAATAGGGTTACCTATCGGGATTAGTACATATGCGGTATTATAAAATGCTTAAAAGAATTATTTTTGATATCGATAATACTGTTCTTATTTCCAGAGAAGATATTCCTAAATGCCTTTTTATAGGATTAATAAAAAGCAAGATAAAACCAACAATTAAATTAATGAAACAAATTGGTCATGCTATGCAAGAATATGAGGATAAATTTCCAAAGTATGACAAAAAGGCGTTTATTGATTTTTTTAATAGCAAACATAATTATAACTTTGATTATCATTTTTATGACTCGTTAAATAATGCTTTTATGTTATATAGTAGGTGCAAACCTAATAAGAATATCGCCAAAGTTTTAGAATATTTGAGCGATAAATATGAAATAGTAGCATTATCTAATTATTTAACTGAAGTACAATATAACAGACTTAAAAAAAGAGACCTTGTTAAATACTTTAAAGAAATATATGGTGGAGATATGGCACTAAAACCAAATAAGGAAGCATACTTGATGGCTTGTGGTAATCATAAAATAGAAGAGTGTTTGTTTATTGGTGATAGTTTGACAAATGATTATTTAGGGGTAGAAAAAATTGGTGGTAAAGCTATTTTATACGACAAAAAAAATAAATATAAAGATAGTAATTATGACCGAATAAAGGATTTTATTGAATTAGAAAAAAGATTATAGGAGGGTTTTATGTCATTAAAAGCAGGAATTGTTGGATTACCTAACGTTGGTAAATCGACTTTGTTTAACGCGATAACCAAGAAAAACATTTTAGCTGCTAATTATCCGTTTGCGACAATTGATCCTAATGTTGGAGTGGTAACAGTACCAGATTCTAGATTAGAAGTATTGGAAAAAATGTATATACCAGAAAAGCTTGTTCCAACTACTTTTGAGTTTACTGATATTGCTGGATTAGTTAGAGGTGCATCAAAAGGCGAAGGACTTGGCAATAAGTTTCTTTCTCATATTAGGGAAGTTGATGCCATTGTTGAAGTAGTAAGGGCTTTTGATAGCAAAGAAATTATTCATGTTGAAAACAATGTGGATCCAATTAGAGATATTGAAATTGTTAATGTTGAGTTAATTCTTGCTGACTTAGAAATCATTGAAGGAAGAGTAGCTAAACTACATAAAAAGATGGAATCAAGCAAAGAAAAGCAAGATGCCTTAGAATATGAAGCATTAAAAAAAGGCGAGGAAGCCTTATTAAAGAACATCCCCTTAAGATTAGTCGGTTACAGTGAAGAAGAAAAACAAATTTTAAAAGGCTACAACTTTTTAACTTTAAAACCACTTATATATGCTGCTAACGTTTCGGAGACAGAAATTAATACTGATAATAATTATGTAACATCTATTAAAGAATATGCCGCTAAAGAAAACTCTATGGTAGTAGTTATATGTGCTAAGATGGAAAGCGAGTTAGCAGAATTAAACGATGTTGATAAGCATCAATTTCTAAAGGATTTAGGAATTGAATATAGTGGACTAGATAAACTTATTTTTGCTACTTATGCTCTTCTTGGTTTAGAAACATTTTTCACAGTTGGCAAAGATGAAGTAAGAGCTTGGACATTTGTAAAAGGGACTAATGCTAAAAAATGTGCCGGTATTATTCATACTGATTTTGAAAAAGGCTTTATTAAAGCTGAAGTAATGAGCTTCGCTGATTTAGAAACACTAAAAGATGAAAAAAAAGTTAAAGAAGCTGGTAAACTTCGTTTAGAAGGCAAAGACTATATAATGCAAGATGGCGATATTTGCTTGTTTAGATTTAATGTTTAGGAGGAATTCAAAATGAAAAGAAAAGAAATTAAAGAAAAAGCTCAAAAGATGATCGATGGTAAATTATGGGAAATTTGGAAACCGCTGCTATTAATAATGCTAATAAGTATGACGATATCGTTTATGCTAGATAAAGTATTTATTTTAGCTTATTCATATGACTTCCTATCAATTAATGGCACTAGTATGGCAATAGATTTTAGTAATACTGTAACAACTTTTATAATGGCGCCAATAGGTATTGGTTACACTTTCTATATTTTAAACTTTGTTAGAGGCAAAAAGTTTTCTATTAATGATATCTTTAGTAAAATAAAATATATTTTACCAATTTGGGCCGCAACTTTTATTGCTAGCACTCTCATTGGTGTTGGCTTTATATTTCTAATTGTTCCGGGCATAGTAATCTCTATGATATTTGCTATGATAGAATATATCATGGCTGATGGAGAACATAATGTTGCTGAGACTTTGAGGCAGAGTAAGGAATTAATGATAGGATATAAATGGGATTATTTTGTTTTTAATTTAAGCTTTATTGGTTGGATTATTTTATCAATTATTACCATTGGCATTCTATCAATTTATACTATCCCTTATATGACAGTATCAAAAGCTTTATATTATGAGGAACTAAAAAAATTAAAGGAAGCCAAATATAAGATTTTAATTAATAAAGCTAATAAGTGTTCAGCTAATTTTAAAATTGTTAATTATGATTCAAAGTATGACAAAAAGGGCCAAACCCAAATATTGTTAGAAGAAAAGACTGCCGAAGCTTTTAAGAAATTGGTTGAATTTGTGAAAAACAATGGATATACAATAGATGCAGATAGTGGTTTTAGATCAAAAGAAGAGCAACATAAAACTTATGAAGAAACCAAAAAAGAAAAAGGCCCAGAATATGCAGCCAAATATGTTGCTCCATCTGGATACTCAGAGCACCAAAGTGGCTTAGCTGTTGATTTCTGCCAATATAAAGATGATAAATGGTTGGATTGTAATGAAACGGACTTAAATTTACTAAAAATAATTCATGAAAATGCAGCAAGATTTGGCTTTATCTTGAGATATCCAAAAGATAAAGAAAAGATAACTGGATATAAATATGAAGCATGGCATTTAAGATATGTTGGAGATGATTTGGCTTTATATTTATATAAAAACAATTTAACGTTAGAAGAATATCACGAAAAGTTACAATCAGCCGAAGCTACTAAATAAATTTGTTTACAATATATAGCACTTTTGCTATAATACGTTTGAGCTTAAGGCTCCTTGCTTCTTTTAGAAGCCGAAATAGACCATAAGGAGGTGAACTAATGAATAAATATGAAATCATGTTTATCGTTAAGTCAAGTTTGGAAAGTGATACTTTAAATAAGATAACTGATGATTTAAAGAAAACTTTCGCAGATAAAAAACTTGAATTTAAAGATATGGGACAAAAAAGATTTGCTTATCCAATTAAAAAAGATATTAATGGTTATTACTATTTAATAAACGTTTTAGCAACAGCAAACGAAATTGAAGATTTCAAACATAAAGTACTTATTAACGAAGATGTTATAAGACACTTAATTATAAAACTAGATGAGGAGTAAAAAATGAATAAAGTAATTTTAATTGGTCGTTTAGTAAAAGACCCAGAATTAAAAACACTAGCTAGTGGAATAGCTAATGTATCATTTAGTATAGCAGTACAAAGAAGCTTCACTAACCAAAATGGGGAAAGAGAAGCAGACTTTATAAACTGTGTAGCATGGCGTCGTCAAGCCGAAAACATTTCTAAATATTGCGTAAAAGGAACTCAAGTTGCTGTTGAAGGAAGACTTCAAGTAAGAAGTTATGATGCTCAAGATGGAACAAAAAAATATATAACAGAGGTTATATGTGATAATGTTACTTTCTTAGGTAGTAAAGGCGATAAGCAAGGTAATTTTATACCTAGTGAAGGAACTGATAATTATGTTCCAGCTGATCAAGATATAAAAACTACTGATGTAACAGAAGATCCTTTTAAAGACTTTGGTGAGGAAATAGTTTTGTCAGATGATGACCTACCATTTTAAAGGAGGAAAATAGATGGCAGAATTTTATCGTAAGAAAAAAAGAGTATGTCAAATGTGTTTAGGAAAAAGCGTTGATTACAAAGATACTATGATTGTAACAAAATATATAAATGAAAAAGGCAAAATACTTCCAAGAAGAGTAACGGGAGCATGCGCTAAACATCAAAGACATATTGCAAAAGAAATTAAAAGAGCCAGATTTATGGCATTAATACCTTATGTTAAATAAGGTTTTTTAATGCCTCAATTTTTGATTTTATCGTTTTTTTTTGTTATAATTATTTTTAGTAGGTGGATATATGATTGACTATAATAGAATTGTTAAAAGAATTAAAAAAAGTGAAAACATATTCGTTATGGGTCATAGAGCTATAGACTTTGATTCTTTAGGCTCTTGTCTAGCTATTAGTGAGTTATCAGAAAGACTAAAAAAGAAGTGCTATATTATTTTAGAAGACGCCAAGTTAGAAGAAGGTATTAAAAAAAGTCTAGAATATTTAAAAGAATATAGCGATAAATATAAAATTGGTAAATTAAGTGATTATAATGATAGGATAAAAAAAGGTTCTTTGCTTGTTATAGTAGATACTTATTCTGAAAAAAGAACGCAATCACCAAAGTTACCTAATCTTATTAATAATAAAATTTATATCGATCATCATTTGTTTGGTAATCCGATAGATGATAATTATTTTATTAGTACTAAAGTATCTAGCAACTGCGAAATGCTAGTTCATCTATTCATCAAAAAGCAAATGCGCATTAACAAATATGTAGCAACAATAATGCTAGCTGGTATTGATATTGATAGTAATGGTTTTGGTATTAAGACTACCGAAAAAACTCATGAAGCGGCTGCTTATTTGCATCATTGTGGAGCAGAACTAAATATTGCCAACAGTTTTTCTAAAACTAAATTAGCTGATTATATAAAAATTCAAAAAATAATTTTTAAAACTAAGTTTTATCGCAAAAAATATGCTATAGTAATAGGTAACCGTGATACTATATATGAAAGGAAAAATTTAGCCATTATATCTGATACATTATTAATGTTTGATAACGTTTCTGTTTCAATCGCAATTGGCTACCTAGGAAAAAGATTGGTAGGAGTAAGCGCTAGGAGTACAGAGTATAATGTTGAAGAATTAATGCAAAAATTTGGTGGTGGCGGAAGTAAAAACAATGCCGCTTGTCAAATTGAAAATAAGACTTTGAAAGAGGTATATAAATTAATTAAGGGGGAATTGAAATGAAAGTAATTCTATTAAAAGATGTACCAAAGCAAGGAAAGAAAGAACAAATAATCGAAGTTAGTGATGGATATGCACATAATTATTTAATCAAAAATAACTTGGCAATCATTGCTAATGAAAGCAATGTTTCTAAACTGAAAAGAGATTTAGAAAATCGCAAAGCTAATGAAAAAGAATTAATCATAGAAATGAAAGAATTAAAAACCAAATTAGAAAAAGAGAAATTAGCATTTAAAGTTAAAGTTGGTGAAAAAGACAAAGTATTTGGTAGTGTTTCTCATAAACAAATTATTTTGCTTTTAAAAGATAAAGGCTATAATATAAAAAAAGAACAAATCGAAATTCCTAATTTAATCAATAGTTTAGGTACTCATGAGATAAATATTCATCTTCATAAAGAAGTAATAGCTAAATTATTAATTAGTGTTTCAAAGTAAGGAAGTGATCTTATGGCAATAAGGCAAATACCTCAAAATACTGAAGCAGAAATGGCTGCACTAGGATCAGCTTTTTTATCAGTAGCAGCAAAAGATAAAGTGTGTGAAGAATTAACTGAAGAAATGTTTTACTTAGATAGTCATAAAAAGATTTTTGAGGCAATCAAAGAATTATATGAAGAAGGTATTCCTCTTGATATAACAACATTAAAAGAAAAACTATCAAAAAATAAAAATTTAGAAGCCATTGGTGGTATTGAATATTTAACAGAAATAATTGACTCTGTAGCAACTGCTAGTAATATTGAACATTATATAAACATTGTTAAAGAAAAACATTTATTAAGAAGCATTATTGATGTTTCAACTAATATTATTACTAGTGCTTACGAATCGAAAGAAGATATAAACGAGGTTATTGATAAAGCTGATCGTGATTTTTCTAATGTTATTAAAAATCGTAAAACTGGTGAGTTTGTAAAAATAAGCGAAGTATTAAGAAGAGCGCAAGAAGACTTAGAAAGGCTTGCTAAAAATAAAAGCGATATAACAGGATTGGCAACTGGCTTTTATAGTTTAGATAAAATAACTAGTGGGTTGCAACCTAATACTTTAATAATTTTAGCGGCTAGACCAGCAATGGGGAAAACTACTTTAGGATTAAATATTGCTACTAATGTAGCGTTAACAAGTAAAAAAGCCGTAGCAATATTCAGTATGGAAATGGGTGCTGAGCAATTGGTTATGTCAATGATTGCTTCTGTTGGTGGGATTGATTCATTTAAACTTCGTACCGGAAGACTAGAACACAATGATTGGAAAAGAGTTAATGAAGCCATAAGCGAACTCGCTGATGCTAAGCTTTATATTGAAGATGCATCTGGTATGACAGTGTCAGAAATAAGAGCTAAATGTCGTCGTTTAGCTAATTCAGCTGATGGACTTTCTTTAGTTGTTATCGACTACCTACAGCTAATTGCTGGAAGCGCTAGATATGCAGGGCAAAGACAACAAGAAGTATCAGAAATATCAAGAGCCTTAAAAACTTTAGCAATGGAACTTCATATTCCAATTATTGCTTTAGCACAGTTATCAAGAAGCCCAGAACTAAGAGAAAACAAACGACCAAATCTAAGTGATCTAAGAGAAAGTGGTTCAATTGAACAAGATGCTGACATTGTTGCTTTCTTATATCGTGATGACTATTATAATAAACCAAATGAAATGAGTAATAATTCTTTAACAGAAATAATCATTGGTAAGCATCGTAATGGAACAACCGGAACGATCAACCTATTATTTGAAAAGAATATGAGTAATTTTAGAAATTATATGGATACTGAACCTTCAGAAGGAGAATAAGATGTCATTCAAAAATATTTTTATTACATCAGTTATAACCATTTTAATTACCATCTTGGTATTTCTAGTGGGATTTACAAAAGAAACAAGTTTAAATCCTGTTAGTGTTTACCAGGTTTATTTAGATGGTCAAAAAATTGGTTTAATTCGTGATAAAGATAAATTATATGACTTAATTAATAAAGAAGGTCAAGACATTAAAGAAAGATATAATGTTGATCAAGTATATCCACCTAATGGTTTAGAAATAACTAAATATATAACTTATGATGAAAAAATATCTAGTGCATCAGAAATATATCGTAAAATAAAAGAAAAAGAATCATTTACGATAGTGGCTTATACTGTTACTATTAAACCCAAAGATAGCGAAGCAACGAAGATATATGTTTTAAATAGTGAAGACTTTGAAACGGCCGTCAACTCTTTAGTTTATGCTTTTATTCCTAAAAAGGATTATGAAGCATTCGTTAATAATACGCAAAAGGAAATTGAAACAACTGGAGAAATTATTCAAGAAATGTATTTTAATGAAACAGTAACAATCAAGGAATCTTATGTTAATGCTGAAGAAAAAATATTTTTAAACGCTGACGATTTAAGCCAGTATTTACTTTTTGGTACCACTGAAAAACAGAAAACCTATGTTGTAAAATCTGGTGAAGATATTGCTACTATTGCTTATAATCATCAATTAAACACTCAAGAGTTTTTAATTGCCAATCCAACTTTTGCTAGTGAAAACCAATTATTATCACCAGGTCAAATTGTTAATATTGGCCTTTTAGATCCTGTGGTTGGTCTTGTTTATAAAAAGCACGTTGTTGCTGACGAAGAAAAAGCGTTTGATACAGAGTATGAATACAGCGCTAGTTTATCTTCAGGAGCAAAATATGTTAAGCAAAATGGTGAAAACGGTATAACGAGAAATACTCAAGAAGTCACTTATCTTAACGGCGATGTTGTTGATGTCGAATTCGGTGTTGAAGTTGAAATAAAACCAGCTATTCCTAAAATAATTGTTAGGGGCTTACAAGGAACTGTATCACCAAATGATAATGGTGCTTGGAAATGGCCAACTGTATCGCCATATAGCATTACTAGTCCTTATGGTTATCGCTGGGGAGATTTTCATAGAGCAATCGATATTGCTGGTCGCCACGGTTCACCAATTATGGCAATTGAAGCTGGCATTGTAATTTTTTCTGGGCGTCAATCAAAAGGCGGTAATGTTATTCAAATAGATCACTTAAATGGTTACTTCTCTGAGTATGCCCATCTTGATGAAAGATATGTTAAAGTAGGCGATACTGTAAAAAGAGGCAATGTTATTGGTACGATGGGTAAAACTGGTTTTGCAACCGGAACACACTTACATTTTGGAATCTGGGTAGGGATGCCTTGGGGTGGTGGTAGCTATACAATTAATCCTTTAAAGCTATATCAATAATGAAAGCAATGATATTAGCAAGTGGCTCCAAGGGAAATGCTACTTATGTTGAAACTAAAGAATTTAAAATTTTAATCGATTTAGGTGTAAGTGTAAAATATATTAATCAAGAATTAAAAAAAATAAATATTGATATCGATGATATTAATTACATATTAATTACTCATCTACATATTGATCATATAAAATATATTGAAAATTTTGGCAAAGATCATAAAGCCCAAATATGTGTAACTCCTAAAATGCACAAAGAATTAAAAAGGCTTAATCCTGACTTGAATTATCTTATTTATGAAGGTGATTTGCTTTTTAATGACTTAAGTATTGAAATAATTAATACTAGCCATGATAGTACTGATTCCAGGGGTTTTTTAATAACAGAAACTGAATCTTCTTTAGTCTATATAACTGATACTGGTTATTTAAATCAAAGATATTTTAACAAAATTAAAAATAAAAACTTGTATATAGTTGAGAGTAACCATGATCCTAAAATGTTAAGAGAAGGAAAATATCCTTTGTGGTTACAAAGAAGAATATTATCCGCCGAAGGGCATTTATGTAATGAAGATACCGCTACATACTTAGCAAAGTTAATTGGTGATGATACTAAAAAAGTTGTTTTAGCTCATTTAAGCGAAGAAAATAATAATGAAGATATTGCTTTAGAAACATTTTTAAATAAAATGAAAGAATACGATATCAATTTTAAGAATGTTTCTTGTGCCAGACAAAATGAAGTAAGTGAGATAATTATAATATGATAAAGATAATATGTATTGGTAAAATAAAAGAAAAGTATTTAGAAGACCTAATCAATGACTATTTAAAAAGAATTAAAAAATACCACAAAATTGAAATGCTTGAACTAAAAGATAGTGATATTAATTCGGAGAGCAAAGAGCTAATTAATAAAATTAATAAAAAAGACTTTAATATTTTGTTAGATGTTAAAGGAGAAGCTTTAGACTCTAAAGACTTTAGTAATCTAATTAATAATACTTTTAATTTTAATAGTAATATTACTTTTATTATTGGTGGCTCAGATGGGGTTAATAAAGAGGTAAAAGACTTGGTTAATAAGCAAATATCTTTTTCTAAGTTAACTTTTCCGCATGGTATATTTAGAGGGATACTTTTAGAACAAATATATAGAGCTTTTAAAATTATTAATAATGAAACATATCATAAGTGAGGTTAAAATGATTGGCAATAGTTGGGATGAAAAATTAAAACTTATTTGGGAAAGCGAAGGATTTCATAAGTTTTATGATAATGTTTTAGCTTTGTATAAAACTAAAGATATATTTCCGGCTAAAGATAATATATTTGCGGCATTAAAATTAACGCCATATGAGAAAGTAAAAGTTGTTATTATTGGCCAAGATCCATATTTTAATACTGGTAAAGCTGATGGATTATCATTTTCTGTACCAGATAGCATGCCAATTCCACCGTCTCTAAAAAACATTTATAAAGAATTAGAAGCTGATTTAAATATAAAACCAGCTAAATATGGTAACTTAACTAAGTGGGCTAAAGAAGGTGTATTGCTTTTAAATGCTATCTTAACTGTTGAAAAAGACAAGGCTGCGAGTCATAAAAACTTAGGATGGGAATTATTA
This sequence comes from uncultured Muribaculaceae bacterium, assembly GCA_964447275.1. Lineage (GTDB taxonomy): Bacteria > Bacillota_I > Bacilli_A > RF39 > UBA660 > DAOSVX01. The sequence goes on from CAYURI010000003.1 coordinate 42,260, forward strand.
ACTGATTATATAATTAAAGTTATAAACTTAAAAGAAGAGCCAGTAGTCTTTATTTTATGGGGTAATTTTGCTAAAGTAAAAAAGGTTTTAATTACAAATAAAAAGCATTTAGTTATTGAGTCTTCTCACCCTTCACCATTTGCTTGTCGTAACGGTTTCTTTGGCAGCAAGCCTTTTTCTAAAACTAATGCTTTCTTAATTAAGAATAATATCTCACCAATTAATTGGGATTTAAATAAATTATAATTTAAAATCGTTTATATCATCGTCATTTAGATTTTTGCCATCAAAGCAATTTTTAATTTTGATATTATGAATTCTGGCAATAAAAATAGCTGGGAAAGTCTTTATTAAACTATTAAATTTTAAAGTGTTAATATTAAAATAAGCTTTAGCTGCTTCTAGTCTTTCATTATTAATTTTTAACTCTGAATCAATTTCTTGAAGCTTATCATTATTAATTAATTCTTTATGATCATTTTTAATCTTTTCATATAAGCTAATACTTTCAGTAATTTTACGATCCATATCGAAGTTACTGATTTTTTTATTTTTTAAATCATCTAAATCCTTAAAATAATTATGCTCTAAAACATTAATAATAATATTATTTATTCTTGTCAATAAATCATATCTAGCTCTTAACATATCATCAACAATAGTTTCTGCTTCATCAATTCTAATTTTTAGTTTTTGAATCTTATTAAAAATGTTTAAATAGAAAAATACTATTAAACAAAACAATATAATTAAAGTTAAAAAAATATAAAAAAACATATCCATACTATACCTTCTTACTATAAAAAATTATAACATAAAAGACTTTGTAATTATAGTTTTAATTTATGATTAAAATATAGTATAATCATTATAGTAGGAGTAAGTAATTATGAAGAAGAAAAGAAAACTTTTTTTTAGGTCGGTATTATTTTTATTAGGAATGTTTTTAGTAGCAGTAAACTATAACATGTTTTTATTACCAAATAATCTTGTTATTGGTGGTGTTTCTGGTTTAGCAATTATTTTAAAAAAGATTATTTATATTGAACCGGTAATGTTTATTTATTTAGTTAATACTTTGTTACTTATTGTTAGTTTCTTTATTCTTGGTTGGAAGAAGACTTCTAAATCAGTTGTTGGTTCTTTGTTATTTCCTTTATTTATTACTTTAACAGCTCCTTTGGTAAGCAAATTAAATATTAACTTTGAAAGCGATATAATTATGGTTTTAATATCAGGATTAATGCTTGGTACAGGAAGCGGCTTAATATATAAAACTGGTTTTACAACTGGTGGGACAGATATCATTGGTCAAATATTTGGTGAAAAGAAGAAGATGTCTTTTGGAACAATTATGTTAATTATTAATGCCACAATAGTTCTTGGTGGTGGTTATTTCTTTGGTTATGAAAAAGTTGTTTATACAATTATGATCTTGTTTTTGAACTCTACTTTAGTAGATCGTATATTACTTGGTATATCAGATAGTAAAATGTTTTTTATATATACCAAGAAAGTTGATAAGATAAAAAAATATATTATTGAGGAAATAAATACTGGAGTTACAGTCTTAAATATTGAAGGTGGTTATTCCTGTGAAAAAGATAAAATGTTAATGTGTGTGGTAAGAACTAGGGATTATTTCTTATTTAAAGAAACAATTTTGGAAATTGATCCTAGAGCTTTTTTAGTAATTAATGATTGCTATGAGGTCATGGGTGGTGTCAAGAGAGCCAATTTACCATTCATTTAAAAAGGGTTTAGTGATATAATTTTTATTAAGGTGGTATTGTAGTGAAGCTAATTGAAGTTAAAAATTGTTATAAAGTATATAAAAATGGTGTAACTGCCTTAGCTAATTTTAATTTAGAAATTGAAAAGGGCGAATTTGTTTTTGTTATAGGAGCAAGCGGTAGTGGCAAGTCTTCTTTAATAAAAATGTTATATAGAGAAGAAAAACCAACTAAGGGTGAAGTCATCGTTGGCGGTGTTAATGTTGCTAAATTAAAAAATTGCAAGGTATATAAGTTTAGAAGAAAAATTGGTATTGTTTTCCAAGATTTTAAGTTGCTTCCTAAACTAACTGTTTATGAAAATGTTGCTTTTGGTTTAGAGAATATTGGTATGAAAGAAAGCGAGATAAAAGAAAAAGTAAATAAAGCCTTAGGAAGAGTTGGTTTAAAAGAAAAAAACCGTTGTTTTCCTAATCAATTATCTGGTGGTGAACAACAAAGAGTTTGTATTGCGAGAGCAATTGTTAATGAACCAAAAATTTTAATTTGCGATGAACCAACTGGAAATTTAGATCCAGATCTTTCTAAAGAAGTAGTTACAGTTATTGAAGAAATAAATAAAGAGATGGGGACCACAGTTATTATGGCTACTCATGATAAAGAAATTGTTAACAAGATGAAGAAACGAGTTATTTTAATTGAAAATGGTATTCTAGCTGGTGATTATTTGAAAGGCAGGTATAAAGCTCATGAAAATATTTAGAATTTTAAAGAGCAATATTAAAGACGCCTTTAAGAGTGTTTTTCGTAACTTTAGTTTAAGTTTTGCTTCAATTACTTGTACAACAATTACTTTGATATTAGTTTCGGTTGCCATAATTCTTTCGGCCAATGTTAACTCATTTACTAAAGATTTAGAAGAAGACCTAACAATAGTAGTATTTATGGATCGTGATTCAACATCAGATGATGTTAATTTGTTAACGGAAAATATTAAAACGGTTGATAATGTTATAGTTGAAGAAATGGTATTTAAAGATAAAGAAGCCGTAAAATTAGAGATGCAAAATGAATCATCAGTATTCAATTCAATTATGTCTTCTTGGACTGAAGCTGAAAATCCTTTGCAAAATGAATTCTTATTAAAAGTTAAAGATGTTGATAAGATAGGTGATACTGCTAAAGAGATAGCCAAATTAAATAAAGTAGATACAGTAAAATATGGCGAAGAAATGGTTGATAAACTAGTAATGATTTTTGATGCCGTTAAAAAAACTTCCATTGTTATTGTGGTATCTTTAGTATTAGTAACAGCGTTCTTAATTAGTAATACTATTAAACTAACAATTATTTCTCGTAAAACAGAAATTGAAATAATGCGTTTAATTGGAACTAGTAACTTAGTTATTAAATTACCATTTTTAGTTGAGGGGTTTGTTCTAGGTCTTATTGGAGCTATTATACCGGTAATATTTACCATCTATGGCTATATTTTAACCTATGATAAATTAGGTGGCTATTTACTATCAAAAATTATTAAACTAATAAACCCTAATTATTTTATTTTCTATGTTGCTTTAATTTTAATAGCAATTGGTAGCGTAGTTGGTGTTATTGGTAGTTACCGAGCAGTAAGGAAGTATTTAAAAATATGAAAAAGTTTTTTAAATATTTTTCTTTGTTTTGTTTATTAATAACTCTTGTTATTCCTTTTTTTGCTAATCCAACTAGTGTAAATGGAGCAACTAAAGAAGCGGAAACAATTCTTGATTTAAAAGATGAACTAGCAGCTTTAAAGCAAGAAAAGATTGATAATCAAAATGCTAAGAGTCAAACCCAATCACAAATAAATACTAAAAAGAATGCAATATATAATGCTTATAAAGAGCAAGAGCAAATCGAGGTTAAAGTAACTGAAGCAGAAGCGAAAATAGTTGAAAGTAATGCTAAGATCGCTGAAGCGAAAAAAGCCATTGATGAATTATTAAGATTTATGCAATTATCTAATGGTGATAGTGCTTACTTAGAATATATTTCCGGAGCTTCTAGTACAACAGATTTAATTATGAGAACAGCCATTGTTGAACAATTATCTTCATACAATAAAGAAACTGTTGAGAAAATGGAAGCTTTAATTGCAGAAAATGAACAGTTAAAATTAGATTTAGAAGCACGTAATGTTGAACTTGAATCAATGAAAGCTGAATATAGTAATGCGATAAAAAGTTTGGGGAACAAACTATCTGAATTAAACGAACTAAATGAAGATATAAATGATCAAATAAAAAACCAAGAAGCTTTAATTGATTATTATAAAACAGTATGTAATAGTGAAACTCAAAAGCTAAGTGATTGTGTTAAGATTGGTTCGGCAACTGGTTTCATAAGGCCAACTGTTAAAGGAAGAATAACTAGTTCTTGGGGATATAGAACTAGTCCAATAACCCATAGAGTATCATTTCATAATGCGATAGATGTCGGTGGTAACAAAGAAGGTACCCCTGTTTATGCAGCAGCTTTGGGTATGGTGGCGGCAATTACCAAAAAAGCGAGGTGCGGAGGGAACATAATATATATTCATCATAATGTTTTAGGTAAAGCTTATACAACGCAATATGCCCATTTACTTTCTTATAATGTTAAAGTTGGTGATATTGTTTCAGCCGGTACTCAGATTGGTACTGTTGGTGGTGGTTCTCAATCAACTTGGGATAGATGCTCTACTGGAGCTCACCTTCACTTCGGGGTATCAAAAGGTCATTATTTAGGCGCTGGCAAAGATGGCTATTCATCTTGGAGTAGTTTTATTGCTAGCAGTGTTAATCCAATGAATTATTTGCCTTCAGGTTCTAGTTGGAGCAGCAGATATTAAACAAAAGTGTTATAATTAAATAGAGAGGTGAAATATGAATACAGAGAATCCAGAAAATTTAAATCAAGAACCAATAATTGCGAGAAGATTAACTATTTTAGAAAGAGATGGCCTTCAGAGAGATGCAGAAGTTAGCAAAGGAGCAGCAGTATTAAGTGCTATTGGGGCAGCGACATGCATAGCTATGTTTTTTGCCTATTTAAATTACATAAGCGGTGGAGACTTAAATAAATTTGCAGATTTTAGTAACTTGAATATGCAGGACATAATTTCCAAAATTTTGGAAAAGGTTAGTACTTGGCAATCATTAAAAAAATTAGCAGTTGATTTGGGTCCAATTGGAGTAGTGTTGCCGATTGCTGCTTTGGATTTCTTTAGAAACATGGTAAATAATGCGGGTAAATATTTGAAATCTAAAAACAAAGTTGATAAGTTAGATTCTATTTTATCAGAAGAAAATAATGAGCCACAAATGGGAGGCAAATAACTATGAATAATAGAGGAGAAGAATTAAAACTAAGTGATGGTAACACTTATGTAATTGCTAGTAACCTTATGCTTGATGGTAAAAATTATTTATATTTGGTTGATAAAACAAATTACAAAAATTTTACCATTTGTGAGGTCATAACTAAAAATGAACTTGAAGAAGTAGTAGACCCAAATAAATTTTTGAAATTAATGGAACTAGCTAGCAAAGATTTGACTGATATGATAGATAAAGAGTCCTAAAATCAAAAAACATACTAAGCACCTAAAGTGCTTTTTATGTTATACTAAATTACGGAGATTAATATGACATTTACAACCAAAATAAAAGAAGAATTATCATTAATTGATCTTGAACCAGTAGCAGCAAGAATCTTTTTAGCTGCTTATCTTAATACTAATGGCAAACTAAGTAAAAACAAGCTTACTTTTGTGATTGAAAATGCAAAAGTAGCAAGAAGAATTTATAAAACCATTAAAGAAACTTATAATATTGATATTAACATAACAGTTAGAACTCAAAAAAGATTTAGAGTTAAACAAATATATATATTAAAAATTAACCAAAAAGTTGATTTAATTTTAAAAGACTTAAAAACTATTAAAGACAACTTAGAATCTGATGAAGAAAAGAAATCTTATTTAAAAGGAGCTTTTATAGGAGCAGGCAATATTAGTGATCCATCAACTAGCGGTTATCATTTTGAAATCTTAACAGACATAAAAAGTGAAGCTAGTTTTATTAATAAATTATTACATCATTTTAATTTTAACAGCAAAATCATTGTTAGAGATAATGGCTATATGATATATATAAAATCATCAGAAAATATTAGTGATATATTAAAAATGTTTGGAGCCATTAATTCTTTATTTTATTTTGAAGATATTAGAATATATAAAGATCATAAAAACATGGTTAATAGATTAAATAATTGTGAGCTTGCTAATCAAGAAAAAATTATTAATGCCGGAATGAAACAAATTGAAGACATTAAATATTTACAAAAACATAAATTCTTTGATCTTTTAGATGACAAAACTAAAGAAGTAGCTAAATATCGCTTACAATATCCAGAAACATCTTATGAGGAACTCGCTAATATAATTAGTTTAGAAATTGAAAAGAAAGTTACCAAATCTTATATAAATCACCATATCAGAAAAATTAATGAATTAAAAAAAAGAATTGTCAAAAACTAAAAATATAGTATAATCATAATGAGAATAGAGGGATATAATATGAAAAAAGTTTTACTTATTATAATTGGCTTATTAATTGTTTTCTTAAGTGGTATTTTATACTTAAATTGGCCAGCTAAAGAAATTGAAAAAGAAATTAAAGAAGAACCAGTTTTAACTAGCTTCAATTTTACTAATGGTGATTGTGATACTTTAGAAAGTTATTTCTGCGTAAAAACCATTGCTGATGTTAGTATAAGTGGTGTTGAAAAGGATTTGGTTTTAAAAATTACTAAATCAGCAAGTTACTTAGTAGGTAGCTCTGAAGTTGTCGATTTAACAATGAATTTATATTGGGATGATATCTTAGTTTATACTTTTAAACCTAATACCTATTTAGTATCAGAATTAACTAACTATAGCCCAGATATTAAAATTGATGTTTTAGATAATCGTTACTTAGTAATTGGTTACATAGCAACCAACAATACACTAGTGGATGAAAAAGCATTGGATGTTGTTGATATAACTAATAAACAAGTAGTTGCTAGTTTAGGCCTTGGTAGTTTAGAAATAAATACTTTAAATAATATTGAGTTTTCTAGTACTTATTATAAAATAGTTGATAATAAACTCATTTACTATAGCTATGAATGTAATCAAGCAGAACCTGGTAATTATTTTTTGAGAGAAATAAGTGGGACATTTAATAATGGTATCTTAGAAAAAGAAACGCTTACTGAATACAATAATACTAATAGTACAACAACAAATATTAGTTGCTAAAAGCCAAATAAAAGCCTTGGCTTTTTTTATTGGAAATAGTATAATATTTAGTAGAATAAGAGGGATTAAATTGAATAGTAATATTGAACTTAAAATAAATGGCATAATAAATACGTATCCAATTGGTATAACTCTTTTTGAGTTGAGTAAATATTTTCAAGATAAATTAGCTAACCCAATTATTGCCGCCAAAATAAATAATATTGTTTTTCCTTTATATGATAAGATTAAAAATAATTGTGAAATAAAGTTTATTGATGTTAATGATATAAATGGTCAGACGATGTATTTAGCTGGTCTTAAATTCATTCTTATTACAGCTCTTAAAGATCTTTTCGGTGAAGAAGCCAACATTGAATATTTAAATTCTTTAGATAAAGGTCTTTATGCTGAAGTGAAAATTGGTGAAAAGTTAACTTCTCTAAACGTTCAAAGAATTATTAATAAAGTTCAAGAAATAGTTGATATGGATCTTCTGTTTGAGAAGATAACTGTTAAGAAAAAAGAAGCAATTAATTTTTTACTTAAAAATGATGAAATTGAAAAAGCTAAAAATATTCAAAATTTATCAAATAGTACAGTGGTGTTTTTTAAATTAAAGAATTATTTTAATTACTTCTACGCCGATTTACCTTATAGTACTAAAGCCATAAATAAGTTTGCGATTGATTTAATTGATGATAATCATTTGCTACTAAGATTTCCTACAGCTAGAAGTAATAATAAGATTCCAGAATTTAGAAAGTATGATAAAACATTGGAATGCTTTTCTTGTTATCGCGGGTGGTTAAACGATCTAAAGACTCCTTATGTTTCTAGTTTAAATGATTTAATTTCTAAAAATAAAATAAGAGAGTTTATTCAAATTAATGAAATATATATTGATAATCAGTTTAAAGAAATAGCTAGTAAAATAAGTTTAAATAAACAAATCAAATTAATTTTAATGGCTGGACCTTCATCTTCTGGCAAAACCACAAGTGCTCATAAGTTATCGTTATATTTAAAATATAATGGAATAAATTCAATTATTATTTCGGCTGATGATTATTTTAAAGAAAAAGAAGAATATATTAAAGATTTAAATGGTGAAATAGACTTTGAATCACCAGATAATTTAGATATCTCACTTTTGAATAATCAATTAGGCAGTTTGTTAAACGGTGAAGAAGTATCAATGCCTAAGTTTAACTTCTTTACTGGTAAGAAAGAATATAAAGGCAGAGTAGTAAAACTTAATTCAAATGATGTCATCATATTAGAAGGCATCCATTGTTTAAATAATAATTTAACTTCATATATTGATAATACTTTAAAATATAAAATTTATGTAAGTCCTTTTATGCCCCTTAGAATTGATAAACATAATCATATCTCAACTGTTGATTTAAGACTTATAAGAAGAATAGTTAGGGACTCAGTATTTAGAGGATACTTAGTTGATGAAACGATTGCTGGTTGGCAGAAAGTTCGTCGTGGTGAAGAGGAATATATTTTCCCTTATCAAGAAGAGGTTGATGATATTATTAACACTGCTTCAATATTTGAACTAGGAATACTAAAAGTATATGCTGAACCGCTTTTATACTCTGTTCCAGTTAATTCGCCTTATTATGAAGAAGCAAGAAGATTACTAGGATATTTAAGAATATATTTTCCTATTACTAGCGAATATTTGCCGGGCAGTTCGATATTAAGAGAATTTATTGGTAATAGTATATTTGATCCTCATTAGAAAGAAGGAATAAAAAATGATAAAAGTAGCAATTAATGGTTTTGGTAGAATTGGTAGATTAGCCTTTCGCGAATTAATACTAAATAAGGAATATAAAGTAGTGGCAATTAATGATTTAACATCGGCTAGGGACTTAGCTTACTATTTAAAATATGATACTAATCATCGTTCTTTTTATCCAAATTATATAACGAATGATGATAATGGCATTATCTTTAATGGCGAAAAAGTCCAAGTATTTAATGAAACTGATCCAGAGAAACTTCCTTGGAGAGATTTAGATGTTGATGTAGTGTTAGAATGCACTGGTAAGTTTACTGATTATAATGAAGCGATGAAGCATATTAATGCCGGGGCTAAAAAAGTTTTAATTAGTGCTCCTGGTAAAGGGGAAATGAAAACGATTGTTTACAATGTTAATGATAGTATTTTAGACGGTAGTGAAAAAGTTGTTTCGGCAGCTAGTTGCACAACTAATTGTTTAGCCCCAGTCCTAAAAATTATTAATGATAACATTGGTATTGTTAAAGGCTTTATGGTAACAGTCCATGCTTATACTAATGATCAAGAGACTCTAGATATTCCTCATAAAAAAGGCATAGAGTCAAGAAGGGGTAGAGCAGCAGCACAAAATATTGTGCCATCTTCAACTGGAGCAGCTAGCGCCATTGGTTTAGTTATACCAGAATTAAAAGACAAGCTTGATGGTTGTGCTTACCGTGTTCCAGTAAGTGATGGATCACTTATTGATGTAACTTTAGAACTAAAAAGGAACACCACAAAAGAAGAAATTAATAATTTATTTAAAACTAACCAAAATGATACTATTATGTATACTGAAGATCCAATTGTATCTAGTGATATATTAGGTAAAAGAATTGGCGCTTTGGTTGATGGCTTATTAACTAATATTGTTGAATCAGATGGTAAACAACTAGTAAAAGTAGTGGCTTGGTATGATAATGAAGTTGGGTATACCGCTCAGATGATTAAAACATTTAGCAAACTATTTAAATAACTCTTTCAAGAGTTATTTTTTTAGTATTAAAGTTACATTTTACCCCTAGACAAAAGGCTTAGATATTGCTATAATCTTCGTTGTATGACTGCTGAGAGGCGTGAGGTTGCTGACACACTAGGTTGAGTTGCTTACATCTTTCCTAATGTCAGGTTATTTGCGCGGAGCAAGTCTGTACTAGATATAGACGAAGGGAGGACATGAAAATGTCAAAAGAAAAAGTTCGTATTAGACTAAAAGCTTATGATCATAGAATTCTTGATCAAGCAGCTGTTAGAATAATTGAAACAGTAAAAAGAACTGGAGGAATTGTATCAGGTCCAGTACCACTTCCAACCGAGATTGAAAAAGTAACGGTTTTAAGTGCAGTACATAAATATAAAGACGCAAGAGAACAATTTGAAATGCGTACTCATAAAAGACTTATTGATATTAAAGACCCTAGTAAAGAAACAATTGATGCTTTATCTCATTTGGATTTGCCAAGTGGCGTAGACATTGAAATAAAATTATAATAGTTGGAGGAAGAAAGTATGAAAGGAATCTTAGGTCGTAAAATCGGCATGACCGAAGTTTTTACGAAAGATGGAAAATTAATTCCAGTCACAGTAGTTGAAGTAACACCTAATGTTGTTACTCAAGTTAAGACTAATGAGATAGATGGCTATAACAGCATTCAATTAGCATTCTGTGATAAAAAAGAAAAAAATACTAGTAAAGCTAGTATGGGACACACAAAAAAAGCTAACACCACTCCTAAGCGCTTCTTAAAAGAAATGAGAAATATGGAAGGCGCTTATACTGTAGGAGACCAAATAGGCGCAGATTTATTTGCTTCTGGAGAAACAGTTGATGTTACTGGAACAAGTAAAGGTAAGGGCTTTCAAGGCGCTATCAAGCGTTTTAATCAAACTCGTGGGCCAATGTCTCATGGATCTAGATATCATAGAGGACCAGGTTCTCTTGGTACAATGAGACCGATGAGAGTATTTAAGGCTAAAAAGTTACCAGGACACATGGGACATGAAACAATTACAGTTCAAAACTTAAAAATTGTTGAAGTAAATGCTAATGAAAACTATATTTTAGTAAGTGGTAATGTACCAGGACCTAAAAATGGCTTAGTATTAATTAGATCAGCTGTTAAAGGATCACCTAAGAAAGTTGTACCAATTGAATTGGTTAACTATGAAGAAGTTGAAACTGTTGTTGATGAAGTAATTGAAGAAGCTGAAGTAGAAAATATAGAAGAAGTAACTACTCCATCTACATCTGCTGAAACAGTTGAAGAACAACCTAGTGAAGAAGTAACAGAAGAACAAGCAACTGAAGAAGGGGCAGGTGAATAATCATGGCTAAAGTAAGTTTAATAAAATTAAATGGTGAAAAAGTAAAAGATATTACTTTAGAAGATGGTATTTGGAATATTGAGATAAATAAAGATATTCTAAGTAAAGCTCTAAGATTATCATTAGCTTCACAAAACCAAGGCACAAAGAAAACTAAAACTCGTGGTGAAGTAAGTGGTAGTGGTAAAAAGCCATGGAAACAAAAAGGAACAGGACGTGCTCGTGCTGGTCAAAAAAGAAGCCCAGTTTGGGTTGGTGGTGGCCATACATTTGCTTTAACCAGCAAAGAAAACACCATTAAGATGAATAAAAAAGAAAGAGTTATTGCTATTAAGAGTGCTTTATCAACTAAATTCCAAAATAAAGAATTAGTGGTTGTTGAAGCAATGATGTTACCTACTTTGAAGACTAAAGAATTAAATGATATTTTAAAAGCTTTAAAAGTTAGTAAAAAAGTTTTATTTGTTACAGTTGAAGAAAATGAAAATCTATATATGGCAAGTAGAAACTTAACTAATATTGGTCATATCATGGCTAAAGAAATTAACATTTTAGATGTTATAAATAGTGGTACTTTAGTACTTGATGAAGCATCAGTAAAATATGTTGAGGAGGTGCTTAAATAATGAGAGATATTATTATTGCACCGTTAATAACGGAAAAAGTTAGTCGTCTTGCTCAAGATGGGAAAACTTATATTTTTAAAGTAAGTAAGAAAGCTAATAAATTTGAAATTAAACAAGCAATTGAAGAAGCTTTTGGTGTTAAAGTGGCAAGTGTTAATACTTCGATTACTAAGCCAAAAGATAAAAGAGTCGGTAAACATACCGGTCAAACTAAAACATTTAAAAAAGCTATCATCACTTTAGTTGATGGCCAAAGAATAGATGTTTAGGGAGGATGATTAGTAATGCCAGTAAAAAATTATAAACCTACTACTAATGGTAGAAGAGGCATGTCCACTTTAATAAACAGTGAAATAACTGCTAAGAAACCACAAAAAAGTTTAACTGTATCAAAAAGTAAAACTGGTGGAAGAAATAATCAAGGCAGAATGACTGTTAGACATATTGGTGGAGGAGCTAAACAAAAATACCGTATCATCGACTTTAAACGTGATAAGTTTGATGTTACTGGTAAAGTAGTATCAATTGAATATGATCCAAATAGAAATGCTAATATTGCTTTAATCGCTTATAAAGATGGCGAAAAAAGATATATTATCGCTCCTAAAGATTTAAAAGTTAATATGATAATTTCTAGTGGCGAAAATGCTGATATTAGAGTTGGAAATGCATTACCTTTGAAAAACATTCCAGTTGGTACTGTAATTCATAATATTGAGTTAAAACCAAAAAAAGGCGGCGAATTATGTAGAGCTGCTGGAGCAAGTGCTCAAATTCTTGGCAAAGAAGGCAAATATGTTATGTTAAGACTTCAAAGTAGCGAAATGCGTAAAGTTTTAGAAACTTGTATGGCTACAGTTGGAGTTGTTGGTAACGAAGATGCTGAACTTGTTAATTTAGGTAAAGCAGGACGCAAACGTCATATGGGCGTTCGCCCAACCAATAGAGGTTCAGCTATGAACCCTAATGACCATCCACATGGTGGTGGTGAAGGTAGAACACCAATTGGTAGAAAAGGGCCAGTTACTCCTTGGGGTAAACCAGCTCTTGGCTATAAAACTAGAAAAAACAAAAATAAATCAAATAAGCTTATTGTAAGTAGAAAGAAACCTAGGAGGTAGAAAAAATGGCTAGAAGTTTAAAAAAAGGCCCTTATGTATTTGATAGATTATTAAATAAAATAAGAAAGAATAATGAAAATGGCAAAAAAGAAGTTATTAAAACCTGGTCAAGAAGATCAACTATCTACCCAGATTTTATTGGTCATACAATAGCAGTCCACAATGGCAAAGAGTTTATTCCTGTTTATATTACAGAAGATATGGTAGGACATAAACTAGGTGAATTTTCTTTAACCCGTAAATTTACCGGCCATGCTGGAAATAAAAAAGAAAGTTAGGAGGTAGCTAATGGAAGCTTATGCAATTCACAAAAGTGCAATGATTAAACCAAGAAAAGCCAGAATGACATTAGATCTTATCAGAGGCAAAAAAGTTGTTGTTGCGGAAAGTATTTTAGAAGCAACTAACACTTTAGCAAGTCGTTTAATTATCAAAGTTTTAAAATCAGCTACTGCTAATGCTACTAATAACTTAGGATTAAACAAAGAAGATTTAATTATCTCAGAATGCTTTATTAATGGTGGTCCAGTTCTTAAAAGAATTAAGTTTGGATCTCGTACTAAAGTTGATAGACGTGATAAGAGAACAAGTCATATTACTGTAAAAGTAAGTGACGGAAAGGTTGGTGCTTAATATATGGGTCAAAAAGTAAATCCAGTCAGTTATAGACTTGGTGTTAATAAAACTTGGGATTCAAAATGGTATGCATCAAAAGATTACGCTACTTATTTAAATAAGGATCTTAAGATTCGTGAATTTCTTGAAAAAGCATTAAAAGAAGCAGCTGTTGCTTCAATAATCATTGAGAGAAATAAAAAAAGAACTGATATTACAATTAATACTGCAAGACCAGGTGTCATAATTGGCCGTGGTGGCGAAGATATTGATAAGTTAAGAAAAGCATTAAATAAATTAGTTGATGAAGAAATTTATATTTCTATCGTTGAAGTAAAACAACCAGATATAAATGCTAAATTAGTTGCTGATTCAATTGCTTATCAAATTGCTAATAGAGGACCATTTAGGGGAGCTCAAAAAAGAGCGATAAGAAATGCCATGAAAGCTGGAGCAAAAGGAATTAAAACTGCTGTTTCAGGAAGACTTGGTGGAGCTGAAATGGCTCGTACTGAATGGTATGTAGAAGGTACTGTTCCACTTCATACTTTAAGAGCTAATATTGATTATGCCACAAGTACAGCACAAACGATTTATGGCAAAATTGGTGTTAAAGTATGGATTTATACTGGAGAAGTATTAAATACCAAAAAACAAGATAAGGGAGTTGATACTAATGTTGATACCAAAAAGAACTAAATATAAAAAATCACATCGCATTAGTTATGATGGTCATGCCAGAGGAAACACCAAGTTAAATCAAGGTGACTATGGTTTAATGGCAAAAGAAGGAGCATGGATAAGTGCTCGTCAAATTGAAGCTGCTCGTATTGCGATGACTCGTTATATGAAACGTGGCGGCAAAGTATGGATTAATATTTTCCCACACTTACCATTAACAAAGAAGCCTTTAGAAACCAGACAAGGTACTGGAAAAGGTTCTGTTGAGGAATGGGTAGCAGTAGTTAAAGAAGGCAAAATTATGTTTGAAATAGGTGAAATTGATGAAGCTACAGCAAGAGAAGCATTTAGATTAGCAATGCATAAATTACCTGTTACATGTAAGTTTGTCAAAAGAGAAGAAAAGGCTGGTGACAGTAATGAAGATTAATGAAATTAGAAAATTAAGTGATACAGATTTAGTTAAAAAGATTGATGAGTTAAAAAAGACTTTATTTGATCTTAGAATGAAACACGCAACAGGATCACTTGATAAACCATCTGATTTAAAAAATACTCGTAAAGCTGTTGCTAGAATGAAAACAGTCTTAAAAGAAAGACAAAATGGAAAGGTGGATAATAATGGAAAGTAAGAAAACGGAATTAATTGGTAAAGTAGTAAGTGCTAAATGTGATAAAACAATCACCGTTTTAGTTGAAACTTATCGTAAAGATCCCCTTTATAAAAAACGTGTAAAATATTCTAAAAAATATTATGCACATGATGAAAAAAATACTGCTAAAGAAGGGGATACAGTTTTAATATCAAGCACTAGACCATTATCTAAATTAAAAAGATATGAGTTAGTAAAAGTACTTGAAAAAGCTGTTATCTTATAAGGAGGGTTATCATGGTTCAACAAGAAAGTAGATTAAAAGTTGCCGATAACTCAGGAGCTAGAGAAGTTCTAGTTATTAGAGTTCTTGGCGGCAGTAAAGTTAAAACAGCTAACATTGGTGATGTTGTTGTTGCGACAGTAAAAAAGGCTATTCCAAATAGCACAACACCAAAAGGTAAAGTAGTAAAAGCTGTTATTGTAAGAAGCGTTCAAGGAGTTAGAAGAGACGATGGTTCATATATCAAATTTGATGATAATGCTTGCGTTTTAATCAAAGATGATAAGACTCCAATTGGAACTAGAGTTTTAGGGCCTGTTGCTCGTGAACTTCGTGATAAAGATTACATGAAGATAGTATCACTTGCGACAGAAGTATTATAGGTGATGATATGTTTGTAAAAGTTGGAGATAAAGTTAAAGTTATTGCTGGAGCTAATAAAGGCAAAGAAGGCAAAGTACTAAAAACTTTTAAATTAGAAAACAAAGTATTAGTTGAAGGTGTTCATATTATTAAGAAACACCAAAAACCAACTAATACCAATGACAAAGGTGGCATTATTGAAAGAGAAGCCCCTATTCATGCATCAAATGTAAAAGTCTTAAAAGAAGAAACTAAAAAAGAACCAGCCAAGAAGAAAACTGAAAAGAAAGTGGCATAGGGTGATAAAATGAGTACATTTAAAAAATTATATGAAGAAAAGATTAAACCAGAACTAGCTAAAGAATTTAAATATGCGTCAGCAATGCAAATTCCTAAGTTAGAAAAAATAGTTATAAATATGGGCGTTGGTGAAGGCAGTCAAGATTCAAAATTTGTTGAAGCAGCTGCTAAGGACTTAGAAATTATCACTGGTCAAAAGCCAGTTATAACTAAGGCTAAAAAATCAATTTCTAGTTTTAAACTACGTGCTGGTGTATCAATTGGTGCTAAAGTAACCCTACGTGGCGAAAATATGTACAATTTCTTAGAAAAATTAATTAAAGTTGCTATTCCTCGTGTAAGAGATTTCCGTG
This sequence comes from uncultured Muribaculaceae bacterium, assembly GCA_964447275.1. Taxonomy (GTDB): domain Bacteria; phylum Bacillota_I; class Bacilli_A; order RF39; family UBA660; genus DAOSVX01. The sequence continues at coordinate 58,359 of CAYURI010000003.1, forward strand.
GCTTAAATAATAAAGCTTATGATGGTAGAGGAAATTATACTTTAGGAATAAAAGAACAATTAATATTCCCAGAAATTGACTATGATAATATATTAAAAATAAGAGGTATGGATATTGTATTTGTTACTACAGCAAAAACAAACGAAGAAGCACACGCTTTATTAAGCGCCTTCGGAATGCCATTTAGAAAGTAGGAGATGAAGTTATGGCAAGAAAAAGTTTAATAATAAAATCTAAACAAACACCAAAATTTTCAACTCGTGCTTATACTAGATGCGAAAGATGTGGACGCCCACATAGCGTATTAAGAAAATACAAATTATGCCGTATTTGCTTTAGAGAATTAGCAAGTAAAGGCCAAATACCTGGCGTAACGAAATCAAGTTGGTAAGGAGAAGATAATATGGTAAGCGATTATATAGCAGATATGTTAACAAGAATACGTAACGCTAATACAATGAAGTATAAAAACGTTACAGTGTTAGGATCTAAGATGACATTAGGAATTGCTGAAATTCTTAAAAAAGAAGGATATATAACAGCCTATAAATATAATAAAGATACTAAAGGTGATACGATAGATATCGAATTAAAATATGGCGCTAAAAAAGAAAGAGTTATAATCGGTCTTAAAAGAATTAGTAAACCTGGATTAAGAGTATATGCGAAAAGTGATGAACTTCCTCATGTTCTTAATAATTTAGGAATAGCAATCATATCAACTTCTGAAGGATTACTAACTGATGCAGAAGCTAGGGCCAAAGGCTTAGGGGGAGAAGTACTTGCCTATATATGGTAAGGAAAATTGATTATGAGTCGTATTGGAAAAAGAGAATTAATTATTCCTGAAGGTGTAACTGTAACAATAAATCCTAGTGAAGTTATTGTTAAAGGACCTAAAGGTGAATTAAAAGAAAATTATGATAAGAGAATAACTGTTAAAGAAGTAGAAGGTAAAATAATTACCGAAAGATCTAGTGAAATCAAACATGTAAAACAATTACATGGAACAACAAACTCTTTAATTAATAATATGATTATTGGAGTTACAAAAGGATATGAACAAGATCTTGAAGCAGTTGGTGTTGGTTATAGATTTAACTTACAAGGAAACAAAATAGTTATCAGTGCTGGCTTTAGTCATCCTGTTGAAGTAACTATTCCTAGTGACATAAAAGTTGAATCACCAAGCAATACTGAATTATCATTAAAAGGAATTAATAAACAAAGAGTTATGGAATTTGCGGCAAATATTCGCAAAATAAGAAAACCAGAACCTTATAAAGGTAAAGGTATTCGTTATAAAGGTGAATATGTAAGACGCAAAGAAGGAAAGAAAGCGGCATAGGAGGTTAGAGTATGATAAAAAAAGAATCAAGTAATGTATCTAGAATAAGAAGACATAAACGTATTAGAGAAACATTAAAGGGCACTAATAGTGTACCTAGATTAAATGTATTTAGATCAAACTCTAATATCTTTGCACAAGTTATTGACGATGAAAAGGGTGTAACATTAGTTTCATCTTCATCATTATCTCTAAAAATTAAAAATGGCGGAAACATTGAAGGTGCTAGCGAAGTTGGAAAAGACATCGCCCTTAAATGCAAAGCTAAAAAAATCAAAAAAGTAACCTTTGATCGTGGTGGCTATTTATACCATGGTCGCGTTAAAGCGGTAGCAGAAGCTGCTCGTGCTAACGGGTTAGAATTTTAAGGGAGGGTAATAATGAGACAAGAAATGGATCCAAAAAAGAAACTTTTAGAAGAAAAAGTTATTAATATTGGTCGTGTTACAAAAGTTACCAAAGGTGGTCGTAATTTTCGTTTCTCAGCTACAGTAGTAGTTGGAAATAGAAAAGGCTTAGTAGGAATTGGTAGTGGCAAAGCAAAAGAAATATCTGAAGCAGTTAATAAAGCTATTCAAATGGCTAATAAAAATGTTGTTAAGGTATCAGTTATTGCTGGTAGAACTATCCCTCATGAAGCAATTGGTAAATGCGGTAGAGCTAGCGTTTTAATTAAACCAGCTAGAGAAGGCCGTGGTATCGTTGCTGGTGGAGCAGCTAGAGCTGTTTTAGAATTAGCTGGTGTTAAAGATATTGTTTCTAAATCTTTAGGAGCAAATGTTCAAGTTAATGTCGCTAAAGCAACTTTAGAAGCTTTAAAAGCCCAAAGAACACCAAACAGAATTTTAGCTTTACGTGGTAAAGAAGAAATGAAAAAAGAAATAACTGAAGAAGTTGGTGAAGAATAATGAAATTACATGAATTAATCGCATCACCTACAAAAAAGGCTACTAAAAGAGTTGGCCGTGGTCCAGGTAGTGGCATGGGTGGAACATCTACTCGTGGTGATAAAGGGCAAAAAGCCAGAAGTGGTAGTGGTATTCCAGCTTGGTTTCAAGGTGGTCAATCACCATTATATCGAAGAATACCAAAAAGAGGCTTCAATAATAAGAGATTTACAACTAGATATCAAGCATTAAATTTAAATGATTTTGATATTTTTAATGATGGCGACGTTGTAACTCCAGAAATTATGAAAGAAAAAGGTCTTATTAGAAAAGAACTTTCTGGTATTAAAATTTTAGCTTATGGAGAATTAACTAAAAAAGTAACAATTAAAGCACATAGATTTTCTTCAAAAGCAGTTACAAAAATAGAGAGTGCTGGCGGAAAAGCTGAGGTGATTTAGATGTTTAATAATCTAAAGCAAATATTTTCTTCAACTAATAAAGATTTAAGAAAAAGAATTTATTTTACTTTGATTGTTTTAACCATCTTCTGCATTGGGACTAATATAACAGTTCCTGGAGCAGCATCAATTACCAAAGAATTAGGCTTTTTAGAGTTACTTAATTTAATGGCTGGTGGAAGTTTAAAAAACTTTTCCATCTTTGCCTTAGGAGTAACCCCATATATTACAGCATCAATTATTACCCAAATATTAACAATGGATGCAATTGGCATACCTTATTTTAAGGATATGAAAGAAGAGGGCTATACCGGTAAACAAAAAATTAATAAAATAACGAGATATTTAGGTATTTTATTCGCTTTTGTTCAAGGCTATGCTTTCTCTGTGGCATTTTTAGGATCAACATCAACTTTATTAATATTAAAAACAACTGTTTTCTTAACAGCGGGTACAGCTTTCCTATTATGGCTTGGTGATCAAATTACTGCCAAAGGAATAGGAAATGGCTTATCACTTTTAATTATGGCTGGCATTATTCAAACCATGCCAAGCATGTTTGTTACAGCCTTTAATGGTTTAGTACCAACTGCTGGAACAGGGAATGTATATTTAGGGATATTACTATTTGCTTTATTTGTTTTAGTTTATTTAGGTATTGTGGTCGGGGTAATCTTTATTCAAGAAGCAGAAAGAAGAGTACCGATTCAATACTCAAACAGAACTAATAGTGCTTATGGCGCAAGACAATCATTTCTGCCGATAAAAATTAATTCAGCCAATGTTATTCCAGTAATATTTGCTTCAACTTTGATATCAATTCCAACAACAATTGCTCAACTTTCTGGTAAAGCTGGATTTAGTAATTTTGTTAGTAATTATATTAATTATACAACTCCAACTGGCTTTATTTTATATGTATTACTTATTTTCTTCTTTGGTTATTTCTGGACATTTATGACCTTAAATCCTGAAGAGATGAGTAAGAACTTAAATAATAATGGTGGATATATACCGGGTGTAAGACCAGGTAGTGAAACATCTAGTTATATAAGCAATGTTTTATCAAAACTAACAATTGTGGGAACATTATTCCTTGTTGTTATTGCTGCATTACCAATTATCTTTTCTAAATTATCAGATTTAGGTAATACAGTAACAATCGGCGGAACTGGATTACTAATTGTCGTTGGAGTCGCAATTGAAACCTATAAACAATTAGAAAGTAGTTTAGTAAGTAGAAGTTATAAAAGGAGACCAAAAAGAATATGAAAAATATAATTTTTATTGCCCCTATTGCCTCAGGCAAGGGCACAATTGCCAAAGGATTAATTGAAAAGTATGGCTATGCTCATGTTTCAATTGGCCAATTATTAAGAGACAATAGAGATCGAAATGATGAAATTGGAAAACATATTGTTGAGTGTCAAGATAAGGGAGTCCTTGTTGATGATACAATAACAGTAACTATTCTAAAAGAAAGACTTGCTCAACCGGATTGCGCAAAAGGCTATATTTTAGATGGATTTCCAAGATCAGTTCCTCAAGCAGGCTTATATGATCAATTGTTAAAAGAATTAAATTATGATTTAGGAGTTGTTCTTTATTTAGATATTCCAAAAGAAGAGCTTTTAAGAAGAACAGTTGGCAGAAGTATATGTGAAAGTTGCAAAACAGAATATAGTGATTTCTACGAACCAGCAATGCCTAAAGCAAGTGGGATTTGCGACAAATGCGGTAGTAAGTTGATAAAGAGAACGGATGACAATGAAGAAACATTTAACACTCGTTATAATGTGTTCTTAACACAAACCAGTCCGCTTTTAGATTACTACAAAGCAAGAGGCAAAGTTTATAGTTTTAATAGTTTAAGCAGTAAAGAAAATTACGAGGGGATTGTAAAAGTCCTAGAAGAATTAAATGATTAGCATTAAGACTAATACTGATATTGAAAAAATGAGAATATCAGGTAAAATTAATTATGAAACCCATAAGTATTTAGAAAGTAATATCAAACCTGGTGTTACAACTAAATATTTAAATGATATAGCAGATAAGTTCATTAGAAGTAAAGGTGGGATACCATCATTTCTAAATTATGAAGGATATCCCGCTTCAATCTGCATATCAATAGATGAAGAAGTTGTTCATGGTATACCAAGTACTAGAAAACTAAAAAATGGTGATCTAGTATCAATAGATATCGGTGTTATCTATGATGGTATGCACAGTGATTCAGCCGCTACTTATCCGGTGGGAACGATAAGTGAAGAGAAAGAAAGACTTTTGCTTCATACTAAAGAAGCTTTATATAAAGGCTTAGAAGAAGTAAAAGAAGGGGCAAGATTAGGTAACATAAGTAATGCGATTGAACGCCATGCTAAAAAATTCAACTTAAGCATTGTTAGAGAATTAGTTGGACATGGAGTTGGATATAAACTTCATGAAGATCCAGATATACCTAATTATGGCGAAGCTAATAAAGGTCCTACTTTAAAAATAGGAATGACATTAGCAATCGAACCGATGTTAAACTTGGGAACAAGAAAAGTCTTTATGACAGAAAATGATTGGACAATCATAACCCAGGATAATAAACCATCTGCTCATTTTGAGCACACGGTTCTAGTAACAAAAGATGGCTATGAAATACTAACGAAAGAGTGATGAAGTTTGGCTAATAATAAAGAAGAAAAAATTGAAATTGACGGCAAAGTATTAGATGTAATACCGGGCGGCAAATACAAAGTTGAACTACAAAATGGTTACGTAATAGAAGCTCATGTTTCTGGTAAAATCCGAATGAATATGATTCGCATCTTACCAGGTGATAACGTAACTATAGAATTATCACCATACGATTTAACACATGGGCGTATAACTTATAGAAAGTAATGGAGGAAATTTTATGAAAGTAAGACCATCAGTCAAAAAGATTTGTGCAAAATGTAAAGTAATAAAAAGAGAAGGCAAAGTAATGGTTATTTGTGAAAATCCAAAACACAAACAAAAACAAGGTTAGGAGAGAAGTATATGGCAAGATTTAAAAATATTGAAATACCAAATGATAAAAAGATAAGTATTGCTTTAACTTATATTTATGGTATTGGAAGAAACTTAGGAGTAACTATTTGCAAGAATGCAAAAGTTGATCCTGATAAGAAAGCAAAAACTTTAACTACTGAAGAAGAAGCAGCAATCAGAAGTGAAATTGATAATCATATTACTGAAGGAGATCTTCGTAGAGAAGTTCAACTAAATATTAAAAATAAAATGGAAATCAATAGTTATCAAGGAACTAGACATAAAAAAGGTTTACCAGTTCGTGGTCAAAGAACTAGTAGAAATGCTAGAACCAGAAAAGGTAAAGTAACAAGAGTAATAGCTAACAAGAAAAAAGTAAGTAAATAGAAGGAAAGGTAAATAATATGGCATATAATAGAAGAAAAAGAAAAGTAAAAAAGAATGTTGTTGAAGGTATAGCTCATATTCATTCCACATTTAATAATACCGTTGTAACAATTACTGATAATGATGGTAATGTTGTTAGCTGGGCATCATCAGGAACTATTGGTTATAAAGGAAGCAAAAAGAAAACTCCATTTGCAGCTGGAACAGCATCAGAAAAAGCTGCAGAAAAAGCTATGGAACAAGGTGTAAGAAAAGTAGAAGTATTTGTAAAAGGACTTGGTGCTGGAAGAGAAAATGCGATTCGTTCGTTACAAACAGCAGGATTAGAAGTTACAAGCATTAGTGATGTAACTCCAATTCCTCATAATGGATGTCGTCCTCCAAAAAGACCAAGAAATTAGAAAGAGGGTTTAATATGATATACTTTGAGAAACCAGAATATAAGATTGC
>CAYURI010000004.1:0-3366 GCA_964447275.1 uncultured Muribaculaceae bacterium
GAACAATACCATCAGCACCATGTTCAACACGAAGTGATGTATCTCTAACTTCACGAGTTTTTTCACCGAATATCGCATGTAAAAGTTTTTCTTCACTAGTTAGTTCTTGAACACCTTTTGGTGTAACTTTACCAACCAAAATATCGCCTTCACGAACTTCGGTACCAATATTAACAATACCATCAGAATCCAAGTTCTTACGAGCTTCTTCACCAACATTAGGAATATCACGAGTAATTTCTTCTGGCCCTAATTTAGTATCACGACATTCAATATCGTAATGATCAATATGAATTGATGTATAAACATCATCTTTGACTAATCTTTCATTTAATATAACAGCATCTTCATAGTTATAACCATTAAAGGTCATAAATGCTACTGTCATGTTTTTCCCTAAAGCAAGTTCGCCTTGATCGGTTGAAGGACCATCAGCAATAACCATACCTCTTTTAATTTGATCTCCCTTTTTAACAAGTGGAGTATGATTAAAACAGGTTAAAGCATTACTTCTTTCAAAATTAGCTAAATAATAAACATCTTTACCTTTAGCATTTTTAACTTCAATCTTTTTCGCATCAGCATAAGTTACTTCACCATCAGCTTTAGCAACAACAGTACTTCCTGAGTCACGAGCCGCAATATATTCAACACCGGTACCAACAATTGGTGCATCAGTTTTAAGTAAAGGTACAGCTTGACGTTGCATGTTGGCACCCATTAAAGCACGGTTAGCATCATCATGTTCCAAGAATGGTACACAACTAGTTGTAATTGAAACAATTTGACCTGGAGCTACGTCAACAAAATCAACTTGTTCTTTTTTAGCAATAACATTTTCACCATTTAAACGAGCTACTACTTCATCTTCAACTATTTCATTTTTCTTGCCTAATTTTAATGTCGCTTGAGAGATATAATAGTCTTTTTCTTCATCAGCTGTTAAGTAAACTATTTCGTCAGTTACTGTAGCATTTTTAACTTTTTTATAAGGAGTCATAATAAAGCCATATTCATTAATCTTTGCATAACTAGCTAAAGAAGTAATAAGACCAATGTTTTGACCTTCTGGACTTTCAATTGGACAAATTCTGCCATAATGAGATTCATTAACGTCACGAACTTCCATTCCAGCTCTATCTCTTGATAAACCACCTGGCCCTAGCGAAGATAATCTTCTTTTATCAGTTAACTCAGCAATTGGGTTAACTTGATCCATAAATTTTGATAACTGACTGCTACCAAAGAACTCTTTTAAAGCAGCTGTTACTGGACGAATATTTATTAATGATTTAGGTGTAACAGTTTCAACTTCTTGAGTAGTCATTCTTTCTCTAATTACTCTTTCCATTCTAGAAACGCCAGTTCTAAATTGAGTTTGAATTAATTCACCAACTTGACGAACACGGCGATTACCTAAGTGATCAATTTCATCGGTATTACCAATTCCAGCAAGTAAATTTAAATAATATGATATTGATGCATAAACATCAGATATTGTTAATCTTTTAACATCAAGGGTTTGATCATTACCAATAATCTTATGAGTTATTTTCTTATTTTCTTTATCATAGACTAAAACTTCTTGAACTTTATCAAATTCATCTAAGTCTTTATTAATCATTACATTAGTTACATTTAAGCCTTTAGCAAAAGCTGGTTTAATGCTTTCTAAGATATCTTTAGTAATTAAAGTATCCTTAGGAAGTAAGACTTTTTTACCATCTTTCAAGTCTTCGGCTAATGTTGTACCTAGTAAACGATCACAAATATTTAATTTCTTATTAAATTTATAACGACCTACTTTAGCCAAATCATATCTGAAACGATCAAAGAATCTTGTTATTAATTGATTCTTAGCACTGTCTAATGTTGCTGGTTCCCCCGGTCTTAGTTTTTCATAAATTTCAATTAAAGCTTCATCAGTATTCTTGGTTGAATCTTTTTCTAAAGTATTCTTAATATATTTGTTATCACCAAAAACACTAATAATGTCTTCATCATTAGATAATCCTAAAGCTCTAAGTAAAGTGGTCATTGCTACTTTACGAGTTCTATCAATACGAACGTATAAAACGTCCCTAGCATCTAACTCATATTCTAGCCAAGTACCCTTATTAGGTATTACCTCACCAGTAATTACAGGTCTACCATTTTTATCTATTTCTTTTTTAAAATAGATTGATGGACTTCTAACTAATTGCGAAGTTATTACTCTTTCAACGCCATTAATAACAAATGTTCCATAATCAGTCATTAAAGGCATATCCCCTAAGAATACTTCTTGTTCTTTTACTTCACCAGTTTCATGAATAAATACTCTTACCTCTACTTTTAAAGGAGAACAATAAGAAAGCATTCTTTCTTTTGCTTCTTTAATAGAGTATCTAGGTTCATCAAAAGAATAATCACCAAATTCAAGTGATATATTTCCGGTAAAGCTCTCTACAGGGAATAACTCTTCGAATATCTCTTTGATACCGCTTTCTAGAAACCATGCGTATGATTTCTTTTGAATTTCTAAAAGGTCTGCTAAAGCAAAGGTGTTCTGCGTTTTTGAGAAAGTTCTTCTTTCTCTATGGTCACCAAATTTTTCAACTCTGTATGCCACTTTTTCACCCCTATAACTAAAAATAAATTTTAAAACGTTACTCACATATAAAAGTAAGACGTCACCAAAATAACATTTTACGCTGTAAAACAAGGCTTGTCAACGATTTTTCGCTATTTTTTAATTATTTATTAAATAAATTGATCAAATTTAAATATTCAGTCTTAATTTCTTCTAATCTTTCTTCAGTTTTAAATTCAAAAATAACTGTTAAATTAGGCCCAGTATTAGATGATCTAATTAAAGCCCAACCATCAGGATAAATAATCTTAGAGCCATCTAAACTAGTTACTTTTAAACCCTTGTTTCTAGCATACTCCCCTACTTTTTCTACAATATTAAACTTTAATAAATCAGTAGTTGGAATTTTTATTTCATCGCTTTTAAAATACTTAGGAATTTCATTTATTAATGTATTAAGACTTTTGTCTTCATTACTTAATATTTCTAGTAATCTTAAAGCACTATATATAGCACTTGTAATAGGTATAAAATGGTCATTAAAATACATATGGCCAGAATATTCAATTCCTAAAGCTATATTATTATCTCTTACATAAGGCATCATAAAAGAAGCTCCTGGGCGATAGCCAAAATATTCCCCGCCCATGCTTTCCGTTACTTCTTTTAAAGCACTAGTACATTTAATATCACCAACAATTTTTTTATTAGAACTGTTTTTTAAAACATCTTTAGCATACAAAACACCTAGAGTATCAGCATGATAAAAGTTACCTAAATTATCAATTATGCCA
>CAYURI010000004.1:3376-49637 GCA_964447275.1 uncultured Muribaculaceae bacterium
CGATACCAATACCTAAATCGGCATTTATTTCTTTTACTTTGTTAATTAAAGTAATCATATTATCTTTAATACTAGGATCAGGATGATGATTAGGAAATGTGCCATCAACTGTATCAAATAAATATGTTACATCAACATTTATTCTACTGAAAACATCTTTAGCAATAATGCCAGTTGCTCCATTACCTAAATCTAAAACCAATTTTAAACGCTTATTAATTTTAATATCTTTTAATAAAGTTTCTACATATAAAGCTTTAATATCTTTGTTAGTTATAATACCATTACCAGTTTTAAAATTAAGATTATTTAAATAATTAGCAAACTCTTGAATCTTACTACCGCTAGCAAAATCTTCAAAAGATAACTTAAAACCATTTTCATTCCCTGGATTATGACTGGCTGTAATCATAATACTAGATTTAATATTTAAATGTAATCTAGCAAAATAAAGCATTGGCGTTGTTACTAAACCAATATTTATAACATTTATTCCCGTTTCTGTTATGCCTTTGCTTAGAGCATTAAATAAAGACACACTTGATAAACGATTATCATAGCCAATAACACATTCTGTTTTGCCTAATTCTTTTATATAGCTACCATATCCTAGTCCTATCGTATAAGCAACATCTTCATCTATAAAAGTAGGATATTCTCCTCTTATATCATAAGCTCTAAAAATATAAGGATTTATGTTTTTAATAATTTCCATTTTATCAATCCAACCTTGTTCTTATTATACCATTAAAATGGTTATTTATAACAAAAAAACGAACCTTTCGGTTCATTTTTTATTTCTATTAATTTAGTTTTTCTTTTAGCTTGCTTCCAGCTTTGAATGAAGCAACGATTTTTGCAGGAATTTTAATAGCTTTCTTTGTTAATGGATTAATTCCTTCACGAGCTGCTCTTTTTCTAGCTGAGAATGTACCAAAACCGACTAAAGTTACTTTTCCTTCCTTCTTAAGACCGCTTGTTATTCCTTCTAAAGTAGCATCTAAAGCACGACCTGCGTCAGCTTTAGTTAAACCAGCTTTAGCAGCAATAAATTCAACTAATGCAGTTTTTGTCATTTTCTTTTCCCTCCCACTATTTCCGTGATTTATAAGGCATACTATCCTTACATTTAAACGATATCATTATTATTTAACAATTGCAAGAAAAAAACGATAAATTTATCGTTTTTTAATTAAAATTAGTAGAAATGTTAATAATCTTTTCTGTATCATCATCTTTAGCAGCAATATTCTTATGTGTTTTATGGCATTTTAAGCATTCATAAATGATTTTAAAATCAGTCTTTTTGCCCTTTTCAATCCCAACCGGTTTTAATAAACCATGACAATTTTCTAATCTATCTCCTGGGTTAATATCCACATGTTTAGAATATAAGCAATTAGGGCAGTGATCTCTTGCTGTATAACCAAGGGGTTTTACTTTAGCACCACAATTTTCGCAGACAAATTCTTCATCAATCATATTAAATCTTTTCATCTTATTCATTTTTATTTTTGAATTGAATGATAATTGGTGTACCAGTCAAATCAAAACTCTCTCTTAATTTATTTTCTAAATATCTTTTATAACTAAAATGAACTAACCCTTTATTGTTAACCGAAAAAGTAAATTTAGGTGGTTTAATGCCTGATTGATTAACAAAATAAATTTTTAATCTTTTACCTTTATAACCAGGGGCTTCATGAAGTGATGTGGCATCCCCTATAATATCATTTAACAAACTGGTTTTAATTTCTTTACGAGCATTTTCATAAGCACCAATTACTTCTGGCATCAAAGTATGTAAACGTTTCTTAGTTAAAGCTGATAAGAAGACTACTTTAGCATATGGTACAAATTGAAACTCTACTTCAATCTTTTTGCGCCAAATTTTTATTTCTTCATCAGGATTTTTTACTGTGTCCCATTTATTAATGGCTAATACAATTCCTTTTCCAGCATCTATCGCATAAGAAACAATGTGCTTATCATGCTCGATAATTCCTTCTTCAGCATCAATAACAACGACACAAACATCACTACGTTCAATAGCTCTCAAACTTCTAAGTAAGCTATATTTCTCAATTCTTTCATATATTTTACCTTTTTTACGCATTCCCGCTGTATCTACCACAATATATTCATTATTTTCATATTTAAACTTAGTATCAATTGCATCTCTAGTTGTAAAAGCTTCATCACTTACTATTACTCTCTCTTCATTTAATAAAGCATTTATTAAACTACTTTTTCCAACATTAGGTCTACCAATAATGGAAAACTTTAAGACATCTGATTCTTCATCTAAAGCACTATCATTAAAGTCTTTAGTGATTTCTTCAAGTAATTCTTTTATTCCTTTTTTATGGGAACCACTAAAAGGCAGAATATTATCAAATCCTAGTTCATAATAATTAAACATATTTAATTTTTCTTTTTCATTATCAAGCTTATTAACTAATACTAAAACTTTTTTACCGCTTTTTTTAAGTAAATCACGAATCAAATAATCATCTTTACTTAAATCATTTTTGCCATCAATAACAAAAATAATTAAATCTGATTCATCTATCGCCAGCATCGCTTGCATTTTTATATTTTTATTAATTGAACTATCAACATCTTCGATACCACCGGTATCAATAAGTAAAAATGATTTATCTAAATATTTAACATTACCATATATTCTATCTCTAGTGATACCTGGTTCATCATCAATAATGGCTTTTTTTTCACCAACTAAAATATTAAATACTGTACTTTTTCCAACATTAGGTTTGCCTATTAAAGAAACTGTTTTCATAAAAAAATCACCACTTCTTGTTACATTGTAACAAAAAACAGTGATTTTGTAAAAGTATATATTATCGGTGATTACGAATTACAACTATTCCCGCAGCACCATCATACTGAATACTACAGTTGGCGTTGCTTCCATCACCGCTATTTGTCCTAGGAACTTCTGCCCATCTAGCATGACCATTGCCATGTCCACCATTAGAATATAAGTATCCGGTAGATTCGCCAAATTCTCTTGTTGTTGTTCCCTGTCCAGTGCCTAGTGTCCAAGCTACTGTTATCCCGTTTGAACCATTTGTTCCACCAGCATTACCTCGGTCTGAGCCTCCTGAACCACCAGATCCGTCCCCACCATACCAACCGCTTTGACCACCTATTGCTGATACTCCAAAAGCTGAGGTTGTTCCCCCTCGAATTGAAGAAGATCCATTGGTTGTTGCCCCTGCCCCTACTACAATAGAATATGAGGCTCCTTTTGTAACTGCAATTGATGACTGTGTCGTTGTTAAGCCACCGCCACCACCAAATCCGGTTGCCACATCAGACCAACATTGGGTGCCTTTACCACCGCCACCAACTGTAAATACATCAATGGTTAAAGAACTATTACCATTATAAACAAACGTTCCACTAGTTAAAAATTTAATACGCCAATTACCGCCACCATCATTTATTAATACGCTGCTACCTGTATAAGTATAATCACTAATATTAATTCCTGGCGTTACTTCAGATCCTGGAGCATAATGATTACGAATTACAAAGGCACCTGCAGCTCCGTCATATTGTAAACTACAGTTGGCGTTGCTTCCATCACCGCTATTATTTCTTGGTAAATCTGCCCATCTAGCATAACCATTGCCATGTCCACCATTAGAATATAAGTATCCGGTAGATTCACCAAATTCTCTTGTTGTTGTTCCTTGTCCAATACCTAGTATCCAAGCTACTGTTATACCATTTGAACCATTTGTTCCGCCAGCATTGCCCCTATCCGATCCACCTGAACCACCAGATCCGTCTCCACCATACCAACCGCTTTGACCGCCTATTGCTGATACTCCAAAAGCTGAGGTTGTACCGCCTCGAATTGAAATAGAACCATTTGTTGTTGCCCCCGCTCCTACCACAATTGGATAGGAAACACCTTTAGCGATTACAATAGATGATTGGGTAGTCGTCAATCCACCGCCACCACCAAATCCTGAAGCTACATCAGACCAACAGCCAGTTCCTTTACCGCCACCACCAACAGCAAAAGCATCTAAAGTTAACATGCCCGTACCATTATATGTAAATGTCCCGCTTGTTAAAAATTTAATGCGCCAATTGCCGCCACCATCATTTATTAATATACTATTCCCCGTATATGTGTAATCCACAATTTCAGCATCCGGATAAACTTCAGATCCTACTGGATAATGGTTACGAATTATTACTATACCAGCTGCGCCATTGTATTGTGAGCTACAATAACCATTACTACCATCACCGCTATTTACTCTTGGTGCTGATGAAGATCCAGAATATCCATCACCACTACCAGCGTTAGAATATAAATCGCCGAGCGTTTCACCAAACTCTCTTGTTGTTGTTCCCTGTCCATAGCCCAAAGTGTATCCTGCTGTTCCACCATTAGAACCATTTGTTCCGCCGGCATTGCCTCGATCTGAGCCTCCTGAGCCACCATCACCAGCATCAGCATAAAGACCACTTTGACCACCTATTGCCCAAAAACCAAAGGCCGAACTTGTTCCGCCACGTATTGTAAGTGCGCCAGTGGTTGTCGCTCCGGTTCCAACTACTATTGGATATGAAACTCCTTTGGCAATTACAAATGACGACTGAGTAATTGTTAAACCGCCGCCACCACCAAATCCTGATGCCACATCAGACCAACAACCAGTTCCTTTACCACCACCGCCAACTAAGAATGTATCAATAGTTAAATCGTTATAACCATTATATGTAAAAGTTCCACTTGTTAAAAACTTAATCTTCCATGTTCCATTACCACCATCAACAAATTGACTACTTCCTGTATAAGTATACATGTTTTGATATGTTACCCAGTTGGCAGTTAAAGTGACATCGCCATCACCTATTTTGAAAGTGGTTTTATCCGTAAAAGCTCCAGTTCCGTTTATCGTCCAACCAGTAAAAACATAATTAGCTTTAGTTGGAGCACTAATTGTTACTGTATCATTAAGATCAAGAATTTGAGGAGTGGTTCCACTCCATGTTCCTCCATCAGTAACAACCGTTAATGTATATCCTAAAACATCCCAAGTAGCAGTTAATGTAGAATCTTCTAAACCCATTGTAAAGATATTATCGTTAATATCACTGTCATTCCCAGTTACAGTCCATCTAATAAAATCGCAACCAGCTTTAACTGGATCATTAACAAATAAAGTTTGTCCTTCTCTTAAAGTAACTGGTGAAGTTCCACTCCACGTTCCACCATCAGTATTTACTGTTAAGCTATGTTTAACATTATTAAGTTCATCTGGTGATAAAGCACTAGTCACTAAACTAGGACAAGCTGAGTCACCAATATAAGCATAACTACGACTATCTTTTTCATAAACTAAAACCTCTTTAGTATTTAAAGAAGTGTTATTTCTTGGATCTAAAAAAGCTCCATCTAAACCATCAGAGTCTATATAATTACCATTAATTAAATCTTGAATAGTAATGCTTTCACAATCATATTCAATATTATCAATTGAACAAATATTAGCTAAATTATTATCGTCTGCATATCTTTCAGCTGATTTTTGAACAATTTCTAATTTAGAACAATATAATCTTTCCCTTGCTTTATTAGTTATTTTAAATATTGAAGGCACTGCTATTGCTGTTACTGTGGCAATAATAACAATTACAGCAAGAATCTCCAAGATTGTAAACCCTATTTTATTCTTCATAGTCTTCACCTATTTTAATTATAGACTATATAAGATATTTTTTCAATTTAAAAAAACTCCTAAGAGTTTAATTGTTCTTCGATTATTTCTAATACTTCTTCTTTGCCTTTTTTAGTTACCGAAGAAAAGAACACAATCTTATCTTCGCTAGCTAGCTTCATCGTATTAATAATTAATTCATCTTGATAATTTCTTTCACTAGGTGATACTTTATCATACTTAGTAGCTATTAAAGTAACACTTAAATTATAATATTTTAAAAAGTTATACATTAATAAATCATCAGTTGTTGGTTTATGACGGTAATCAACTAACATAAAAACATGTTTTAAGTTTTCACGATTAATTAAATATTCTTCAATCATTAAACCAAACTTTTTTTGAACTTCTTTGCTTACTTTAGCATAACCATAACCAGGAACATCAACTAAATAAAATAAATCATTTATATGATAAAAATTAAGCGTTTGGGTTTTACCAGGTAATCCACTAACTCTTGCAAAGTTTTTTCTATTTATTATTGTGTTAATAAAACTACTTTTTCCTACGTTGCTTCTTCCAACAAGAAGAAACTCTGGCTTATTACTAACTGGATATTGGCTAATCCGAACGGTCATAACAGGATCATCGACTTTATTAATTTTCATAAAATTTCTTTCACCACTTAATGATTATACGCAAAAAAAGAGTAAATTGCAAGTTTACTCTTTTGATTCTAGTTTTACTAAGACTTCTCTTGGCTTAGAGCCATTAATTGGGCCTATAATGCCTCTTTCTTCTAAAAGATCAACGATTCGGGCTGCTCGATTATAGCCTAAACGAAATCTTCTTTGTAATAAGGAAGCACTTACTTTACCAGTTTTAACTGCAAATTCCACTATTTCGTTATACAAAGGATCATCATATTCTTCTACTTCACCACGATAATTAGATCTTTCCTGGTTAGTTAATTCTTCTTCTACATAGTGCGCTTCTTGTTCTTTAGAAACATATTCTACAACTCTTCTAATTTCATCATCAGCAATAAAAGAGCCTTGAATTCTAATTGGCATGTTTTCATCCATTGGTCTATAAAGCATATCGCCTTTACCAATAAGCTTCTCAGCACCACTCATATCTAGAATAGTTCTAGAGTCGACATTACTAGCTACGGCAAAAGCTATTCTAGAGCCAATATTAGACTTCACAACCCCAGTAATAACATCAACAGATGGCCTTTGAGTAGCAACAATTAAATGAATCCCTGCTGCTCTAGCTAACTGAGTAATTCTCATAATTGAGTCTTCTACTTCTTTAGCAGCAATTAACATAAGGTCAGCAAGTTCATCAATAACAACCACAATGTATGGCAATTTTTCTTTAGGGTGTTCTGGATTTCGCTTGTTTTCTTTTTCAATTTTATCATTATAAATATCGATGTTTTTGGTATCTGATTCACTAAATATTTGATATCTTCTTTCCATTTCATTAACAATCTTTTGTAGAGCTACACTGGCTTTTTTAGGATCAGTAACAACCGGATAATATAAATGAGGAATACCATTATAACTTACAAATTCAACTTTTTTAGGATCAATTAAAACTAATTTTAAATAATCTGGTGTATAACGCATTAATAAAGAAATAATAAAAGTGTTCATACAAACTGATTTACCACTACCAGTACTTCCTGCTACTAATAAGTGAGGCATTCTAGAAATATCCGCGAATTGGCATCTGCCCATAATATCTTTTCCTAGGACAACTAATAAACGACATTCTTCTAGGCTTCTAGGAATATTCATTAAAATTTCTTTTAAACGAACTGGCGCAATAACACTATTAGGAATTTCAATTCCAATAGTATTCTTTCCAGGGATTGGCGCTTGAATACGAATTTCTTTAACGGCCAAAGCTAGTTTTAATTCATCTTTAATACTAACAATTCTGCTTACCTTTGTTCCTGCTTCAATTTTAACTTCAAATTGCGTAACTGAAGGTCCAATATGAATTTCTACAACACGGCCCTTAACGCCAAAATCTGCTAAAACTTTTTCCACAATATTTTTATTAGCTTTAACAAAGTCCATACTAGTTTTGGCTTGCTTAGGTGTATCATCTAAAATTGATAATGGTGGCAATTGATAATTAGCCGCAAGAGTAAAAGATTCTTGATGATGAATACTTACTGGAGCAGCACTTTGATTATCGTTTTTAGGAATATTTTTTAATTCTTCTACACTATTAATAATAATTTTCTCATCTTCAGGAATATCACTTGTTATTGTTTCTTCGGAAGCACTATCTTGTTTATTTATTTTTAATCGCTTTTTTAACCAATTAGTACCAATTCCTAGTTTTTCAAAAATATCAGCTAAAGTAATATCTAGTAGCATTACTGCCCCAAAAGCAATTAAAACATAAACAACAATTTTAGTACCAACTATATCAAATAAATAGTTAAAACCAACCGCAAAAGCCGCACCAATAATGCCGCCCCCTATATTAGCTTCATAATTATTGGTTGTATTCATAAAAGCATCTAAAGTAGCTTTAAACACTTCCTTGCCGGCAAGTCCAGTATCAGCCATATATTCTACATGAGAAAAAATTAAAATTGCTAATAGCAAAACATAAAAACCAACTAAACGCGAAGAAAAAAACTTTGGCAATTTTCTTTTAATAATCATGTAAGCACCTAAAGCCATCATTAAAAATAGTAAGACCAAATACCAAGATCCCATTAAAAAGATTGCAAAATTCTTAATTATTCTGCCCACTGGGCCAAAATTGCCAAAGCCAATTAAACCAATTAATATTAATAAAAGGCCATTTAATTCAACACTATAATTAAATGTCTTAACTTCTTTTTCTTTAGCTGACTTTTTCTTTACCATTTATCTTCACCATAAAAATTATATCATGTTAATTGGTAAAAAAAAAGAACTTAAAGTTCTTTTTAATCACAAACGAGAATTGTTGATATAGTCCTTTTTAAAATACCATTTTCTTCTTTAATATCCAAAATTGCCATACTAGCACTTTTATCACAATTTTTTTTCGTTTTAGGATTGATAAACACATCGTCGCTATTGGTATATTTTATTAGATCTTTTAATTTTATAACATAACTTCCAGTTGGTAGATTTTTATATTCAGTCTTGATAAAAGCTGTAGTAGCCATTTTATCTAGCTTAGTTTCTAATTCATCAATGCTTAAATATTTTTTACAGCCAACTATTAATAAAATTATTATTGTTAACAAAATAATTTTTTTCATTAACTACCACTTCCTTCTTGGACAACTTTAATTTCAACACGCCCATCACCGGTTTTTAGACCACTTGTTTTAGTAACATTTTG
The DNA here is from genome assembly GCA_964447275.1 of uncultured Muribaculaceae bacterium. Lineage (GTDB taxonomy): Bacteria > Bacillota_I > Bacilli_A > RF39 > UBA660 > DAOSVX01. The sequence goes on from CAYURI010000004.1 coordinate 12,448, forward strand.
AACTGCTGCTGTTGTCATGCTTGTTCCGCCATGACCTGGTTTAGTTTCTTCTTCATCCAAACTAGTACAATCACCTCTTACGTAACCGCCTGTGCATGTAGTCGATGAACCATAATAGCAGGAAGAGCAATTACAAATATAACAGACCCATTTATAAACCTTGAGTTCCCCAATCACCTTATCTAGTGATAGTGTATAACATTTCCCACAACCATAACTACAAGTATTTGTTGTCGTTGCACAAGAATCATAAACATCATTATAAGCCAAACACATATTATATTTATTGCCAGATCCACCACCGGAACTATCAGTTCCAGATGTCCCGGCTGTAGAAGTAGTAGTTGTTACAGTTTCTAAATCTCTATCAGTTTCAACTGCCGCACCACCAGAGCTATCATCTTCACCACCGGCTGTACCAGTAGCTCCACCACCACCACCAGCTGCAATAATAATACTTGTTCCATTTAGTTTAACAATTGATGATCCACCGCCACCATATGCCCCTACACCGCCGCCGTTATAACCACCAACGCCCTCGGAATCAGGTGTTCCACCAACTATAATTGTTAAAGTGTCAGAAGTAGTTAAGCTAACTTCACCGGAAACATAACCGCCATTGCCACCAGAGTTTCCTCCTTCGGCACCATATACTCTAATTGTATAGTTGCCATCTAAAACTGGTACATATGTATATGTCCCTGGATCAGGATAAACTTGATCAGGATTAATTAAAGGCTCTGGATCAGATGGGTTAATAACCTCACTAGAAAGGGCGGAAATATAGTATGTTCTTGTATAACTAACATTATTAAATATATAAGTCAAAGTATATTCACCAGGACTAGAAAAAACTATCGTGTGATTACTGGTATATATTTTCCCACCAGTTTTTTGAATATTAGTTATCGCTGTATTACTAACCTCTATACCATTATCGTTAAAAAGTCTTACACCACTTAAATAATCAAGAGCTGTATTAGTATAACCAATTACTCTAGTAGGCGAAATAGTTACATAAGCTCCTGAATATGCCGGATAAATATATTCTAAAGCATCATTAGCATTTAAAAATACTTTTACTTTTTGATAAATAACACTCTCTTTATCTAAAATATTTATACCGTCAGTTGGATCAACTATGTAATTTTCATCCAAGATGCCAGCATTAATTAAATCCTCAACTTGAACATAAACTGTTGTTCCACCATAAACCAAAGATTTTAAGCCTTCACTATCTTCTATGTAAGCACTAGCAGCGCTTTTAATTCTAGCCGTCAATTTGACCCAAGCTTCTTCATTATGCTTTTGTCTAGCCGAAGAAATACTAAGTAAAATAATTGTTGATATTAAAGCCAGTAAAGAAATAGTAACAATTATTTCAATTAAAGTAAAACCACTTTTCTTTTTCATCTTATACCTCTTTAGTCTTTTACTATATTATCATATCTTAAAAATCACTTTTTCGCAATAAAAAAGACTTTTAAAGTCTTTTTAGATTTCTTGAATAACAGCAATTATCATTGGCTTACATTCAGTTTCTTCATAAAAATAATTACCTAATTCTTCTCTTATTTCTTGCTTTATTTTATTGTAATCAACATATTCATTAGTTCTATTTCTTTTAATGATATCCAAAGATATTTGTTCTATTTTAGCAATCATTTCTCCAGAATCTTTAATATAAATAAATCCTCTAGTAGTCACTTCTGGACCAGATACTATTTCTTTGCCTTTTTTATTAACTGTTGCACTAATTAAGACAATACCATTCTCACTAAGCATTTCTCTATCTTTAATAACTAGTTCACCAACATCATCATTACTTTTACCATCAATTAAAACATCATTTACTTTTATGGTTTCCAATTTAGCTTGTAATTTCCCATCAATAAATTCAACAACATTACCATTTTGTTTTAATAAAATATTTTCTTTGGCTATACCTAAAGTTTCACCTAAAGTAGCATTACCAACCATATAACGATATTCGCCTTTAACAGGCATAAAATATTTAGGATTAATTAATTTAATCATTAACATTAAGTCTTCACTAGAAGCATGATGTAAAATATTCTTATCATGAGGAATGGTTATAGAATTAGCTCCAGCCATAGCTATATCATTTTCTAATTTTACGAAAGTTTTTTCATTACTATCATATCTTGGTTCAGCAAAAACAATTACATCAGTTGATTTTAATTTAGTATATTTATCATAGTTCATCAAAATCTTTTCTACACAAAAATATTGTCTTTCTAAATCATCATTAATAAGTAAAATAACATCTTCATCATCAACATTACTTAAATCACCAATAAGACTTTCATTATAATTTAAATACCCTTCTTTTTTAGCAAAAGCAATGGTATTTTGTAATCTTTTACCCATTACAACAATCTTACGATGCATATTTTTTGCTGCTTCAAAGATTTCTTCAATAGTATATAAATGGTTAGCAAGAACCGTAAATATAACTCTTTTTTCATTATGATTTAAAGTATCTTTAAAAAAATCTACTAATTTATGACTTGGTGAAGTATGACCAATCTTTTCACTGAAAACGCTTTCACACATTAAGCATAAAACGCCTTGTTTACCAACATAAGCAATCTTGCCTAAATCCATGTTATAATTTCCCATCATTGATGGATCAATAATAAAATCCCCTGTATAGCAAATTGCCCCATCATTAGTGTTAATTACATACATAACAGCATCCGGAATAGAATGACTTACACTAATCGGGAAAATGCTAACTTCATCAAACTTAATTGGTTTATGAGGCGTAATTAAAACAATGTTATTTTCACTAACACCCTCACTTTCCAAAATAAATTTAGTAAATTTAGTCGCATAGACTTTTAAATCAGGAATTAATTTAATTAAATCATCTACAGCTCCCATATTCTCATTATGACCATGAGTAACAAATAAACCTTTAATACGATCTTTGTTTTTTACTAAATAATCAAAATCAGGAATGATATAATCAATCCCATATAAATTCTCATTAGCATATTTTAATCCTGCATCAAAGATAAATATCTTTTCATCTACTTCTATTATATAGGTGTTTTTTCCGTTTTCGTCTAGTCCACCCAAACCAAACAATCTAATTTTGCTCATAAAACATCTCTTTTCTTAAAATTAAAAAGTTTAATAACTGGGTCAATTATAACAAATAGTCAATAAAAAAGCAACTCAAGTTGCTTTATTTATGTATTAACCAATTTTTATTTTAATTAAGTCCATTCCTCTTTTAGGATCAGTGAGTAATATATCATAAATCAATTTATTATCTCTTAATAATTTGATTAATTCAATTTCTTTTGTTGACATTGAAAAGTAATTAAATGGTTCTTGGTCTTCTCTAACTGATAAAGAATCAATACCCATTAAATACTCAGCTGTAACACCAAATATTTCCATATATTTTTGAATAATAGCATATTTTGGTGTTCTTTTTTCTTTCTCATAAGTACATATCGTTGATTTTTTAAGACCCATAATAAAAGCGAGCTCATCTTGAGTCATTTTTTTACTTAATCTTAGTTCTCTCAAACGGTCTCCTCTTATCATAAGTTCTCCTTATTAACAAAAGGATTATATAATTATTTATTTTTCAATTGTTTGAAGTTTACTTCTTGTAAATTATTTTGTATAATTAAATTATGATGAATATGGAAAAGTTAAAAGAACTGAGAATTAAAAATAATTATTCTTTTGATGACATGGCCAAGATGTTAGGCATTAGCAAGCCCTACTATTGGCAGATTGAAAACAAAAAAAGAAGGCTTTATTATAGCCTTGCCAAAAAAATAGCTAATATCTTTAAATTAAAACCAGACGATATATTCTACGAAGAATTTTAAAAGCAAAGAATAATCTTTGCTTTTTAATTTATTTTTGAATTTTTTCTATTTCTGTAGAAGCCATCTCTATAAGTTGAGCACGTATTTCTTCAGGAGTTAAGCCCTGATCTTGATACGCTTGTAACTGTTCCGGTGTTAAATCAGCAAGCAATTGGTCCACCATTTCTTCTAATGGGGTTGGCCTTTTACCTTCTCCATAAGATTCTTCTATTTCTTGTTCTGCATAGCTTTTTTCATTATTACTCATTTTATTCCTCTACTTTCTTTCTAAATCAATTATAAATTATTAAAATGAATATAGCAAGTAAATATACATAGTGTTTACGTTCAATCTAATTTCTTAGTAGCATTTTTCTTTAATATGCTCCTTAAAATATTTTCAATAGCAACAAAGCGATAAGTATTATATAATTCTTCATCGGTTAAGTTATTAAATGCCTTATCATAGCCGTCAGGAACAAAAATAGTATAAAAGTATGGTTTTATAATTGGTTCACTCATTTCTAAAGCTATCTTACCATCAGTAGATGCCCCTTCTTCAAGTTTTTCCCCATCTGGATATATTGCTGTTACAATGCATCGATATGAAGCGCTACGATTACTATTATCTTTTAGTTTTCTTAACAATTTATCTACGCACTCATGTTTAGGTAGTGATGGATCATTTTGTAGTTCTTTATCAGCATATCTACCTGTATAAACTCCTGGCTCACCACCTAAAGCTTCAACAAATAAACCAGCATCATCTGCTAACACAATATAATCAAGTTCTTTTTGTAAACAGAAACTATGAACTGCTAATGCTTTTAATAAAGAGTTTTCTTCTAATGTTGTTCCACTTTCTTCTATTTCGCCAAGATCCTAGCCAATATCATTTAAAGTAAGAACTTCAATATCGAAATTACATTTTTCGACAACTTTTTTTATATCTTTTAATTTTCTATCGCTAGTAGTTGCAAAAATAATTTTCATTTATATCACCAAGTAAAGTATAACATATTATTTTAAAACATAAATAGTTCTAAATATTCTGTTATCACTACAATATTCCATAATAAACATATTGTCTTTTTTACATATTATTATTCCAATTGTGTGATCTTGAGCTATGGTTTTAATATTTTTATCAATATAATTCATATATTTTTGAATTTGGCCAATATATTCAGCTTTTAGCTCCGTTATTTTAAGTTCAATTACTACATAACAATTATATTTTATATTATAAAGCAGTAAATCAATATAATTATATCTGTCACCCATTTTTATTTTGTATTCACTTTTTATGTAAGTAAAACCATTGCCAAGTTCTAACAGAAAATTATCTAAATCTTCTAATATTAATTGTTTTAATAATTTTTCTGATATTTCATCATAATTAAAAATATTCTTAACTATAATAGGGTTTTTTATGAAACCTTCTATTTTGGGTTCTATTTTATTGATTAAATTATACTTTGTATTATTATCTAGTCTCTCATATTCTTGGCTTTTTATTTTCTTTCTTAACTCTCTTTTGCTTAAATTTTGGCTAATGCAAAGGCTAATATAATAATTAATTTTATTTGCATCTTTTATTGATAATAATTCAATATAATGACTCCAAGTTAATTGGTCAGCCACTGGCTGACTTTTGCTATATTCATAAAACTGACGCATATATTTCAAAGTTGTAACTGAATACTTATTTCCAAATTCCTTTGTTAATTTAATAGCATATTCTTTAATTATTCCTTCACCATAATGTTTACCAGCTTCTGCCAAAAGTTTCCCCACATTATAATAAGTATTTAAATCACCTTTATTCTTAGAATAATCCTTTACTCTTTTATATATTTCATTATTTATAAGTTCATACTTTATTTCTTGATAATAATTCATACTCCTCCTATAAAAAAAGGATTATTCATCCTTTTTTTGGTCTTCTTTTTTGCTACTTAAAAATGTTACTTTCTCTGCTACTACTTCTGTTATATAATGTTTAACATTTTTATCATCAGTATAATTGTTGGTTTGAATTCTGCCTTTAATACCGATAATATCACCCTTTTTACAATATTCCGCGGTATTTTCCGCAATCCCATTCCAAAGAATACATTTAATAAAATCTGTTTCATATTCACCAGAAACATTTTTATAAGCTCTTTGGACAGCCATACATATTGAAGATACTTTTTTACCAGCATCAATTTCTTCAACCGCAATATTGTCAGTTAACCTACCGACTAAAACCACCTGATTTAACATCTTACTTCCTCCTTTCATTTTGACTTTAACAAGTATAAAACAAGGAGTCAAATTGATGAATTTAAAGATTAGAAAAATAAAAACTACTAAATTTTTATTTTAGTAGTTAGATAGTTTATTTATAAACATTTTTAATTATCCAAAAAATATTTTTATAAGTTTTTCAACAATCTATTAAGTTCTACGGCATATTCCATTGGAAGTTCTTTTTTAAAATCATTAATAAAGCCCATAATTAATAGTTCTTTAGCTCTTTCTTCGCTTAAACCTTTTGATTCTAAATAAAACAATTTTTCTTCGCTAAATTTTGATACAGTGGCTTCATGTTCTAAAATAGATGATTTATTACTAACAATATTAGTTGGGAATGTATCACTCACGGATTTTTCATCTAAAATGATGGTATCACATTTTATTTTACTTTCGCTATTAACTGCTTTTTTAGTTATTTTAACTAAACCACGATAGTTACTTTGGCCACCATTACTAGCCATTGATTTACTAACAATATTACTTTTGGTGTTTTTGCCAAGATGAATCATTTTTGCTCCAGCATCTAAGTATTGGCCTTCTTTAGCATAAGCAATACTTATTGAGTTCCCTTTGCTATTATCGCCTTTTAAAATACATGATGGATATTTCATCGTTACTTTACTGCCGATATTACCATCAATCCATTCCATGATACCATTTTTTTCTACAATACTTCTTTTTGTTACTAAATTATAAACATCAGTTGACCAATTTTGAATAGTAGTATACCTGCATTTAGCATTCTTCATGACATATATTTCCACTACTCCCGCATGTAAAGAAGCTTTAGAGTATGTTGGTGCCGTACAGCCTTCAATATAAGATAGTTCACTGCCTTCATCCACTATAATAATTGTTCTTTCAAATTGACCTAAAGTTGGCGTATTAATGCGGAAATAGCTTTGTAATGGGCGATCTAATTTAGTATGAGGCGGAATATAAATAAAGCTCCCTCCACTCCATAAGGCACCATTTAATGCTGTAAATTTATTTTCATTATATTTAACTAAATTATTAAAATATTTCTTAAATAGTTCTGGGTATTTTTGTAAAGCTTCATCAGTCGAGCAAAAGATGACGTTCTTACTTTTTAAATACTCATTTAAACTATGATAAATAACTTCACTTTCATATTGGTTACTTACGCCATCCAAATACTTTTCTTCAGCTCTTATAACTCCTAAAGATTTAAAAGTATTACATATATCTTTAGGGACATCGGCCCAGTTATCACTTCTCTTGTGACCTTTGTAATAAATAATATTATCATAATCAATGTCTAATTTAGGCCCAAAAGTGGGATCTTTTTGCATTAAAAAAGCTTCATAAGCTCTCAGTCTAAAGCTCATCATCCATTCTGGTTCTTTTTTAATTAAAGAAAGCTCTTTAATAAATTGTTTACTTAGTTTTTCTTTCATTTAAATCACGTTAATTATTATACACTAATTAGTTAAATAAAAAAACCTTTAAAAGGTTTTTATATTTGGCCTAATACTTTTAATGTTATAAAGACTAATAAAGCAATGATAACAATAATAACTAAGATAGCTCCCGCACTAATACTTTTCTTTGGGGCATATTCTTCTTTAGGAAGTTTTTCTTTTGCTGGATTTTGAGTATTAACAATATTAGTAACAATATTACTTAACTCAGTATCAGCATTATTAGTACCACATACCGCACAAATTACAGCTCCTTCAGGAAGCTTAGTATGACAATTCTTACAAAACATATAATCTACTCCTTATCAATTATATTTCTTTTATTTAAAGCATCTATTAATGGATAAACCATTTCTAAGATACCATTTATTAAAAAGAAGAACCCTAATACTAATATTTGAACTGTAGCATTAAAATATAAATTAATACTTGTTAATATGCCGATTAAAATGAAGATGCCTAAAAAGATGATTTCGATATACCACATTTTATTTTGACGATCCATTAAATAATCAACTTTTATAAGTTTTATAATTGATACTAAAGAAACCCAAGACGTCAAAGTTATTGATAAAACCATTGGTGTATCATTTAAATTGAAGATAAAACCAATTGAACCTGCCAATAAAGACACGATAGCAATTAAAAGGTTTTTATACTCTTTAGCTTTTTTAGTTAAAAAATATTCAATTAGTTTAATCAAAGCATAAAAATCCATAATGTAATAAAACAAGTAATTAGCATTATCCATAAGATTTCGAAATGATAATAGGATAATTCCAATTAAAACTAGTAACAAAGAACTAATTAAAGTATATATTTGTTTTTTAGTTAATTTCATAACTCACCTGATTCTATTTAAATCATAGTAGATAATAAAGTCATTGTCAAATATTTATTCCTCATACCAATTATTAACAACATTAACACTGGTACTTTGAGGCATTGGCTCTGGTAAATCCATTTTTGTTATTAAAGGAAGTTTAAAAGCTGTCCCAAACACCATAGCTGTCCCAGAACTAAGGGTTTTAATTTTATCAATATTTTCTCGACTAACATTGGCTGTTACATCAGCAATTATTTTAATATCTTCGGGATGATACATACGATAGACAATAAAGTTAGAACATTGGCTTAAAGCAGTTTTCGATAATTCACTTGGTCTTTGCGTAACAAAACCTAAAACCACCCCATATTTCCTGCCTTCTTTAGTAATACGATCAAAGATGTTATAGCCTAAAACATTTATATCATTATCATTTTGAACATAACGATGTGCTTCTTCTAAGATGATATGAATTGGATATGATGCTCTTTTTTCTAAGTTAGTGACAAAGTTAAAAAATAACTTAGAAAATACTTTAGTTAATACTTTAGCAAATCTTTCATCAATATAGTTAAAGTTCATATTAACTATTTGGGCTTTTTTATCACCTTTAACGAATACTGCTTTAACAAAGTCATCTTTACTAATAAATTCTTCGTAATTAAAATATTCGTTATAAGGGCTATCAATTAAAGCTTTTAAACGGACTTTTAAGACATTTAAACGATCATATGCTGGATGACTATTTAAGACTCCTTCGCTGATTAAAGCAAACTCTAAAGCATAAGATAAATCTTTTAAAGAATAAGTAATATTTTTCTCTAAATGAAGAGCACTAATATCAACTTTTTCATAAGTTTCTAAGTAATCAACTACAAATCCCATGGCATTCATTTTGCCTTGGGAATCAATGTTTAAACATTGTTTTAAAGTTCTATTATAACCAGGTTGCGAAATAATTGAGTTTAAATTTAATTTTTCGGTATTATAATGACTTAATATTGCAACTATTTGATCTCTTACTTGAACTGGTGTTTTACCGCTTGATAAAATATCTAGTAAAGAAGCCGCAATAATGCTATTTTTATATTCCATAACCTGAGGGTCTTGACTAGCAAAAATTAAAACTAAGTTTAAAGCTTTTTCTAAGATCGGAATTTGATAATTATCAGTAGCATTTAAAAGTAACGCTAAGTCATCAACTTCTAAAAAATAAGCAGGAAGTCTTACTGATTCTTCTTTTTCAAATTTTAATTCTGTTGTGTAAGATTTATAATTTATTTCTGGATTTTTACTAAAAGTAGCAAAAGCACTATTATATTCACCATAAACATCAAAAATAATAATATGGGCATTTTTTGGTACATTATTATCAAAGTCAAAAATATTTTGGATAATTCTTGCTACCCCACAACTTTTACCACTACCAGTATTACCAACAATCGCAAAATGGTTAGCTAAAAACTCATTAACATTAACAGTTACTTTGTATTGATCATAAGTATAGGATTTACCAATATATAAAGTATCATTTAAAGTAACATCTTGTTTACCAATTAAAAGTTCTACTTCACTTTTATATATAATTCTTGGTTTCGTCCTAAAATTAGGCTTTTTTAATACCCCAGAAATAAATTTATCATTAATTATTTCACCAACTAATAAAATTGTAATATCTTTTTCTGTTATGCCTATTACTTCACCAACTATTTTTCTTTTTTCTTCTTCAAAAACAACATGAAAATTTAAAATATTGGCTTCAGCATCTGATTTAATATTTTCTATTTTTACTAAATCATCATTTACTTCTAGAATTTTACCAAACATAAAATCCACCTACTTTATTCTCTTTATATAATAACATAAATTATTCTAGTTATCAAAATATTTAATTGTTATGATATAATTTAGTTATCAAAATAGAAAGGAGTTTTTATGAATAAAGTTTTAAAAGTTTTAGGAATTATTGCTGCTTCTTTAACATCAGTTATTTATTTTGGTATTATTATGACTTTTATTATTAGCATTAGTACCATAAGCATATTAAAAGAAAATAATATTAAAGAAATCGCTAAAAATATTGATGTTACCGAGTTTCCGATTGCAACTGTAGTTAGTGATCAAAAAGAGAACCAATTTCAAGATACTGAAACTGTTAAAGATTTCTTGGAAGATACTTTAGTGAATGCTGGTTTTACAGCTAATGAAGCAACGCAAATAATTGCTAGCGATGAAGTAAAAGCAGTTCTAAATGATTATGCTTATAAAATATTTGAATATGGTTTTTATAGTCAAAAAGTAATCCCTACTTTAGATAATGATGAAGTTTTAGAAGCTATTACTAGTTCTGGAGTTAATTTAAATAAAGCCAAAACAAGCGAAATAACTTCATTAGTTGTAGATTTAAATAAAGAAGCTAGTGATAACTTAAAGATTGATAATTTTGATACTAAAGATGTCACTATTGCTAGCGCTTTAGAAACAGCTGTTAAAGTTGTTAATAGTCTTGAATTTAAAATTGCTTTTGGCGTTATCTTTGTTGCTATATTCTTATTAGTAGCATTATTTACTTGGTCTTTTTATAAACCACTTATTTGGTTAGGCGTTCCAACTATTATGGTTGGTTTACTTACAGCAAGTATTGGTAGCACCAAGTTATTAATGAATAATATTACTATTGAAGAACTAGGAACTTATCAAACTATTTTTGCTAACTTAGTTGAACCAATTTTAAATAACTTATTAATTTATGGTTTAATTGTCTTAGGTAAAGGTATTATTATGGTTGTCATTTATAGTATCGTTGATAAGTATTATCATAAAAAAGATGAACCAAAATTAGACGAAGAAAAAACTGAAGCATAAAACTTCAGTTTTTATTTGATTATTTTTTATCTTCTTTCTTTGGTTCTGGTTTTGGTAAGCATTCTTTTCTTGATAAGTTTAATCTGCCTCTATTATCATAACCAAGTGATTTAACCATAATTTTGTCTCCTACTTTTAATACATCACTTGGACGATCAATTCTTTCATGAGCAATTTGGGAAACATGAACTAGGCCTTCACAGCCTTCCCAAAGTTCTACAAAGCAACCAAAGTCTTCAATCTTTACTACTTTACCTTCATAAATTTTGCCAGCTTCAACTTCTTTAGTAATATTTTCAATCATCTTCATCGCTTTATCAATAATCGCATAATCAGTATGATAAATAATTACTCTACCATCATCTTCAATATCAATCTTAACAGCATCTTTATCACTAACTGTTAAAACCCCACTTGATTCTAAGATGATCTTCGTAATTGTCTCACCACCACGACCAATAACATCTTTAATCTTTTCGGGATTAATTGTAAGCATTTTAATCTTCGGAGCATATGGTGATAATTCAGTACGAGGTTTACTAATAACTTTATCCATCACATCTAAGATTTTCATTCTTGCTTTACGAGCATCACTTAAAGCTTCTTTTAAAATCTTTGAAGTAATACCTTTAATTTTAATATCCATTTGTAAAGCGGTAATACCATCTCTTGTTCCAGCTGCTTTAAAGTCCATATCACCCATATGATCTTCTAGATCTTGAATATCAGTTAAAATTATATGTTTTCTACCATTAGTTATTAAGCCCATGGCAATTCCGGCAACTGGAGCTTTAATTGGTACACCAGCAGCCATTAAACTTAAACATCCGGCACAAATACTTGCTTGACTAGATGATCCATTACTAGATAATATTTCTGATACAACTCTAATCGTGTATGGGAATTCTTCTTCTGAAGGAATTACTTGTAATAAAGCTTTTTCTCCTAAAGCGCCATGCCCAACTTCTCTTCTACCTGGAGCGCCATATCTACCTGTTTCACCAACTGAGAAAGCCGGAAAATTATAATGTAACATAAATCTTTTGGTATCTTCTAAACCTAGACCATCTAGAATTTGGTGTTCACCAATAGCTCCTAGAGTAGTTGTTGATAAAGCTTGAGTTTGACCTCTAGTAAATAAAGCTGAACCATGCGTACGTGGCAAAATATCAATATCCGCATCTAAGTCTCTTATTTCATCAAATTTTCTGCCATCTGGACGAACTTTCTTATCAGTAATAATCTTTCTAACAACATTTCCTTCAACTTCTTCAACAATCTTTTTAACTTGAGCTAAAATAGTGTTTAAATCTAAACTATTAGCATAAACTTCCGTAAAATGAGCTTTTACATCAGCTTTAATTTCTTCAATTCTGGCATACTTAGTTAGTTTTTCTTTTATTTGAATCGCTTCTAACATTTCTGGAGTAGCATATTTTTCTACTTCTTTTCTTAGACTTTCATTGATTTCAAATAATACTAACTCTTTTTTTGGTTTACCAATTTCACCAATTACTTCTTCTTGGAATTTAACTAATTCTTTAATATATTTGTGACCAAATTCAAGCGCTTCAAGCATTTCTTTTTCGCTTGCTTCTTTAGCCGATGCTTCAACCATATTAATCGCATCTTTAGTACCAGCTACTGTTAAGTTAATTGTACTTTGTTCTTGTTCATCAGTACTTGGATTAATTATGTATTTACCATTTACTTTACCAACCATTACACCAGCTACTGGGCCATCAAAAGGAATATCAGATATACCTAATGCTAAAGATGATGCAAATAAAGCCGTCATTTCTGGGCTATTATTTTGATCAACTGATAAAACTGTGTTAACAACATTAATTTCATTACGTAAATTTTCATCAAATAATGGTCTTATTGGTCGATCAATTAATCTCGCTGTTAAAGTAGCACTATCAGTCGGACGTCCTTCTCTTTTAATAAATCCACCCGGGATTTTACCAACTGAATATAATTTTTCATTATAAACAACCGTTAATGGGAAAAAGTCTTGTTCAATTACTTTAGTACTCATAACTGCTGCTGTCAAAATAACCGTGTCACCATATCTTACTAAAACACTACCATTAGTTTGTCTAGCCAAAGCCCCATTTTCTACTACTAACTCTTTACCTAAAAAGTTAAATTTAAATATTTTCTTTTCCATATATACCTCTACTTCTATTATAAAAAAAAGACACTAAAATTAAAAGTGCCTATTTTCTTAAATCTAATTTTTTAATTAATTCTCTATAACTCTTTACATTATTTTCTTTTAAATAATCAAGTAAACTTCTTCTCTTACCAACTTTTTTTAGCAAGCCTCTTTTTGAATGAAAGTCATGAATATGAGTAGTTAAGTGAGCTGTTAGATCATTAATTTCTTTTGTAAGTATTGCAATTTGAACTTCTGTACATCCGGTATCTTTTTCATTTTTAGAAAAATCCTTAACAATACTTGCTTTTTCTTCCTTATTTAAAGCCATAAAATATCCCTCCAATTTCTTTTAAAACCGTTTAATCCTCGTAAAGATTCGGAAAGTAAATCTAAACCAAGAAAAAACTTACTAACCAATTATATACAAAGTTTAATAAAATAGCAATATATTTTTGAAATTCAACTTTATTATGATAAAATTACTATAGGTGATTTATAATATGACGATATTTCTATTATGCTTAAAAATCTTTTTTGCCAGAATATGTGATGTTTCAGTTGGAACATTTAGAACAATGCTAATTGTAAAAGGCAAAAACTTTACAGCCACACTAGCGGCTTTCGCTGAAGTTTTTATATGGTTCTTAATTGCGAGAGAAGCTTTAAATACTGGAATTGATTCAATTTTTATTCCACTTGCTTATGCTGGGGGATATGCCGCTGGAACTTATATTGGCATTATTCTATCAAAAGTTTTAATTGATGGCATTGTTAGTGTTCAAGCCGTAATTGATAATTATAATGACGATATTGTAAAAAAAATTAGAGAAAAAGGTTATGGGGTATCAATCATTCCTTTAGAATGTCAAAACGTCAATGATCGTAAAGTAATGTTACATATGCAAATAAACAAAAAAGAACTTAATAATCTCATGAAACTTATAAAAAGTCTTGATGGCGATTCTTTTATTACTGTTAGTGAAACTAAATATGTTCGTAACGGTTTTATTAAATAATCCTTATATAATTAGAAAGTAAAGGTAAAAATGAAAAACATTCTAACCGATTTAAAAAAATTTGGTAAAAGCTTATTAATGCTATTTATATATATAATTATTATCCCAGGTATTTCCTATGCATTTTTAATTGATAGTAATTTTAAAAGTTTTAGTTTTCTAAAACAAAATTTATTGATGCTTGCTTGTGAAGGAATTGTTTTTTTAATCGTGATTTTTATTTTTCGTAAAACCTTAATTACTGATTTTAAAGACTTTAAAATTAATTTTAAAAATTATATTAAAATAATTATTAAATATTGGTTAATTGGTATGGGGATTATGATTTTAACTAATTTTATAATTAATTATGTTATCTTTCCTGGTAGTATTGCTTTAAATGAAACAGCCAATCGTGAATCATTAATTAAATACCCTATTTATTCTATTATGACTTTAGTTATATTAGGTCCAATTAGTGAGGAATTAATCTTTAGAGCCAATTTTAAAAACAGTATCAAAAATGATAAATTATTTCTAGTCATAACAGCTTTATTATTTGGTAGCATGCATCTACTTGCTTATTTTGATTCCATGCAAAGTATATCTAGTAGTTGGCCTCAATTATTATATTTAATTCCTTATACAGCTTTAGGTTTTATCTTTGGGTATGTATATTTAAAAACCAAGAATATTTATTCGGCAATTGTAATTCATTTATTAACTAATTTATTATCAGTAAGTATTATCTTACTTTCTTTATAGGAGGAATTTATGAGTAAAATAAGAGTAGTTTTAATCTTTTTAATTTTTATAATTGTCGGTTTACTTCTATGGAGTCGTTATATGAGTACTAAAGGCTTAGTAACTAGAGAATATGCTGTTCAAGATAAAATCATTCCTAAGTCTTTTAATGGTTTAAAAATTGTCCATTTTTCCGATTTACACTATGGTAGAACAGTAAATGATGAAAAGTTAGAACTTGTTGTTAATGAAATCAATCTATTAAAGCCGGACATCGTTGTATTTACTGGTGATCTAGTTGATAAAGATATTAAGATAAATGAAAAAAAATTGGCTAATATCGAAAACCTACTGGCTAAGATTGATGCTAATATTGGTAAATATGCTGTAAAAGGCAATCATGATTATAGTAATAAATTGTTTGAAACAATTATGACCGAATCGGGATTAAAACTTTTAAATAATGAAAGCGAACTAATTTATTATAAGTCTAATACGCCAATTATTATTAGTGGTCTTACTTCTTCTATTAAATCACACCCAGATTATGATAATTTATTTACTAATTTGGCATTATCTGAAGAAGAATTAAATAGTTATTACAAAATATTACTAGTTCATGAACCAGATCAAATATTAAAAGTTAGTGATAAGAAATACGATCTAGTATTATCGGGTCATAGTCATAATGGTCAAGTAAGACTTCCCTTTGTTGGGGCTTTAATTAAAACTAAAGGGGCCAAGAAATACTATGATAGTCATTATAAAGTAAACGATACCGAGCTTTATATTTCTGGTGGTATAGGCTGTTCTAATTTAAACTTTCGTTTCATGAATAAACCATCATTTAACTTATATCGTTTATATACCAAATAAAAAGAATTAATTAAAATAATTAATTCCCATAGCATCTTTTACTGCTTTTAAAGTAGAAGATGCTTTTATTTGTGCTTTCCTTGATCCCCCTTTTAATATTTCGTAGATCTTATCTTTATCCTTAGTTAGTTCTTCTCTTCTTTCTCTAATTGGTTTTAATATCTCTTGTAAAACATCATTTAAGAATAATTTGATTTTGACATCTCCTAAACCACCACGTTCATAATGAGCTTTTAGTTCTTCTAAATCATGATATTCCGGTAGATACTTTTGAAAATGATCTTTAGTAGCAAAAACATCTAAATAAGTAAAAACAATATTACCAGCTATTTTGCCTGGGTCTTCAACTTTAAGATGATCTGGATCAGTATACATGGCCATTACTTTAGTTTTTATTTCTTCTGGTGAGTCCCCTAAGTAAATCCCATTGCCTAAAGATTTACCCATTTTACTTTTTCCATCAATACCTGGTAGTCTTAGACAGTTTTTATTACTAGGTAACACTGCTTCTGGACTAACTAAAGTTTCGCCATATAAACGATTAAAGGTATCAACTATTTCTCTAGTTTGTTCAATCATTGGTAATTGATCTTCACCAACTGGAACAGTTGTTGCTTGAAAAGCAGTAATATCTGCAGCTTGACTTACTGGATAAGTAAAAAATCCCATCGGTACATTTTCTTCATAATTATGATTCTTAATTTCTTCTTTAACAGTTGGGTTTCTTCTTAATCTAGCAACTGTTACTAAATTCATATAATAAAATGTTAGTTCACATAACTCTGGAACTAAAGATTGAATAAAGATTACTGACTTAGTTGGATCAAGTCCTACTGCCATATAATCTAATGCTACTTCAATAATATTATTTCTTACTTTGTTTACATCTTTAAAATTATCAGTTAAAGCTTGAGCATCAGCAATCATAATATATACTTCATCAAACTCTCCTGAATTTTGTAATCTTACTCTTTCTTTTAAAGACCCCACAAAATGACCAATATGAAGTGGTCCAGTTGGTCTATCACCTGTTAAAATTATTTTTTTCATTTTTATCACCTAAAAATATTTTATCATAAAAAAAATCTTAATTAAACTCTTTTAGTTACTAAGACTCTTTTCTTTTCTCTTTATACATCTTTTGATCAGCTTTTTTAAGTTGCTTATAGATATCATATTCACCATTAATATTTGGTTTTAATATTTCGTATCCAATACTTAAACTAATTTTAAATTTTTTAAGCAGATTATAATTTTTTAAATTATTATTAATTTTATTAATAATAACTGGGGCATTCTCTGGATCATCAAAATCCGCAATAATAATGAATTCATCGCCACCAAAACGAACAACATAATCAGTTTTTCTTACGGTATCAAGCAATAATTTAGCAACATCTTTTAAGACTTTATCGCCTTTATCATGGCCATAAGTATCATTTATTTGTTTAAATTTATTAACATCAATCATATAAATAACCATCTTTTTACTACTAATACGACGATTGGCTTCGATCTTTTTTAATACCTCACGATTATAAAGACCAGTTAATATATCCCTAGTATTTACTTTTTCATTAATATGTTCATAAATAAATAATGCAATAATAGTATATAATGGTGTTAATAAATAAAGATCTTTAATAAATATTGAGATAACTAAACTTATAAAACTAAATAATGATATCATGAAGATACTTACATCTTTGTTTTCTTTTTTAAATATTAAATAATACCCATATTCAATTAACATAAGTAAGCCTGGGATTAAAGACATTAATAATAAAAATGGATAATGACTATATTCACTAATATTAAATGGTATCTCTAATATGCTATTATTATTTACAAACGTTAAAAAAATTAATACCGGGATAAAAAATAAATAAGCCATCCTAAAGTACTTTTTAAATTTTACATAATATTTTGATAATAAAAAATTTTCTTCAACATATTCGTATAAAAAAAGTGGTAGAAAAAAGATAATATAAAAACCTATAATAAGTAATATATATCTTAATGGTGCTATTAAAGGAACACCTGATAAGAGGATATTAACTATTGCTAATAACATTATCATTCCTAAAGCTTTTAAAAATAAAAAAGAATATCGATTAAAACGATATTTAAACCTATTTGAGTAATCTAAAAATAAGATAACCAATATAAGTAATGAATATATTTCAATGTTTAATATTCTCATTTATTAACCTTGTACTAATACCCTAAACCTTCTAATATAGTATTAATTTCTTTTTCGTAACTAGTGTTAGCTCTAACATATAAATAAGTATTACCAATTCTAACTACAACACTATAGTAGTCGCCAGCTTTATCAGTATATTTACTATAAGTATCTTTAGTTACAGTGGTGTTTTTCTTTGAATCAGTACCAGCTACAGCTTTTAAATTAGCCACATATTGTTCATAACCAGCTTTTGCACCATTTTCACTTTTAGCTAAATAAAATTCTATTTGATAAGCATTAGACTTTTGAGCAATATAAGCAGTTTTTATAGTCGTATCTGTCATATAAGAAGTTGCATCGATTACCTCAAACCCATATGACTCCATCTTACTTTTGAAATCACTCATTTCTAGAGCCACTTTCTTACTACAACCAGTAATAAATAAAGTAAAAGCTAATACACTAAACAAAGCAATTAATTTAAAATATTTTTTCATCTTTAAATCCTCCATATTTTATATAAATATAGTATAGCATAAAAAAAATATTTTTAAAATATTTTTTTAGTTATTTAAATATAAAATAGCAAAAGAATTAACATATCTTATAATTTCATTACATTACACTTGTCTTCTATTTTGTTATGTGCCAAAAGTCCATTGTTGTTATATTCGTTTTTAAAAAAGCCAGCTTCTTCTTCAATAATGAATGTTAAAGGATTAGCAAACATTTTCACTTCATCAATATAATGGAGAAGCATTTTCTCACCTTTAGAAAGCTTTGGCGCACATATGACACCATTTATCATAAGCATAAACATTGTTGTTAAAGTATCTGCTCCCATAGAAATAAAAGATATCCCCCTTTTATTTCCATTCCAAGATACCGGATAAACATCTTTTTGCTTACAATTTATAAAAAGCCCAACATTATTAATGACAATATAATCAAACTGTTCTTCAAGTGGCACACTATTATCCAAATAATACTTTTCAATAATATTAAAAATTTTTTGCATCTTATTAATATCATAACAAGCATTATCTTCTATAAATATAAAAGTAAATATTTGCTTTATAAAAACACCTATTTCTTCTGCCTGTTTCCTTGAGCAAAGGCCATCTTCTACTCTTCTTAGTTTTTTGACACTTCTTATTTGCAATAATGCGGTTTCTATTTCTTTTCTTGAGCTACTTCCTTTTACTTCTATTGCAAAATCAACTCCGTCAGCTAAAATAAACTCTATTATTTCATCTGAATTATAAAGATTAGGATGAATTGGATTTAACACCACTATATCTACAGAATGGCTTTTATTCCCAAAAGAATCATTTATTTCTCCTTTCCCAAACTTATATGGGTATGGAAACACTCTTTTGATCATCCTTAACAACAATTTTTCTCTAATATCAGCAATATCTTGCGGAGTTTTTCTTTTTTTAACGCTTTCGCTTTGAAAGCCATTTTCAATTTCTTTAGCCATGTCAGCAAAGTATTTCTTTAACAAAATTGACATTTTTATCACTTCCAATTATATTATATCAAAAAAAGCACCTTTTGTAGATGCTTATTTTAGCTTTATAATCAAAGCAAACCCTCCTAAATACGTGAAGTAGTTTGTTTTATTTTCATCTGGTGGAGTCGAGGGGAATTGAACCCCTGTCCAAAATATTCTTTGGTAAAATTCTACAAGTTTAGTTAAGATGATAATTTTATTAGTGGAAAAAATCTTAACAAATAACCACTAACTAGTTTAGTAAATTTTATTAATATAGCCTAAACATCAATATTAACTAAGCTCATATATATGAGCCTCTTTATCTGTCCTATGAGCAAAAACAAACAAGAAGCTTAGCTTTGCTTAGGTATTAAGCTACAGCTAAATTTAAATTATAGTTGTCAGTTAATTTAAAAACTGTTGTCATTTAGGTATGACGACCACTTGCCTTTTAAAAAAGAGATACCCTGTCGAATCCAAGGCGACCCCGTGGCAAGATTATACCATATTTAGAGCAAAAAAGCTATCTTCTACGAGGTCTTTGTTTTTTTAAAGTGCTAACTAAAACAAAGATGATGAAACTAGAACCAATTAGTATATAAGCAATATTATTTATTTCTTTATCTTTATTCTTATTTTCAATCTCTAACGCTTTTATTTCATTTAATAAATTGGTAGCATCTTCACTAGCATTTTCATTATTACTATAATTAATAAAATAATCGTCAATATCTTTTTCTAATTCATTTACTTTATTTATCAAAGTTATTTTATGATCAGCCCATAAAGTAGTTTTCTCATAATATTTAATTAATTCAGTAACTGAAGTTGGAACTTCATATAAAGCTGGAGCTATACTTGGGGTTTTTATTCCATCACCTAGTTTTTCGTAAGCGGATGTTATTTCATATAAAATATTTTCTTCATTTTTTAAAGCAAGAAATTCAATTCCATAAGGTAAATTATCACTAGCAAAACCAAGTGGCACAGTAATACTAGGATAGCCTGTGGCACTACTAACAAAGGTTGATGGGGCTTTAACACCACTAGTTTGAACACTTAGTTGATAAATTTTGTTCTTAGTAGTTGGATAAGCAATAACATTTAAATCATAAGTATTAAATACTTCATTAACGTGATTTTGATATTTTTCTCTCGTACTTGCTAATAAAGATAGTTTTGATGATGTTGTTTTGCCACAAGAGTTAGCATAACCACCTAAACTAGTTACTTTCTCTGATGATCTAGCTAAAGAATTAAAATTTCTAATTGTTCCGGTGGTATTTAGAATATATTCATCAAAGCCATCACAAAAAGTAAAACCTGCTAAAGAACTTGACCATAAATAATAGTAATAATTAGTAAAAAAGTCATCAATATAAACTATTTCTGCTCCGGCATCTTCCATTTCTTTAATGGATGCTAACATCATATTATATATTTCGTCATTCGTTAAAGAGTTAGCTTTTAAAGAAGAATTAGATGTTCCTTTTAAAAAAGAATTAATAATACCAATCTTTTTACCTGCTAAAGAAGTATTGCTCGTATTATAAGTTTTATCAGTACCATCAATAATACTTAATATTAAAGCATTATCACTAACTGTTTTAGATAATACTCCGACAGTGTCTCTTGTTATATCATAAGGAATTACCCCATTGCTACTAACAAGTCCTACTGTGGGCCTTATGCCTACTAGATTAGCTGCCGAAGCTGGTACTCTAACTGATGAATTAGTATCAGTACCAAGAGCTGCCGCCCCAAAAGAAGCGGCTACTGATACAGCGCTTCCTCCTGATGAGCCATAAGGACTATATAAAGGATTATAAGCATTTAATACTTGGCCATAAGAACTATAAGAGTTCCCAGCTGAAAAAGCAAATTCACTCATGTTAGTCGTTGCTATGATAATGGCTCCAGCATCTTTTAGTTTCTTTATAACTGTTGCATCATTATTGGGATAATTATCTTTTAAAGCTTTGGAGCCAGCCGTGGTAGCCAATCCTTTAACATCAATATTAGTCTTAACAACTATCGGAATACCATGAAGTGGCCCTAAAGTGTCACCACTAGCCAACTTTTCATCTAACTCTTTGGCTTCATTAATGGCATTTTCATTAATAAACAAAATAGCATTATATTTATCATTATAAGTATTTATTCTATCTAGATACAAATTAACTAATTGTTCACTAATAATATAACCCTTAATAAGATAATCTTCTAGTTCGCTTATGGTAGTTGTTGTAATATCAATTGGCGCTTTAGACAACCCAAAAACATTAGTTATTAGACTAAAAAAAAGAATTAAAAATAAGATAAAACTTTTAATTCTATTTTTCATTTATTCCCCTCTTCTTCTTTCCATTTCAATATCTTTATCTTTGATAACTTGTCTTTTATCAAATAGCTTTTTACCTTTACAAAGGCCTAACAATAGTTTTACTTTATTATCTTTTAAGTACATTTTTAAAGGTATTAAAGTTAAGCCCTCTTCTTCTACTTCACTTTTAAGTTTTAATATTTCATTTTTATGTAAGAGTAGCTTTCTTGTTTGTCTTTCATCATACTTGCTGTTATCGGCTTTATCATATTTACCAATATACATATTAATAACAAACACTTCGTTATCTTTTATTTTGCCATAACAATCTTTTAAATTAACATCGCCTTTTCTAATTGATTTTACTTCACAACCAGTTAGAACAATTCCTGCTTCTGTTTCTTTGACAATAAAATAATCAAAATAGGCTTTCTTATTCTTTATTTCCATCTTTATCACCTGCCACTAGTTCAAAGTCAATCGTTGAAGATTCTTTGCTAGCACCAATTACTTTAACATCAACTTCATCACCTAAGCGATATGTTTTTTTAGTGTTTTGGCCAATTAAAGAAAGTAATTCTTCAACATAAACATAAAAGTCTCCCTTTAAGACATTTATATGAACTAAACCCTCAATTAAATTATCAAGTTCAACAAAGAAACCATAATTAGTTATCGTGCTAATAACACCATGGAATGTTTCTCCAATATGACCTTCCATATATTCAGCCATTTTCATATCTTCAACATCTCTTTCGGCTTTTTCCGCAGCTTGTTCTCTTTCGCTACATTGTAAAGCAATCTCATCTAAATCACTATTAACATTATTAATAGTTTCAATATTAATTTCATTTTCAAATAAGAATAATCTCGTTAAACGATGAACCATTAAATCTGGATATCTTCTAATTGGACTCGTAAAATGACAATACATTTTACTAGCCAACCCAAAGTGACCAATATTATTAGTTTGATAAACAGCTTTTTTCATACTTCTTAAAAGTAAAGCTGATAAAATATCAAATTCTTTTTTATCACTTAATTCTGCTAATAATTTTTGTAAACCTTGATTACTAAAATCATTTTTACGAGCAGTTACTTGATAACCTAGAATTTTAATTAAATTTAAAAACTTAGTAATTTTTTCACTATCAGGAATATCATGAACACGATAGACAAATGGTAAATCTAAATGCGTAAATCTTTCGGCAATTGTTTCGTTAGCAGCAATCATAAAGTCTTCAATTAGCTTTTCACCATCTTCTCTAAATCTTCTTTTGATATCAATGGCTTTACCATTTTCATCTTGAACTACTTTAGCTTCTTCTAATTCAAAGTCAATATAACCTCTTTTTTCTTTTTCTTGACGAAGAATCTTGGCTAGTTCGTTCATCTTAATTAAAACATCTTTAAATGGTTCATATAAAGGATCAACAATATTACGCATAATAATATCATTAACTTTTTCATAAGTCATCTTTTTAACACTTTTTATATAAGAAGGAAAAATATCAGCATCTAATACTTTACCATCTTTATTTATCTTCATTTCACAAGATAAAGTAAGTCTTATTTCGCCTTCATTTAAAGAACAGATCCCATTACTTAATTTTCTTGGTAACATTGGAATAACCGTATCTGCTAAATAAGAGCTGGTTCCCCTTTTGTAAGCTTCTTGATCAAGTGGACTATCCTTAGTAACATAATGACTTACATCAGCAATATGCACCCCTAGAATATAGTCTTCACCACTTAATTCTAAACTTATGGCATCGTCTATATCTTTAGTATCAGAGCCATCAATCGTAAAGATCATTTTACTAGTTAAATCAGTTCTGCCTTCTAATTCTTTATCAGTTACAGAAGAAGAGATTTCATCAACTTGTTTCATAACTGCTTCATTAAATTCATCAAAAATCCCATATTTATAAGCAATACTTAAAATATCAACTCCTGGATCGGTTTTATGACCAATAATTTTTATAATCTTCCCTTGATATTTTTTATTACTAATTTCTTTAGTTACTTCAACTAATACTTTATGACCCTCGACGCAGTTTTTTAAGCTCTCTTTGTCTAAAATAATAGTTAGATCTCTTTTTTCATCATCTAGTTCTAGTTCTAATTTATTATTTTTAAGAACTAATTCACCAACCAAGTTATTTAATTCTCTTTTTAAAATCTTTATTACTTGGCCTTCACCATTTTTTAATACTTCACAAAGGACCATATCATCATGAACAGCACCATTTAGAGCTTCTTTAGGTATTTTGATATCTTCGCCTTTAGGGACAAACAAAAAACCAAAGCCTTTCTTGCTTACTGATAATTTACCAACTTTCATATTAGACATATTTTTTATTAATAAATATTTATCTTTCTTTGTCTTATAAACAACAAACTCTTTTTCTAGTTTGTCTAGTACTTCTTGTAATTCTTTTAATTCTTCTGCAGTTTTAAGACCTAATAAATCATTTATCGCTATTATATCCATTGCATCTAATATTTTATCTAATTTTTCTAATATTAATTCTCTCATAACATACCTCATTATTATTTTAGCATATTATTTTGTTATTGCATAAAATAAATACTTTTATTATTTACAAATAAATATTTCTGGTGTTAAAATAAAAATATAGGAGGGTTTTATGGAAAATAACAATAATAATTGTTCTGATTTTAAACTTATACTACTACCAGGAGCACTAAAGTTTGGTGAAAAAGTAAATGAACATTTAAAAGATTTACTGCAAACTTCTAGTGATTTTATTTTGCCTATGGATGTACCAAGATTTAATGACGGTGAAGGCAAAGCAAAAATGGCTGATAATGATTCAGCAAGAAACTGTAAAGTCTTTATATTGCAAGATTACACAAATAGTTTTGCTTGTTACAACCTTAGAGGTATGAAAGTCCCTTATAGCCCTGATGATCATTATCGTGATATTATAAGAGCTATTGGTGCTTTAAGAGGTCACGCAAGAGAAATATCCATTATTATGCCTAACTTATACGAAGGAAGGCAACATAAAGGAAGCTCAAAAGAATCATTAGATTGCGCTATAGCATTGCAAGAACTTAATAGTTATGGAATTAAAAGAATAGTGACTTTTGATGTTCATAACGATGGCGTTACTAATGCCATACCTCTCACAGAATTTAAAAACATTCATCCTACCGGGCCACTGCTAAGAGATTTTATTGATAATGAAGAATTTGATCCGGGCGAGACAATAACAATAGCTCCTGATACTGGGGCAATCGAAAGAGCTTCCTATATTAGAGATGTTTTCGATAATAAATTAGGTTACTTTAATAAAGAAAGAGATCGCATTAAAATTATTGATGGTAAAGCTCAAATTAAAGCTCACACTTTCATTGGGCCAAGAGTTTATGGTAAAGACGTTATAATTAGAGATGATATTATTGATTCTGGCGGTTCAATGATTGATACAATAAGACAAATAAAAGCTAAAGGTGCCAGAAGAGTATATGTAATCGTAACATTTGCTCTGTTTTCTAGAGGATATGAAGAGTTTGATAAACTCTACGAGGAAGGATCTTTATATAAAATATATGCAACTAACTTAACCTATGTACCAGATGAATTAAGAAGTAGGCCATGGTTTCACTGTACAGATTGTTCTAGACAATTAGCCGAGTATTTAGCTCACTATAAAAATGACCAGTCTTTAAATGATTTAAATAAAACTGATCCAGAAATGATAAGAGAGCTTAATTTAAGAAGAAAAAAAAGAACTCACTAGGAGTTCTTGTTATTTATTTTATAAATAAGATAAATGATAGGATAAAAAATGTTATACCTAATATCAAAGTTAATCTACTAATAAATAGTTCACTACCACGTTCTTTTTGATTTTTAAATAAAGATTCATTACCACCACTAATTATTTGACTAGCATCGCTAGCTTTACCACTTTGTAGTAAAACAATTACAATAAGTAAAACTGAAATTATTAATAAAACTGTTTCCATTATATCACTCGTTTCTCGGTTTTTAATTTAACATAATATTATGAAAAAGGCAATTATTTTCGATTAATTAAGTCTTCTTCAATCTTTAGTAAACGATTATATTTAGCAATTCTTTCGCCTCTAGCAATAGAGCCAGTTTTAATAAAAGGAATATTTAAACCACATACTAAATCAGCTATTGATGTATCTTCTGTTTCACCACTACGATGTGACATAATCATTTTATAGTTATTGTTGTAAGCGAGTTTTATCGTATCACATGTTTCACTAATAGTCCCAATTTGATTAGGTTTAATGATGATGGCATTAAAATACTTTTTATCAATACCTTCTTGTAACATATTTTTATTAGTAACAAAATAGTCATCACCAACAATTAAAATTTTATTTTTATATAAAGAGGTTATTGCTTGAATATTAGTAATATCACTCTCCGCAAAGGCATCCTCAATACTAATGATTGGGTATTCTTTAATTATTTCTTGATAATATTCTAATAACTTTTCACCAGTTATTTTTCGACCTTCAAAGTCATATCTTTCTATATCACTTAAATAGAAAGATGATGCCGCCACATCTAGGGCAATATATACTTGTCTGCCTGGTTTATAACCAGCTTTTTCGATTGCTTTGACAATTAAATCAAGCGCTTCTTTATGATTATTTAAATTGGGAGCAAAGCCACCTTCGTCCCCTACACCAGTAGATAATTTCTTTTCTTTTAAAATGCTTTTTAACTCATGATATATTTCACTACTAGCTCTTAAACGTTCTTTAAAAATCCTAATTAAAGGAACAATCATAAATTCTTGAATATCTAAATTATTATCAGCATGAGCTCCACCATTAATAATATTAACCATCATCAGTGGTAAGGATACTTTGCCATTGGATACATATTCATATAATTCTTTATTGCTTGCTAAAGCAGCAGCTTTTAGACAAGCTAAAGAGACTGCTAAAGTAGCGTTAGCTCCTAAAACACTTTTATTATTAGTACCATCAATACTCATTAAAGCATTATCTATTCTTCTTTGATTTAGCTCGGCCCCAATTAAGTTATCTCTAATTACACCATTAATATTATTTATCGCGTTTAATACGCCTTTACCATGATATCTTTTAGAATCATTATCTCTTAGTTCTAGAGCTTCTTTTTCTCCAGTAGAAGCCCCACTTGGTGAAGAAGCTGTAACTTTTTGACCATTTTCTAAAGTTAGTTCCACTTCAACAGTTGGATTTCCTCTAGAATCTAAAATTTCTCTGGCTTTTAAGTCCTTTATTTTCACAGCGTCACCTTCTTATTCTCTAATAAATTATAACTTATTCCACTTATTTAAGCAACTAGATTTTTTAAGACTTTTATGGTATAATTTACTAACTTGTAAGGGATTTGAGGTATTTTATGATCAGAGATTTAACAGTATTTGAATTTGACGAATTTGCTAAAAGTCATCCACTAAAAAGTTATCATCAAACTTCTAGTTATGCTATCTTAATGAGTAATTATGGCTACACTTATAACTTAGTTGGTTACTTTGATGAATATAATAATTTAGTTGCTGCTTCAGTTATTCTTTTAAAAAAAATTAATGGTCACCTATCTTATGGTTATGCTCCAAAAGGTTTTTTGTTAGATTTTTATAATTCTGAATTATTAAAATCATTTACAAAAGCAATTGCTGACTATTATTATAAAAAAAATGTCATATTTATTAAGATTAATCCAGAAATAGCAATTGGTGAAGCGAGAAAAGAAAATGATTATAAAGTCATTTATAATCAGAATGTTAAGATTGTTGATTATTTAAATACTTATGGCTATAAGCAATTAAAGCCAACTTTTGCTTTTGAAACTTTAATTCCCAGATTTAATGCCATTGTTAATTTAAGTGAACTAAGTTTAGAAAATGTTTCTAAAAATGTTCGTAGCAAAGTTCGTAAAGGCGAAAGACAGGGTTTATCCCTAGAAAAAGTTAACGTTGATAAAATTGATTTATTTTATCGATTTATTAAGAATAAAAAAGATCGTAAATTAGAATATTATAAAGACTATTATAATGCTTTTAATAAGCTTAATGCTTCAGAACTTTATTTAGTTAAAATAAATTATAAAAATTTCTTAGTTAATACTCAACAAAAATATGAAGAAGAACTAGAAATAAATAGTTTCTGTAATCAAATGTTACAAAATAGTAAGAAAAGCTCAGTATTAAATTCTAAATTAGAATCTGATAAAAAGTTGCAGTCTTTAAAAAATGATATCTTACTTGCTACTAATAAAATTAAAATTAGCCAAGAAGAATATATTGGTGGAGCTTTCATTATTAAGTTTGATAATCGTTTCTACTTTGTTAGAACTGGTTTTGATACTAATTATAGTACAGTTAATGCTAATTACTTTATGTATTACAAATTAATGGAAATGTTTAAAAATGAATGTAAATTTGCTGATTTAAATGGTATTACTGGATTATTTAAAAATAAAGAAGATAAATATTATGGTTTAAATCAATTTAAATTAGGTTTTAATCCTAAGATGTTTGAATTTATAGGTGAATTTGATTTAGTCCTTGATTCTAAAATATATAATCGTTTAGAAAAAAGTAATTGGTTTAGTAAAGAATTTAAAAAGCAATAAAAAAATGAGAGAAATCTCATTTTTATTTATATGTTTCTAAAAAACAATTGTTACTTTTTTCTAAATAGTAATACTTATGAAGTTCATTAACTTTTTTCGATATATTATTAACTATCGTCCTAAAGTTATTTGTTCCATAATTAGTTAAAACAACTATTATATAAGGATTGGTATCTTCAGCTATGCCAATATCATGAAAATAAGTACTATAATAACCATATTTATGAATAACATTTAAGTTTTCTAGATCTAAGAAGTTATCATAATCATTATCAAAATAAGTTCTTAGCTCTTTTCCTAGTACTTTATTGTTATTAATAAACTTATTTAATTCATACATATAATTAAAAGCATCATCCAAATCAATACTGCCATAATTATCACCACCAACAAGGGTATAATCATTACCAATAGAATTCCCATAAGATTTTAATTTACTAAAGCCAATATAATCAATTAACATTTGATGAGCTGAATTATCACTTACGCTGATGGCATATTTAACTAAATCTTTAATAGCTACTTTAGTACCAAAGATATACTTTTGCATTCCTAAACTAGAAGCTCTTTGATAACTAGATGTATAAGTTAATTTTTCTTCAAGAATAAAATTATCATCGATGGCTTTATTATATAAATATAAAGCATCCAACGTTTTAATTAAACTAGCTCCATAATAAACTGTA
Organism: uncultured Muribaculaceae bacterium; assembly: GCA_964447275.1. Classification (GTDB taxonomy): domain Bacteria; phylum Bacillota_I; class Bacilli_A; order RF39; family UBA660; genus DAOSVX01. The sequence goes on from CAYURI010000004.1 coordinate 41,850, forward strand.
TCTTCGTTATAAGTATATTTCAAAGTTGAATTTAAATCATAATATAAAATACTAGAATAAGGATAATTATTTTTAATATAATTATCTATTTCAGCAATCTTATCTTCTACATTATCGGTTCCAACATACTTTTCAGCTAGACAATCACTATACTCTTTTGCTTGTCTTTCGCTTTTCAGTGATATATCATTTAAAGCCTTTTCTTGGGCTTTTAACTTTATTTGGAAATAAACTGTAAAGCTAAGAAAAGCAAAAAGAAGAAAAACACTTAAGGAAAATAAAGCTTTTAATCTTCTTCTTAGTTTTTTCTTCATTATTACACCCTCTTTTTATTTCACAATTATATTTACTATTCTATTTTTAACCACAATTACTTTAACAATTTCATTATTTAAAAGATACTTATTTACATTAGACTCATTTAAAGCTTTAGCTTTAACAGCATCTTCTTCCTCATTTAAATTAATCTTGATTGTTCCTCTTAATTTACCATTAACTTGAACACCAATTTCAATTACTTCATCAATTGTTTTAGTTGCATCATAAGTTGGCCATGCTGTATAAGCCAAGATATCACCAAGCTCACATTCTTGATTTAATTCTTCAGTCATGTGAGGAGCCATTGGATTTAATAAAGTTAATAACACTTTGTAATCCCCTTTAGTTATATTACTCATTTTATCATATTCATTAACTAAAATCATTAAAGCGGAAACTGCTGTATTAAATTTCATACTTAACATATCATTTGTAACTTTTTTAATAGTTTTATGAATAATATTTTCTAACTCTTTAGAATAATTATTATCATCAATTAATTTATCTTTAATACGATAGATACGATCTAAAAACTTTTTACAGCCTTTTAAACCATTATCACTCCATACTGAGTCTTTTTCATAATCACCAATAAACATTTCATAAGTTCTTAAAGCATCAGCACCATATTCATTAATGGTATCAATTGGATCGACTACATACTCTGGACGACTCTTGGCCATCTTTTCACCATCAGCGCCGAGAATCATGCCATGAGCGACTCTTTTTAAAAACGGTTCTTTATTAGGTACTAAACCAATATTATATAAGAATTGATTCCAGAATCTTGCATATAGAAGATGTCTTGTAACATGTTCCATCCCACCATTATATAAATCTACTTTACCCCAGTAATTTAATGCTTCTTTAGAAGCAAATTCATCTTTATTATGAGCATCCATATATCTTAACCAGTACCAACTAGAACCAGCCCAGTTAGGCATCGTATCAGTCTCTCTTTTAGCAGGTTTACCACATTTAGGGCAAGTAGTATTTACCCACTCAGTAATATTGGCAAGTGGGCTTTCACCGTCTTCTGTTGGTTCATAGGAAGCAACATCTGGAAGTAATACTGGCAAGTCGCTTTCTTTTACTGGAACCCAACCACAGTCTTCACAGTAAACCATTGGCACCGGTTCACCCCAGAATCTTTGACGGGAAAAAACCCAATCTTGTAAACGATAATCAGTTTTTTTGCTACCAATATTATTTTTTTCTAAATATTCTAGCATTTTAGCAATTGAGGTCTTCTTATCAGTTGGGCCATTTAGAATACCAGAGTTAATCATTTCCCCTTCACCAGTATAAGCTTCTTTAGATATATCACCACCAGATATAACCGGAATAATATTAATATTAAACTTTTTGGCGAATGCATAATCTCTATCATCATGAGCAGGAACTGCCATAATAGCTCCAGTACCATAATCAATTAAAACATAATCACTAATCCAAATGGGAATCTCTTCATTGTTAACAGGATTAATTGCTGTTAATCCCTTAATCATAACACCAGTTTTATCTTTAGAAGCATCGGTTCTTTCAATATCACTTTTTTCACTTGCTTCTTTTTGATATTGTTTAATTTCATCTAAATTAACTATTTTATCTTGATATTTAGTTAAATAAGGATGTTCTGGAGACATAACCATAAAAGTTACACCATATAAAGTATCAGCTCTTGTTGTAAACACTTCTAAAGTATCTTCTACCTCTTTTAGTTTAAACTTAATACTAGCTCCTTCGCTTTTCCCAATCCAGTTTATCTGGCCAAGTTTAATACGATCTAAAAACTCGGTATCGTCTAATCCCTTAAGTAAGTCTTCCGCATAATCACGCATTTTGAGCATCCATTGTTCTTTTAAACGTTTCTCAGTCTTTGTTCCACAACGTTCACAAATGCCACCAGAAGAATCTTCATTAGATAATCCAGTTTTACATTTAGGGCACCAATTAATGCTTTTTTTAGCTTTATAGGCCATGCCATTTTCATAAAACTTTAAAAACTGCCATTGGGTCCATTTATAATATTCTGGATCAGTCGTAGCTATTTCTCTACTCCAATCAAAACTAATTCCCACTTTTTTACATTGGCCTTTAAAAGTAAGAATATTTTCTTTAACAGCATCTTTAGGATGAATATGATTTTTAATCGCATACTGTTCAGCTGGAGCCCCAAAAGCATCCCAACCTATTGGATATAAAACGTTAAAGCCTTGCATTCTTTTAAATCTTGCTAAAGCATCTAAAGCCGCATAACTTCTTACATGCCCAACATGAAGTCCTACGCCTGATGGGTAAGGAAATTCTACTAAAACATAATATTTTGGTTTATCACTGTTACTAGAAGCACTAAATGTACTATTTTTATCCCAATATTCTTGCCATTTAGCTTCAATTTTTTTAAAGTTATACATCTTTACCCCATCCTTTTTTTAATAGTATATGTCCATATATTTCGTATATTGAATAAATGAGCGAAAAAAGTAAAACAAACCCAATCAATAATTGCCAAATTAATTTCATTTCGACAATTGATATCGCAACACAAGTAAAAGCAATAATAAAAGCATTTATTAAAGCAATTATATTAGCTGTAACATTGTAATTAATCTTCTTTGGATCTAATTTAAACTTCTTAATTAAATAGTTTATTTCACCTATTTTATAAAAATCTTTCTTCTTTAGTTTTATCCTATTTAATAATAAAAAATAGAATAAAAAAACGATAATAAATATAATCCCAAAATATAATAAATAATTCATAATAGATTCCTTTCTAAACAAAAAGCATCTTCATCATAAGGACGAAAATGCCGTGGTACCACCTTAGTTAAACTCTAAATTCAATACGGAGAATTAACCCAATTAGCATCCAAAGTGAGTTCATTATCATTATTTCTTAGTTTTCACCAACCACTAAGTCTCTAACAAAACAATAAATAATTACTAGTCTTTTTCTTCGCTTACAAGTAAATTATATTAAATTTCCGCAATATATTCAAGTAATTTTAAAAACATTCTAATATAGATTTTCTCTAAGCCATCTTTTTTAAGTTTTCTTAAAGCAATCCTTTTTTTAGCAATACTCATATCACTATAAATAACTAAAGATATTTTTTCTTTTAAAGTCGTTTTAATTTTTAAATCACTAATAATGGAATCAATTTCTTCATTAATAATACGTACCGCATCAATCTCAATATCTTTACCTTTACAATTAATCGTTAATTGTTTAGTAGTAGGGATATCTTTTACTTCAATAACAAAGTCAGCATCTTCTGTATAAGCATTAAAATTAATTCTATTTTCATCAACATAGATAATAACTTCATCGGCTTCTTTAGTATTTCTAAAGCGGATTTTATAATCACGTCTTTCCGGAATAATTCCACTTTTACCTTCAACTGGTCTAATAATTAAAGTATAATTGTTTTCTTGATAATTATAATCAATATTAGTAACAATATAATAGCCTTCTTTATATAAATTAGATTCGCCATCATCTTCATATAATTTATAAGTATTACTTAGGCCTGGAAAGACATGAACTTCCATACTTCTTGGCGCTTTACAAACATTTTTGTTCTTATCTAAAACTGCTAAAGGGATAATTGAGCCGCTTTTGGCAAACAAAGGATAATTCTCATCTTGAAAGAAAGTAATATATCTTTTTCCACCAGGAAATTTTTTCCCAGTTTTAAAGTCATACCACATCCCATTAGGCATAAAAATACGATGAATAGCACGATTCATAATTTGATCTTTAGGATTAGTAATTGGGGCCACAAAAAGTTCAGTACCAAAGAAATATTCATTTTTATAAAGCGGTTCATCTTTAATCGCTGGGTATTTATAATATAAAGGCTGAATAAGTGGTAAACCAGTTTTATGATATTTATAAGCTTCAGTATACAAATAAGGAATTAACCTTTGTCTAAATTGACAATAATCTTGGGTAATTTCCTTTGTTTTAACATCCCAACGCCATGGTTCTCTTTTATAATAATGACTATCATCAGAAGAAAATCTAAATATTGGACTAAAAGCCCCTAATTGGACATAACGCATATAAAGTTCAGGATCTTCAATTCCCTCTTTAAAACCACCGATTGTATGACTCCACCAAGCTACGCCAATATTAGCTGAACGAGAATTATAATATGGCAATTCTTTTAAAGTTTGCCAGTCAACTGTTGTTTTACCAGAATAGTAAGCTGGATAACGATGCGAAGCTTTAAGGCCATTATAAGCAAGAATCATCCCTCTTTTTTGATCATTTTCATTATAAGAAGTATATATATAATGAATTAAAGGTCTAATATTATGTAAGTTTTTTGTTAAACAATCTAAAAAGAAAAAATCAACGCCCACATTAGTAAGTGGTTTTAATAATTTATTTAAAAAGGTATTAATTATTTCTTCATTAAAAGCATTAAACGGAATAGTCTTTTTATCTACTACATTTAAAGTCTCACGAAGTTCATTATACACTGGTTCACTAGGTAATATCCCTTCACTAGGATCAATATTTAAAGCTAAATTAACGCCTCTTTCATGTAAATAATTAGTTAATTCAAAAGGACTAGGAAATAATTCTTTATTGAAAGTATAACCAGTCTTTTTATTCTTAGGATTAGTCTTATCTTTTAAACTCCAACTACTTGATAAAACTAAATTGGATAAAGGTATTTCATATTTATTAAAATCAGTTACTAATTTCTTAACATCTTCAAAATTATAAGCTCTTTCTTTATTCCACCAAATACCTAAAGCGCTTCTTCTAATTAAAGAAGGAGCTCCAGTTAAAGCAAAATAACTACGTAAGCATTCGCCAAAATCTCTTTTATATATAAATAAATAAGTATCAATCGTTCCTTTTTTAATATTTCTTTTTTTAAGTAACCCATCAGTTTCAAACGCTAAACTATCAGTATCATCAATCGAAGCAAAGCCATCAGTTGAATAAAGTCCTTTAGTAAGATTACTTTTTTCCATCTTATCATTAATTTTTTTATTAGTACCTAAAAAGTTCCTTGCTTCAGGATGAAGAAAATACCAATTTTTTTCAGTTCCTAAAAGGTTTACTTTTAAATTAGCATCTTTGACTATAAAACTACCAATAAAGTTTTTATTTTTACTATATTCTAAACGAAAATATTTAGTTTTAATAATTAAATATTTAATATCTTGGGTAACTTCCATTTTCGGTACTTCAAAGTTTCGGTTTATCGCAAACTCTGTAGGGCGATCTTCAAATTCGCCTAATTCATTATACTCAAAACGAATTAAAGATTCAGTTAAAACAGTAATACGATATTTATCACCTTGAAAAATAGCTCCTTGCTTACTTTTAGCATTAGCAAAGTTAACTTTATATATTTCATTTAAAGAAGCCATTTGATTCACCCACTTTTTATTCTATGAATAGAATAACATAAAAACAAAAATCTCTCAATATGTTATAATGCTTTTGAGTGATTAAATATGTTTAAATATACAAATACCAACAAAAGATACCATACATTAGATTATTATTATAAAAATAAATATGGTAAGAAAGTTTATAAAATAAGTCTTAATGCTTTTTTAGGATGCCCTAATAATCCTCGCTGTATTTATTGTAGTGAAGGTAGTAAGTACTTCACTTTAGATCATAAAGTACCACTAATAGATCAATTTAATGAAGGTATTAAAGTTATTAACAAGAAAGCCAAAAATCCTTTATATATTGCTTATTTTCAATCTAACACCAATACTCATGCTCCTTTAGAAGTATTAAAAGCTAAATATGAGGAAGTATTAACTTATAAAGATGTTATAGGTATAAATATTGCCACTAGAAGTGATGCTATAAGTGATAAGGTATTAGATTATTTAGAAGATTTAAATAAAAGAACTGATTTAACCATTGAATTAGGTCTTCAAAGTATTCATAAAAAAACCTTATTATTAATAAAACGTGGTCATACGTTAGAAAACTTTGAGGAAATGGTTAAAAAGTTACAAAAAAGGCATATTAAAATAGTTGTTCATATTATTAATGGCCTTCCTTATGAAACAAAAGAAGATATGTTAGAAACCGTTAAATACTTAAATAAATTAAAGATAGATGGTATTAAAATTCATATGTTACATATTGTTGAAAATACCGAGTTAGCTAATATGTATCAAGAAAAACCATTTCATATATTAACCAAAGAAGAATACATAGATATTGTTTGTGACGAGTTAGAACTATTAGATGAAAAAATGGTTATAAACAGAATAACAGGTGATCCAAAAGTAGATGATTTAATTGCTCCTACTTGGTTAATTAAAAAATTCTCAGTATTAAATGATATTGATAAAGAAATGGTTAGAAGAAATAGTTATCAGAGCATAAAAAAAGAGGATTAGCGATTAAACCCTCTTTCATTTACATTTCTATAATTTCTAGCCACGAATTTATAATAAGTATCTGCCTTATTTTCCTTATTTAGCTCTTCATTTTCATCTGACATTACAAAACCACTCTTTTTAGCGGATTCTATCGCTCTTAAATTGTCTTTATGAACCAATATGCCAACAACACTATGCCCCATGTCAAAGAGCATTTCTCTTAATTTTATTGTAACAGCCGGCCCCAAGCCTTGACCTCTATATTGCCTTAATACGTAAACGTCTATATAGGGATGGCCTTGAATACTTGGAATATTGCAAAATCCTTTAATAATACCTTTATGAGAGAATAATTTAGTATTTTTGTCGCCAAACTCTATAAAGCTTTGTCCATTATTCTGTTTTTTTAATTCCGCTAGGTCATTAACTATTTCATCAATTAATTGCTGATGTTCTGGCTTAATAGGAATTATTTCTATTTCACTTGATAATACCGAATTCATTAGAAAATCACTCTTTCTATATAGATTATATCGTTTATTTTATTTAAATTAAATATATTTCTTGTATATTTTATGTAAATAAACTAAAAGCTTATCTATTTAACTTACCCATAAGGTTTTCAAACATTGCACTTTCACCAAGAATTTTGAAAAAGTCTGCTGTGCTTAAAGTTTCTAGTGGATCATCAATAAATTCAGTATGATTTCTAGATTTATCACCTATTAAAGAAAATAGCATTATATTATGAGCCCATCTAAAAACTTCTAGTCTCTTATCTCTAACCTCTATCGGCATATCTTCAACTTTCTCAGAATCTTTTTGAATCAAAGCTCCAACATTTTCAATATACTCTCCAAATTTTCCAAATAGCAAATCACAAGATAAAGCTTTACAAATTAAATCAGCTGTATTAGCTTTTAATATTAAATTATTATGATCTCTTATCTTATCTTTATCAGCATTAGTGATTTTACTTATAAATTTTGCTTTAGATTGATAATTTTCACTATTTGTATAAGAAGTTCGGCTATAAAAAGTCTGGCTTCATTTTTTTCTGATTCTGTCATTTGTTCGAGCATTTCATTA
>CAYURI010000004.1:49737-61885 GCA_964447275.1 uncultured Muribaculaceae bacterium
AAAAAGTCTGGCTTCATTTTTTTCTGATTCTGTCATTTGTTCGAGCATTTCATTATCTCCTTACAAATAAATTATATCATTAAATTTATTAAAGAATAATATCTCTTGTATATTTTATGTAAATGTGATACAATTCCAATTGGATTTAATTATTTATTCATCTTATACTCCTTTAACCAGGTTATAAAAAAAAATATAAGTTAAAACCAAATAATTAATTAAGGAGGTATGAGATATGTACGAAGACAAAACTTTAAAATGTGAAAAATGCGGACAAGAATTCGTTTTTACAGCTGGTGAACAAGAATTCTACAATGAAAAAGGATTCACAGAACCTAAGAAATGTAAACCATGTCGTGACGAAGCTAAAAAAGCTAGAAACGAACATAGAAACAATTTCGGTGGTAAACCTAATTTCCGTAGCGATAAAAGATATTAATCGTTAAAAAAAGAATCGTAAGATTCTTTTTTATTTTGTCTCAATTCTAGTAAACAATAAATCGGTATTCGCTATTTTAATATCACCAGATATATTTACTTCTGCCCAAACAAATTCAGTTAGATTTAACATCTTTCTAATTTTATTAGAAGATGAAGGCATAAAAGGATGAATTAAATTAGCAATATTAGCAATCATATATACTGAAGTATATGTCGTATCATTAAATGCTTTAATATCTTCTTTTACTTGTTTCCAAGGCTCTTTTTCATCATAATATTTATTACCTAAACTAATATAATCAATTACTAAGTTTAAAGCATTTTTAAATTCAGCTTTTTCAATTAATTTACCAACTTCTTCATAAGTTTCTTTAGTTTTCAAAATAATATTTTGATCAACATTGCCTTCAGTAATAATATTGTTAAATTTCTTAGCAACAAAAGATAAATTGCGATTTATGAAGTTGCCTAATACCCCAACTAAAAATTTATTATGAGATTGAATTAAGTCTTCAATTGAACAACTAGTGTCTTTTACTTCTGGGCCATTAAAAGTAAAATAAAATCTTAAAGTATCACTATCATAACTTTCCAATAGTTCATTAACTGATATTAAGTTCCCTTTACTTTTACTCATCTTTTCATCATTTAAATTAACATAAGCACTAGATACGATGTAATCAGGTAGACGATAATTATTTTTTAAGCCCATTAATAAAGCTGGGAATATTATACTATGAAAAGGAATATTATCTTTTCCATGCGTATAATAAGTTTTTAAATTTTGATTATCATTTGATAAAAATTTATCAAAATCAATATTATTTCTTTCACAGACTTTTTTACCCATTGAAAAGTAACCTAAAACTGCTTCTACCCAAACATAGATTCTTTTGTCTTCATAACCTTCTACTGGAACTTCCACACCCCAAGTAAGCTGTCTAGTTGCAGCCCTGTCAATTAAACCCATATTAAGAAACTTTTGGGTTTCACCAACAGCATTTTTACGCCATACTTCTTTATTTTTATCTAACAAACTTTGTAATTCTTTTTGAAAGGCCGATAATTTAAAATATAAATGTTTATTAGTTTTTAATACTGGGATATTCCCACATGTTTTACATTTTTTATCTAATACTTCATCACTATTTAAAGAAGCCAAACAATCATCGCATTGATCACCACTACTAGTTCCACCACAATGAGGGCATACACCAACTATTTCACGATCTGATAAAAATGTTTTACATGTTTCACAATAGTCTTGTAAAACTTCTTTTTCGTATATATAACCATTTTCAATTAGTTTTAAAAAACATTCTTGAACAACTTTTTTATGATAATTTGATGATGTTTTAGAATATTCATCATACTCAAAGCCAATATTATTGAATGTTTTTACAAACTCTTCATGATAAAAATCAGCTATTTTTTCTGGAGTCGTATTTTCTTTCTTAGCTCTTTCGGTAATTGGTGTACCATGACAATCTGATCCCGAAACAAAAACGACATTATCACCACATCCACGATAATATTTAGCTAAAATATCACCAGGAAGAAGTGCCGCTAAATGTCCAACATGTAAATAATAATTAGCATAAGGCCATGCGCCACCTATAAATATATCTCTTTTCATAAAAGGCCTCCATTCACTTTGAAATTTTATCATATTATAAGTGTTTTGTCACTTTTTAACTATTTCTTCATGATAAAAATAATTTTTATATTTAATATTATTATCTAAACAATATTTATCTATTTCTCTAGCTAAATTAACCCAATAATCGTTTCTGTTAGCAACATATATTGCTAAGTATTCTTGATAATACATGGGATATTTGTTTTTTATATAATCTAATATCGTCTTTTTATAATCCCCTCTTAAATTAAGATTCTCAAACCAAAATTCATCTACATAATCTTTAGTAGCTTCTATAACTCTCTTAAAATCTGTTATAAAAGGAAAGATTGGTGACATAAATAATACTGTATGTATCCTATTTTCATTTAATACTTTTAAAGCATTAATTCTCTTCTTTATACTGCTAGCTTTATCCATATCATTTTTAAAGTTTTCATCTACTGTATTTATCGAAAAAGATACTTTTAAGTTTTTAAATTCTTTTAACAAATCTAAATCTCTTAAGATTAAATCTGATTTAGTCGATATTCCCACTTCACAAGGAACATCTTTTAACTCTTCTAAGATTTTTCTCGTTATCTGATATTCTTTTTCATATTCATTATAACAATCAGTAACTGATGATAAAAAGACTTTCTTACCAGCCAATTTATTTTTGTTTAATGGTTTATCACATAGTTTTATGTCAATAAAAGTACCCCAGTCTTCGGTATGACCAGTAAACCTTTTCATAAAACTCGCATAACAATACTTACAAGCATGAGAACATCCTATATAAGGATTTATAACATAATCCGCACCAGGTAATTTAGATGCTGTTATATAATCATTTACTTTTATTTCTTTGACAATCATACTTAATCCCCTAACAATTAAATTCTAGCATAAAAAAACGAAATTGTTATTTCTTTTCGAAGATAATGATTTCGTTTTTGTTTTCGTCTAATAATTTTAAAGTATTATTATTTAATTCATAGTATTTTGTTTGTGGTAATAAAGTGAAATACATTGTTTCTATAGCATTAATTTCTGGATCGATAGAAGCCATTTCATTAGCAGAAATATTACTAAAGCTTATTTCATTATTTAAACCTAGTTTATAATCTCCACCATAACTATTTACGCCACCATTGCCACCCATTTTTTGGTCTTCAAAGTTTAGAGTTATTGCTACTTTTGTTGGATCTAATGAGCTTACATTCCATCCTGTAACTACCCAATTAGTATTATCTAAATTTTTATTTAGATAGTATTTAAGCCCTAAAAAGCTTCCTAAACCAAGAAGTAATATTATGCCAAATATTATTAAATATTTTTTCATATTTATCTCCATCTATTTTTAGTAATTTATATATTTTATAAGAAGCAAATAACATTAATACACCAACTAACCAACCACCCAAAATATCAGTCATATAATGAGTTCCTAAATATACTCTACTTAAACTAATTAAAATTGGAAAAATAATACAAAGACTAATTAATAAATATTTTAATTTTTTATTTTTAACATTTTGATATATATAAATAGTAAGTAAGCCATACATGACCACACTAACAGCAGCATGACCACTAGGATAACTATAACTGCCTTCTTCAACTAAAGGCATTATAGCGGGTCTTTCTCTTGCAAATAAGAGTTTAATAATCCAGTTAACAGAAAATGATAAGATCGCCCCAAAAGTGGTAAGAATACCAAATTTCCATCTTATTTTCGGATTAAAAACCATAAATGCACAAATTAACACAACCATTAATGGTCCACCAATATTAGTAATTATTTTAACTATTAAAGTTAGTCCTGGTGACATATATGTAATCATTTTGTTATAGATTACTAAATCAAAATTATCCAATAAACCCTTGTACATTAAAACTGATACTATAGTAAAAGCCACAATTGATAAAATGATAATAATTAAATATAAGATTTGTTTTTTCTTCTTCATATTAACTCCTTATTATTTTAATATAAAATATAATAAAACTATTATACCAAGAATAATGCGATACCAACCAAAGACTTTAAAATCATTTTTCTTAATATATTTCATTAATAGTTTTATAACTAATATTGATACTAAGAAAGCTGTTAACATACCTATAATTAAAATAATTAATTCTGGCCTTGTAAAATTAAAACCAAACTTTAATAGTTTTATTAAAGAAGCACCAAACATAATAGGAATTGCTAAAAAGAAAGTATACTCAGTTGCTACACTACGATCCATTCCTAGAAGTAACCCACCTAATATTGTTGTTCCACTTCTTGATGTTCCTGGTATCAAAGATAACAATTGAATTAAACCAATTTTTAAAGCGGTTTTTGGTTTTATTTCTTTTAACTCTTTCACTTCAGCTACTTTATTTTTATTTTTGTTTTCAATAACAATAAACAAAATACCATAAACAATTAAAGCAATGGCAACTACTATAGCATTATAAAAGACTTTATCAAACCAATCATTAAACAAAGTACCAATTATTCCTGCTGGTATACAACCAATGATAACCATTAGCCATAATTTAAGAGTATTTTTTCTTTCTATTTTATCTTTTTTAAATGGATTTAATTTTTTAAAATATAGTAATACTACGGCGAGAATAGCCCCTAATTGAATAACGACTAAAAACATCTCTTTAAAAGCTGAAGTTACATTCAAATGTAAAAATTCATCAATTAAAAGCATGTGTCCAGTTGAAGATATTGGTAACCATTCTGTTACGCCTTCAACAAGCCCTAATATTATAACTTTTATTATCTCTATTACATCAATACTCATTTTAATTCTCCATCATTTTCATAAATTTTTTATATAGTTCTTGGCATTTCTTTTCATCCATTTCTGGTACCTTTTTAAATGGATATGCTAAGTTTATTTTATCATATTTTTCTTCACCCAAGTGATGAAATGGTAAGAAGTCAATTTTAAGAATGTTATTTATTTTATTTAAATATTCTTTTAAAGATACTAAATACTCCATATTATCAGTTAAACCAGGAATAATTACTTGTCTAACCCAAAACTTTTTATTTAGTTTATTAGCGACTCTTAAAAATTCCTCTGATTTAGTAATTTCTCTACCTGTCAATTCTTTATAAGCCTCATAATCGGTATGTTTAATATCAAATATTATTAAATCAACATATTTTAAAATATTTTCATAGTTACCAAGACCATATCCAGCGGTATCTAAAGCAATATGAATATTTTCTTTTTTGAGTAATTTACACATTTCTAGTAAAAACTCTGGTTGCATTAAAGGTTCACCACCAGAAAATGTTACCCCACCATTATTTCTTTTATAGTATGGTTTATAGCGTTTAATTTTATCAAGTAATTCTTTAGCAGTCATATTAGAACTTCCTTTTAAAAACATTTCTGGATTATGACAATATTTACAGCGTAAAGAACAGCCATTTAAGAAAATAACTGTTCTAATTCCTGGTCCATCAACTAAACCAAGTGATTCAATTGAATTTACACTGCCTTTAATCATATTACACCTTTTTATGTAAAGTTCTTGCTATTACCTCTTCTTGTTGCTTACGAGTTAAACTATTAAATCTAACGGCATAACCTGATACTCTTACAGTAAGAAGTGGATACTTTTCCGGATGATGCATTGCATCAATTAACATCTCTTTATTTAAAACATTAACATTTAAATGATGAGCGCCTTGAATAAAATAACCATCTAATAAACTAACTAAGTTTTCTACTTGATCAGACTCACTATTACCTAAAGCACATGGAGCGATTGAGAAAGTATTAGATACGCCATCTTGGCAACAACCAGCATAATTTATTTTTGCTACTGAGTTAAGGGACGCTATAGCACCATTTGTATCTCTGCCATGCATTGGATTCGCTCCAGGAGCAAAAGGTTTACCTTTTTTTCTCCCATCAGGAGTAGAACCAGTCTTTTCACCATAAACAACATTAGAGGTAATTGTTAATACTGATAAAGTGGGTTGTGCATCACGATAACATTTATGACTAGATAGTTTTTTATAAACCCTTTTCGCTAAATCTTCAGCTATTTTGTCTACCTTATCATCATCATTACCAAATTTAGGATAATCGCCTTCAATTTCAAAGTCAATGGCTATCCCCTCATCATTTCTAATTGGCTTTACTTTGGCATATTTAATTGCTGATAAAGAATCAACTACTACTGAAAATCCTGCTATACCATAAGCCATTAAACGACGAACATTGCTATCATGTAAAGCCATTTGACTAGCTTCATAAGCATATTTATCATGCATATAATGAATTATATTCATCGCTTTAACATAGATTTCGCAGACTTTATCAAGCATTTTATCATAAGATTTTATTACTTTATCATATTTTAATACTTCCGATTTATCTTTACTAAATCCAGGAATTACTAAGTCCCCTTTGATTTCATCTATACCACCATTAATAGAATAAAGAAGTGCTTTAGCTAAATTACATCTAGCCCCAAAAAATTGCATATCTTTACCAAGTGTCATCGCTGATACACAGCAAGCAATCGCATAATCATCGCTATATATTGGTTTCATGACATCATCATTTTCATATTGGATAGCATCAGTGTCAATCGACATCTTAGCACAATACTTTTTCCATGATTCTGGTAAGTTATCAGCCCATAAAACTGTCATATTTGGTTCAGGAGCCGTTTCTAAATTAGTCAAAGTATGTAATAAACGATAACTAGTTTTAGTTACCATTGATTTGCCTTTTATTGTAAGTCCTCCTAGTGCACATGTTACCCAAGTAGGGTCTCCAGAGAATAGTTCATCATATTCAGGTGTTCTTAAATGACGTACTAAACGTAGTTTAATAACGAATTGATCAATTAGTTCTTGAATTTTTTCTTCCGTGATTGTCTTATTTACTAAATCTCTTTCAAAATAAATATCTAAAAACGCATCTATTCTGCCTAAAGACATTGCTGCACCATTATTTTCTTTAATAGCTCCTAAATATGCAAAATAAAGCCACTGAACTGCTTCAAAACTATTTTCTGCTGGTTTAGAAATATCAAAACCATATTTTAAAGCCATACTTTTCAGTTCTTCTAAGGCTTTTATTTGCATCGAAATTTCTTCACGAAGACGAATTGTCTCATCATTCATTTCTTGATTAAAAGAATCGCTTAAATCTTTTTGCTTTTCACTAATTAAATAATCTATTCCATATAAACTAACACGACGATAATCCCCTATAATTCTACCTCTACCATACATATCTGGTAAGCCTGTTAAAAGTCCTACTCTTCTTGCTTTTCTAATTTCTTCGGTATAAGCATCAAAAACGCCTTGATTATGAGTTTTTCTAAACATATTAAAATATTTATCCAAATTAGGACTAAGTTCATAATCATAAGCTTCTAATTCTTGAGAAACCATGCGCATTCCACCATATGGATTAACAATTCTTTTAAGAGGTTTATCAGTTTGTAAACCAAAAATATGTTCATGACGTTTATCAATATAACCAGGTTTAAAATTATCAATCCCAGATATATGAGAAGTATCTATATCTAAGACTCCACCAGACTTAGTTTCTTGTCTTAATAATTTCTTATATTCTTTTAAAATAATCTTCGTATCTCTTGATACCCCGACTAAAAAAGACTCATCGTCATCATATTTTTTATAGTTTTTCTTAATAAAATCACTAACATTAATTGTTTTTTCCCAAGGTCCACTTGTAAACCCAATCCACTCTTTTTTCATTTATAACCTCTCCCATTATGAATAATATAACACAATATTATAAATGATACTATATAAAAAAAATAATTTTGTTGAGTCAACTTTTTTCATATATTTGACAAAAAATAACTATAATGTTAAAATACAAACCAATTTAAGGGGTGAAATTATGTATCCAATTATTACTGAAGAAAGACAATTAGATGAGCATAAAACATTATATAGTGCTTTTGGAGCAAAGTTAGAACCAATCGGCGATTTAAGTACACCACTAGATTCTTTTTCGCAGTTAAAAGATATTGTTTTAAAAAATATATTACAACAAAGTGATAAGGATACAATATTCTTTCCTAATAGTAGAGATAAACATACTGCAGATATAAGCCTTTGGTTAGAATCATCACCAGGATATATTGCCCAAAAAACAGGCATGTTTAGATATGCCGCTGTAGCACCAATTTATTGTACTAATAAGATATATAGTGATGTATATGATCAAATGTTAGAAATGTTTGAATTATATTTTAGCCAAGACGCTGTTACTCAATCAAAGATTTATATGTTTAAAAAATTAAGTAAATATATGAAAGCTTTTCAAAGCATTGGTTTTAGAATTGTTCGTAGTACTGAAAAAAAGACAATTGTTGATGATTCTAATATAAAAGCAGCTTGGATTGGCACTAATACAGCACTATTAAAAGCTAATACTGAAGCTTTAATGCTACTACTAGGTAAATCAACATATGTTGATGATAAAGTAGAAAAAAAGTTTATTTTAGACGGTAAAGAAAGAAAGCTTATTCCTCGGCAAGAGACAACTCCTGAATGGGCAACCAATGGACAATTTTATTCCACATATGGTTTAGAATAAAAAGTTTTTTAATATGATATTGTTCTTGTTAAGTGATATGGTTTGTAATTAACTTTTTTGTCTTGGCTCTTTGACCATATAAAGTTATTTATATCTATTCTTGCTATTTTACCTTTTAACTTCTTGTATATATAATCAATTACAGCAATCATTGCTGCTCGTATTTCAACTTCTAATTCACTGTTTTCTTTAATTGGGCTTTTGCTTTCTATTAAAAACATTAACTCATCATCATATTCTAAAATACCAAGTCCTTCCAGTACTTGAGGTATTTTATAATCAGCACAACCAATTAAATGAGAATAATCGATATTTTCATGTTCTTTATTTTGTATAACACGAAGAATGTCAGACGTTAAAAATTGAGCAAGTTTATAAAAATATATAGTTCTTCCTTTATATTCTCTTATATCCTTAAAATTATTAAAGTTATCAATTAATATTTGAAATATTTCAGTATCATTATTTATACCTTTAATAAAGCCATAAAAATTACCATTCATTTTAGCATTTACTATTTTTGAAATATTATTAACAATTTGATATCGCTCTTTTAATAAAGGAATATCAGCATTACCTTTTAGTACTTCTTTGAAATCTTATAAAGATATATTTTCTAATTCTTTATATACATCTTCACTGCGCCTGCCATTAAACAAATTATAAATACAATGCAATAAAGCTACTCCGCCATCAATAATCTCGCCATTAAAATTAATTGTCCATTTAGGATTGCCCCACAAAGAAAAATAAATTGAATCATATATTAGCAAAAAATTAATTATATCTTTAGTATACATACTATAGACATCGTATGAAGACTTAATTAGATAATGAGAATGATCAAACAATAATAATTCATCAATTAATCCATCTGCCTTATTATTATTTATTTTAACATGAGTAGAATTATTAACCACGTAATCACAGCTTTTTAATACCTTTTTTAACATTTGGCCCTCCTAAACAAATTATTATTTATTATCGCACTTTTCTAATGAATCCAATAGCAACAATAATTTCAAGCTTTCCCTATTAAGAAATGGTTTTTCAAAAAATAACTTTTCAATAGCTGACCAAATAAATACCCAACTAACAATAATTAATAAATCTGATAAGACAAAACTTTTTAAAAAGAAATAATATAAAGCCATAACTGCTATACCAAAAATTAATAATAATATAACGATATTATTAATTTGTTTATTCTTTTTATTGATGTAAAAAAGTTCCTTAGAAATATAATGTTTTAAGCTTTTATTAAACACTTCTTGTTTACCTTCTGGAACAATAATACCAAAATCACAATCAAGTTCGATATAATTAATCTCTTCTTTTAGCCTATTAAATCCTTCAATAGTAAATCCTTGTTCATCAAAACTTTTATCATTAATAATAATTTTGTCAGTTTTATTTTCATAATTTTTTAACAAGTCTTTCTCTAGAGTTAATAAATGATCTAATTTTCTTCTTTCTTTCATAGTCCACCTCATAATAAAATTATAGCACAAAAAAAGCATTTATTTTAAATGCTTTATAAACATATTACTAGCTAGTCTTGAAAAAGAACCATCACTCTCGCAATATGAACTAAAGCCATTATTCTTATAAAATTCAATCGCAGTTTTTGATGATAAAACCCTTACAGATCTAATATATTCAAATAATTTTACTAAATCTTCTAATGATCTTTATAAAAGCTCTCTACCATACCCCATTCTTTGAAAAAGCGGATCTATTTCAATTCTATCAAGAGATATAACTGGCAAATTTCTAACAACTTCATATTTAACAAAACCAATCATTTCATCATTTAAAAATAACCCATAAAAACAATAAATGTTTCCTTCTAAATTTATTCCTGTTTCTTTATTAGATACCAAGCATTCATTATCTTCACTAGGATTAAATCTTTTTATTACAATATCTGTCATAAATTCACTTCACTAATCATCAAAATTTATAATGGGATTTATTATAGCACAAAAAATACATTTTAATTTAATAAAATGTATTTTTTAATCCACTTATTAAAGCCTTCTATCGATTCATAATAAATAGTATCACTATTAGAACTAGAATCTAGATAAGCAACTATTTTACCATGATGATAAATAACTGCTGATGGACAATATTTTACATAGTTAGCAATACTAGTGTTTTTAATATCAGCAAATAGCATATTATAAATAACTATTTTATTAGTATTAGAAAAATCTTTAACAGTCTTACTAAAATCAGTGGATGTTCCACAAAGGGGATCATAAACTAATACTATAAATGATTTTTTATTAGTTTCTAGCTCTTTAAGCTCTTCACTATTAATATCTTTTAGGGAAGCATTATTATAATATTCATCACTTAAATAAAATGGTTTATTAATATTTAATAATACAATGGTTATAATAACTAATAAGAATATACTAGAAATTAATATTATTTTCTTTTTCATTAACTTACCTTATGAAAAAGACTAAAATCAATATCATGATAAGTTATTTTCCAAAAATCATAGATATTTTCTTCATTAACAGTTCTTTTGACAATAATATTATTGCTACCAGTATAATACCAATAACCACCAACATTATAGATTTTATTAGCATCCCAACCAAGAGCTATTAACATTGTTTTCATCATGCCGGCATATCCTCCACCACCACACATTAAGAAAATGTTTTTGTCTTTAGGAAAATAGTATTCTAAAAAGTCCATTGATTCTTCATAGTTAGCAACATATTCACCTTCATCAGTTAATGTAAATAAAGTAGTTCCCTGATAAGTATTACCTACTGCTTCTGGTAACCCCGTAACATTAACTATAAGAGGGAGTGGTATTGCTTCAAATCCTTTGATAATCCCTGATAAATATGAATCTCCACCAATACTTTCATAATCGCCTTCATCAATTAACATCCTCATATCCAAATAAACACTATCATCACAATTTAAATAATTATCAATTGTTTCTTCATTGATATTTTTATCAATACCAAACATTGTTCCTCTTACCCCATCAGTTATTTCTGGTTTAGGTAACTCTTCTTTTACTTCTTTTTCACTTAATACTAAATAAGATGTTATTCCACCTAAAATAAAAGTTATAAGCGCGATCATAATTATTATTATAACTTTTTTCATTTAATCCTCCATATTAAAATTATTAAATCTTTTACAACGTTTTCGATTACAATTTCTACCAAAAGGCATGTTTTCACATAGTTGGTAATTACCCCCAGCTATTTTAATTGTTTTACCATTAACAAGCGCATCAGCAATCTTTTTTCTGGCATCATCATATATTCCTTGTACAGTAGTTCTAGCTATTCCCATAAAATTAGCTGCTTCTTCTTGAGTTAGATTATTATAATCAATTAGTCTTATCGTTTCAAATTCTTCTAAACTCATCATTATAAACTCTATATCATTTTGTTTTTCAGGACCAAAGATATTAATCTTTGGTTCTGAACATACTATT
>CAYURI010000005.1:0-58238 GCA_964447275.1 uncultured Muribaculaceae bacterium
TTTTATTAATTGATGATATTCAATTTTTAGCTGGAGCAGAGAAGACCCAAAGAGAATTTTTTCATACCTTTAACGCTTTATATTCAGCAAATAAACAAATTGTTATTAGTTCAGATCGTTCACCAGATGAATTAAAAGTCCTAGAAGAAAGACTTCGTACCAGATTTGCTTGGGGACTTACAACTGATATATATCCACCAGATATTGAACTTAAATCAAGAATATTAAAAAACAAAATAAATGGTCACCAAGTAGCGAAAATGATTGATGATGATGTTATTAACTTTATGGCTTGTTCTTGTGAAAACGATGTAAGGCATTTAGAAGGAGCGATCACCAGATTATATGCCTATGCAGCTATTAATAACACCTCTAAAATTGATTTAACATTTGCGCAAGAAGCTCTAAAAGATTTTATTAGTAAATCTACTTACTTTAAAAATGATGTTTCAAAAATACAAAGTGCCGTGGCAGAAGTTTATAAAATCACTATTGAAGACCTAAAAAGCAAGCGACGTAGTAGTAACATTGCCTTTCCAAGGCAAATAGGAATGTATTTAAGTAGAATGCTAACTGATGAGTCACTACAGAAGATTGGGTTAGAATTTGGTAACAGAGATCACTCAACTGTATTACATGCTTATGAAAAAATAAATAAAGATTTAATAAGTAATCAGCAATTAAAAAAGATAATAGGGGAAATAAAGGATAAAATAATATAACTGTTAATAAATAGCTAGTTAAAGATAGTTATCAACAATATAATATTTAATTAAATCTAGTGTTTTAGGTGTATAATTAAGTTATGAACATTATTAACAGTATTATTAATATTAAAAAAGAAAGAAGGAATAAAATGAAATTTACGATTTCTAAAAACTTATTATTAGAAAATTTAAATTATGTTAACAAAGCTATATCAATTAAAAATATAATTCCAATACTTAATGGAATTAAATTTGAATTAAATGATGAAGGATTATATTTAACCGCAACTGATTCAGAATTAACCATTCAAACTTTTATTGAAAAAAAGAAAATTAAGAATATTGAAAGTACAGGAACAATTATTATTCAAAGTAAATATTTAGTTGATATTATTAGAAAGATGCCAGAAGAAGAAATTAATATTGAAGTAATTGATGGTTTGAAAATTAAAATTTATACTAATAAAAATCAATATTCATTAAATTGTTTAGATCCAAAAGAATATCCAAAATTTAAAATTGAAACAAGTAAAACAATCTTTACTTTAGAATCAGATGTTCTAAAAAATTTAATTAATCAAACCTCATTTGCTATATCAACTCAGGAATCTAGACCATTGTTAACTGGGATAAATTTAAAGATAACAGGAGATATTTTGGAATTAACAGCAACTGATTCATATCGCTTGGCGAAGAAGAGTATTAAATTAGCTACTGTTATTGAAGAAGAAATTAATATTGTTACTCCTGGAAAAAATTTAATTGAATTTGATAAAATATTAAATGAAAATAAACCAGTAGAAATTAATATTTTTAGTAATAAGATAATTTTTAAATATGAAAATATTGTTTTTCAAACTAATTTATTAAATGGTACTTATCCAAACACTTCTAGTTTGATTCCCACAGATTTTGAACTAATCGTTGATATATCATTAAGTGATTATTATGATGCGATTGATAGAGCGGCTTTATTAACACAAAGCAAAGATAAAAATATTGTTAAAATGGAAATAGTAGATAATAATATGAAAATCAGTTCTTATGCATCAGAAATTGGTAAAGTAGAAGAAAATATTAATATTAAGAAGAATAATAAGACAAATTTAGATATCTCTTTTAGTGCCAAATATATGCTTGAAGCTTTAAGGACAATTAAAGAAGATAAAATAATTATTCTTTTAAATTCTGATGTTAAACCAATAATCATTAAGTCAGTTAAGGATGAATCTTTAATTCAACTGATACTACCAATTAAGACTTATTAAAAACAACTTCGGTTGTTTTTTTATTTATTCCCATAAATCGACTAAATTCGCCTTTCAAAAGTGATATAACAGAGAACAAAAAAAGGAGGTGAATTTTATGGATGAATACGAAATTAATGAGAAGACTCTAGCAATTGTCCCTCTCGCAAATAACAAGACTAAAATTTTTGAGGATACAGATACTTACACAATTAACAAATCAGCAATTAAAATAATGGAAGATAGCTGTCAATTTTTTGGAAGTTCCTTATTAGGTAGGCAAAAAGGAACAACGAGATTAATTGGTGTTAGTCACAAAGCCCCAATAATAATTGAGGAAAGCAAAGAAATTATCTTTTTCCCAACTTCTTCACCAAGGAAAAGTATGTGTAGTTGGCTATCACTAAAAAATATTGATCGTTATTATACAAAGAATAAAAGCGTTCTTGTAAAATTTAAAAATAATACTCAAATAGAACTAAATATTTCATACGGGATAATCGATAATCAAGTGTTGAGAGCAACAAGATTAGAATCAGTGTTAAGAAGCCGAAAAAGTTAAAAAAAGTTTATTTTAATGCAAAATAATGATATAATATATTTGTATGTATAGGTATACAGCAAATATGTTATTTTTTATTATTTAATAGTTAAAGAGGCTTAAATATGCAAGTGATAAATTTGAAACTAACAAATTTTAGAAATTATGATCTTCTAAATTTAAGTTTTGCGAAAAAAAACATTTTCTTTGGCGAAAACGGTTCGGGGAAGACCAACATCTTAGAAGCCATATATGTTTTGGCTCTAACTAAATCGTTTCGCACTATTAATGATAGGGTACTTATTAGAACTAAAGCAAAAAATTTAAAAATAGAAGGTGAGATTCTAGAGAAGAGTAAAAAAAAATTTCTGTTTGAACTAAGCGAATTAG
The DNA here is from genome assembly GCA_964447275.1 of uncultured Muribaculaceae bacterium. Taxonomy (GTDB): domain Bacteria; phylum Bacillota_I; class Bacilli_A; order RF39; family UBA660; genus DAOSVX01. The sequence continues at coordinate 2,886 of CAYURI010000005.1, forward strand.
GAAAAACAGTAAAAATCAATAATAAAAAAGTTGCTAAATTAAGTGAATATATTGCTAATGTTGCTGTAGTCCTTTTTAGTCCAGATGATTTTAAAATAATAAAAGACACACCAAATGTACGAAGAAGGCTTTTAAATGTTGATGTTATTCAGTTTAACAAAGAATACTTAGGATTACTTAATAAGTATAACAAGACTTTAAAACATCGTAATTCTTATTTAAGAACAATGTACTTAAATAGTTTGGCAGACAAAGAATACTTAGATATTTTAACTGATAACTTAATTGATATTGGTTTAAAAATATATGATAAAAGAAAGGAATTCTTTAGTAAAATTAACCAATTCCTTGATAAGAAGTACTATAAAATAACCAAAATAGAGGGGTTAAAACTGGATTATTTATCAGAATATAAGAATTTAAATAAAAAAGAGCTCCAAGATAAATATAAAAAAAGCCTTTCTAAAGATTTAGCGTTTGGTAAAACCAATATTGGTGTTCACCATGATGATTATAAATTCATTTTTAGAAAGAATAATATTAAAGATTATGGATCAGAAGGGCAACAGAAAAATGCTATACTCGCTTACAAATTGTCTTTAATTGATTTATTTATGGAAGATAAAGGAAAAATACCAATATTGTTGTTAGATGATTTATTTAGTGAGTTAGATATTAAGAAAATTAATAATATAATTAATTTATTAAAAAAAAGAGTACAAATATTTATCACAGCCACAGAGTTAGAGGGATTAAATCAGAAATTAATGGCAAATAGCAAAGTTTTCAAAATTAAAAATGGGAAAGTAGAGGTAATTCAAGATGAAGCATGAGTATACAGATAGTGATATTCAAGTATTAGAAGGTTTAGAAGCAGTAAGAAAAAGACCAGGTATGTATATAGGAAGTACCGGTGAAAAGGGCTTACATCATTTAGTGTGGGAAATTGTCGATAATGCGGTAGATGAAGCTTTGGCAGGATATTGTGATACGATTGAAGTGACAATTGAGAAAGATAATATAGTAACAGTTAAAGATAACGGACGTGGTATGCCAACAGGAATGAATACTAAATCTGGCCTGTCAACCATTGAAACAATCTTTACAATTCTTCATGCTGGCGGAAAATTTGGCGGCGAAGGCTATAAAGTATCAGGAGGCTTACACGGCGTTGGTGCTAGTGTTGTAAACGCTTTATCTAGCTGGTTAGAAGTAATGGTCTATAAAGATTGTGTAGTCCATTATCAAAAGTTTGAAAAAGGTGGCAAACCGGTTGGCAAACTAGAAGTAATTGATAAGTGTGATTTAAGTAAAAGAGGCTCAACTGTAAGATTTAAAGCTGATCCAGAGATTTTTACAGAAACAACTGATTACGATTATGATGTATTATATAATCGTTTAAGAGAAATGGCGTTTTTAAATAAAGGCTTAAAAATAATTTTAAGAGACGAAAGAGCAGAGCTAAAGAAAGCCGAGTTTTGTTATGAAGGTGGCATTATTGAATATGTTCAAATGTTAAATAAAAGCAAAACGCCTATTCATGATAGCGTTATTTATGTTGATGGTAAGGAAGATGACATATCTATTGAAGTGGCAATGCAATATAACGAAGGATATAACCAAAGTATCTACTCATTTACCAATAACATCAATACCTATGAAGGTGGAACCCATGAGGAAGGCGTTAGAAATTCTTTAACAAGAATCATAAATAATTACGCCAAAAGTGTTAAATATCTAAAAGATAGCGATGAAGCTCTTAGTGGTGATGATGTTAGAGAAGGTTTAACAATGATTATCTCTTGTAAGCATCCAAATCCTCAATTTGAGGGGCAAACCAAAACAAAACTAGGAAATAGCGAAGTAAGAAAAATTGCTTCTGATGTATTTTCGGAAGGATTAGAGAGATTCTTGTTAGAAAACCCAGATCAAGCTAAAATTGTCGTTGAAAAATGTATGCTTGCTTCCAGAGCTAGAATAGCTGCTAAAAAAGCTCGTGAAATAACTAGAAGAAAAGGCGATCTAGATTTACCAGGATTTATGGGAAAACTTGCTGATTGTAAGAGTAAAGACCGTACGGAGTGTGAGATTTTCTTAGTAGAGGGCGACTCAGCAGGTGGGTCAGCTAAAAAGGGTAGAGATAGTATGACTCAAGCCATTTTGCCTTTGCGTGGTAAGATTTTAAATGTTGAAAAAGCTCGTCTTGATAAAGCTTTAGGAAATGAAGAAATAAGAACGATTATTACTGCTTTTGGGACTGGTATTAGTGATGAATTTGATATTGAAAAATTAAGATATGACAAGATTATAATTATGACAGATGCCGATGTAGATGGATCTCACATTAGAATATTGTTATTAACTTTATTTTACCGCTTTTTTAAAGAAATTGTTGAAAAAGGGCATGTTTATGCAGCTAATCCACCATTGTATTGCGTAAGACATGGCAAGACAATAAAGTATATATTAAATGAAGAGGAAAGAGTAGAATATCTTGCAAAATTAAGCGAAACGAATACTAAGTTTGAAATTAGTAGGCATAAAGGGCTAGGAGAAATGAATCCTGATGAGTTAAGAGATACAACTATGGCAAAAGAAACAAGAACATTAAGAAGAATAACAGTTGAAGAAGCAATTGAGGCTGATAAAATATTTACTCAACTAATGGGCGAAGATGTTGAACCAAGAAGAGAGTTTATTGAACAAAACGCTTTATTTGTTGAAAACTTGGATATATAGGAGGGTTTTATGGACAGAATAAATGAAAAAAACATCGTAGAGGAGGTTAAAAAAGCTTTTACTGATTACTCAATGAGTGTTATTGTTTCTAGAGCTATTCCGGACCTAAGAGATGGGCTAAAACCAGTTCATAGAAGAATTTTATACACAATGTATGAAAACGGTTTTACTCCTGACAAACCATATCGTAAATGTGCTAAAACAGTCGGGGATGTAATGGGTAATTATCACCCACATGGAGATTCTTCTATTTACGAGGCAATGGTAAGAATGGCTCAAGACTTTAGTTATCGTTATATGCTTGTTGATGGACATGGTAATTTTGGTAACATGGACGGTGATGGAGCAGCAGCATATCGTTATACTGAAGCTAGACTTTCAAAAATATCATTAGAATTACTAAGAGATATAAATAAAACGTCTGATTTCACCAAAAACTTTGATGAGACATTAGATGAACCGGTTGTTTTGTCTTCTAGATTCCCTAATATAATAGTTAATGGAACAATGGGAATTGCGGTCGGTATGGCCACTAATATTCCGCCTCATAATTTAGGGGAAGTAATAGATGGTTGTGTAGCATATATCAATAATCCAGATATTACATTGCCAGAACTAATGACTTATATAAAAGGACCAGACTTTCCAACTGGAGGAATAATTCTTGGTAATAGTGGGATTAAAAAAGCGTATGAAACCGGAAAAGGCTCAATAACAGTTAGATGTAGGGCCAGGATCGAAGATGAAAATGGTAAAAATCGTATTGTTATTAGTGAATTGCCATATGGAATTAACACTCTAGATTTGAAAACCAAAATTGGTGAATTAGTAAGAAATAAAGTGTTAGATGGTATTTCTGATTACCATGATGCAACAGATTTAGATACAGGCGTTAACATTATTATCAGTGTTAAAAAAGAAGCTAATGCTAATGTTATATTAAATAACTTATTTAAACATACGCAGTTGCAGTCAACATTTGGTATTATATTTTTAATGCTAGATCATGGCATTCCTAAGACCTTACCACTAAAAGATATAATTTCTAAGTATATTGACTATCAAAAAGAAGTAATTATTAGAAGAACTAAATTCGATTTAGAAAAAGCTGAAAATAGGGTTCACATTTTAGAAGGCTTAAAGATAGCTTTAGATCATATTGATGAGATAATAAAGTTAATTAAAGCCGCTAAAAACGATGATGATGCTCAAAAAGGGTTACAAGAAAGATTTAATTTAACCGAAATCCAAGCTCAAGCTATTCTGGAGATGAAATTAAGAAGATTAACAGGCTTAGAAAGAGAAAAGATTGAATCAGAGTTGAAGGAATTGCTAGAACTAATTGACAGCTTAAAGGCAATATTAGCTAGCGAAGCTAAAATTTTAGGTATTATTAAGGACGAATTGTTAGAAATAAAACAAAAATATGCTGACGAAAGAAGAACTGAAATAGACATGTCAGCAATCGAATACATTGAAGATGAGTCTTTAATACCTGAAGAAGAGATAATTGTAACACTTACTAACAAAGGGTATATCAAAAGATTAGCAATGGATGAATATAAGACCCAAAACCGCGGTGGGGTCGGTGTTAAGGGCATTACCACTAATGAAGAAGATTTTGTTGAACACTTGATTAACCTATCAACCCATGATTATTTATTGTGTTTTACTAATAAAGGTAAGGTCTATCGCTTAAAAGGTTATGAAATTCCAGAATTTGGTAAACAAGCAAAAGGTTTACCAATAGTAAACTTAATTCAAATTGAAAAAGACGAAACGGTAAATTCAATAATAAAATTAGCAAAGGATAACGAATATAAGCATTTGCTATTTGCAACCAAAAAAGGAATCGTTAAAAAAACAAGCATATCTGATTTTGATAATATTCGTACAACTGGCAAGATATGTATAAGTTTAAGAGACGGTGATGAATTAATTGCGGTTAGAAAGACAACTGGTGAAGACGAGGTGTTATTAGGATCATCTTTAGGCAGAATGGCCAAGTTTAACGAAAAAGATGTTAGAGTTATGGGCAGAACTGCTAGCGGTGTTAAAGGAATAAACCTAGGATTAGGTGATTGTATAGGAGCAGAAGTTGCTAATAGCAAACAGAGCATACTAATTGTTACTGAAAATGGTTATGGAAAGAAAACTCCTATAGAAGAGTACCGCTTATCAAAAAGAGGCAGTAAAGGCGTAAAAGCTTTAAGCATAACAGCGAAAAACGGTAATATTTCGTCTTTCAAAATTGTTAAAGATGATTCTGATGTAATGATTATTACTAATTTTGGTACAGTAATAAGACTTCCTTTAGATCAAATATCAGAATTAGGAAGAGTTACACAAGGTGTAAGATTAATTAACTTAAAAGAAAATCAAAAAGTATCAACAATCAGTATAGTTGATAAATCGGCCGAATAATTTAAAACAATGTTTCACGTGAAACATTGTTTTTTTGATACAAATTATTTCCCGGGAAATAATTTTAATGTTTCACGTGAAACATAGGTTGATTAAAAAAAAATAAAATGCTATTATTTAGTGGTGCAACAAGCCCGTTGATAAATAGTCAGGACCGGAAGGTAGCAGCTAAATCATTTAAGGCTTGTGTGCACTTTTTTAAAGGAGTAAAAAAATGATACATCATTATTTTGATATAGCAATAAAAGAATCTTTAAAAGCTGAGAAAAAAGAAAGTGTACCAATTGGTGCAGTAATAATAAAGGATAATAAAATAATCGCTAAAGCCCATAACATTAATTATAAATCTAAAAAAGTTATGGATCATGCTGAAATTATATGCATTAAAAAAGCCTCTAAGCTTCTTGGCGACTGGCGATTAACAAATTGTGATATGTATGTTACTTTAGAACCTTGTAATATGTGTAAAGAAGTAATTAAGGCATCCAGGATTAGAAATGTTTATTATTTAACTCCACAAAAAGAGCTTGTTTGCAAATCGCAAACAAAGTTCTTTGCAGTAAAAAACATTAATAGTGAATTAACTGAAAAAAAATTAAAAACTTTCTTTAAAAAAAGAAGATAGAAAATAAAATTATGATATAATTAATTCAGTGGGTGGGAACATGGAATATAAAGTTTTATATCGAAAATATCGTCCAGCCAGTTTTGGCGAAATCGTTGGACAAGATTATATTATAAACATTTTAAAAAAATCGATTATAGGCAACAAATTATCGCATGCTTATCTTTTTTCTGGGCCAAGAGGAACAGGTAAAACTAGTACAGCAAAGGTTTTTGCCAAAGCAATTAATTGCGAGAACAATGAAAATGGTGAGCCTTGTAATAAATGTTCGTCTTGTATAGAATTTGATAATAGCCCAGATATTATTGAGATTGATGCTGCGTCAAATAATGGGGTTGATGAGATAAGAGAACTTAGGAATAATATTAAACTCGTTCCTGCATTATCTAAATACAAAGTTTATATTATTGATGAAGTTCACATGTTGTCAATCGGAGCTTTTAATGCTTTATTAAAAACACTGGAAGAACCACCGGCACACATTATATTTATTTTAGCGACAACTGATGCTCAAAAAATCCCTGTTACGGTTGTTTCTAGGTGTCAAAGATTTGATTTTCACCAGTTAAGTGTGGATAGAATATCAGAATATTTAATAAAGGTTTGCGAATTAGAAGGAATAAAAGCCGCTAAAGAAGCAACTGATGAAATAGCATATCTAAGTGATGGGGCAATGAGAGACGCCCTGGGATTATTAGATCAAATATTAGGATTAGTTAACAACGAGCTAACAATAAAAGATGTTGAAGGAATAATAAAAACCGTTTCTATGCAAAAACTTGAAGAGCTTTATGGTGCTCTTTATAATAATGACCCATTAATGATTTCGACAATTGTTAATAATGTTGAAAAAGATGGTTATGATTTTACTTCTTTTGTTAATAAATTAGTTAAGTTTTTAAGAGATAAAGCTCTTTTGATAAAAAAAGGAGACTTAAATAGCAAAATTAGCTTTACTAAAATAAAAAATTTGGTATTTAACTTAAATAAGATTCTATATAATAGCAAAACTGAAATTAGTCCATTTTTATTATTAGAAATGGAACTTTTAGATAATACCAGTGAAGAAGATTTAAAAGTAGCTTCGCCAGAAAATTTGGTAGAAGAAGTAAAACCAAAAGCAGTGGAGCAAAATGCTGAAAAACATGAAGAGGATCTATTGTTAATTGACGACTCAATAAAAAAAATTAGAATAAATAATTGCTTCGCCAAAGCTAATAAAGAGAATCTTAATTTAAATAAAAAAACTTGGCTTGATTTCATAAATTATGTTGCAGAAAATGATTATAAATTGTGTGGGTTTGTTGTTGATAGTCAAGTTGCTGCGGCTTCCGATGCTTATCTTTTAATAACTTGCAGTAGTGATAGCCAAGCAGCCTTGTTTAATAAAAATAAAGAAAAAATTGAAAAAGCTTATTTAGAGTTTTCTAAAGAGAAGTATTTGTTGGTTCTCTTAACAAATGAAGAATGGGAAAGCTGTAAAACCAAGTACATAGAAGACAAAAAAAACAATATAGTTTATGAAATTATTGAAGAAGAAAAGCCTAAGAAAAAAAATATTGCTGAAACTAAAATTGGTAAAATGGCTTATAAAATATTCGATGAAAAAAATATAAAAATACAGTAATAAGGAGGAATAAACATGAATATGCAAGCAATGATGGCCCAAGCTCAAAAATTACAAAAAGATATAATGGCCAAAAAAGAGGAAATAAATAATCAAGAATTTAGTGAAAAAAATGATTTTGTAGAAATAGTTGTTATGGGGAATAAAAAAATTAAGAAGATTACCATTAATAAAAATTCTGCTGAAGATTTAGAAACTTTAGAAGATATGATTTTAATTGCTTATAATAAGGCGTTGGAAAAAGTAGAAAAAGAAACGGAAAGAGTCCTTGGCGCTTACGGCTCATTAAATGGTTTAATTTAATTATGTATTATCCAAAAAGCGTAGAAGAATTAATAGAACATTTTAAAAAATTGCCTAGCGTTGGTGAAAAGAGTGCTGAAAGATATGTGCTTGCTTTGTTAAACGAAAAAGACGAAGACTTAGAGAACTTTAGCAAAGCCATTAAGAAATTAAATAAAAAAATAAAAAAATGTAAAATCTGTGGTCATATAACAGAGGAAGAATTGTGTGGCGTTTGTAGTAATTTAAATCGTAATAAAAAAATAATTTGTGTTTTAGAAGATTATAAAAGTGTTTTTGCTTTTGAAAAAGTTGGTAATTATAAAGGAGTTTATCATGTTTTGGGTGGTTTGATATCGCCAATTGATAAAGTAGACCCAGCTGATCTAAATATTTCATCTTTAATAAAAAGGGTGGAAGAAATTGCCGACTGCGAAGTTATTATTGCTCTAAACTCAACTATTGAAGGAGAAATGACCACTTTATATATAAAAAAGATATTAGAAAATAAAAAGGTTACTGTTTCTAGGCTTTCTTACGGGATATCAATGGGTGCCGAAATTGATTATTTAGATCCGATATCTTTAGATAAGGCCTTGGCGGATCGTAAAAATATTTAAGGAGTAGTTTAGCATGGGAGATTGTTTTGAAAAAATTTATAGTTCTTTCTTGGCAAATAAAATGGGCCATGCTTTTTTAATTGAAACAAATAACATCGAAGAAACCTACAAACAAATTTTAAAACTAGCAAAAAAGATTAATTGTATTTCAAGTTATAACGATAATTGCCAAGAAGCGTGTGATATTTGTTTTCAAATTGATAATTTTTGCCTTCCATCAATAAAATGTATAGAACCGATTGGTCAAATGATAAAAAAAGAGCAAATCATTGAAGTAAAAAATGCTTTTAATAGCAACTCTTTAATTACGAAATATAACATTTACATTATTAAAAACGCTGAGAAGTTAAATTCACCATCTGCTAATGTATTACTAAAGTTCTTAGAAGAACCATCAACAGAAACTCTTGCTTTTTTTGTTTTAAATAACAAGAAGAATATAATACCAACAATAAAAAGTCGTTGCCAAATTTTTAGCTATAATGTCTTAAATACGCAAACAGATAACGAAATAGATTTGATTAATAAAGTAGAAGATATATTTAAAAACTTGTCTATAGAAAAGAGCGCTTCCTTTATAAAAAATAAAGGGATAGTTTTATCAAATTCAAAAGAAAAGAAGGAACAAGAACAATTTTTAAATTTTATTTTTAATTTATTAACTAATGAAATAAATTGCCGATTAAACTCAAAACCATCTGATCAAAATCATCTATTTTCTAAGTTTTCTAATAAAAGTTTAATAAAAATAATCCAAAAAACCAAAGAAACTATTGAAAAAGCTTCATATAATGTTAATATGGAGTTACTACTTGATGATTATTTCATAAAAATAGGAGAATTAATATGATGAATATATATGGAGTTTCTTTTAAACAAAACGGTAAGGTGTATTATTTTAATGGCCATGACCTTTCTTTAGAAAAAGGAACTAATGTTATTGTTGAAACTGAAAAAGGATTGCAGTATGGTAAAGTTACTAACTTAGTTCAAGAGAAAAATTTAAATAATCTTAAAGACATAATAAGGGTTGCTGATGAAAAAGATAAAGAAATCTATGCAGACAATTTAAAAGATGCTGATAGAGCGTTGAAAAATGCGCGAAAGTTTGCTTCAGAGTTAGACTTAGAGATGACAATATTGGACGCCAGTTTTACTTTTGATAAAAAGCAATTACTTTTTAATTTTATTTCTGATGGTCGAGTTGATTTTAGGGAGTTAGCTAAAAGGTTGGCTGGAGTATATAGAACAAGAATAGAACTTAGACAAATTGGTGCAAGAGACAAAGCCAAGGAAATAGGTGGCTATGGCCAGTGTGGACGCCCTTTGTGTTGTGCTAACCATTTAGGGCACATTGATGCTGTTACAATAAATATGGCTAAAAATCAAAATATTGCTTTAAATCCAACGAAAATTAATGGTGTTTGTGGAAGATTGCTTTGTTGTTTGGAATATGAAGATGATAATTATTCTTGTTGCCAAAAAGGAATGCCTTATGTTGGGCAAAGAATAAAATACCAGGGTGAAGATGCAACAGTTATTGGCATTGATGTTTTAAATAGGACTTATAAAATCCAGATGAGCCAAGCTAAAATAGAAGTTAGTTTAGATAAAGACTGTAAATGTAAGGAATGATTTTATGAAATTAATCGTCGGACTAGGAAATCCTCTAAAAAAATATTGTAATACTCGTCATAATATTGGTTTTTGGGTATTAGATAATATTTTTCCTAATGTAGATTGGAAAGAAAAGTTTTCTTCTTTATACTTTGAAACAACATTTAATGATGAAAAGATTATTTTCATAAAACCACAAACATATATGAATGCTTCTGGTGAAGCCGTTCAAAAGTTTTGCGATTATTATGATATAAAACCAGATGATGTGTTGGTTATTCAAGATGATATTGATATGATTTTTGGCAAAATAAAAATAAAAAGTCATAGTTCTTCCGGGGGTCATAATGGTATTAAGTCAATTATTGATCTAATCCATAGTGAAGATTTTTATCGTTTAAAGATTGGTATTAATAATGATAAAAATAGTGATACCAAAGATTTTGTGCTAAGTAAATTTAATAAAGAAGAAATCGATTATTTAAATTCCAATATACCAAATTTTAAGGATATAATTGACTTATTTATAAAAAATGATATATTTAGCGCCATGAATAAATATAATTAAGGTGATTTATTATGCAATTTCTAGAAAATGTTTTTAACTTAGATAATAATATTGCGATTAGTGGTTTAACTGATGAGTTAAACATTTTTTATGTTTTAGAAAAATATAAAAAGATAAATAGTAACCTTTTAATTTTAACTAGTAATATGTATGAAGCAAACAAAATATATGAAAGATTATCTTTATATACTGAAGACGTTTATTTGTTTCCAATGGATGATTTCATTTCTTCAGTGGCCCTAGCCATTTCTCCAGAGTTTAAAGTAAAAAGGCTAGAAGTGTTAGAAAGAATTAAGTCCGGCAAAAGATGCCTGGTAGTTACTGATTTAATGGGCTACCTTAGATTTTTGCCCAATCATAGCAGTAAAGAAGCAATCAATAAAGTTATTAATAGAGATTTAAAAATAAGTCGCCAAGAGTTAATAGATTTGCTGGAAAAGTATGGTTACACAAAAGAATCTCTTGTAACTTCTAGTGGTGAGTATGCAGTAAGAGGATTTATTGTTGATGTTTTTGTTATTGGTGAAGAGCATCCGATAAGAATTGAATTTTTTGATGATATAATTGAATCAATTAGATATTTTGATGAAGGTACTCAACTTTCGCAAAAAGAAGTCTCAAAAATAGAAATTAAATCGTTCACAGAGACAATTTCAGATCAATATAGTTCTTTATACGACTGGTTAGAAAACCCCACCACAATATTTTTTGATTATAATCAAATTAACATCATTAATCTAAAATTAATTAATGATATTAAAGAGTATAATGATAAAAATGGTTTTAATAAAAATTATATGTTTGATTTTTCGTCAATAAATCCCATTCAAAAAGTATATATAAATACTTTTGATAATAATATTATTACAAATGTAAAAAACATTAATTACAATTCTAAAAAAATTGATAATTTTAATATGGACTTTAAAAAGCTAAAAGAGTTTGTTAACAACTATATTGCTAATAATAAAACCGTAATCATTTATTTATCAAAAGAGCAACAAATAAAAGAAGTAAAGGAATTGTTTTCAGAAGAAGTAAATTTAAATAACGTTATCAAAAATAAAGTAAACATTATTAAACAAGAAATTAATGAGGGTTTTGTTTTTGAGGACTATGTAGTTATTTCCGAGCATGATATTGATAATACTGCCATTAAAAAAATAAAATATTCCAACCCTTATCGTTTTGGCAAGAAAATTAAAAGTTTTGAAGAAATTCACACAGGAGATTTTATCGTTCACTCTATATACGGTATTGGTATTTATAATGGTGTAGTAACGTTAGAAAAAAACGGGTTAAAAAAAGATTATATTCAACTGTTTTATAAAGATAATGACAAAATATATATTCCTGTTGAAAAGATTAATAGTCTTTTTAAGTATAGTGTTAAAGAAGGTACAAAGCCAAAATTAAGTAAACTAGGAACATCAACTTGGCTAAAAACCAAAAGATTAGTAAGAACCAAAATAAATGACTTAACAGAAGAGTTATTAAAATTATATGCTGAGCGCGAAAGTGTTGTTGGCCCAGAGTTTTTAAACGAAGAAGAATTGGTTTTATTTGCTAACGATTTTCCTTATGAAGAAACAGAGGATCAAGAAAAAGCCATAAATGATGTTATAAAAGACTTATCTAAGAAAAAACCAATGGACCGCCTTTTATGCGGTGATGTTGGCTTTGGCAAAACTGAAGTGGCTTTTAGGGCAGCTTTTAAAACTATTGAAAATGGCTATCAGGTCGCTTATTTATGCCCAACAACAATATTATCCAAGCAGCATTATCAAAACGCTTTAAAACGCTTTAAAAATTATCCGATAAATATTTCTTTACTTAATCGTTTTACAACTAATAAGGAGAAAAACGAAATTTTAAGTAATTTAAAAAATGGGCAAATTGATTTATTAATTGGTACACATCGAATATTGAGTAAAGACATTGATTTTTCTAATTTAGGATTATTAGTAGTTGATGAGGAGCAAAGATTTGGGGTTAGTCATAAAGAAAGAATAAAACAATTAAAAACCAATGTTAATGTTTTAACTTTGTCAGCAACGCCAATACCAAGGACTTTAAAATTCGCTTTAACGGGACTAAGAGATCTTAGTATCATTGATACTCCGCCAGTAAATAGATATCCAATTCAAACCTATGTTATTGAAGAAAACGAAGCCCTAATAAAAGATGCTATCTATAAAGAAATATCTAGAGGTGGACAGGCATTTATCTTATATAATAATATTTCTAAAATTGAAGAAAAAAGACGTAAATTAGAGGCACTTGTACCGGATGCAAAAATTAAAATTGCTCATGGCCAAATGTCTAAACAAGAATTAGAAAATGTTATGGAAGAATTCTTAAATAAAGAATTCGACGTTTTATTATGCACGACAATTATTGAAACAGGAATTGATATTTCTAATGTTAATACTTTGATTATTTATGACGCTAATTTATTTGGTCTATCTCAACTTTATCAAATTAGAGGTAGAGTTGGCAGAGGCGATAAAATTGCCTATGCATATTTGATGTATGATAATAAAAAAATATTAAGTGAAATTGCAATCAAAAGATTACAAGCAATTAAAGAATTCACTGAACTTGGTAGCGGATATAAAGTGGCAATGCGAGATTTAGCTATTAGAGGTGCTGGCGATTTACTTGGTGCCGAACAAGCTGGTTTTGTTGATGCAGTTGGTATTGATATGTATTTGAAAATGATTGAAGAAGAACTAAGTGGTGAGGTTAAAGAAGACGAAGAGGAGCTAAACATAATTGATGTAGAGACTCATATTAAAGATAAATATGTTGAAGATGAAAGTATTAAAATTGAAATTCATCAAAAAATAAATGAAATAAAAGATTATAGTAGTTTATTAAAAATAAAAAAAGAATTAGAAGATAGATTTGGTAAAATAGATAATACCCTGCTTATTTATATGTATGAAGAGTGGTTTGAAAAGTTAGCTAAACAGTTTGAATTAAGAAAAATTAGTCAGAATAATTTATATATTGAGTTAGAATTTAGTAAAGAAATGAGTAGCAAAATAAAAGGCGAAAAGCTTATGCTCATCGCCAATAATTTAACTAATAATTTTAAGTTTTCTTATCGTCACGAGAGAATTAAAATAACTCTATACTTTAGTAAATTAGAAAAACATTTTATCTTTTACTTGGTTGAACTATTAAGTAAATTATAACTTTTTATTTAATTTAATAGTTGTGATGTCTTTAGCACATATTTTATCAATTAAGCCAAAAAGTGGATTGGGTTGGCACCATTTTACGATACCTCTAGTGACGATCAATTTAGCATTTTTAATATTATGCAAACCACGGCATTTATCAACTTTGCCAAAAGTTACTTCTTTTAAAGAATCACCCTCGCTTGCCATTAAACCGTGATCATCTTTTACTAGGCCTAATTTTTGAACGAATCTAGGCATCAGCCCGTCGTGCATATGGCCACATAAAATTAAATCAATGTTGTTAAGGAAGTTGTTAATTAGTTTTTGAGTTTCTTCGAGAGCAATTATTCTTGGTGAATGAGTTAACAAAATATTATATTTATTTTTATCTAATTTAAAATGACATTTTCTTAAATCTTCGTGAAAGTATTTACTCCAATTAGTTTTAGTTTTCTCATAATATGTTTCAAATCTTGGTGAAAAACCAATAATATGTAAATTATCAATATCAACACTTTCATTGTCTAAAAAACTAATGTTTTTAATTTTTGTCTCTAATAATTTAAAATATTTTATTGCTTCATGATAATTGGATTTTTTACCAGACTTTAAATCATGGTTGCCAAGACTTATAAAGACAGGAGCAATTTCCCCTAAACCTTTTAATAAATATTCGAGTTTATCTTTATTTTTAGAACTTATAATATCATCTGAAGTATAAATAATATCACCAGGAATAAAAATATAATTAGGTTTTTGTTTTTTTACTTCAGAGATTAATTTTTGCCAAAGCTTATAAGAGATGTACTTAGTATTATGAATATCAGCAATAACAGAAAAAGTATAGCTCTTTGCTATTTTATTACTATATATTTTAAAGTTTTCATTCCATATTTTCATAAGTAGTTACCACTATAACTATTTTAAATTTTGGTAATCTTTTTGACATTTTTCAATTAACTTTATAGCTTCTTCTTTTGAGTACCAATCTTTTATTTCTACTTTAATATTTTGTAAATATTTATAAGTTTTAAAAAATTCGCTAATTTCATCTTTGGTATGAGAAGGTAAATCATCAATTGAGTTTAAGTGGTCGAAACGTGGATCATCATGAGCAACAGCGATGACTTTTTCATCATGCTCACCACGATCTAGGATTGCTAAATAACCTAAAACACGGGCTCTAACTATACATCCAGGAAATGTTGGTGTTGAAGACAAAACTAAAATATCTAAAGGATCTTTATCCCCAGCAATAGTATCTTCAATAAATCCATATTCAGCCGGATAAGAAACGCTTGAATATAAAACCCTATTTAATCTAATTTTGCCAGTTCCTTTTTCTACTTCATACTTGTTTTTGGTTCCCATCGGAATTTCAATAATTGCATCTACGATCATTTTATCACCTGATAAGAGTATATTATTATTACTTTTTAAAGTCAAACATTTAGTTGCTTTTAACGCCTTTTATAGTATTATAAGTTAAGGAGCTGATGATATGTTTACTGATACGCATTGTCATTTATTTAAAGAATATTATTTTGATATTGATGAAGTTATAAAAAGAGCTGAAGATAACAATGTAACAAAGATAATTACTTGTGGATGCGATTATAAATCTAATTTAGAAACAATAGAAATAGTTTCTAAATATCCAAATGTTTATGGAGCAATAGGAATTCATCCAACGGAAATTAACGCTATTAATGAAACAATTAACTTAATTGAAAAACATATTTTAGATGAAAAAATTATTGCCATTGGCGAAATCGGGCTTGACTATCATTATGAAAAGTTTAATAAAAAAGAACAAATAAGTGTTTTTAATAAGATGCTTAAATTAGCAGAAAAATATAATAAGCCAGTAATAATTCATTCTAGGGATGCCAACTCAGATACTTTTAATATCTTAAAACAATATAAATTAAAAGGGGTTATTCATTCTTTCTCTGGTGACCTAGAGCTTGCTAAAAAGTATATTGATTTAGGTTATTTTATTGGTATTAATGGCATAGTTACTTTTAAAAATGCCAATCTTATAAAAATAGTTAAAGAACTTCCTATTCAAAAAATCTTAATTGAAACTGATTCTCCTTACTTATCACCAGTACCATTTAGAGGTGAAAAAAATGAACCGAAAAATGTTTGGGAAATAGTTAAATTTTTGAGCCAGGAATTAAATCTGGAAACGACTTTTTTGGCTGAAGTTCTTGATGAAAATCTAAGGCAAATCTTTGACATTAAAGCTTAGTTATGATACAATTTTCTTGTATTATAATGAGGTGAAAGTATGACTAATAAAGTGTTAGATTTCTTTAAAATAATGTTAAAAGTCTTTTTAGTTACTTTTGCTGTTTTAATTGTTCAAAATAGCTCAAGAAAAGTTGAAAATAGAGTAGAGAATGTTAATCTAAATAAAACATTAGACTTAGCAGCTATGGCTAGATCGACATCAACAATATATGAGGAAGAAGAAATTCTTAAAGTGATTGTTGGCGACTTAACCGGTTATGCCGCTGATTGCCCAAAATGTACAGGCTTTTTGGGTTGTAAACCTTATACTGATGTTAGAGATAAAAGAACAACTTATGAGGATAAGACTTATGGAACAGTAAGAATTGTTGCTGCTTCTCCTAAAAACTTAAAATGTGGTAGTATTATTACTTTTACATCTTTAAGGGTATCTTCTGATCCAGTTGTTGCCATTGTCCTAGATCGAGGAGTAACGGGAACTAGTTTAGATTTACTTACTGAGTCGCAATCTTTTGCAGCTAAGAGCATTGGCCGAAGCGAGATTGCTTATACAGTGCTAAGAGAAGGATGGTAAAAGTGAGTAACACTCACTTTTTAGTTAGGAGCTAATATGAGACCAAAAAAAAGCTTGGGTCAAAACTTTTTAATTGATAGCAATGTTATTAATAAAATAATTTCTTCAGTAAATGCTAATAAAGATGATCTTATTATTGAAATAGGACCAGGAAGAGGCGATTTAACTAAAGAGTTAGTTAAGATTACAAAAGTAATAGCAATTGAAATTGATAAGGAGCTAAAACCATATTTAAATGGCATTAAAAATGCAGAAATAGTATATGACAATTTTTTAGATATCGATTTAGATAAATTAATTAGTGGATATAAATATAATGATATTTATATTGTGGCCAATATTCCTTATTACATAACAACACCAATAATAAAAAAAATAATTGATTCTAAAATTAACTTTAAAGAAATAATTATCATGGTTCAAAAAGAATTAGCTGATCGATTCACATCATTACCTGGTGATTCCGAATATAATGGATTAACTATATTTCTAAGTTATTATTTTGATATCAAAAAACTTTTCTTAGTTAATAAAAAAGCTTTTTTGCCGGTACCTAAAGTAGAATCAATGGTTATTAAATTAGAAGGTAAAAAAGAAAGATTAGCAATTAGAAATTATGAGCATTTCGAAAGATTAGTTAAAACCAGTTTTTTACATCGAAGAAAGACTTTAAAAAACAATTTAAAAATGTATGACTTAAATAAAATAAATACATCTTTACAAGCTTTAAATTATTCTTTAAATAATCGTCCACAAGATATCAGTTTAGAAGCCTATATAAAGATATCTAACGAATTGCAGGATTAGCATAAAAATCATTGCATTTTGTTTAAAATTGATATAAACTATAATTAGTAAATTGTGAGAAGGAGTGTTACTATGGAAATTACAGCAGTCAGCGTACGTAAAATCGAAAAAGAAGGTTCTAGAATGAAAGGCATTGCATCAGTTACTTTAGATGATTCATTTGCTGTTCATGATATTAGAATTATCGAAGGAGATAATGGTTTGTTCATCGCTATGCCAAGTAGAAAAACAGCTACAGGTGGTTATAGAGATATCGCTCATCCAATTAATCCAGATGTTAGAAAAAAATTCCAAGAAGCGATTCTTGAAGAATATAACAACACAGAATATGTACCTAGCGAAAGAAAACCAGAACCAGAAACTGAAACAGAAGAATAATAAAGCCTTATGGCTTTTTTCTTTTAGTCAATCTTATGTCTATAAAACATAAAAGATTGAAAAAAAAGTTAAAAGATAATATAATCATCTATATAATAGGTGGTGAATTATGAAGGTTTCTAAAAAAGCTAAAAGAAGATTTTTATTATTGTTATTTTGCTTTTTTGGTTTATCAATTTATTTGATAATTTCTTTAACTGGATATTGGGTTAAAATTATTAACAATCGTAAAGAAACAAAAGAATTACAAACCAAATATACTGAACTTTTAGCGGATGAGGAAGCTTTAAAATCGGAAGTTACAAAACTCCAAGATCCTTCCTACGTTGCAAGATATGCCAGTGAAAAATATTTATATTCTAAAGATGGAATGACAATAATTAGAATTATTGAATAAAATTTTTAAGCAAAGCCCTATTCTAAAAGGCTTTGTTTTTTTTATGTAAAAAAACTTAATTTTTAGGTTGTAATTTTCTCACAAAGTGGTATAGTAAATTTAGATGGTAGATACATCTACTAATTTAATTCTTATCAAAAACTGTGGGAGGTAAATGATATGGGAAAGCCTGATTTTTGGGGTAGTCTTTTTGTCACCAAAAGAGATGGAAAGAAAGTAAATTTTAAAGGAGAAAAGATCGCTGTAGCAATCAAAAAAGGTTTTGACAGCGTTGAGAATGAAGCTTATAGCGAAGAAGATATAAATAAAGTTTATCTTAAAGTTTTAGAGACCATTGAAAAAGATTTTGAAGGTCAAAAAGAAATTGGTATTGAAGACATTCAAAATATTATCGAAAGAGAATTACGAAGTCTTAATTATAACGATGTCTTTGTATCTTTTTCAGAGTATAGAGAAAGACGCAGACTTTCACGTGAAAACTTTATGGCTAAACAACATAAGCTAGTTAGAGCTATTGAGCAATTAAGTTTGAAAGATGCTAGTGATGCTGATGCCAAAAGAGAAAATGCCAATATTGATGGCGACACTGCAATGGGCACTATGCTTCAATTTGGTAGTACAGTATCAAGAGAATTCACTAAGTCATATTTAATGGAAGATAGATTTTCGGCTGCTCATGATGATGGCAGTATTCACGTTCATGATATGGATTTTTATCCAATGGGAACAACAACTTGTACACAAATAGATTTAAATAATTTATTTAAAAATGGATTTTCTACTGGCCATGGCTTTTTAAGAGAACCTAACGATATAACAAGCTATGCTGCTTTAGCAGCCATTGCTATCCAAGCTAATCAAAATGATCAGCACGGTGGGCAAAGTTTACCAGCATTTGATTTCTTTATGGCACCAGGAGTTGTTAAAACGTTTAAAAAACAATTAAAGTATTTAATCTATGATTTATTAGATGTATCTGGATTTTTAAATTTTATTAATTTTAGTCAAATCGAAAAAGAGATTTCTAAAATAACAACGATCGA
This sequence comes from uncultured Muribaculaceae bacterium, assembly GCA_964447275.1. Taxonomy (GTDB): domain Bacteria; phylum Bacillota_I; class Bacilli_A; order RF39; family UBA660; genus DAOSVX01. The sequence continues at coordinate 22,031 of CAYURI010000005.1, forward strand.
TTTTGACATTTCTAATTTTGATAAATATGCTAAAGAGTCTAGTCAAGTTATTAAAATATTTAGAAGAGCTTATGAAAAAGCAATTCAAAAAACTGATAAAGCCACTAACCAAGCGATGGAAGCTTTTGTTCATAATTTGAATACAATGCATTCTAGGGCTGGGGCCCAAGTACCATTTAGCTCAGTAAATTTAGGAACCGATTCATCTAGCGAAGGAAGAATGGTTATAAAAAACTTTTTGTTAGCAACTGAATCTGGTCTTGGTAAAAACGAAACACCAATTTTCCCAATTTCGATTTTTAAAGTCAAAGAAGGCATTAACTATAATCCAGGCGATCCTAGTTATGATTTATTTAGACTAGCTTGCCGTGTTTCAGCTAAAAGATTGTTTCCTAATTTCTCATTCATAGATGCCCCATTTAACTTGGCAACCTATAAACCAGGAGACTATCGTACTGAAGTTGCTTATATGGGATGTCGCACTAGGGTACTCGCCAATGTTGTTGATAAGGAAAAAGCGATAACTCCAGGAAGAGGCAACTTATCATTTACTTCTATTAACTTACCAAGGATTGGTATTAAACATGGGATGGTTAATGGCGGGAAGACTAATATAAAAGCTTTTTACAAAGAACTTGATGAGGTTATGGATCTTGTTAGGGATCAATTACTGCAAAGATTAAAATTTCAAAGTAATAAAAGAGTATATAACGCTCCATTCTTAATGGGCCAAGGAGTTTGGATTGATTCTAATAAATTAAAACCAAATGATAAAGTAAAAAAAATATTGGTTCATGGGACACTTTCTATTGGCTTTATTGGATTAGCTGAGACTTTAAAAGCTTTAATCGATAAACATCATGGGGAAAGCGAAGAAGCTCAAACATTAGGCTTAGAGATTATTAGTCATATGCGTAAAAGATGTGATTTGTATGCTAGAGAAAATAACTTAAACTTTACCTTACTTGCTACTCCAGCGGAAGGATTAAGCGGAAGATTTACGGCTATTGATAAATCAATATATGGCATAATACCAGGAATAACTGATAAAGAGTATTACACAAATTCGTTTCATGTTCCAGTATATTACAACACAACTATTGAACACAAAATAAAAACAGAAGCGCCATATCATGCTTTAACAAACGCTGGCCATATTAGTTATATTGAACTTGATGGTGATCCTAGCGATAATATTGATGCTTTTGAAAAAATTGTTAGATTAATGAAAGAAACTGGTATGGGTTACGGAGCTGTTAACCATCCGGTTGATAGAGATCCAATATGTGGGTTCACAGGAGTTATTGGTGATCAATGCCCAGGATGTGGTAGAAAAGAATCAGATGGGGTAAAATTCGATCGTATTAGAAGAATAACGGGATATTTAGTTGGAACAGTAGACCGTTTCAATAATAGTAAAAGGGCAGAAGAAAGAGATCGTGTAAAACACACTTAAGATGATTACTTTATATTTAGCTGCTCCGATTGAAGGAGATAGTATTGTTAATGGCGAAGGCCTACGTACGGTTATTTGGTTTCAAGGCTGTCCTCATCATTGCCCAGGATGCCACAATCCAGAATCGCACGCGTTTAAAAAAGGAGTAAAATCTGATACAACAAAGGTTATTGAAGAAATAGCCAAACTTAAAAATCAAGATGGAATAACATTTTCTGGTGGAGAACCAATGAGTCAGCCAAAGGCTCTTTTAGAGATAGCTAAGTATGCCAAAAGTCAAAAAATGAACGTATGGAGCTATTCTGGCTATACTTATGAAGCTTTATTAGAAATGGCTAAAGAAAATGAAATATATGATGAAATTTTAAAGACTATTGATGTCTTAGTTGATGGACCATTTATATTAGAGCAAAGGAGTCTCAACTTAAAATTTAGAGGATCTAGAAATCAAAGAATTATTGATGTTAAGAAATCTCTAAAAGCTAATAAAATAGTTTTAATTCAAAAATATAAAAAAGAAAAACAAATAAAGAGTACTATAAAAGATTAAATAGTACTTTTATTTTACCTAAAAAAAATATATAATAAACAACTAAGGAGAGTCTATGATAAAGAAGTATTACGTTAATAATTTAGAATTAGAAATAAATGATAATGAAATAACTTCAGTAGTTAGTTCTTCATGTTGTTTTGTTATAAAAGCTTTAAAAGAAAAATATCATTTAAATATTGTTTCTAATATTTTTAAAGAAAACGAAAAATTAGTAAAAGTGATGGTTCCTAATTCTAAAAAAAGTATTGAAGTAATAAAACTTTTAGATATTGAAAATTTACTAGAACTTAAATATAAGGACTTAGGTATTGAAGAAAAAGTAAAAGTAATGATAGCTACTCATTTAGTTAGTCCAAATGAAGTAATTGTTTTTGATGATGTTTTATCTTATCTAAATAATGATATAAAAAATAAAATAATTAAGTACTTAAAGACTAAAAAGATAACTTTAATAAATTTTACTTCTGACATTGAGGAAACTTTATTAGGTGAAAACTTAATTGTTTTAGATAATAATCAAATAATTTTATGTGGCAAAACATTGGAAGTATTAAAGAATGAAAAAATATTAAAAGATCTAGGTATTTATTTACCTTTTATTGTCGACTTATCTATTCAGCTAAACTTATATAAACTAATAAGTAAAATATATATTGATAATAAAAAATTAATAGGTGATTTATGGAAATAATTTTTGATAATCCCAGCCTAATATTAAAAAGTGAATTTATTACCGTTTTATCAGGTGATAAAACTAAAGAACTAATTCCAGAATCGTTAATGGGATTTAAGAAACTAAGTGTCGGCCAAATCTCTTTACTTGATAGAGTGATTACAAAAGAGACTAAAGACTTTCGTTTTTTCCAATCGCAAATTGGTTATGTGTTTTTAAACCCAGAAGAGTTTTTAACAAATAAAACGATAAAAGAGGAAATTGCTTTTGGGTTAAAGTATTATGGCTTTAATCAAATTAATAAAAGAATTAATGATGCTTTAGACTTGGTTGATTTAAATGAGTCTTTCTTAAATAAAAAGTCTTTAGAAGTAGATTTGAATATTCAAAAAAAAGTTATGCTAGCAGCTGTTTTAGCTATTGAGCCAAAGATCTTAATTTTAAATTATATTGAGCATGGTTTAAATATAAAAGAGCAAAAAGCATTAAAGAAGCTTCTTAAAAATTTAAGAAAGATGAAAAATATGTTTATTATTATTGTTAGTAATAATAGTAATTTCTTTTTTGATATAGCTGATCGAATTATTGTTCTTAACGATAATAAAGTATTATTCGATGATGATGAGGAATTATTTTATAAAGATAAATCAAATAAGTATTTAAATACTCCACCAATCATTGAGTTTATAAAAATAGCTTTAAATAGGAATATTAAACTGGATAAAACTAATGATATAAAAGAATTAATGAAAGATATATACCGAAAAGTTAATGAAAAGCGTTAAATATAGCGATTTTGGTTGACTTTTTTCATTAATTTAAATATAATTTTTACTGGTACATTTATTTACTGTTTTTTTATTCCTCGTGGGAAGATGAGTAAAAGAAAGTAAAGAAAGGGATTATTATGAATACATTTATGCAAAAAAAAGAAACTGTTGAACGTAAATGGTATGTTATTGATGCGGAAGATAAGAGTTTAGGTAGAGTTGCTTCTAAAGCTGCACAAGTTTTACGTGGCAAACACAAACCAACTTTCACACCACATATCGATTGCGGTGACTATGTAATTATTATTAACGCTGATAAAGTTAATTTAACCGGCGATAAGCTAAACAAAAAGATTTACTATGATCATAGTGGATATACTGGTGGTTTAAGAGAAAGAACTGCTAAAATTATGGTTAGTGACTATCCAGAAGAAATGGTTGAAAGAGCAGTAAAAGGAATGCTTCCAAAGGGAAGACTTGGTAGACAAACATATAAGAAATTATTTGTTTATAAAGGTAGTGAACACAATCACATTGCTCAAAAGCCAGAAGTTCTAGAAGTTAAGTAGGAGGATTTATGAAAAAAACAGAAAGTTTTTTTGGCGTAGGACGCCGTAAACGTTCAATTGCGCAAGTAAGATTAACTCCAGGTAAAGGAAATATTATTGTTAATGGGAAACCAGTAGAAGAATATATGCCTTTCGCGGTATTAGTTATGGATTTAAAACAACCATTAGTTGTTACTAAAAATGAAAACAAATTTGATATTGAAGTAACAGTTAAAGGTGGTGGCTTTTCTGGTCAAACAGGAGCTATTAGATTAGGTATCACAAGAGCTTTAATGGCTTATGATGCTGATACTGACCAATCAAGTAGTGATTCATATCGTAAAATATTAAAAGTAAATGGTTTTGTTACAAGAGACCCTAGAGTTAAAGAACGTAAAAAATATGGTCTTAAAAAAGCTCGTAGAGCACCACAATTCAGTAAACGTTAATTTTTACACCTTGCAAATGCAAGGTGTTTTTTTATTTCATAATATTTTCACCAGATATTAAATAATATTTCACATTTTAAAAATAGAATTAGACTATATCTTATGTTATAATTGCTATGATAGGAGATGCATAAATGATAAAGACATTTAAGACATTAGATGAACAAATAGCGATATTAAGAGATAAAGGATTAGTTATAGAAGATGAAGCGACTGCTAAAGATATTTTGCTTCGTGAAAATTATTTCTTTATTAGTGGCTATAGGCATTTGTTTTTATTAGATCCTTCAAAAAGAAACTTTATTCCCAATACTAATTTTAGAGAACTTTATGGCATGTTTAATTTTGACCGTCAAGTAAGAAATATTATTTTTAAAAATTTATTAATTATTGAGAATAATATTAAAAGTATTTTTGCTTATCAGATTGCTAAAAAGTATGGTTATAAAGAAGAGGATTATTTAAATATTAAAAATTTTAATACTGATCCAGAAAAAGCTAACCAACTAGACGATCTAATTAAGAAAATGAAACGTCAAATAAGAGTTAATGGTACTCAGCATACAGCAACAAGCCACTATATAACAAATTATGGTTATATTCCGCCATGGGTTGTAGTTAAAGTTTTATCGTTTGGGATTGTTAGCGAGTTATTTACGGTTTTAAAAAAAGAAGATCAAAACGATATTGCTAGTATATATGGGATGTCTCCTGATGATTTATTAGTTTATTTACCAATATTAGCTAACTATCGTAATTTATGCGCTCATGAAGATATTTTATATAACCATAAAACTCAACGTCAAATTAATGATACTAAGTTTCATGCTTTACTTAATATTCCTACTAGTGATGGTGAATATATTTATGGCAAAGATGACTTAATGGCTTTAATAATTATTATGAAATACTTACTAAGAGAAGATGATTTCACATTATTAATAAATGAACTTGATTATGAAATTAGTATATTAGAAGGCAAATTAAAAGTTATAAACATTGAAAAAGTTCTTAATAAAATGGGCATACCTTTAAATTATCAAGAATTATCAAGGATGGAGAAGAGAAATGAAGAATAATAAAAAAAGCATTATTATTTCTCTAATATCTTTGTTTGTTGGAGCTCTATTAATGTACGGAGTATTTTATTTCTTTCCAATTGCAAGAAGCCAAATAACTAATAAATTAGAAAAAGAAGTTACGGTTACCGATGAAGGCATTAGTGATGCAGTCGATAAGTTATATAATGCCGTAGTGGTAGTTGAATCATATGCTAATAACAAGCAAATAACTAGCGGTAGTGGCTTTGTTTATAAGGAAGTCGATAGCAAAGCTTATATTGTCACAAATACCCATGTTATTGATGAAGCAGATAAAGTATATGTAACTTTTACAAACGGAACAAGGAAGGAAGTAACGGTAGTTGGTAAAGACGAATATTCTGATATTGCTGTTTTATCAATTGATGAGGAATATATTTTAAAAGTAGCTACCTTAGGTAGTAGTGAGAAAATGAAATTGGGAGACACAGTATTTACAATTGGTGCGCCAATTGCTAGCGAATATTCTGGTACAGTAACAAGAGGGATATTATCTGGTAAAGACCGCATGGTAGAAGTATCAATTAATTCAACTAATGACTTTGTTATGAAAGTTATTCAAACTGATGCGGCAATAAATAGTGGTAATAGTGGTGGACCAATTGCTAATTCTAATGGTGAAGTAATTGGTATTACTTCATTAAAACTAGTATCTACTGGAGTAGAGGGAATTGGTTTTGCTATTCCAATTGAAGACGTACTGGCATATGCGACAAAAATTGAAAATGGCGAAACAATTGTTAGACCATTTCTTGGTGTAGCAATGATTGATCTAACTGATTTATATAATTTATATTTAAATGAGATAGCTATTCCGGAAAACATTAATGGAGTTGTTATCGCCGAAGTTAGTAAGTCTAGCCCAGCAGAAAAAGCTGGATTTCAAAAAGGTGATATAGTTTATAAAATAGGTGATGAAGAAGTAACATCAATTGCTGAAATGCGTTATGAGCTATATAAATATAAACCTGGAGATAACGTAAAAATATCTTATGTAAGAAATGAAAAATCAAATACTGTAAATGTTAAATTAGTAGCCAGTGAATAACTGGCTTTTTTCTTTTATTAGGGTATAATGAATAAGAAGGGAAATAGTATGAAAAAAATTATTGTTATAATTGAAAAATTAGATCATCAAGGAAGAGGCATGGCTAGCATTGATGGAAAAGTTGTTTTTGTTCCTTTTACATTACCAGATGAAAAAGTTGAAATAGAAATAGTTAGAGAATATCCTAGATACATTGAAGCTAAAGTAATTAAAATTACAAAGCCAAGTCTAAACCGAGTAGAGCCAAAATGTGCTTATTATGAAACTTGTGGTGGATGTGATTTACAACATATGGAGTATAAGGATACCGTTAATTATAAGCAAGAAAAAATCATTAATATTATGTCAAAATATAGTGGAATAGCTATTACACCAGAATTAGTAGTGGATGATAGTCCTTATAATTATCGTAATAAAATATCTTTAAAAATAATTAAAGGTAGATGTGGATTTTATGAAAATAAAAGCAATAAACTTATTGAAATAAAAAGATGTGAAATAGTTGATGAAACGATAAATAACTTCCTAAAAGATTTAGATCTTCTTAGTATGAAAAATGGAATTATAACTATCAGAGTAAATACTAAAAAAGAATTATTACTTAGTATTACATCAACTGATAAGCTTAATATATCAGAACTCGTTGAAAAGCATCATATTGTAGGAATTGTTAAGAATCATGAAACTATTTATGGTGAAAATTATTTTATTGAAGAACTGGGCAAGTATAAATACAAAGTTAGTTATGATGCTTTCTTCCAAACAAACACTTTTGTTAATCAAAAACTAATTAAGCTATTAGAGGATAATGCACCAGAAAACTTAAATATTTTAGATTTATTCTGTGGAGTTGGATCTTTGGGTTTATCAATTGCCAATAAAGCAAAAAAGATCACTGGAATTGAAATTGTTTCTAGTGCGATTAAAAATGCTAAAGAAAATGCTTTATTAAATAATATTGAAAATGCCGAATTTTTATGTGAGGACATTTTAAATATCGACCTAGAAAAATATAAAGATACTGATTTAATTATTGTTGATCCACCAAGAATGGGATTAAGTGAAAAGATTATTAAACAAATTAATTCTAAATATTTAATATATATATCTTGTGATCCAATGACACTAGCTAGAGATTTAAAAGAGTTAAAAAGTAATTATGAGATTGAAAATTTCTATATATTAGATATGTTTCCTTATACAAAACATGTCGAGTGCTTTGTAAAGTTGATTAAAAAATGATGTATTTTTATTAATTTGTAATGCATAATAAAAATATAATTATGATAAGGAGGTTGTTATATGAAAAAAGTTGGCTTGATTAGTGGTGGGATTCTTCTCGTTTTGTTAATAGCTTTTGGTGCATATTACTTCATTTATCTTAATAAACGTGATGAAAAAGTTTTAGACAATTATGAAAAACAGATAAGTTCTATTGAAACAAGCATCATGAAAGATGAAACCGTTGACCAAGACGTTTCTGAAGAAATTAGCACTAATATAACTGAAGATGATGAGTCTTTGGATGAATTAGATGCTAGTATAAGTTCTATTTTAAATAGTTTAGAAGATATTGAAACGGCTGAAGCCTCATTAGGCGAGTCAGTAGATTAAAGGAGAAAAAATGAAAAATAAAATTTTAGGAATACTTTTAGGTATTTCACTTATTGCCGCAATTGCTATTCCTACAGTGTATGCAGTTAGTACTAATTCTAACTCAACAAATAATAATGAGAATGGTAATTCTGATAAAGCAGCTACAAAGGCTGAAGAAAGAGCTTTGGCTGCTGAAAAACGAGTTTTAATAAAAACGCAAAAAGAAGAGCTTGCAGAGTTAAGAGAAGAATTAAAAGCTAAAATAGCTTTAAAAAGAACTGAATTAAATGAATACCGTGAGCAAGAAGAATTAACTGAAGAAGACAGAGAAGATATCGAAGAAACTACCGAAACAATGGGAAAGCTACAAATTAAATTAGGCCATGTTTATGGTAATGCTGTTAAAGCCATGAAGAGTTATAAAGGTGATGCTTCAGAGAATAAATTAACAGGATTAGATTTAGTTATTGCTTCTCAACAAGAAAGAATAAAACTTCTAGAAGAAGCAATTGAATTATTAAGTTAAAAAAATCAAGCAATTGATTTTTTTCTTTGCTTTTTATGTTATACTAAAAATATAGTAAGGTGATAGTATGACAAAGAAGAAAGTTATGTTTATATCTAGTGCTGGTGGTCATTTTAATGAGCTAAGTCAGTTAAAAAAAATCTTTTACAAATATGATTATTTTCTTGTGACAGAAAAATCTGGTAATAGCGATACATTAAAAAAAGAACATAATAATAAAATAGGCTTTTTATTATTTGGGACAAGATTTAAACCATTATCATATTTATTTATATTGTTTGCTAATTGTTTTATAAGCCTTTATTGGTACATTAAAGTAAAGCCCAAGTATATAGTCACAACTGGCGCTCATACTGCAGGACCGATGTGTTGTATAGGCAAGATATTTGGTTCTAAGATTATCTTTATTGAATCATTTGCTAACATAAATACTAAATCAGTTACCGGTAAAATCATTTATCTATTTGCGGATTTATTTATTGTGCAATGGGAAGATATGTTAAAAATTTATCCTAAAGCCACTTATGGGGGAGGGATATTCTAATGATCTTTGTAACACTAGGTACTCAAGATAAGCCTTTTCCAAGACTTATCGATGAAATAGACTTACTAATTAAAAAAAGAATTATTAACGAAGAAGTGATAGCTCAAATTGGCCCAACGAAATATGATGGAGAACTTATTAATGCTCTTAAAATGTGTGATTATAAGGCCTTTAAAAATTATGTTGATAGAGCGAATTTAATAATAACTCATGGTGGCGTAGGCAGTATTATTGATGCTATTTCGCGTGGTAAAAAAGTTATAGCAATACCAAGACTTAAGAAGTATAAAGAAAGCGCTAATGATCACCAAGAACAAATTATTAAAAAATTAAATGATGAAAAATATATTATTGGTATATACAATATAAAAGATTTGGGCGAAGCAATAAAATATAGTAAAGAGTTTAAACCTAAAAAATATATTAAAGATAATCGTAAAATGTTAAAAATAATTGAAGACTATATAGATAATAATTAGAGGCTAAAATGAAAAGATTAAATACACTTATTGAAAATAACTTCTTACTAATAATAACAATATATTTTTTAGTTCAACCATTTTTAGATGTAATGACTTTTATTAATATAAATATTCCTATAACAGTTGGGATGACTTCCCGTTTTCTATTCATGGCTTTTGCTATTTATTATATTTTGTTTATTAATAAAAATAAAAAAAGAGTGTGGATTTATCTAGGATCATTATTTATATATGGCTTGTTATTTTTAATTCCATATTTTAATAATGGCATGTTATTTTTAGAATTAAAGTCACTTTTAAAAGTTTATTATTTTATAATTATCTTAATTTTATTTTATACTAATAAAGATAAAATAAAAGATTTTGATTATAAGTATTTAAACTATATTTTTATTATATATATTTTGTTTATCTTAATTCCTAATCTTATTGGCAATTTCGGTAGTTATGACATTGCTAAGATTGGTGAAAAAGGTTTGTTTAATTCAGCTAATGAAATAGGTGCTATCCTTTCTTTCTTGTTCCCGGTTTATGTTTATAAAATGTTTGATGATAAACATAAAATAAAATATATCCCAATAATTATTTTGTATATTTGCACAATATTTATTATTGGCACTAAAGTTCCTGTAATGGCTTTTATTATCACAGCATTATTCTTTGGGATTAAATATTTTATGGAGACTATTAAAAAGAAGCAAATAAAGCAAACGATTATATTAGTTTCTTCGGTTACTATATTAACTATATTTTCGATTATCATAATACCTAAAACCCCATTTTATAGTAATATAAAAACTCATATGAATTATTTTGAAATTAATAGTGTTAAAGAAATATTTACTAAATATGAAAATCTCGATAATATTATATTTAGTGAAAGACTATCTTTAACTGAAGATAACATGGCTTATTATAAAAGTCAAAGTACTTATAAAAAGCTTTTAGGTTCAGGTTATTATGAAATAAAAGATGCACAAATTATTGAAAGAAAAACTGCTGAAATAGATTATGTAGACATCTTTGTTTCTTTTGGTATCATTGGGACATTATTGTTTTTTATACCAGTTATATATGTATTAACAAACTTTATAATAGAATTTAAAAAGTTAGATAAAAAACAAACTTTATATTTAGTTTTATATTTTTTAATTTTTAGTATTGCTTTATTTTCTGGTCATATATTTGTGGCGCCAGCCGTAAGCATTTATTTAGCAATGTTTTTAACTTCTTAATAAAGTATTGAAAAAGCCTGTTTTTAATGTTAAAATAGGCTAGTATTTAGAGGCGTGGTATAATGGTAGCATAGGAGTCTCCAAAACTTTTGATGGGAGTTCGATTCTCTCCGCCTCTGCCATATGATGATAAAACTTGGTATATTTATATCAAGTTTTTTGATACAATATTTTTGGAAGTGATTATGTGAATCTTTATATGAAGTATATATATCCTAAAATAGTTAATAGAATATTAAATCATCAAGAGCTAAAAGACTATAGGTCTAAAAAGCTTAGCGTTATTAAAAAAGGAGAATAAATTATATGGTAAATAAAGACTTAACTGGAAAAATTGTTGATTCAATTTTAAAGAAGGACTTCGGAGCTTATTTTAATTCTCCTCACACAGATGTAATAACTAACGAAGTAAGAACAAGACTAGAGGAATTATCAACTGAAGATCAAAAACTTGCTAAAAGAAATATGGAAGAATATCTAATTGAGATATGTCAAACTGAAAATGATAATGCCTTTTTAATTAAGGAAAACTTAATTTATTATTTAGAAAGAAGCAAAGATGTTAATTATCCTTTGTTAAAAGATTTGTATTTTAGACAAAGCAACCCATATTTAAAATTAAATTTATTTTTTGGTTTATTACCAAGTTTTGATGAAGAAGTGGAATCTGATTTTATAAATAATATAAATCCCGGTAATGAATATGATATTTTAATACGATCATGGACCATGGCATTTTTTGCTAATGCTGCTAATCCTTATGAATATATAGATAATGGAGTTGATGATCCATCTGAGGCAATTAGAGCTAGATTAAATAGATTTGTTATTTTATTAGATAAAGATAATAAAAAATATTTGAAAGCTTTGGCATATTTGCTTATTGATTTAATCGTGGTTTGGTTATTCATAAATAGCAGAGGGCATCAAATATTAAATGATGATGATTATGAGGTCGTAAAAAAGATTCCAGAGCATTATGAAAAATTTTCTAAACATAAGAATGAGGAAATAATAAAAATAAAAAACAAAATTATTAATATAAGATAGGTTTTTTAATAAAATTTAGGAGGTGATTAATAATATGGCAAAATTAACATGGAAGAAAGAGATTAATGGATATGAAGTTGATTTAAGTTTTATATGTCATTATAAGAAAGGATTTATAATTGAATTTGACAGCCATGATATGACAGATAATATTGATAATGTTTTTGAAGAAATGAGAAAAAATGATTATCAAAAGTTAACTAAAATGGGCTTTTTAGAATTATCAGCATATTTGTTTAACAAAATTCCCAACTTATATTCTGTTGAATTTATAGACAATAAGAGTAGCTCGGAGTATTTTATTGAGGATATAAAAGAAGGGACTATATGAGAGATATAGCAGTAGCAGTAAGTATTTATAATGAAAATATAACACCAATAGAAACAATTGATGTGATAAAAGAGGCGGGATTCAAAAATGTTTTTATTTATTGGTTTGGAGAAAACCTTGAATGTAGTAAAGAAGAGCAATTAAGATATATAAAAGAACAAGGATTAAATATCATATTTGCTCATCTGGGATATGAGGATATAAATTCTATTTGGGAAAATGACAAGGCTGGCGATTTACTAGTTGCAAAATATTTAAGAGACTTAGATGATTGTAAAAAGAATAACATTTCAATGGTGGTTATGCATTTATCAACTCCACCAAGGGGAGAACCATACAACGAAATAGGCCAAGAAAGAATTAGAAAAATAGTTGATTATGCCCAGGGTTTAGGCATTAAAGTGGCTTTTGAAAATACCAAAATTGGTGGCTATCTGGAGCCCTTGCTAGCAAATATAAAAAATAATAATGCTGGATTGTGTTATGATTCTGGTCATAATCATGTGGCAACTAACGATAAAATTGATTTATCGACATTTAAAAATCGTGTTATAGCTGTCCATTTGCATGACAATGATACATCGTGGGATCAACATCTGCTTCCTTTTGATGGTAATGTTGATTGGGAAAACAATATAAGCCAATTAATTAATAATGGCTATAATGGCCCAATAACACTCGAAATAGTATATGCTAATCAATACGCCGATATTGATCCTGTTGAATATTATAAAAGAGCTTATCAAGCAGCGATGAAAATAGCTACATTGTTTGAATACAGTAAAGAATAAGGAGATTTCATGAGTAAATATAAACTGTTCTGGGAATATATTAAAAAAGATAATAATAGTGAATTAAAACTAACTTTTATAGATATTGAAAAAATATTAGCATTTCCTATAGATCATTCTTTTTTAAATTATAAAAAAGAATTAATTGATTATTGCTACAAAGTATATAAAATATCTTTAAAAGAAAAGTATATAATATTTAAAAAGGAGAGTTAATGTGGAAAATAAAATAATTGATGTAGTAGGGGTAATGTTTTTTAAAGATGGTAAATTATTAATTGATAAACCAAGGAAAAGGCCAACTTATCAAATGGTTGGTGGCAGAGTCGAGATTGGTGAGACTCCTTTGCAAGCAGCAATAAGAGAATGCCATGAAGAACTAGGCAATAAAGCTATTTTTGATAATAATAAAATAGAGCCAATAATGGATTTTATTGAAACGGCAACTAGTGATCCCAATTTAAAAATTCATATGTATGTTTTTAAATACAATGGTTTATTAGAAGGAGAGATAAGCACCTCAGAAGAAATAGAAGCGTTTATGTGGTTTGGGAAAAATGATAATCAAGATATCCTTTCTAACACTTTAAAAAACGAAATTATTCCTTGGGCAATAAAAGAGAACCATTTAAATTAATAATGATTGATTGGAGTAGATAATATGAAAATTGTTTATCATAGAAGCTCAATAAGTGGCTTAAAAGTGATAGCCCCAACATCTTTATATAATGGCCATAATTATATATTTGCATCAAGAAGCAAAATAGTTTCGCTTATTTTTTCAAGAAATAACAAAGGGCCCCTTTTTCAAATTAGAACCGAAAAGGATGGTAGCGTTGGGATTGTTGCAAGAATGCCTGGTTTTTTTAAAAGAGCTTTTGATAATAGTGGATCAATTTACACTTTAGATGGTGATGATTTTTAATCGGCAACACCTTTATCAATTGAGGTATTATCTTTAAATGTTGCTAACGTTCTTGGTGAAGAATTTGTTCCAAATATTTTAGAAAGATTAAAAGAATATGAGAAGAACGGATTACTTAAAATGTATAATTATCCAGAAAGACCTGATAATGTTCCATTAGATAATTCCGATTTATTAGAGATTTATTTGAAAGAAATAAATGAGAAAAAAAGGCCAGAGGACGCTATGATTAGTTTAATGGAATTGTACCCGAATTTTAAAGAGCTATTAAATAAAGACGATTATAAAAGATTACGTAATTAATTATGAGGAGTTGGTAATATGAAAATGCCACCAAGAGAAAAAATTCATGAAGCATTAACGGCAATTGTTAATGAAAGAATAAATGTTGACGAAGAAAATAGTAAGGCTGAAGTCTTTTCTTCGGATCGATCTAAAAAGTACACAGTAGAATGGCATGATAACGAGTATGCTTCTAATGATAATGCTACTTATTGGCAAGGTTATCCTGGATATCCAGTTATAGCTATTTTATTGTTACAAAATAAATTGCCATTGAATAAAGATATTTTAACTTATTTTAAGAATATTAATTGGAAAAAAATAAATGAAGAATTTAAACGTGATTATGCTAAAGCAGCAGAATCTATTTATGATGGTATAGATAAAGATAAAATAGATTACATTGAAAGCGAAATTAATAAAATTTATAACGAATTAGAAAAGTTGGATATAGTTATCAAAAAAGGCAAACAATTCCCACCTAAGTAAAGTGTGATATAATAAATATATAATAAGGAGGAATTTATGAAATACTATTTATGTGAAGTATGTGGCAATTTAGTTGAACTAATTGAAGAAGGCGGCGGCGAACTTGTTTGCTGTGGACAACCAATGAAAGAGCTTGTTGCTAAGGAAAATGATGATGGTAACGAAAAACACTTGCCAGTTGTCGAAGTAACTGGTAATGAAGTAAAAGTTAAAGTGGGTAGTATACCTCATCCAATGACCCCAGAACACTATATTAAATGGATAGTGATATCTTATAATGGCAAATGCCAAAGAGCGGCTTTGACACCTCAATTGATGCCAGAAGCGGTATTTAATGTTAATGAGGGAATAACTGACTTAAAAGTATATGCTTATTGTAATATTCATGGTTTATGGGTAAAAAAATAAAAGGCTTTAAAGCCTTTTTATTTTAGAAAGTTTTTAAAAATAATAAGAAATTACTGTTAGCCATAAAGATGTTTAAAACATAAAAAACAATAGCAATTATTACAAATAATCCGGTATAGTTATATTTCTGCTTTTCTAATACTTTTTTGATAAATATACTAAATAGGATTAACTCCATAAGCAAGAATAATATAACTTGCATTCTTAATGTTGTAAATCCATAAGCACCAATATATAAAAACATTCTGTAATATGAGTTGAAGATTAAAATAATGGAAAAGCCAATTAAGACAATTAATAAAGTTTTAATGATTTTATTTTTTTCGAAGCCAGTTGTTATATGAGTATGATAATTAATCACTAAAAAGTTTATTGCTGTAACTAATAACAACTCAAAAAAACCTTCTCTAGCATAATTGGCATATGTGTATTCAACTGGCAAATGAAGAAAGTTGTTAGTTAATTTTGATATTTCAGAAACTATAAATACCAAGAATACAAAGTTAATAATTGATAATACAATGATTGATGAAGTGTTGTTTATTGCTTTTAATTCTTTCTTTTCAACTTTATATTTTTGATTCCTTGTGACGTTAATAAATATGCTAAATGATAATAAAAAAGTAATAGCAATTTTAATTATGTCACCAACTTTATAGGCGTTAAAGTTTCTAAGTGGGTAAGCAATTTTAATAATAAATTCACCAAAATATTTGTCGGCAGATACTAATAAAGCAGTAATAAGAATGGCAATTGGAATACCAATTAATAAACCGTAAAAGATATTTAAAGCTTTTTGATGATGATTAGTATCTTTTTCAATTTTTAAATATCTAAAATTTTTAAATAAATTTTTAGGGAATAATTTAAATGCCATAGTTAGTGGCCATTTAGATATATTGTAATCTTTGTTAGTTAAAGAAAATAAAAACATCGAAGAAAGTAGTGGTAAGATAAAGATATTTAAAAATTGACTATTATAAGGAATTATTAAAATTGATGTACCAATTAATATTAATCCGATCGGAATTAAAAATAAATAAGCATTTTTATTAGCCACCATTTTGTTTTTAATAACTAAAAATATATATTCTCCTAATAAAATAGCGATAGGAACAATAACATTTTTAATATGTAAAAATACAGAGTTTTTTATTAAAGTATAATCCATAACATCTTTTATTATTAAGTAATCTAAAATAGCGTTTATGCCATAAATTAATAATGAGCCGATTAAACATATTAATATAATTATTTTTCTTTCATCATTTCTAACTTTTAATTCTTCTAACATATTATTTCTCCTTATTACATTTCGATAAGAGCATTTACTATTTCATTAAATTTCATTGCATTAGAAGCTTTTACTAAGACGATATCATCTTTTCTAATAACTTTTTTTAAGTAATTAATCGCATCATCATTATTATTAAAGTTCTCATTTTTTATGTTGGCTTTTATGTATTTTGTATACTCACCAACCGTAACTAGTATTTCTACGCCACCAATTAAATCACCAAGGCTTTGATGAATCTCAACAGCTTTATCACCAAGTTCTTTGATGTCACCAAGAACAACTATTTTTCTTTTATTATATTTTTGCAATGTTTCTAAAGCCACTTTAATTGATTCATAACTAGCGTTGTATGAATCATCAATAATTATTGTACCGCTCTTACTTTCTTTGATTTGTAATCTATTATCATGAGGAGCATATTCATTTAAAGCTTTTTTAATATTCCAATTATTTACTTTTAATATTTTGCCGACCGCGAACGCATTTAAAGCATTATATACAAAAGCCGTATTAATATTTTGATTTTTTATTTTAATCCCATTTATTTTAATTTTATTATTAGTTAATTTTGTTCCAATGTAATTACTATCATTATTAATACCAATGGTTATTTTATTTTTATAATTAACATTTTTCAATAGTTCATCATCGTTATTAACAATTAAAATGCCCTTGTCATTCATGCCATCTAATATCTCTAATTTAGCTTTTAAAATATTTTCTTTGGATCCTAAATTACCAATATGTGAAGTGCCAATATTAGTAATAACGGCTATAGTTGGTTTAGCGATTTTAGATAACAATGATATTTCACCAAAATGGTTCATACCCATTTCTAGAACACAAGCAGTATGATCGTCTAAATTTAATAAAGTAAAAGGTAAGCCAATGTGATTATTGTAATTTTTAATTGGTGTTAATACTTTATATTTATAACTTAAGACGCTAGAAATCATTTCTCTAGTAGTAGTTTTACCAACGCTACCAGTAATAGCAACAACTGGAATATTATACATATCTCTTTTATAAGTTGCTAATGTTTGTAGACATTTAACACTATCTGGAACAATAACTATGGTGCTATTTAAATAATCGTTTATTTCTTTTGGATCACAATTTAATATACAAGCTTTAGCACCTTTATTAAATGCTTCACGATAAAACTTATTGCCATCAAAGTTATCACCCTTAATACCAACATAGATATCTCCTTCTTTAATGTCTCTAGTATCTTTAGAAAAACTTAAGCATTCTAAGTTTTCATCACCACAAAGTAAAGTACCATCACAAAGTTCTATAACATCTTTTATTGTAATATTTTTCATATCATCACCAATATTATTTTATCACAAAATAATATAACTTATGCTATACTTTTATTTGTAAGGGATGAATTTACAGATGCCTAGTAAAAAATTAGAAATAACCGAAAAACAAAAAATAGAATTAGTTAAGGCAATAATTAGCCAACTTATTGATATATTTTCTAATAACTTTCAACATATTTTCGGCGAAGATGCTGATATAGCTTTTTCAATGGGCGGATGTGAGGCTATAGCAGTAATATTAAAAGAATTATTCCCTGAAGGCAATTTATTATATAGTTCCCATCATGTTGTATTTAATATGTGTGGAATGGATTTTGATGTTCATGAGAAATCACAACCTGAAGGCGAATACACAAGCGCCGGAGAAGCTGGGTTTTATCCAATTTCTGATTGGACAAAAAAAGAGTACACACCGATAATAGAATATTCGCTTATTAGGATTAGAGAAAGTTGGCCGTATTTTTGGGATAATACAGATACATTTGATAAATTAACTCAAAGAGAAAAAAATGGTAGATATTTAACCTATAAAGAATACCAGCAAGCAAAGGGAAATCGACAAAATCCTTCGAATGATAATTTAGTACAAGGTATATAAAAAGTAAAAAACTTATAGTTAATTCTATAAGTTTTATTTTATCTTGGAGCAGATAACGGGAATCGGACCCGCATCCTAAGCTTGGGAAGCTTATATTCTACCATTGAACTATATCTGCATTTCATTAATATTATGACATAGTTGTAAAGTTTAGACAATATTTAATATATATATAATTTACATTGTATTTTTAAAATGCTATACTTTATTTATAAATAAGTGAAATTGAAAGGAGGTAACGGTTTATGGCAACAACTAAAAAAGTAACAACATCACAAAAAAAATCTCCAGCCAAGAAAGTAACAAAAAAATCTCCTGTAAAAAAAGCAGTAAAAGTTGAAAAAGAAGTAGTGATTAAAACAGGTAAATTTTGTGAATATTGCGGTAGCAGTATAAGTGAAAAAGCAGAAGTTTGTACAAATTGTGGTAAATATACATCATTACATAAAGAAAAATCAGCACCAAAAGTTGAAATAAAAGATACTAAGATCTTTAATGTCTTATCTTACTTAGGAATTCTATGGATTATTGGTATGTTAAGTGACCATAAAAATGATAAAGACGTAAGATTCCATATTGGACAAGGAATGTTAGTAACAATTCTTTATGTCGCAGTTGGAATTATTAACAATTTAATAATTGCTAATGTCTTTGTTACAAAAGTTACTTATTGGTATTATACCTATAAGACAACTAGTGGTTTAGGATATTTCTTGATGTGGATTTTATGGTTAGTACCTGCAGTTCTTTCAGTAATCGGAATAATTAATGCTGCAAAAGGCGAATCAAAAGAATTACCAGTTATTGGTAAATACGCTTTTTATAAATAGAAAGGCATTAAATGAAAAAGATAATTTATTCTTTGTTAATAGGTGTTTTAGTTTTAAGTTTAACTGGTTGTGGTAAAAAACTTACTTGTGAAAGTACGCTTACAGAAAAAGATGATGGGATTGCAATGTCTGCTAAGGTCGTTGTAAGCTTTAAAGAAGATATGGCTGATAAAGCTACATTGGTATCTACTTTTACTGATGAAGCAACCGCTAGTACATATTATGAATATATGAAAGAATCTAGTGACGATTATGTTCTAAATGGTAAAACAATTACTATTACCAAAGATGTTGAAGACGATGAAAAGCTAAACTATACAGAAACAAAAGCTGAGCTTGAAGAAGAAGGTTATACTTGTAAATAAAAATTGAATCATTTGATTCAATTTTTTTATATTTGTTTTTTTCTTAATAATATTATATAATACGCCTTGAAAGGAGCTATTAATGAAAAAAACAATTTATTTAGCCATAATAATAGCTTTATTAATGACATCATTTGGGTGTTCATATTTAAAAGAAAAGAAAACTCCAGAAAAAGAAGAAATCAAAGAAGTTGAAAATAATGAGCCTTCTAATGAAACAACAGATTTCTGGCCAGCTAACGAATTTACTAATCAAGTTCCCAAATTTACTTATGGAATAAATGAACGAATATATACTAACAATGAAACTGGTTTTATTTATGGTGCTGATGATGTTACTGTAGATGAGTATAAACAATATAAGAAAGATTTAAAAAAAGCCGGGTTTAAAAATGATGTTAGTGAAATTGTTGATACAATAACCACTTACACAGCATCTAAAGATATTTATGAAGTATCACTTAGTTATGTTGATAATACATTAACAATTACAATTATTAAAGAAAGCCTACAACAGTAGGTTTTTTTATTTCTTCATATTTCTTTCATATTTCTTTCACATAGCAAAAGTATTCTTTAGGAAGAAAGAGGAGTTTATGAAATATATTTTTAAAAATGCTTATAAGTCGATTGTTAGAAATAAAGGAAGGAATATTTTAATGGGAATAATAGTAATGGTTATAGCTTGCGCTTGTGCCATTACATTATCAATTAGAAATGCTGCTAATAAGTTGGTAACTGCTTACGAAAATAAATATAACGTTGAAGCCAGTTTAACTTATAATAGAGAAAAGTTAATGGAAAGTATTTCAAGTGATGCAGATAGTGCTGAAGAAAGAATTGAAGCTTTCAATAATATTGAAAAGATTACTGTTGATGAAATAAATTTTTATGGTAATAGTGATTATGTTAGTTATTATTACTATACTTACAATATTGGTATGAATAGTGATGATATTGATAAAGCAAGTGATGAAATAGCTAAAGTAACCACTTCAACCACCACAACCCAAAAACCAGGGCCAGGAGGATTTGGTGGCGGGAGTACAACAACAAGAAGAACGGAGATTATTCAAAATATGGGAACCAGTGGCGATTTTACTTTAGTTGGTTATAGTTCTTATGAAGGGATGACAGATTTTGTTAATGGTTCATATACAATAACCGATGGTGAAGTGAGTGATGATTTTTCTTCTAATGATTGTGTTATAAACTCAGAACTAGCTGATTTAAATAATTTAAGTGTTGGTGATACCATAACTCTTCAAAGCGTTAATGACGAAGATCTTACTTATGATTTAGTTATTACTGGCATATTTACTGATAGTAGTGAAGCAACAACCGACATGAGGAGCATGTATTCTTCTAGTGTTAATAAAATAATTACTAATTCCAATTTGGTAGCAAAAATAGTTGCTGATGATGAAGATGCTGAAACGACTATAACGCCAACTTTTGTTTTAAATTATAAAGATGTTGTTGATAAGTTTGCTGCTGAAGTAACTGAAAAAGGATTAAGTGAAAACTATCAAGTAACTACTAATTTAGATACAATTGAAAGTGAAACAGAATCAATTTCTAATGTATCAAATTTTGCAACAACATTCTTAATTATCACTTTAGTAATTGGTGGTGTAGTATTATTAATTCTTAATATGATAAATGTTCGAGAAAGAAAATATGAAATAGGGGTATTAAGAACAATTGGAATGAAAAAAAGTACTGTAACATTACAATTTGCTTTTGAGTTACTAGTAATATCGATGATAGGGCTAATATTTGGAGCGGTAATTGGATCAGTATCAAGC
This sequence comes from uncultured Muribaculaceae bacterium, assembly GCA_964447275.1. Classification (GTDB taxonomy): domain Bacteria; phylum Bacillota_I; class Bacilli_A; order RF39; family UBA660; genus DAOSVX01. The sequence continues at coordinate 43,513 of CAYURI010000005.1, forward strand.
GTTAAAGTTGCAAATAAAATGCTAGCTTCTGAAATAGCTTCTGCTAAAGCAGATCAAGAAGAAATAATGGGTAACTTTGGTGGACCAAATAGAAACAGTGAAACTGATACAACAGGATCAACCAATAGTAATGTTACTAATGGTGTAGTTAAAATAAGTGAAGTAACAGATATAAATGCTGTGGTAGACTTTAAAGTATTAATGGAATTATTAGCTATAGGGCTTGGGTTAACATTGTTTAGTAGTCTATCAGCCATGATAAGTATTGCTAGATTCTCGCCTTTAGCGATCTTAAGAGAAAGAAGTTAATTATGAAGATATTAGAGTTAAAAGATGTTTGTTATAAATATGAAGATACTAATAAAGATGACTATGTTTTGAAAAACATTAATTATAGTTTTGATTTAGGTAAAACATATGCTATTAAAGGTAAAAGTGGTAGTGGTAAAACAACTTTATTATCACTTATATCTGGTTTAGAAAAATGTAAAGAAGGTAAGATTATTTATGATGGGAAAGATTTAAATAAAATGGATTTAGATAAATATCGTAGCAAATCTATTGGGATAGTCTTCCAATCATATAACTTATTACCGCATTTAACAGCAATTGAAAACATCGTTTTATCAATGGATATAAGCAAATTAAAAATTAAAGATAAAGTAAAAGAAGCCATTAGGTTGTTAGAAAGAGTTGGTTTAACAGAAAAACAGGGTAAAAGAAGAGTCTTAAAATTATCTGGTGGTGAACAGCAAAGAGTGGCAATAGCAAGAAGTCTGTCTTATAATCCAGATATTATTTTAGCTGATGAACCAACTGGTAACTTGGACGAACAAACTGAAAATGATATTATAAAAATATTAACTGATTTAGCAAAGCACGAAAATAAATGCATTATAATTGTAACCCATTCTACAAATGTGGCTGGCAAAGTTGATACTATTTATGAATTAGTAAAAAAGATAGCTTAAAAGCTATTTTTTTAAAATTGACTTTTTAAAGTTATATCGATATACTTTAATTGCATTGGAGTGTTAAAAAATGAGAGAATTTAGTGAACAAGAACAAGTAAGAAGAAATAAAGTTGAAGAAATAAAAAGTATATGTAACCCTTATCCAGAAAGGTTTGTTATTACGCATGAATTAAAAGATGCTGTACTACTTCCAGATGAAACAAATAATGTTAGCGTTGCTGGACGAATTGTTTTCATGAGAAAAATGGGTAAGTTATCATTTGTATCTATTCAAGATGTTTCGGGTAGACTTCAATTATCAATTAAAGTTGACTGTGTTGGTGAAGAAGAGAACGAAAAATTTAAAAATATTTTCGACCTAGGAGATTTTATTGGTGCTACTGGAGAAATGTTTACTACTCATACTGGAGAGAAAACTTTAAGAGCTAACTCATTTGTTTTCTTGGGGAAAGCATTAAAACCACTTCCAGAAAAATTTCACGGATTAACAGATACAGAACTTTGTTATCGTAATCGTTATGTTGATTTAATAATGAATGAAGATACGCGTCAGAGATTTTTACTTCGTTCTAATTTTATTCGTGAATTAAGAAACTACTTAGATAATTTAGGTTACTTAGAAATTGAAACGCCAATATTAATCAATAAGCCATCAGGGGCACTAGCCAAACCCTTTATATCTCATCATAATGCTTTGGATCAAAGTGTATATTTAAGAATAGCTCCTGAAACCTATTTAAAAAGGGCTGTAGTAGGTGGCTTTAATAAGGTTTATGAAGTAGCAAGATGTTTTAGAAATGAAGGTATGGATGCTTCTCACTTACAAGATTTTACAATGGTTGAAGGATACTGTGCTTATTATAATTATGAAGATAATATGATATTTATGGAAAAAATGATTAAAACAATTATTGAAAGATTATTTGGTACTTTGGTAATTACTATTAAAGGGGAAGAAATTGATTTAAATAAAAAATGGGAAAAAGTAACATTCAGAGAATTAATAAAAAAATACGCTGATATTGATATTAATGAGTTTAATACTAAAGAAAGTTTGTTAGAAGTAATAACTAGTAAGAACATCGAATTAGAGTCAGAGACGCCTTTAAAGGATTTGGGTTATGGTAATTTGGTTGATCAATTATATAAAAAAGTTGCTCGACCTAATATGTTAGGCCCAGTGTTTTTAATAGAACATCCAATTGGCTTATCACCACTTGCAAGAGCTAATGATGCCAATAAAGAAGTGACTGATCGTTTTCAATTAATCATGAATGGCGAAGAGATTGTTAATGCTTATTCTGAGTTAGTAGATCCAATTGAACAAGAAAAAAGATTACTAGAACAAAGCGAACTTAAAAATAAAGGTGACGAAGAAGCGATGATGATGGATTATGACTATATCGAAGCAATGGAATATGGCATGCCACCAATTAGTGGTTGGGGGATGGGTGTAGACAGATTACTACAACTATTAACAGCTAGTGAGAATATAAAAGATGTTGTTATGTTTCCGCTTATGAGACCAAAAGAATAATTTCACCAAATAAACACATAAAAAGGTTTGATAAACCTTTTTTTTTGATATATAATCAATTATAGGAGGAGAGACATGAAAAAGATTTTTGAAAAACACAATTTATTTAAAATAGTTGGTATAGTAATCTTATTTACAGTTTTATTAACTTGGATAATACCAGCAAGCAGTTTTAGCTCAACAACTGAAGCTATGGTTCTTGGTGAAATTACGAGAATCGGCTTAAATGATTTTTTCACTAATGTTTTACTAAGTGGTTATTATTTTGCAATAATAGTGACTTTCTTATTAATTCTTGGTGGATTATATCAAGTATTGTCTAAAACTGGTGGTTACCAAAACTTAGTAGAAAGATTTACTAAATTTCTAAAAGGAAAGGAAATATGGTTTGTCTTAATAGTTTCATTTTTATTTGCTGGTTTAGCAGCAATAAGTAATGAAATATATCAATTGTTAATATTTGTTCCGTTTATCATAACTCTAATATTAAAACTAAAAATGGACAAAATAACAGCTTTAGCAACTACTTTTGGCAGTATTTTAATTGGTATTGTTGGTTCAATGTTTAGCCCAATGATATCAGAAACTTTAAATCAGTATTTAAGCCTTACTTATAGTACAGAAATTATAACTAAAATCATGCTATTTGTTGTAACATACTTATTATTTAATTTCTTTAACTATATGCATGTTATGAAGACTTTAAAAGGTAAAGAAAAATTAGAAGAAGTAAAAAATGATAAGTTTGAATTACCAGAAAAAGCTGAAAAGAAAGCAATCTGGCCTTTAATTGTTGTCTTTGGCTTTTTAGCAGTTTATATGATTTTAGGTTATATAGCTTGGAAGGGTGCTTTTAAAGTAGAAATATTTGATAACTTTAATACTTGGCTAGTAGGGCTAAATATTAAGAATATCCCAGTAGTTTCTTATGTTCTTGGCACATCTTATGCTTTTGGTAAATGGGATTTATATGCTATCCAAATGATCATGTTAATTGCTACTGGAGTTATTGCTTTAATCTACAGAATTAAATTTGATGAATTGTTAAAATCAATTGGTGAAGGCGCTAAAAAAATGCTAAAACCAATTCTAATTGTTTTGATGGTTTATATTGTTTGTATTTTTACAGTAATGTTTCCAGTTGTACCAACTATTGTTAATTGGTTAATGAGCGGCGTAAAAGAAGTAACTACTTTCTTTGGGGTATTATTAACTTCATTATCTGCAATTATATCTTCAATATTTAATGTTGAATTAAGATATGCAGTATCAAGTTTGATCCCTTATTATGCAGCAGTATTTGGTAGTGAAACAGCTAATCCGATCATTGCTATTATTTTCCAAGCCTTTTATGGCTTTGTCCAATTCTTTGCACCAACTAGTTTGATGTTAATGTTGGGCTTAGCATATTTAGAAATTCCTTATAAAGAATGGTTTAAATATATTTGGAAATTTGTTGTTGGGTTATTTGTTGTTATATTAGTAATTGTTCTATTTATAACATTATTATAAAATAAATAAAAGAATAGCTATCTATTCTTTTTTTATATTGCATTTTAGAACAAATGTATGGTAAAATAAAACCCGGAGAGATTTTATGGATAAAATTATCATTAAAGGGGCTCGAGAAAATAATCTTAAGAATATTGACTTAGAGATTCCAAAAAACAAATTAGTTGTTATGACTGGAGTAAGTGGTAGTGGTAAAAGCAGTTTAGCTTTTGATACCATTTATGCTGAAGGCCAAAGAAGATATGTTGAATCCCTTAGTGCTTATGCTAGGCAGTTTTTGGGTGGTACAGAGAAGCCTGATGTTGACTCTATTGAAGGATTATCACCAAGTATTTCGATTGATCAAAAAAGCACTAATAAGAATCCTCGTAGTACAGTGGGAACGATAACCGAGATCTATGATTATTTACGTCTTTTATATGCCAGAATTGGTATTCCTCATTGCCCAACTCATAAAGTAAAAATAAAAAGCCAAAGCATTGAAGAAATGACTAATAAAATTCTTGATTATGAAGAAGAATCAAAAGTAGAAATAATGGCTCCGGTTATAAGGGGCGAAAAGGGCACTCATAAAGATCTATTAGATAAATTAAGAAAAGAAGGCTATAGCAGAGTTAGGGTTAATGGTGAATTAAGAGATTTAAGTGAAGAAATTATTCTAGAAAAGACCAAGAAAAGTAATATTGAGGTTGTAATTGATCGTATTATTTTAAATAAAAAAGATCGTTCTAGATTATTTGAAGCAATTGAAACAAGTACTAAACTAGCTAATGGGAAAGTTTTGGTAAAAGTTAATAACGAAGAATTGTTAATGAGTGAAAAGTATGCTTGTGTTCATTGTAATTATTCGATTGATGAATTAGAACCAAGAATGTTTTCTTTTAACTCACCTTATGGGGCTTGTCCAGAATGTAAGGGTTTAGGAGTAAAATCAAAAGTTGATGAAAACTTAATTGTTGATAATTGGGATAAATCAATTAATGATGGTGCAATTAGTGTTATAACTAGTGATAATAATATTTATTTTACTAGTTTAGAAGCTTTATGTAGTGTTTATAAAATTGATATGAATAAGCCATTAAAAGATTTAAGTCGCCAAGAATTAGATTTAATATTTTATGGTTCTGATAAACCAATTTTGTTTAAATATGTTTCTAAGAATGGTCATAAGAGTGAAAAAACTGATTATTACGAAGGGATTATTAATAATTTCCAAAGAAGATATTTAGAGACAACCAGCAGTTGGGTTAGAGAATGGATTGAAGGCTTCATGATTGAAAGTGAGTGTCCTTTATGTCATGGGGCAAGATTGAGCGAAGGCATTCTAGCGGTTTTAATAAATGATAAAAATATTTATGATTTAACTTTATTATCAATTAAAGACTTATATAACTTTATTGATAATTTAAAATTAACTAAGGAAGAAGAAAACATTTCCCACTTATTAATTATTGAAATAAAAAATCGTTTAGAGTTTTTACTTAATGTTGGTTTAGGATATTTAAGTTTATCAAGAAGTGCTAGTACTTTATCTGGTGGTGAAGCGCAAAGAATAAGACTAGCTACGCAGATAGGATCGAAATTAACTGGGGTTTTATATGTTTTAGATGAACCAAGTATTGGGTTACATCAAAAAGATAATGATAAATTGATTGCTTCTTTAAAAAGTATGAGAGATTTAGGTAACAGTTTAATTGTTGTAGAACATGATTTAGACACCATGAGGGAAGCTGATTATTTAGTTGATATTGGCCCAGTAGCAGGAAGTAAAGGCGGTTATATAGTGGCTTATGGTACACCAGAAGAAGTTATGCAAAATGAAAATAGTATTACCGGAAGATATTTAAGTGGTAAAGAAAAAATTGATGTACCAAGTAAAAGAAGACCTGGAAATAAAAGAAAAATAACCATTGAAAAAGCTTCTGAAAATAATTTAAAAAACATTACAGTAGATTTTCCTTTAGGCGAATTCATTTGTGTAACAGGTGTAAGTGGTAGTGGTAAAAGCAGCTTAGTAAATGAAATCCTTTATAAAAATGTTGCTAACAAATTATATAAAGCTAAAGAAACTCCTGGTAAATGCAAAAATATTAAGGGTTTAGAAAATATTGATAAAGTGGTAATGATTAGCCAAGACCCAATTGGTAGAACACCAAGAAGCAATCCGGCCACCTATGTTGGTGTTATGGATGATATTAGGAATGTTTTTGCCGATACCAAAGAAGCCAAAATAAGAGGCTATAAATCAGGAAGATTCTCATTTAATGTCAAAGGTGGTAGATGTGAAGCTTGCCAAGGGGACGGGATTAAGAGAATTGAAATGCATTTCTTACCAGACGTTTATGTTCCTTGTGATGTTTGTCATGGGAAAAGATATAATAGTGAAACGTTAGATATTAAGTTTAAAGACAAAAATATTGCTGATGTTTTAGGAATGAGAGTTGAAGAAGCGGTAGAATTCTTTGATAAAATCCCAAAAGTAAGACATAAATTACAAACCATGATGGATGTTGGGCTTTCTTATATTGAACTTGGTCAAAGTGCAACAACTTTATCTGGTGGCGAAGCCGGAAGAACTAAGTTAGCTAAAGAGTTGCAAAAGAAAGCAACTGGCAAAAGTTTGTTTATTTTGGATGAACCAACTACTGGACTTCATAGTGAAGATATTAAAAAACTACTAAATATTTTAAATAGAATTGTTGATAATGGTGATACTGTAGTTGTTATTGAGCATAATTTAGATGTTATCAAAGTGTGCGATTATATAATTGATCTTGGGCCTAATGGTGGAGATGAAGGTGGCGAAATAGTTGCTTTAGGAACTCCAGAAGAGGTTGCTAAAAATGTCAAATCATATACAGGTGAATATTTAAAAACTGTCTTATAGTAGAAAAGCAAGAATAATTATTATATAATTGTTCTGGAGATGATAGATTTGAATCCAGTATTATTAGATTTAGATTTTATAACCATTAAGTGGTATTCAATATTAATACTAGTTGGAGCTTTAATAGGGATAATTTTAGCAATTATGGAAGCCAAGAAGTTTAAAATTACTTCTGACTTTATGTTTAACTTGGCTTTTTGGACAATCTTATCAGCATTTGTTGGAGCAAGGCTTTACTATATTGCATTTAATTGGTCTTATTATAGTAAAAATCTTTTAGAAATTGTTCAAATATGGCAAGGGGGGCTTGCTATTCATGGTGGAATTATTGGTGGCTTTTTAGCAATCCTGGTTTATACTAAAAAATATCAAGTTAGAACTTTTAAATTTACCGATATTATTGTTCCTAGTTTAATAATTGGCCAAGCAATTGGTAGGTGGGGGAATTTCTTTAATGGCGAAGCCCATGGCGTAGCAACCACTTTAGAAAACTTACAAAGGCTAAGAATCCCAGAATTTATAATTAATGGCATGAATATTGGTGGCATTTATTACCAACCAACATTCTTTTATGAATCACTATGGTGTTTACTGGGGTTTATAGTTTTAATTGTTGTTAGAAGAATAAAATATATTAAAGTCGGTCAACTAACAGCTATTTATTTAATGTGGTATTCGGTTGGTAGATTCTTTATTGAAGCAAGTAGAACTGACTCATTAATGATTGGAACATTTAAAATGGCTCAAATAATATCAGTTGGTTTATTAGTATTAGGAATAGTCTTATTTATTGTTTTTGGTCAAAAAGGATCTAAGTTAGAAAATTTATATGGGGAAATAGGTAATGAAGAAGATATTAGATTTTAAGGAGGATTTATGATATACGATGTAATTATAATTGGCGCTGGGCCAGCGGGAATAAGTGCTGCTATATATGCGAAAAGAAGTGGCATGAATACTTTGGTATTAGAAAAGGGCATGCCTGGTGGTTTAGTTAATTATACTAGTTTAGTTGAAAATTATCCTGGCTATAAAAATATTTCTGGGCCAGATTTAGCAATGAAGTTTTATGAGCATTTATTAGAAACAAAAGTGGAAGTAAAAGCTGAAGAAGCAATTAAAATTATTCCTGGTGATATTAAAAAAATAGTAACTAAAAATAGTGAATATCAAGCTAAAACTGTTATTATTGCTTGTGGCAGGAAAGCTAGAGAACTGGGTTTAGAAAATGAAACTAAGTTTGCAGGAAACGGAATAAGCTATTGTGCTTTGTGTGATGGACCATTATATAAGAACAAAGTAGTAGCAGTTTATGGTGGGGGTAATAGCGCTTTTGAAGAAGGGCTATTCTTATCAGGATTTGCTAAAGAAGTAATCGTTTTAAATCGTAGTAAATCATTAAGAGCAGATAATGTTTTTCAAGAAAGATTAAAAGCTAAAACCAATATTAAGTTTTTTGATGAATGTAAAATCACGAAGTTAAATGGTAACGATAAATTAGAAAGTGTTGAAATAAATAATAACGAAACAATTGCTATTGATGGTTTATTTGTTTATATTGGCTTTTTACCAGCTACTGACTTTGTTAAAGAATTAGATATTTGTAATGAACAAGGTTACATTATTGTTAATGAAAAATATGAAACTAAAATATCAGGAGTGTTTGCTGTAGGAGACGCCGATAGTAAAAACATCTATCAAATTGTAACAGCTATAAGTGAAGGAGCAACTGCAGCAGTAAATGCTTATACTAAAATTAGTAATTAATTTTACTGATTTTTTTCTTATATGATAAAATTAAGTTGGTGAAAAAAATGGATAAAGTATTAAATATTGCTTATTTAGGTGATGCTGTATATGAATTATATATTCGTAATTTTTTATTGACTTTAAATATTAGTAATAGCGGTGACTTGCAAAAACGTAGTTTAAATTACGTTAGTGCTAAAAGTCAAAGAAAGCATTTAGAAAATTTAATAAACAATAATTTATTAACAGAAGAAGAATTAGATTTAATTAGAAAAGGTAGAAATGCTAAAGGAACAAAATGCAAAAGTACTGATATAGTTACTTATCGAATAGCGACCGGATTAGAATATTTATTTGGTATATTATATATAAGAAAGGATATGGGAAGAATTGAACAAATAATTTCTCATATAGTTGGTGCATAAATGAGAGTATGTGGTAGAAATGTTTTTAATGAACTTAAAAGTGATCCTAGTAAAATTAAAAAAATTTATTTAAGTAAAAATGTTGATAATGAAGTATATACTTTTGTTAAAGAAAATAAAATCTTGTTTGAAGTGATGGATACATTTAAATTAGATAAATTAGTTAAGGGAGTTCATCAGGGAATTGTCATGGAAGTAAATGATTTTGAATATGCCAATTTAGCAGATTTAATTAATTTTGACAAGCTAATAATTCTTGATCACTTACAAGATCCCCACAATTTTGGGGCAATCATTAGAACCGCTGAAGCTTTAGGAGTAAAAGGAATAATAATTCCTAAGAATCGTAGTGTAAGTATTAATGAGACAGTTATGAAAGTAAGTGCTGGAGCATTAAATTATGTTAAGATATGTATGGAGAGTAATTTAGTAAATGTAATTGACAAATTAAAAAGTTTAAACTACTTTATTTATGGAACTGATATGGTTGGCAAAAATTATCATGAAGTTAGTTATGCTAATAAAACTGTTTTAGTAATTGGTAGTGAAGGCGATGGCATTAGTGATTTAGTAAAAAAGAATTGTGATGAAATTGTTACTATTCCAATGGTTGGTAATATTAATAGTCTTAATGCTAGCGTAGCAACAGCAATAATTCTTAGTGAAATAGTGAGGAAATAATGGAATATAAAGATTATAATGATGAGGAGTTAGTTTATTTGATAAAAGAACGTTCTTTAGAGGCTAAAGATATTTTATTAAATAAATATAAATATATTATTGATGCTTTGATAAAAAAATATTCATCTGTTATTAGAATGCTAGGGCTTGATTTTAAAGACATTTATCAAGAAGCTTATCTAGGATTTACTGATGCGATAAATAATTATGATCCTGATAAAGATTCGTCAATAAAAACATTTGTAAGTTTATGTGTCCAAAGAAAAATTCAAACAGCTTTAAGAAATGCTAATACCTTAAAAAATAAAATGTTAAATGAAAGCTTATCATTAGAACAGAGCTATCAAGATGAAAAAGATCCACTTTTGTATACAATTGGTGATATAAAAGAAGATCCTTTATTTAAAATAATTGATCAAGAAGGCGAAAGGGACTTGGACGAAAAGATTAGAACAGAGTTGTCGCCATTTGAATATGAAGTCTACTCATTACTAATAAATGCGCTTGATTATAATGAAATTGCGGTGATATTAGAAAAAGACGCAAAACAGATTGATAACACCATTCAAAGGATTAGAAATAAAGTTAAAAAGATCATAGGTTTGAATTAATATTTCTTGACTTTTAGAAAGTTTATGATATATTAATATAAGACACGAAATAGTGTTTTTATTTTGAAATAAAATGAGGTAAGTTATGAAAGAGAAAAAAGTAAGTAATAAGCCAAACTTCTTTAAAGGAGTAAAGCTAGAGTTGAGCAAAGTAAAATGGCCAGACGCTAAAACCATGATTAAATATACCATTGCGACATTAGCGTTTGTTATTTTCTTTGGAGCCTTCTTTTATGGTATCAACCTTTTATTTGCACTTTTGAAGGGGATGTTTAATTAATGGAAAATGAAAAATTATGGTATGTAGTTAATACCTACAGTGGCCACGAAAGCAAAGTTAAAGAAAAATTAGAAATGCGTACTGAATCAATGGGGATGCAGGATCATATTTTTAGAGTCATCGTTCCTGAGACTAAAGAAGTTGAAGTAAAAGATGGTGTTAAAAAAGAAAAAATAAAAAAGATGTTTCCAGGATATATTCTTGTTGAAATGATTATGAGTGATGAGGCTTGGTATATAGTTCGTAATACACCGGGTGTTACAGGCTTTATTGGTTCAAGCGGTAAAGGAGCAAAACCAACACCACTTCTTCCTCAAGAAATTGACCGAATCTTATCATCAATTGGTATGAGTAGAATGGATGCTCAAAGTGAGCTTGCCCTTGGCGATAAAGTCAATGTCATCGATGGACCATTCAAAGGTATGATGGGTAAAGTTGACCATATTGATTTAGAAAATAATCGTTTAAATGTTTTAATTGATTTATTCGGTCAAGAAACTCCAGTTGAAGTTGAGATGTTTCAAGTTAGTAAGTTTTAATTACTAACTTTTTAATTGTGGCAAATAAAACAAGTTAAAAACACTTGCAACCACAGGCTATCTGTGTTAATATTCTAACTGCGGTTATGTATATTTTATATATATAATAAAAAAGTGGGAGGGAAATGCGGATTTGCCCATGACCACTTAGCGAAAAAAATTTTATAGGAGGTGTTTTTCGTGGCAAAAGAAGTCGTAAAGATAACGAAAATTGAAATCCCGGCTGGTAAAGCTACACCTGCTCCACCTGTTGGAACAGCGTTAGGGCCGATGGGAATTAATCTACAAGAATTTTGTAGTGCCTTTAATGAAGCAACCAAAGATAAGATGGGAGATATTGTACCTGCTGAAATAACAGTTTATGATGACAGAACATTTAGTTTTGTATTAAAAACTCCACCAACTCCATTCTTAATTAAAAAGTTTGCGAAAATTGAAAAAGGTAGTGCTAAGGGTGCTAACCAAGTAGTTGCAACATTAACTCAAGATGATTTAAGAAAGATTGCGGAAATTAAATTCCCAGACTTAAATGCATATGAGATTGAAAAAGCAATGAACACAGTAGCTGGTACTGCTCGTAATATGGGCGTTGCAATTAAGGGTGTAAATGATGCTGAACTTCAAGAACAAGGCGCTGAGGCAGCTAAAGAAGAAGCTGAAATGGCTAAACGTGAAGCTGAACTTGCTGAAATGGAACAAGAAGCTAAAGAAATGGCTGAAGCAGCTAAAGAAGTTGAAGTTGTTGGCGAAGAAGATTCTGAAGATAAAGCTCCAGAATCAACAAATGAAGAATCAAGTGAAAATTAATCCGCTAATAAACCACGATTAGGAGGTAAAAATGAGAAGACTAGGGAAAAAATATGTGGAAGCTTCTAAAAAAGTTGAAAGAAATACTCTTTATTCTAAAGAAGAAGCGATAAAATTAGTAAAAGAAACAAATACAACTAAGTTTGATGGTTCAATTGATTTGGCTATTCGTTTAAATGTTGATCCAAGTAAAAATGATCAACAATTAAGGGGCTCAATTGTTTTACCAGCAGGAACTGGTAAAGTTCAAAAGATATTAGTTATAGCTGATGGCGAAGATGCTAAAAAAGCAACTGCTGCCGGAGCTGACTTTGTCGGAACTGAAGATATGATTGAAAAGATTGAAAAAGAAAACTGGTTTGGTTTCGATATTATTGTTGCAACACCAAAGATGATGCCTAAATTAGGCAAACTTGGTAAAATTTTAGGGCCTAGAGGCTTAATGCCAAATCCTAAAACAAATACTGTAACAACTAATCCAGAAAGAGTTATTGGTGATATTAAAAAAGGAATGATTGAATATAAAACCGATTCTTACGGCAATGTTCATTCAATAATTGGTAAAATGTCATTTAAAGAAAAAGACTTGCTAGATAACTTAACTTATTATGTTAAAATAATTACTAATTTAAGACCGACTTCAATTAAAGGTGACTTTGTGAAGAGTATATCTATATCAAGCACAATGGGTCCTGGAATTAAAATAGATAAAAATTCTTTTGACATTTAAAAAATAATCAAATATAATACTAATGAAACGAACGTACCATAGACAGTAGGGGATAACAAAATCTTAATAATCCTACCGAGGGAAAAGTAATAATATTTTTATGCTTTCCCTAATGGGAAAGTTTTTTTATAAAAAAGGAGGAGTAACATGGCAAGTGAAAAAATCGTTAGCTTAAAAAAAGAAACAGTTAAAGAAATAGTTGATAAAATTAAAAACAGTGAAGCAGTTATTTTATTTAGCTATCAAGGATTATCAGTTTCTGATTTAGGCAAACTTAGAAGAGAACTTAGAAGTGTTGATAGTGAAGTTAAAGTATATAAAAACACTTTAACCAAAAGAGCCTTAGATGAATTAAAAGTTGATTTAACAAATTTCATGGAAGGCCCAAACGCTTTACTTTTTGGTAAAAGTTTACTTGAGCCAATTAAAGTCATAGCTAATTTTGCAAAAAGTCATGATAAATTACAAATAAGAGTTGGTATTCTAAGTGGTGAAGTGGCTGATATTAATGTTATTAAAGAATATGCTAATATCCCATCAAGAGAAGGCTTGCTTAAAATGGTTGCAAGTGGCTTATTACAATACTTACGCGAATTTGCAATTGGTCTTGATATGATAAGCAAACAAAAAGAGGAATAAAAATTAAAACGAAAGAAAGGAAGATATAAAAATGGCAAAGATTACAAAAGAAGACATAATTGCAGCTTTAAAAGAAATGACAATCCTAGAAGTTAAAGGATTAGTTGATGCAATGAAAGAAGAGTTTGGTGTTGATCCATCAGCTGTAGCAGTAGCTGCTGCACCTGCTGAAGCTAAAGAAGAAGAAAGTTCAACAAAGACTGTTGTTTTAAAAGAAGCTGGCGCTACGAAAATAGCAGTTATTAAAGTAATCCGTGAAATCACTGGTTTAGGTCTAGTTGAAGCTAAAGGTGTTGCTGATAACGGCGGAAATGTTAAAGAAAACGTTTCTGTTGATGAAGCTAATGCAGTTAAAGCTAAATTAGAAGAAGCTGGCGCAACAGTAGAATTAGTTTAATAAATAAATTAAGAACCAATGGTTCTTTTTTTATGCCTTTTGTAAAGCTTAAAAGGACGATATTTGTTATTTATAACTAAATAAGATATAATTAATTCAGGAAGAAATGATATAAATGGAAAAATTAAAGGTAGGCGACAAATTAACAATTCATTGCTATAAACATAATGGTAAAATTCATCGTACTTGGGATGAAGCAATTGTGCTAGATGAGACCGATGATGTTTTAGTTTGCGGTAATCATAAAACCTGGATTACTGAAGCCGATGGGCGAAGTCATAAAACTAAAGAACCGGCAGTAATATTTTTCTATAAAAACAAATGGTTTAATATCTTTGCTCAGATTAAAAAAGTTGGGCTTTTCTATAAATGCAATATTGCTTCACCGTATTTAATAGATAATAAAATAATAAAGTTTATTGATTATGATTTAGATTTAAAAGTTTTTCCAGATGGTGGTTTTAGGGTTTTAGATCGTAATGAATATAAATATCACAAAAAGATAATGAATTATTCAGATGATTTAGATTTGGTTGTAAAAAACGGCTTAGAAGAGTTAATAGATATTAAAAAGAATAACCTTTATCCTTTTAAAGAAGAACTAGTTAAAGAATATTATCAAATTTATAAAAAATTAGCTGATTAAAAATTAAAATAGAGCTCTTTTGAAAAGAGCTTTTTTGTTAGAAAAAACGGGCTTTTTTGTCAAATTTTGTCAAAAAAATCAAAAAAAGTAAAAAAAAGCATTTTTTTGTTAAAAAAGTGTTGACAATGCCCTATTCAATTTGATATATTACACATGCACATCCGGAGAGGATGTTTTGAAATGATCTTTGAAAACTAAGTAAAATGTCAATTTTGAGTAGCTTAGTGATTAAACACTTAAATAAAAGATTTTAATAGATCTTTTTTATTGAGAGTTTGATCCTGGCTCAGGATGAACGCTGGCGGCATGCCT
>CAYURI010000006.1:0-45391 GCA_964447275.1 uncultured Muribaculaceae bacterium
AAATAAATATTGTATAATTATTAATATAGTAGGTGAGTAATTTGAAAGAAGAGAATAAAGAAGGCAAGGTTATTGTTCGTCAATTAAAAATTATTAAGAAGATTAAAAATTTACCTAAAGGGAAAAAGATTTTGTTTTTTTCTATTCTAGGTATTGTGCTTTTATTAATAGCGGCTTTGTTAGTGTATACTTTTGTTTTAAAAGATAAAAAACATGATACAAAAAAGCCTGGGGAGTCAATTGTTTTAGTTAAAGATAATTATAAATATGTTAATGGAGTTTTAAATGTTTTAAATGATGCTGATGAAGTAATTGGCACTTATGAATGCCAAAACAAAGATGTTTTAAAGTGTTATGTGGCTTATGAAACTGAAGATGATAATTTTGATGAAGCTAAACAGATCTATGAAGATGGTAGTTTAGTTAGTCTTAGAACCAAGGTTTATTTTAATCGTTATGTTTTTATTTATGATAATACTGATGAGGGAGAAAATATTGTTTTATATGATTTAGAAAATAATACTAAGATTGGTGATTATTTAGGCGTTAAATCATTTTATAATGAGATGCTAAATTATGATGAAAATAATTATGTGATTTTAAAGAACACAGAAAATAAATATGGGATTGTTAGCTTAGATGCCGATCCTATTGAAGAAGTTGTTCCTTTTTCATACGAATACTTAGGAGTTATTAATAGCAAAATGCTAGATAGTAGTAGTCCGATAGTATATAAAATTGGTGAAGAATACGGTTTAATTAACTTTGAAAATGATAAATTGGTAACTACTTCTAGTGAAATAAAAGGTTACAATAATAAGTATATTAAAGTGATTAATAATGATAATGCTTATATTTTGTTAAATTATGATAATGAAGAAGTATTGGGAGATGCTTATATTGATGTTTTAGATGATTATATAGTTACTGTTGATAGTGATAAAAAGCTATTGGTTTATGATAATAATTTAGTTAGATTGATGGCAAATAAGTTAGCTTTAATAAATAACGATTACATTAAAACGAGTATTTTTAATACTAATAATGAATTAACTGAAACAAAGATATCTTACGAAGTAAGTGTTTTGGGTAATACTTTATATGTAAATGTTTATAATGGTGAAGAAAATGCTGAAAACAAATATAATATTTTAGAAGCTAAATTAAGTAATTTATATGACTATTATAGTTATGAAAATGGTAAATTGTATTTTTATAGCGATTTAGATAAAGCCGATTTAATTGGTAGTTATACTTGCGAAAATAAAAATGCTATTACTGACACTTCAACATCTTTTACTAGTTGTTTTTTAGCTAAAGATGCTAGTGATACTAGTAAAAATTTAGTGGCACCAATTTACAATGAAAGATTTATTTTTGTTAATGATGCACCAATATTAGTTAATTCAACTACTGTGAAAATTAAATTATATGATTTGAGTGCTAAAAAGCTTTTGGGAGAATATATTAATGTTAATACTTATTCTAGTGAATCAACCAATAAAAATGGGGTATATTTAGAAAATAGCTTACCAAAATATGTTATTGCCATTAATAAAATCTCTAAATATGGTTTATTAAAAATTGAAACCAATCAAGTTACTAAAGCCATCTCCTTTTTATATGATGACATGGTTGTTGAAGGCAATTATTTATTAGGCAAAACAGGCAGTAAGTGGGCATTACTGGATTATAATGGTAATATGGTCTTAGACAATACTTATATTTCTTATAAGTTTTATGCTAATTTTATTGCAGCTGTTTCTGAAGATAGTAAATTATACTTGTTTGATTATAATAAAAAGTCATTAATTAATGAACCAGTACAATTAACTAGTGCTAGTGAAGAGTTTAACATTGAACTTAGTTTAGGAATATATGAAGTAGTTACTACTAGTGGTGTTTATTATTATAATTCAACAACTGGAGATAAAATAGAAAGCTAGGGATAAGATGAAAAAGAAAAAAGGATTTTTTATTGCAACAATTATATTTTTAGTTATTTTATTTAGCATGGCTATTATGGGTGTTTATTATAAACTAACTAGTAATAAGAAAGAAGCACCGGTAGTTATTGAGAAAAACACTATTGTCTTTTATGATGGCAGTAAAAGTATTCTTGGTAAATATATTTGTCAAAATACTTATTGTGGTTTTGCCAATACTTTAATTGATGATACTAATTATCTTTTAGACTATTATCAAGAAGGGGATTTAATAAACAATAAAACCATTAATGATCGTTATGCTTTTATTTATGATGCGGAAAGCGAAAATTATGAAGATATCATCTTATATGACTTTTTAGAAAAGAAAATTATTAATACTTATAAAGCTATAAAAAATTATCGTACTTTTATTGAAAATAATGTCTATTTTGTTGAAGACCAAAATAATCTTTGGGGGATAGTTTCTTTTGGCGAAACGGGTTTTATGGAATTAATTGCTCCAGAATATAATTATATCGGTTTGATTAATAATTATGATGTTGAAAATAAAACTTTGCTAGCTGATCGCTTTTTGGTTTTAAAAAATAATAAATGGGGAATAGTTGATCAGAATAATGTTTTGTTATCATCTTATTTAGAAGAATCAGTTGTAAGTTACACAGGTCTTTATATTATTACTAAAGTAGATAACTTTTATAAAATATACGATTATAGTGGCAATTTAATAAAAAGTGAAAATAATTATATTCATATTGCGATAACTGGTAAATATATTGAACTAGTTAGTGAAAATAAAAAGTTAACTATTTATAATCCTGAAAATGGCGTAGTAATTGGGGAAACTTATTTAAGAAGTATTGATTTCTCTGGTGACACAGTTTTTCCGCCTTATGTAACGGAACTATTAGATGGTAGTATCAATTTAAAAGTTTATACTGATCAACAATATGGTACTTATAGAACCTATAAATATACTGCTTAAACAGTATATTTTTTTATTTGAAAAAGTTAGCACTTAGGTATTGACAAGTGCTAAAATGAATACTATAATCGTATTAGCACTTAAATAAATAGTGTGCTAAAAGAGGTGAGACGTTTGGAAGAAAGACAAAAGAAAATCTTAAAAGAAATAATTGAGATTTATATTAAAAATGTTAAACCAGTTGGATCAAAACTATTAGCAAGGAAAATGAAATGCTCTAGTGCTACTGTAAGAAATGAGATGGCTATTTTAGAGAGTTTGGGTTTAATTGAAAAAGCTCATATATCTTCAGGAAGAATTCCTTCGGAAAAAGGTTATAAATATTATGTTGATAACTTAATGAAACCGAAAGAATTAACTGGCGAAGATGTTTTGAAATTACAAACAATATTTCAAAATCATGAGTTAACCTTATCTGATACCATTAACAGTTGCATGGAGATAATTTCGGAAATTACTAACTATACTTCGGTTGTTTTAGGTAAAAGTGCTAAAAACAACACTTTAAAGCAAGTTAGTATTATCCCATTAGACGAAACTCGTATTGTGGCGCTAATTTGTACTGACAAAGGCATGGTTATAAATAAGCAATTCGATTTAAGAGACAATCTTGATATCGAAGAAATTATTAGAACTAGTGAAATAGTTAATAAAATGCTTATAGGAACCCCAATTGAAGAAATTAATGCTCGATTGGAATATGAGGTTAAGCCAGTAATAGCGAAAAAGATGAAACAATATGAAGCAGTTTATAACATTTTCTATGATGCTTTTACTGATTTTACCAAAAGTAATGTATTTATGAGTGGTAAAACCAATATTTTAAAACAACCTGAATATAATGATGTCGAAGAGATTAAAAAAATTATCAATAAGTTTGAAGATGATTCATTTATCAAACATATTGAAGCAAAAGATTCAGGAATTAATATTTATATCGGTAAAGAGACTGAAATAGATCCTAATGTTACAGTTGTAAAAACGAAGATTTGTCTAAATGGTGAAGAAAAAACCATTGCCATAGTTGGTCCAAAAAGGATGGAATATGATAAAGTAATTGCTTTATTAGATTACATTAATAAAAATATTGGAGGTGCATAAGATGCCAAAAAAGATAGAAAAAGATAGTAAAAGTACGGAGATGGATAATAAACTAAAAGAAGCAAATGATAAATTTTTGCGTTTGCAAGCTGAATTTATAAATTTCCAAAATCGTACGGCTAAAGAAGTAAGTGAAATGCTTAAATATGAAGGTGTAAATTTTATAAAAGATATTCTTCCAACAGTTGACAACTTAGAAAGAGCTATAAAACTAGATAATAGTGATTTAAGTGATGAAGTAAGTAAGTTCTTAGCGGGTATTAAGATTATTTATGGTAATCTAAAACAAATGCTAAATACTTATGAGATAAATGAAATAGAATGCCTGGGTAAAGAGTTTGACCCAAATACGATGGAAGCCGTTATAACTGAGCATGATGAAACTAAACCAGCAAATGTGGTGTTAGAGGTATTTACCAAAGGTTATATGTATAAAGATAAAGTCATAAGACCAGCAATGGTTAAAGTAAATAATTAAAAGAAAGAGGAGAGAAAAAATGAGTAAAATTATTGGAATTGACTTAGGGACAACGAATAGTTGTGTCGCAGTATTAGAAGGAGGAGTAGCAAAAGTTATTCCTAATGCCGAAGGCAATAGAACTACACCTTCAGTAGTGGCTTTCAAAGATGGTGTGGAAATGGTTGGTGATGTTGCTAAACGTCAAGCAATTTCTAACGCTAGTAGAACCATTTATTCAATAAAAAGAAAAATGGGAACAAATGAAAAAGTTGAAATCGAGGGTAAAAAGTATACCCCAGAAGAAATAAGTGCTAAGATTTTAGGTAAATTAAAATTAGATGCTGAAAGTTATCTTGGTGAAAAAGTTACTAAGGCTGTAATTACAGTACCAGCTTATTTTAATGATGCGGAAAGACAAGCAACTAAGAATGCTGGTAAAATTGCCGGCCTTGATGTTGAAAGAATTATTAATGAGCCAACAGCTGCTGCTTTAGCTTATGGACTTGATAAACAAGACAAAAATCAAACAATTTTAGTATATGACCTAGGTGGGGGAACATTTGATGTTTCAATTCTTGAACTAGGAGATGGTGTCTTTGAAGTAAAAGCAACAAGTGGTAATAATCGTTTGGGTGGCGATGACTTTGATAAAAATGTTATGGATTATTTAGTAAATGAATTCAAAAAAGAAAATGGCATTGATTTATCTAAAGACAAAACCGCTATGCAAAGAATAAAAGATGCTGCTGAAAAAGCTAAAAAGGATTTAAGTGGTGTGGCATCAGCAGATATTAGTTTACCATTTATTACCCAAGGTAGTGATGGACCACTTCATTATGAAACTAAATTAACAAGAGCTAAATTTGAAGAATTAAATAGAGATTTATTTGATTCTACAATTACTTATGTTGAAAAAGCTTTAAAAGATGCTAAACTTAAAAAGACTGATATAAATAAAGTAATATTAGTTGGTGGATCAACCAGAATTCCTTATATTCAAGAATTAGTTAAAAAGGAAATGGATCAAGAACCAAGTAAAGAAGTAAACCCAGATGAAGTAGTTGCAATGGGTGCAGCAATTCAAGGTGGAGTATTAACTGGTGAAGTTGATGACTTAGTATTACTTGATGTTACGCCATTATCACTTGGTATTGAAACTTTAGGTGATGTTATGACTGTCTTAATTCCAAGAAATACCACAATTCCTACTAGCAAGGGTCAAATATTTAGTACTGCTGCTGATAACCAACCAGCTGTTGATATTCACGTATTACAAGGGGAAAGACAAATGGCAGCAGATAATAAGACTTTAGGTAGATTCCAACTAACTAATATACCACCAGCACCTAGAGGAATACCACAAATTGAAGTTAAATTTGATATTGATGCTAACGGCATAGTTAGTGTTATGGCTAAAGATCTTGGAACTAACAAAGAACAATCTATTACTATTACTTCTTCTACTAATTTAAGTAAAGAAGAAATCGATAAAATGATGAAAGAAGCTGAAGCTAATAAAGAAGCTGACTTAAAAAGAAAAGAAGAAGTTGATTTAAGAAATGAAGCTGATCAAATTATCTTTGCTACCGAAAAAGCCATTAAAGATTTAGGTGAAAAAGTTAGTGAAGATGATAAGAAAAAAGCCGAAGATAAAATAACTGAACTTAAAAAAGCTTTAGAAGGTAAAGACTTAGAAGATATCAAAAAACAAAAAGAAGCGCTTAATGAAATTGCAATGGGACTTGCTACTAAAGTTTATGAAGAAGCAGCTAAAAAACGTGAAGCTGAAAGCAAAGAAACAACTAGTGAAGAACCAAAAGAAGAAACTGTAAAAGAAGCTGAATACGAAGAAAAGAAATAATTAGGAGCTCTATTAAATTAGAGCTTCTTCTAAGTTAGGATGGTTATAATGAATAAAGAAACATGGGATTTAACCCCGATTTATAAAACTCGTAAAGATTGGTATAAAAATTATGAATTATTATTAGATAAGATCAACAATATAAAAGTTGACAATAATTTTATAAGAAATGGTAAGCTTTTATATGAAACATTAGAAAGTACTAATAATTTAGAGAGACAAGTATATAAATTATATATATATACTAAACTTTCAAAAGATGCTGACGGGGAAGATAAAGAAGCAAACAAAATGTTTCAAAGCGCTGAGGACTTGGTTTCTTTATATGTATCTAAAACAAGTTATATTAATGTTGCTTTAAAAAAACTAAATAAAAAAGCTTTAGAAGATTTGAAAAAAACGGAGCCTAATTTAGAAGAATATAGTCATTTTTTAGAAGTATTATTAAAAAGCAAGCATCATATTCTTTCTTTAAAAGAAGAAAAACTTTTAGCTAGTTCAGAAACAATTAGAATGGCTGGGGAAAAGACTTTTGAAGCCTTAGATTATATAGATGTTAAATTTAAAGATATTTTAATTGATGGGGAAAAAGCAAAATTAGATCATTCTAATTATCCATTATATATAAAAAATAAAAACCAATTAATAAGAAGCAAGGCTTTCTACAGCTATCATGAGTTTTATAAAGAACATCATGATACTTTGGGCAATTGCTTGTTAAATAGTTTAAAAAATGATTCTTTTATTGCTAAAGCAAGAAAATATAAAAGCTCATTAATTATGGCGTTAGATGAAGACGAAGTAAAACTTAAAACATATAAGGATATTATTAAATCTGTTCATAAGAATATTGATTTGCTTCATGAATATTTACTTTTAAAAGGCAAGGCTAATAATTTGAATAAACAACATATGTATGATGTTTATTTACTAAGTGCGACATATGATCAGAACTTCACTTATGATGAAGCTAAGGGAATAGTTTTAGAATCTATAAAAGTTTTAGGAGAGACTTATTATCAAGATTATCAAAAGGCTTTTAAAGAGCATTGGTTGGATCCTTTCTATCGTAAAGGTAAATATAGTGGAGCATATTCTATGGGAACTTATGACACTTATTCATATATTCTTATGAATTATAAAGATGATTTTCGTAGTATTGAAACTTTTGCTCATGAAATGGGGCATGCAATGCATGGTTTTTACTCTCGTAAAAATAATAAATACCAAAATTCTACGTATTCAATATTTACTGCCGAAATAGCTAGTAACGTAAATGAAATTTTACTATTTGATTATATGATAAAAAATGCTAAAAATAATGATGAAAAAAAATACTTTTTAGAAATAATTTTAGATTCGTTTAAAGGTAGTATTTTTAGGCAAACCCATTTTGCTGAATATGAAATGATTATTCATGATAAAATTGATAATGGAGTGTCGCTATCTAGTAAAGATTTAACTGATATATATTATGATTTAAATAAATTTTATTATGGTAAAAATGTTATAAGTGATGATTTAATTAGATATGAATGCTTAAGAGTACCACATTTTTATTCAGCATTTTATGTATATAAATATGCTACTGGGTTAGCGTTGGCTTATGTTTTTGCTAATCGTATTTTAAATAAAGAAAAGAATGCTTTAGAAAATTATTTAAAATTCTTAAAAAGTGGTGGCAAAGATTATCCTTTAAATATCTTAAAAGACTGTGGAGTAGAGGTTAATGAAAACCTAATTAATGAAGCAATGATCATATTTAAAAAATATTTAGAAGACTATAAAGATTTGATAGGTGATGGAAATGGCAACAAATAAAGATTATTATGAAATATTAGGCGTTAGTAAAACAGCTAGCCAAGATGAAATCAAAAGTGCTTTTCGTAAGAAAGCTAAACAATATCATCCTGATGTTAATAAAACTCCAGAAGCTGAGGCTCAGTTTAAAGAACTTGGGGAAGCTTACTCAGTTTTATCTGATGAGAGTAAAAGACGCCAATATGATCAATTTGGTAAAAGTGCGTTTGATGGACGTAATGCTGGTGGCCAAGGATTTGGTGGATTTGGTGGCGATTTTTCTTCTTTTGAAGATATTGATCTTGGTGATATATTTAGCCAGTTTTTTGGTGGTTCTTATGGTTTTGGTAATAGTAAGGGTAAGACGAAGAGACCAGTTCGTGGTAGTGATACCTTAATTAAAATGAATTTAACTTTTGAAGAAGCGGTTTTTGGTACTAAAAAAACCATTAAGTTGGATTTAGAAGAACTTTGTGGGGAATGTGATGGTGTAGGTGGACACGGCAGTAAGACTTGCCCTGATTGTGGTGGTAGGGGTCGTGTTATAATGGAGCAACGTAGTTTGTTTGGGGTTTTCCAAACTGAGACTGTCTGTCCAAAATGTAATGGGTTAGGTCATATTTTTGAAACAACTTGTAAAAAATGCCGTGGTAAAGGACGCACTCTAGAAACTAAAGAAATTAATATAAAAGTTCCTGAAGGCGTTGATAATGGTGATAAGATTCGTTTATCAGGTAAAGGCGAAGCTGGTTATAATGGTGGTGATAATGGCGACTTATATATTGAATTTACTGTTAAAGAACATCCTTTATTTAAAAGAGAAGGGAACGATATATATTTAGAATTACCACTTACTATTGTTGAAGCAACTCTGGGTTGTAAAAAAGAAATTCCCACTTTAGAAGATAATGTTGTTTTAACAATTAAAGAAGGAACGCAAAATGGTGATAAATATAAACTAAAGGGCAAAGGTATTAGAAAAGACGAATCAATGTTTAAGGGAGACCTTTATGTGGTTTGTAAGATTATTATTCCAACTAGACTTAGTGGTAGCCAAAAACGTTTATTAGAAGAATTTGATGATAATAATTTAGCTACTAGTGAGGAATTTAAAAAATTTAAAAGCCATTTAAAATAACTTGACATTATATTTAAAACATTTAAAATATAATTTACTTATTAATTGACATACACTATGTAAATAAATATATAATTTTATTTAATCATTAACAATAATTTGTTAAGATAAGTGTGTATTTGGAGGGCTTATTTATATGAGTTCATTTATAAGTAATATAAAATATTTTTTGTCACTCTTAGTGTTTTCTGATTATATTTATTTTGGTTTAATAATTGCTTTAATAATTTTGCTAGTTATTTTACTATATTTAATTAGAAGCAGTGAAGAACATTTAGAATGGGATGAACCAATTAAAAATGTTAATAATGACCAAAGCGATATTATTAAAATTGCTAGAGAAATCGCTGATTCTGGTGAACAACTAAATATTAATTTAACACCATATGAAATGAAGGAAGAAGAAGATTCAATCATTAGTTATGAAGAGCTATTAGAACGAAGCAAAAATCATAGTTTAAATTATGAAGAAGATTTGGGTACAGAAGATATTTCAATTAAAAAGCTTGATATTATTAATAGTATGGCACCTAAAGAAAATGAGACAAAGTTTAAACCATTAACATTAAGTTATGAAAAAGAAGAAGCTTTGTTAGCTGCTTTGAAGCAATTACAAAAAAACTTATCTTAAAGCCTTTAAGGCTTTTTTTAAGTAAGGAGGGTTATAAATGAAAAAAGTAGAGTTATTAGCACCGGCTTCTTCTCTAGAAGTATTAAAAGTCGCAATTAAATATGGCGCTGATGCAGTATATATTGGTGGAGATGCTTTCGGTCTTAGAGCTAACGCCAAGAACTTTTCTTTAGAAGAAATGAAAGAAGGCATTCATTTCGCGCATCAAAATAATGCTAAAGTATATATAACCGTAAACATTATTGCTCATAATAATGATTTAGAAGGTATAAAAGAGTACTTAAAAGAACTAAAAAATATTAAACCAGATGCCTTAATTATATCTGATTTAGGAGTTTTTAATATTGCGAAAGAAGTTTGTCCAGAAATTGATATTCACATTTCTACGCAAGCTAATTCAACTAACTATGAAACATTTAAGATGTGGTATAAATTAGGTGCTACTAGAGTAGTTTGTGCTAGAGAATTGTCGTTAGAAGAAATAAAAGAAATAAAAGCTAATATTGGTGCTAAAGAGATTGAAGCCTTTGTTCATGGCGCAATGTGTATTTCTTATTCAGGAAGGTGCTTACTTAGTAGCTATTTTACCCATCGTAGTGCTAATTTGGGTGATTGTTCACATCCTTGTCGTTGGAAATATTATATTGTAGAAGAAACCAGACCAAACGAGTATATGCCAATTTTTGAAAACGAAAGAGGCACTTATATTTTTAATTCCAAAGATTTATGTATGATTGATCACTTAGATGATTTAATAGCTTCTGGAGTGGATTCATTAAAAGTTGAAGGAAGAATGAAATCAGCTTTGTATGTTGCCACAGTTATTAAAGCTTATAGAAAAGCTATTGATGACTATTATCAGGATAAAGAACTTTATAATGCTAATATCAAACCTTATAAAGAGCAAATATACAATTGCACATATCGTGAATTTACGACGGGATTTTATTATGGTGCATCTGATGAAACAACCCAAATATATGATGAGAACACTTACAATAAAGGCTATACTTATTTAGGAACAATTCTTGGTATTGAAAATGGTCTTTATAAAATAATCCAACATAATAAGTTTTTATTAGGTGATGAAATTGAAGTTATGAGTCCAACCGAAGATCATATAAAAGCTAAAGTAAAGAAAATAATTAATGCCAAAGGCGTGGAAATAGCAGATGCTAATTGTGGTACTGAAGTTTTACTTGTTGATTTAGGTATTCCTTTAAAAGAATTTGATATTTTAAAAAGAAAAGAAGATTAAGATGAAAATAAAAATAATTACTTTAGGTTGCAAAGTAAATATGTATGAAAGTGAATATATTAAAGAATCATTTATAAAAAATGGTGACTTAATAGTTAATGAAAATGCTGATATTGTTGTTATTAATACTTGTAGTGTTACTAATCAAGCAGATGCTAAAAGTCGTAAGATGATTAGAAGAAGTAAGCATGAAAATCCTAATGCAATTATTGTTGCATGTGGTTGTATGAGTGAAAATCATCAAGATGATATTAAAGACTTAGATATTGATATTTTAATTGGTAGTAAAGATAAAAGTAAAATAGTTGAATTAGTTA
The DNA here is from genome assembly GCA_964447275.1 of uncultured Muribaculaceae bacterium. Classification (GTDB taxonomy): domain Bacteria; phylum Bacillota_I; class Bacilli_A; order RF39; family UBA660; genus DAOSVX01. The sequence goes on from CAYURI010000006.1 coordinate 11,498, forward strand.
AAAAGTATTTAAATGATAACAAAAAAATAAACCAATTTTATGATTTAAACAATATTTCTTTTGAAGATATGTTTATTACTAATTTTAGTGATAAAACTAGAGCATTTGTTAAGATTGAAGATGGTTGTAATAATTTTTGTACTTATTGTACAATTCCTTATGTAAGAGGCAAAGAGCGTAGTAAAAAGTTTTTTAAAGTAATTGAGGAAGTAAACACTTTAGTGGAAAATGGTTATAAAGAAATTGTTTTAACAGGGATTCATACTGGAAACTACAAAGATGAAGAAAAAAGACTAGTAAATATAATTCATGAAATATCAAAACTTGCTAATTTAGAAAGAATAAGAATATCTAGTATTGAAATAACTGAGATTGATGATAAGTTTTTAGAAGAATTAAAAACTAACTCTAAAATATGTAATCATCTACATATTCCTTTACAAAGTGGTAGTGATAATGTTTTAAAAGCGATGCATCGTAAATATGATACTAAAACTTATTTAGATAGTATTAATAAATTAAGAAAAGTAAGAAAAGATATTAATCTAACAACTGATGTAATAGTAGGGTTTCCTACTGAAACTAATGAAGATTTTATAAATACGATAAACTTTATTAAAGAAGTAAATTTTTCTAAAGTACATGTATTCCCTTATTCAAAAAGAGATAATACAGTAGCAGCTAAGTTAAATAATATTGTAAGTGATGAAGAAAAGAAAACCAGAGCTAATGAATTAATTGAACTATCTAATAAATTAGAAGCAGATTATGCTAAACAATTTATAAACAAAGAATTAAATGTCTTGATTGAAAAAAGTGGAGCAGAAAGCAATGGCCATACATCAAATTATTTAAATGTTTTTATTAAACAAAAATTAAATAAAAATAAAGATTATAAAGTTTTAATAACAGATGTTATTGAAAATAAAATATATGGCGAAATCAAATAATACTATTTATTAGTATTATTTTTTATGTTAATATGTTATTAGGATAGTGATGAGATGTCAAAAGATGAAGATTTAAAGTATGTTCGCCTGGAAAAAGGAGTGCCCGTTACTGTTAGTTATAATGCTAATTATATCCAAAACGCTAGAAGAACTAGTAAAACAGATAAAGCACATCTTTTGGCTTTGGAAAAGCAACGAAAAAAGAGAAAATTAAAACAAGCTATTAAATTTATTAAAGTGGTTGCTGGTATGGCTGTTGCTGTGATAATGTTTGGTACATTATGCTTTTCTTGGGTAGATTATATTGATACAACAAGTAGTGTTGGTAGAGAAATAAAGCATGAATATGTTAATAAACTTGGGCCTATTATGAATGACTTTTCTGATGAGGATATAGTTAATTTAGCTAATCAAAACCTTGGTATCGTTGCTGCATCAAAAAAGCCGGAGGCTAAGGATGATGTGGAAAAAATAACTGCTGGCTTGGAAAGAATGTTTATATTAAGAGGAGAGGGTAAAAAAGAGGAGGCACGCTTAGTGCTAAAAAGTATCCTATCTATATTAAGTGAGTATGGTATATTTTTACCAGGATATAATTTTGATAAACCAGATTCATATTGGGAATATGCTGGTGAAAAAATAGAAGACGGCATTGAAGTTATAAAAGCGAAAACCGGAAACTAAAAAAGATAAGTTATTATCTTTTTTTATTTAAACATTTACAAACAAATGTATGAAGAGTATAATCCATATAAGGAGTAACTTATGAATTATATTAAAGGCAATTTTAGAAGTGTAATCTATGAAGGAAATAATGGCTACAAAGTTGGTCTTTTTAAAGTGAAAGAAACTAATGATGATGAGTTACAAGATTTTTTAAACAAAGTGATTACTTTTACGGGATTTTTTACAGATTTAAATAAAGAAGATAAATATATATTTTATGGTTCACTTAATAATCATGAAAGATATGGTATTCAGTATGCGGTAAAAAATTATGAAAAGGTTGTTCCTGAAGGTAAAGATGCTATTATTGAGTTTTTGGCTTCGTCACTTATTAAAAACTGTGGTGAAAAGACCGCTTCTAATATTGTTAATGCTCTAGGAGAGGATGCTATTAGTAAAATTAAAGAAGGGTATCAAAACTTACTTGTGGTGCCTGGTATAACCGAATCAAGAGCTTTAAAAATATATAATTCTATTATGAAATATGCTTCTGTTGATGATACGATGATAAAACTAAAAGAGTATGGCTTTAGTACACCAGAAGTAACTAATATTATTAGTGTTTATAATGATAAATCATTAAATGTTGTTAATGAAAACATTTATTTATTAAAAGAATTAATTAGTTTTGAAAAATTAGATAATATTTTTATTAAGTTTAAAGATTCATTAGACAGTGTAAGAATAAAAGCTTGTATATTAGAGGTAATGAATAGACTAACATTTATTAATGGTGATACTTATCACTATTTAAATGAAATAGTTAGTGGTTTAAAGACGATGTTTAAAATTATGATCGAAGAAGATAATTTTAATTACTTGATTGAAGAGCTTATTAAAAATAAAGAAATAGTTATTGAAGACAATAAATATTATCTAAGAGAATTATTTGATATGGAAAATAATATTGCTGATAGTTTAATAAGCATAAACGATAATAAAGTAGTAAGTTATAAAAAGATTGAAGAACTAATTAAAATAATTGAAAAAGAAGATAAAATAGCATTTGATAAAGCACAAATAACAGCCATAAAAGAGGCTTTAAATAATAATATAACAATTATTACTGGAGGACCAGGAACCGGTAAGACAACAATTGTTAAAACAATATTAAAAATATATAAAGCATTAAACAATTATAGTGAAGGGGAAAGTATCTATAATATTGCTTTGTTAGCACCAACTGGTAGAGCTAGCAAGAAGCTAATGGAAGTTACTGGTCATAGCGCCATGACTATCCATCGCTTTTTAAAATGGCATAAAGAGTCTAATACATTTGAATACAATGAAGATAATAAATTGCATAAAGAATTAGTTATTATTGATGAAGTTAGTATGATTGATACTTTCTTGTTTGATTCTTTAATGCGTGGGATTAATCATGATTTAAAATTGATTCTCATTGGTGATGAAAATCAGTTGCCTAGTGTTGGTAGTGGCTTAATTTTAAATGATTTAATTAATGCTAATTTATTTAAACATATTGCTTTACATAAAATATTTCGTCAAAAAAGTGAGTCATCTATTCCTTATTTAGCTAAAGAAATAAAAGACAAAAACCTAAGTAAAGATTATTTTCTTCAAAAAGAAGATTTTAATTTTATTGAAACAAGTCCCAATAAAATTAAAAGTAATATTGAAACCATTGCTCTAAAAGCCTTAGAAAAGGGGATAACCGAAAAAGATTTAATTGTTTTGGCACCAATGTATAAAGGTGAAAATGGGATTGATAATTTAAATGTTATTTTGCAAGAACTTTATAATAAACCAATGCCTAGCAAAAATGAATTACATATTGCTGATATTGTCTTTAGAGAAGGCGATAAAGTTATTCAGTTAACAAATGACGTTGATCATAATGTTTTTAATGGTGACATTGGTTATATTGAAGAAATAAATCCTAAAGCTAAAGAAGTCTTGATTGTTAGTTTTGATGGTAATTTTGTCCCTTATAAAAAAGAAGATTTAATTCATTTAAAACATGCTTATGCTATATCTGTTCATAAAAGCCAGGGTAGTGAATTTGATTATGTGGTTTTACCAATTACTTACTCTTTTAGTAAAATGCTATATAATAAATTAATTTATACTGGAGTATCTAGAGCTAAGAAAAGCTTAATAATTATTGGTGAAAAATTATCTTTTGAAAGAGGAATTCAAAATAATTATAGTATTAGTCGTAAAACTACTTTAAAAACCAGATTACTTGGTAATAAATAACCCTTAATATGGGTTTTTATTTATTTTTATGATTTTTTTGCTATAATAGAAACGAAAGGTGATAAAGATGAAGAAAAAATTATGGGAACCAAATAATGAAAGTAATGGCGAGGTAGTTACTTTAACTAGTAAGATATTAAAAATATTATATTTTGTAATGATTGTTGGCCTTATTTATATTGCTATAAGAATATTAAAAGATTTAGGAATATTTACTTTTCTCTTAAAATTTTTAAAAATTTTATCACCACTTTTTATTGGTTTTATTATTGCTTGGTTATTTCATCCTTTAGTTACCAAGTTAAGTAAAAAGGGCATGAGTAGAATTATTTCAACCGGAATTGTTTATGTTGTTTTTTTAGGCTTAGTATATTTGTTTTTAAGACTTTTAATACCAACTTTATCTAATCAAATTAATGATTTAATAAATTCAATACCATCAGTATTTAATAGTATTCAAAACTTTGTATCAAAGATTATTGACAGCTTTAAAAGTATTAATGGTTTTGATGTTATTCAAGCTAAACAAGATATCTTAGCAGCAATAAGCAAACTTACAACTGATATTTCTTCAAATTTACCTAATACTTTAATAAACATTGTCAAAGTTTTAGTCTCTGGAGTAGGAACGTTTGTCATTAGTTTAATTATTGGTTTTTATATGTTATTTAATTTTGATAGCACTAATGATCATTTAATGAGTTTATTACCAAAAAAATATCGTTATGAAACGAGAATTTTAATTGGTGAAATTAGTACCCAACTTCATAAATATGTTAATGGGGTATTATTAATTGCAGCTGTTATGTCGGTAACTTGTTCTTTGGGATTTTGGATTGCTGGTCTTAAAGCACCGTATTTATTTGGTGTATTTTGTGGTATTACTGATATTATTCCTTATGTGGGACCATATATGGGTGGTATACCAGCAGTACTAGTCGGCTTTAGTCAAAGCACAACTGTAGGATCAGTAACAATTATTGTTATTATTGTTGTTCAAATGCTAGAAAATTATTTATTACAACCAGTTATTATGAGTAAAACGATGAAATTACACCCAGTAACAATTATGGTCGGCTTAATTGCTTTTGGTTATTTCTTTGGTATTTGGGGAATGGTACTTGCGACACCAATTATTGCTTTACTTAAAATATTAGGAAACTATTTCATTAATAAATATAATTTATTTGATTATGATAGTGAACCAACTGAAGTTATTAATATTAAAGAAGTTAAAAAACAAGCTAAGACTAAGTAGGTGAGCAATGGAAAAGAAAGTGTTTTTACTTTGTGGTAAAGCAAGATGTGGTAAAGATACGGTGGCTAATACTATTAAAAAATATTATGCCGATAAAGCTATAATTACTAGTATTTCTAAGTACATCAAATTATATGCGATGGAAATTACATCTTGGACTGGTAGTGAAATAGATAAACCACGTACTTTATTACAAGAATTGGGTACTGACATTGTTAGAGAAAAACTAGGTAAAAAAGATATCTATATTAATAGATTATTAGATGATATTGATGTTTATCATTATTTTGGTGATATTGTTGTTGTTAAAGATATCAGATTTCCTAGAGAAATCGAATTAGTAAAAAATAAATATCCTAATACAATAACTATTCATATCAAAAGAACAAACTTTGAAAATGAATTAACCAAAGAACAAAGAAATCATCCAACAGAAATATCTTTAGATAACTATCATGATTTTGATTACGAAATTATTAATGATAATTTTAAAACATTGGAAACAGATATAATAAATATCTTGAAAGGAATTAAATAAGATGGAAAAGATGACATCAGAAGAATTAATTGAATTTATGAGTAATAGAGCAGAAATTAGTAAAGAAGAAGCCAAGGAAGCTTTAGATGTTGTAATAAGCAGTTCAATAAAACCATTAGTAACCAGAAAAGCTTTAACAGAAATGTATTTTAATTTTTTTAAAGAAAAAGGCCATACTTTAATTTCTAGTGCTTCGATTGTACCAGAAAATGATCCAACAGTATTGTTTACATCAGCTGGTATGCATCCTTTAGTACCATATTTATTAGGTGAACGTCACCCTGGTGGAACAAGACTTGTAAATGTGCAAAAATGTTTAAGAACTGGTGATATTGATTGCGTAGGGGATGCATCCCATTTAACATTCTTTGAAATGCTTGGTAATTGGAGCTTAGGTGATTACTTTAAAAAAGAATCGATTAAATTTAGTTATGAATTTTTAACTAGTCCTAAATATTTAAATTTAGATAAAGAGAGATTATATTTTTCTTGTTTTAAAGGTGATAGTGAGTTTGCTAAAGATGAAGAAAGTTATCAAGCTTGGTTAGATGAAGGGGTAGATGCTAGCCACATTTGCTTTTTATCAAGAGAAAATAACTTTTGGATTTTAGGTAGTGGTATAGGACCGTGTGGACCAGATACCGAAATATTTTACGATACTTTAAAAGAACCTTGTGGGCCTAATTGTGATCCATCATGCTCTTGTGGTAAATATTTAGAAATATGGAATAATGTTTTTATGGAATATAACAAAAGAAGTGATGGTACAATTGCTAAATTAGATAAGCCTAATGTTGATACGGGAATGGGATTAGAAAGAACATTAACAGTATTAAATGGTTTAAAATCAGTTTATGATACCGAATTATTTGTTAATATTAAAAGGAAATTAGAAGTTTTATCTAAGCAAAAGTATGAAGATAATTTAATGGCTTTTCGTGTTATCATGGATCATATTAGATCAGCAACTTTTGTATTAGGAGATTATCATGGTATAACACCTTCTAATACTGGCCAAGGTTATGTATTAAGAAGGCTTATTAGAAGAGCACTTCGTTATATGAAAAAAATAGGTGTTGAAAATAATATTAATGAAATAGTCGAAGTAGTAATAAATGATTATAAGGATATTTATAATGAACTAAATACTAATAAAGATTTTATTTTAAATGAAATTAATAAAGAAGCGCTTAAATTTAATAAAACTCTAAAAGATGGAGAACGTTTATTTTATAAAGTAATTAAATATGCTAAAGATAAGTTAATCAGTGGTAGTGATGCTTTTAAATTATTTGATACTTTTGGTTTTCCTTTAGAAATGACTATTGAACTTGCTAATGAAAATGGTTTTAAAGTCGATATAGAAGCCTTTCATAATAAATTCAAAGAACATCAAGAGAAAAGCAAAACAATCGATGCTGGGGCTTTTAAAGGTGGTTTAGCAGATGATAGTTATGAAACTACTAAATATCATACTGTGGCTCATTTAATGCTGGCTGCATTACAAAAAATGTATGGTAAAGATATAATTCAAAAAGGCTGTAATATTACTAGCGAAAGAATTAGATTTGATTTTAATTTAGATCATAAGATGACTGATGAGGAGTTAACAGCTCTAACTAACTTGGTTAATGAGTATATTAAATCTAATACTGATGTTGTATGTAATGAAATGTCTTATGAAGAAGCTAAAAGAGTAGGGGCTCATGGAACTTTTGAAGATAAATATGGTAGTGTTGTTAAAGTTTACGCTATAGGTGATATATCTAAAGAAATATGTGGTGGGCCACATGTTAAAAATACTTCTGAAATAGGAACTTTTGAAATAATTAAAGAAGAGTCATCTAGTGCTGGAGTAAGAAGAATAAAAGCTATTATTAAATAGCTTTTTAATATGTTATAATTAAAATAAATAAGGAGGATGATTACCATGGCAGTTAATAAACCTCTAGGTGATAATGCTCGAGTAGGAGCAGTAAAAAATAGAACGCAGACTTATAATCCTAAAACCAAAAAGGTTGTTAAAAGAAATACTTTAACTGGTGAATTTATGCATAATAAAACTACCAAAGGAATATTTAAAGGCGTTAGAAAAGAAAAGTAAGTTTAAAACTTACTTTTTTATATATGTTCCATCATTAGATGCAGAACAATAATTATCATAACTACTACATTGCCATTTTATAATGCCATCACCAACAATTATTTTCCCATCTATATATTTTATGACCACACCGCCATTAGTATCACTCATATTTCTTTCTTCATCAGAAGTGATGACATCATTGACTATTTTAAACTTGATACCACCTTCTACACCTTCACCATAAAAGTTTCTTGTTAAAATAGTTGATTCACTGCTGTCTGCATAATAGCTATAAATACGTCCATCTTTTATTAAATAAGCAAAAGCTGCTTCAAAATCAGCTCCCGGTTGCTGAACATACAAGCCATCCATATAAGCATATTTACTGGTAGATGCTTGATTATTAATTTTATTGTTGTTACATCCTACAATTAAAATAACAAATAATAGCATTATTGATAAATTTAATATTTTTTTCATATTATAAACCTTTCATAATAACAATTATACTATAAAAAATAGCTTAGTAAATACTAAGTTATTTTATTTTTATTTCAGCAAAAGCTGGTATCTCATTAAATATTGATTCAGTACTAGGAGTGTTATTACCATTATAAGGAGCATTATTAAACACTAAATTTAAATATCTTTCTTTATCTTTTTCGTATAAATACTTATTAGCATATTTAATCATTTTTTCAGCTTTATTAATTGACTCATTTAATATTTTTAAATATTTTTTATCTAAGTAATTATCTTTATTAACACAATTATAGTAATAAGTATTATTACTATATTTTTGTTTACCAGTAACTAAATTATATAATGTTTTATTTTGATAAATAAAATTAACAAAAAAGTTACTTATACTAATAAACAAAGTTGATTTAAAATAGATATTACTAGCATTAAAATAACCATAAATATTTGCGTAAATAATATTAACCATTTTTCTTATATCTTTACTTTTTAAATGTTTAATACTTAAATAACTAGTATTATTACCAAATTTATTTATTAAATATTTATCTAATTCACATTCTAAAGTAGTATGAGGTGTTAAAAAAGCTTCTTGGTTAATATCATTAACCATATTATTAACAAATTGATGAATTACTAAGTCTAAAGCATAGTGAGCTATATGACCATATAAATAAGCCATAACATCATTATCATATTGTAAGTTATTCTCATTTATATATTTAATTGTATTTAAAAAGAATAGTTTTGAATTAATTTTATGAGTATCATGAAAACACTCTTTATTTAAAACAGTTAAATCTTGACCAAAAGAAAACAACTTCATCTTATCTTGATCTATTTTAATTTTAAATTTAATTTTATCATTTAGTTTTTTAAATAATAATTCACTCATTATCGCATGACTAGTATAATTTGCCATATAATAATATACTCCTTTGATTGCATTATAATTCTACTTCTAAAATCAAAATAAGTCAATTATTGATGTTGAAGAATGTCAATATATGTTATAATTTATTTAGGTGAGTAATATGGAAAAATTAAAATTAAATTTAATTTTTGAAGATTATCCAGATAATAATATAACTTTGGTAAAGTCCAAGACATGTGCTATACCGGGTAAAAAAATAAAAGACCTTTTTGAAAAAGTTGAAATGAGCTGGTTGGATGATGACGAGGGCAAAGGTATAGGTTTAGACGATTACCAATATCAAATTATTTTGGCTCAAAATGCAAGAGAATTAAAAAGTGAGAAAATAAATTGGCGCTTAAATATAGAAGAATTACAGCTTTATAAAATAAAAAAATATTTAAAGGATTTGCCTTTAAATTTAATAATAACTCCTGCTTGCGGTAACACAGACACTTTTTTAGATATTCTTCTTAATTGCGAATTAATTATTACTTTTTTTAAAGTAATAAAATATATTTTATATATATTTTTAATAAAAAACATATCTTATAAACATATTACTGAATATTCTGGATTCTCAAAGGAATTTATTGTTGGAACAATTAAATGTTTTAATAATTGGAAGCAAGGCTTTTTGTATATTGATAAAGAAAAACATTCAAAGTTGTTTGAGTTTATTATAATGAAAAATTTAAAATATAAATTAAACAAAAAAACAAAGATTTGGGAACAAAAAGATAAATAATTTTTTTGATTAATAGGCGGAGTTGATAATATGGCAGGATTTAGCATTCATTTGGCAGTAGCAAAAAGATATTGTGAAAAGAATAGTATATTAAATATATCTGATTTTTTTAAAGGAACAGTTGATCCTGATTTAGTAGAAAATAAAGATACAACTCATTATACTGGGGTAAGAGATACTGGTTATTTAGTTGATTATTTAAAAAATAAAATAAATTTATATAAATATTTAAAAGAGAATACAATTAATTCTGATTATGATAAAGGTTTCTTCTTACATTTAATAGTAGATTATATATTTTTTACAGATTTTTTCGATAAAAGTTATATAAATAACATTAGTTATAATGATTTTATAAAAGATTTATACTATAGTTATGATATTGTCAATAATGTTTTACTTTATAAATACAAAATAGATAAAAAACTTTTAAACGAAAAAGTGATTGCAAAAATTGATAGTGATAGAAAAGAAAAACAGCAAATTAATAAGAATTGTAAAAACATACTAGAAATAAAAAAATTAGATGCTTTTATAGAAAGAGTTTCTAATATAAATCTAGAATTATATAAAGATAAAATAACAAATGTTAAAGAAAACGTTTTGCCTTAAAAAACAATTATAAAACTTAAATGGCGGAGTGGGTGGGATTCGAACCCACGGTACTAATAAAAGTACGACTGATTTCGAATCAGTTTCGTTACAACCACTTCGATACCACTCCACAGTAATATATTAAATTCAAATATTAAAAAAGTAAATACTTTATGTTATAATTAGACTAGGTGATAATATGAAATATTATTTAATAGGTATAAAAGGAGCAGGAATGAGCTCTTTAGCACTTTTATTAAACGATTTAGGTAACTTAGTAGTTGGTTATGATGATGCTAAAGAACATCGTTTTACGGAAGATAACTTGGAAACAAGGAATATTAAAATATATACCGATACAAATATATATGAGTTAACTAAAGATACTATAATAGTTAGAAGCCCGGCGATAAGAGATAATCATCCTGAGATGGTTAGAGCTTTTAATATGGATTTAGAAAATTATGAATATCAAGAAATGCTAGGTAAACTTAGTAAAGAGTTTAAAACTATTGGAGTAGCTGGATGTCATGGTAAAACAACCACATCTTCAATGTTATCTCATGTATTAAATAATACAGTTGGTACTAATTATATAATAGGAGACGGGCATGGTTATGCTAATAAAGATAATAAACTACTTGTTTTAGAGTCTTGTGAATATCGCCGTCATTTTTTAGATTATGATATTACTTATGGAATTATTACTAATATTGAACTTGATCATACTGATTATTATAAAGATATCAATGATGTAAAAAATGCTTATGAAAGTTTTGCTAATAATGCTACTAAAGCTGTTATAGCTTGGGGAAATGATCCATATATTAAAGATTTAAAAATTAATAAAAAAGTTTACTATTATGGTATTGAAGATGGTAATGATGTAGTTGCTAAAAATATTAATTATAAAGATGATGGTACTAGTTTTGATGTTTATATTGAAAATAAATTATATGGACATTTTGATATTGCTTTATACGGTAAACATATGTTACTTAATAGTTTAGCAGTAATAACTATTTGTTACTTAGAAAATATTAGTATTGAAGATATTTCTAAATATTTAATGACTTTTAAAGGGGCATCAAGAAGATTTAAAGAAACTGTTATAAAAGACAATATTATTATTGATGATTATGCTCATCATCCTACTGAGATAAAAGTAACAATAGAATCGGCTAGACAAAAATATCCTGATAAAAAAATTGTGGCAGTATTCAAACCACATACATTTTCTAGAGTAAAAGAGTTTTATCAAGAATTTGCTGATAGCCTTAATTTAGCGGATGATGCTTATGTTATGGATATTAATTATGACAGGGAACTCCCTGGAGAATATCCTGATATAACGCCATATACGATTATTAATCATCTTAATAATGGCGATTATATTAATGAAGAGAGTGTATCTAAACTATTTAAATATCATAATACAGTAATATTATTTATGAGCAGTAAAGAAATCTATTTATTAGAAGATTTATATATAAAAGGCATTAACAATGAATAAGTTTGATTTTATTAAAGGGGTCGAAAAGTTAATTGATCCAATTGAAGTAGGAACGCTTCATTTTATGCAATTTTTTAATAATTTATTACCGAAAAAAATTCAAAAACAGTTTATTGCTTTATCAGCTAAAAAAACTCCTTATATGGGTTTTGTTGTTGAACCATATAGTTCATTTTTGTGTTATGAAATAGCAGATATTGATAAAGCCAAATCATTAATTCCAAATGGTTTCAAACTGGTTAAATGCCAAGTTTTTAAAGACGACACTCCTAAATATTATTGTGTATTTGGTTCTATTAGTGCTCATACTAGTGCTTTTTGGGGACTTAGAACAGAATTTTATATTATGGCTGAAGATATTAAAACTGGTCTTCTTAGTTGGTTAATTATTGATTATGATTCTAATACGATTAGTTATGATAAGAAAAACGGTTTATCTAATCCAAATAGCAGTAAATCATTTATTACGACTGATTATGATGGTAATTTATATGTTGATATTAAAAGAAATGATCAAAGTAGAGAACTAAGTTATAATTTCAATATTGAAAAAGGTAAAATGACAGAGTTAGATCAAAGATTTTGGTTAGAAGGTAATTTATCAATTGGTTATGGTAAAAACATTTCTAAGACTGGTGACATATTCTCTTTAAAGTTTAATCCGGATGAAGTTAAAGATGCTCTGAAAATAGATGATATAAATATTCAAGTTAATAATTGGTTTCCAGGACTATTTAAAGATAAACCAAATAGAGTAGTTTGCTTTCCTTATGCACAACACTTTATTTCTGATAGCCCAGGGCATTCAAGTAAATTAAAAACTAAAGCAGATTTAGAAAAGGCCGTAGAAGATCTTGATTTTGAAAAAATTGAAGTCTTTTCCACAAGAATATTTAAATTAATGATTTTAGGTGGGGGAATATTATCACTTTTAATAACAATAACTCTTTTAATACTATTAATATGGCAATAAAAAACCTTTTGAAAAAGGTTTTTACATGTGATATATTTTCTTTTTAGGTTCTATGCTTAAAAGGTCTATATCTGGTCTATATACTTGGTTTAGTCTGTATAACAAATTTCCTAATGCTCCCATTTCTTTAATTACTGTACCAGGAATTTTTTGTATGCCACGAGAAATAAGCACTTTGAATTCTTCGTCAGAACGTGAAAACAAACCGGCAACATTATGAGGAAAAAGCTCTTTTCCAGGACTAAGAAGACCAATATTTAACGGTTCTAAAAGTTTAGGAACTAATCCACCATGATTATGACCAGATACGCCTAAATTAACGTTTTCTAACCCAATTGTTTTTCTAGGTCTTAAACCATTTTTATCAAAAGCAAAATCTGGACTATGAAAAATCATTATATTATAAGTTATATCGCTAAAATTCATTTTTTCCATAACTGGTTTCATATATTTAACTATATCTATACCATTTTCCGTTTTAGGACTAGCATCTATTGGTAAGCTAAAGCCACCAATAGCTATTTCATCGTTGAAATAAAATAATTCTTCTTCATTAGGAGCAAATTCCGTTTTATAATCCAGAAGTTTTAATTGATGTTAACCCAAAAGTACCTGGTTCAGAATTTTCTGCAAGAGATAAAAGTAAAATAGCTAAGGTACCTACTGAAATCATGAATAAAAGTTTTGATGAACGTGTTGCTTTTGTGAATGATAGATTTGAAAGGCTAAAGACGGCTGTTAGAGAAGATTATTTTCAAAGAAGAGCTAAAGCCGATGGCAAGCCAAGAAAATATAGTCTAGAACCAAAAGAAAAACAAGATTAGAAGGATAGCTCCTTCTTTTTTATTTTATATACAAAAAAATATTTATATATTATAATTAAAATAGAATAGGAGGATGAGTGTGAAAAGAACATTAAAAAACATCTTAATGATATTATTAATTATTGTGGTATTGTTTTTAACGTATTTTACTTTAGGTTACTTGAAGGGTGATTTTTCACTAAATAATAATAAAGTAATTGAGTTAAATGCTCATATTATCTATATGAATGAAGAAAATGCTACAACAACCGAGACAGTTGATGAAAATGGTAATATTACAACAACTATTGTTGATGATGGGACCGGTGATGGTATAGGAGAAGTAACCAATGATGAAGTTGATCCTGATACGACAGTTACTAATGAAGATGATATTTTATATACAACAACAGATGAAAACATTGATATATCAGCAACATCTGGTTTAGCAGAAAATGATACAACCGAGAAAAATTTAAATCTTCTTGGTGGCAATGTTTCATATGTTTATTATATTGTTTTCGGGATAGAAGCTTTATTATTTTCTTTTACTTTGGCATATCTAGCATATTCAAAATTTAATAAATTAACTTTTAAAGAAACATTTTATAGTACAGGAAGAACAATTGGGTATGTTTTATATAGTCTATTACTAACAACAATGTATTTTTTAGAAATTAACCGTTTTCTTAATTAAAAAAGATAAGGAGAAATTATGAAAAAATTAGTAAGATTTAATTTAATCATGGGGGTTCTTCATTTAATACAGGGACTTGGCATGATGATAATATCGTTTTCAGTAGAAAAGATAGCCAATTTTAAACCAGTTATTTATTCGTACTTTTTAAAGTTCGATTATACCCAAATGCGTCTTGTAACAGATGTTAAAGAACTATTTCATTTGCCATTTGCATTATTTGTTAGTTTCTTTTTACTACTATCAGCTTTATTTCATTTTATAATTGTTTTATATAATAAGAAATATACCGCTGATTTAGAAAAGAAAATCAATCAATTTAGATGGTATGAATATGCTTTATCATCATCATTAATGATTGTGTTAATTGCAGTTTTATTTGGTGTTTATGATATTGGCGCTTTAATTTTAATATTTGGCCTTAATGCTAGTATGAACTTATTTGGTTTACTGATGGAAAAGATGAATCAAAATGCAACTAAAGTTGATTGGACACCATTTGTCTTTGGCTCTATTGCTGGAATTATTCCTTGGATAGTAGTGATACTTTATGCTTTTGGTAATGCTAATCCAGCCGAAGTACCATGGTTTGTATATGCAATACTCGGTTCATACTTTGTCTTCTTTAACTTGTTTCCAATTAATATGATATTACAATATAAAAAAGTTGGCAAATGGCAAGATTATTTATATGGGGAAAGAGCCTATATAATTTTAAGTTTAGTTGCCAAAACTGTTCTTGCTTGGTTAGTTTTCTTTGGTGTTATGCAGCCATAAACTAAATAACTTGCTATTTATTAGGATTCATGTTATAGTTTACAAGCCTGATTAGTTTATTGTCTTAAGATATTTAGTTTTTATATCTTTAGAGATGTATGATTATTTTCTTATAATAGTGATTTTTCAGGTTTTAATTGATTATAAATAATAATATATAATATTTTTATGGATGGAACTAATAAAGTAATAAAATGCGTAGTATACCTATTAAAATAAAAAGAGAATTATGATAATTAATGAAAAAAGATAGAAACTAACTATCTTTTTTATTGGAAATTAATCCCATAAGGGATTTAATATAAAAGGAGTAAACAATGACATTTAAAGATTTAGGTTTATCTGAGGGCATTTTAAAAGCTGTAGAAGTGATGGGATATGAGAATCCAACACCAATTCAAGAGTTAGCTATCCCAGTTATTTTAAAAAAGCAAGATATATTGGGCTGTGCCCAAACCGGAACTGGTAAAACAGCGGCTTTTGTTTTGCCAATTATTGAAAACTTATTAAGTAAAGGACCAATAACTCATGAACCGAGAGTATTAGTATTATCACCAACTAGAGAGCTAGCAATTCAAACTAGAGATAATGTTCGTAGTTATGGAACTCATACCAATTTAAAATGTGCGGTTATTCTTGGTGGTGTTAATCAAAGAAGCCAAGTAGAAGTATTAAGAAAAGGAGTTGACATAATTGTTGCTACTCCTGGAAGACTTTTAGATTTAGTAAATCAAAGAATTATTAATTTAAGTAATATCGAGGTTTTAGTCTTAGATGAAGCAGATACTATGCTAGATATGGGTTTTATTTATGATATTAAAAAAGTGGTAGCAAGAGTACCTAAAATACGTCAAACATTGATGTTTTCTGCGACGATGCCAAAAGCAATTAAAGCTTTGGCAGCAGAGTTTTTAAATAACCCAGTTATTATTGAAACTAATAATAGTTCCATAACTGTGGAAAAAATTGATCAAACTGTTTATTTTGTTGATACACCTAATAAAAAGTTTTTATTATTAGAAATATTAAAAACTAATACTAATGCTTCAACCTTAATTTTTACTCGTACTAAACATGGCGCTAATAAATTAGGGGAAATTCTTCAAAAAAATAGTTTTTATAATGAAGTTATTCATGGTAACAAATCACAAAGTGCGAGAGTTAGAGCTTTAAAGAATTTTAAAGATGGCAAAAGTAATATCTTAATTGCTACTGATATAGCTGCTCGTGGAATTGATATTAAGTATTTAACTCAAGTAATTAATTTTGAGTTACCTAATTTAGCGGAATCTTATGTGCACCGTATTGGCAGAACTGGTAGAGCTGGATCAGTAGGAAAAGCGATTTCTTTATGTGATAAAACCGAAAAAAGATATTTATATGATATTGAAAGACTTTTAAAACAATCAATTACAGTTATAAAAGAACATAATTATATAAATGCCCAAGTTATAAATAATAAAAATTATTCACAAAAGAAGAATTAATTCTTCTTTTTTTATGATATAATTTCAAAAGAAATATTGGGAAAGTTGGTGTTAATATGCAATTAAAAGGTTTATCAATGTCTTTTGGTGTGCAAGAAATATTTAAAAATATTAATATTAATATTCCTGATAATGAAAAGGTTGGGATAGTAGGTGCTAATGGCGTTGGTAAAACCACCTTATTAAAGGTGATGATGAAGCTAATTGAACCTGATCAAGGTGAAGTAATAATAAAAAATAATGCCCGTATAAATTGGCTTCCTCAAGTAATAAACGATGAAGAGCCTAATATGGACATTACTGTATTAGATTATTTACTAACAGGTAGACCAATTGAAAAACTAAATCAAAAACTCCAAGAATTATATGAAAAATTATCACATCCTAATGCTGATACCAACTTAATATTTACTAAAATTGATAAAGTAGAAAAAGAACTTGATTATTGGGATAGTTATGGAGCTGAGTCAACTCTACTAAAAATCACTGCTGGATTAAAACTTGATGATGAGTTTTTATTAAAAAAATTAGGCGAATTATCTGGTGGTCAAAAGTCCAAAGTGGCTTTTGCTAGATTGTTATATACTGCTCCAGAAATCATTTTACTTGATGAACCAACCAATCATTTAGATCAAGATAGTAAAGAATATATAATTAATTATTTAAAACATTATAAAGGCACAGTTTTAATTATTTCGCATGATATTGATTTTCTAAATCAAGTAACAACGAAAACTTTATTTATGGATAAAAGAACTAAGAATATGACATTATATGATGGCAACTATGAATATTTTTTAAAAACCCAGAGTGCTCATGAACAGGCTTTACTAAATCAACTTGAAATTCAAAATAAAGAAGAGAAAAGACTTAGAGAGATAGTTTTAAAATATTCTAACTCCTCAGGTAATCGAAAAAGAATGGCTCAAGATCGTGAAAAAAAGTTAGCAAAACTTTTAAGTGAAAAAATTACAATAGTTGAACCAAATAAATCAATTAAGTTAACTGTAGAAATGGATAAACAAGGAGCTAATTTACCTTTGGAAGTTAGAAATTTAACATTTCGATATAATCAAGAGTTGAATATTAATATCTTAGAGAAGTTAAGTTTTGATATTTATCGTGGTGAAAAATTTCTGGTAGTAGGAGAAAATGGAGCTGGTAAATCAACTTTATTAAAATTAATAGTGGGAATATTAAAACCGCTTGAGGGGTCAATATACTTAGGTAAAGATGTTAAGATTGGTTATTATGCTCAGGAGTTAGAAGCCCTTGATAAAACCAAAACTATTTTAGATAATTTTAGTGATATGGATCTTTCCATGAAAAGACTAAGAAGTGTTTTAGGTAGATTTTTATTTTTTGGTGATGATGTTTATAAAAATGTTGGTATCTTGTCTCCAGGTGAACGAAGTAGGGTGGCATTAGCTAAATTATCAATAAGTGGTGCTAACTTTTTAGTTTTAGATGAGCCAACCAATCATTTAGATCCTCAAACGCAAAAATTAATTGCTGAAGTATTTAAAACCTTCAAAGGAACCATGTTGTTGGTTTCCCATAATCCAGATTTTGTTGATGATTTAGGAATTGAAAGAGTTCTAATTTTACCAACTTGTGAGATTACTTATTATCATCGGCAAATTATTCTTCATTATCAAAATTTAAATACTAAATTAAAAAAATAACCAAAAAGTTATTTTTTTTATGATATAATTTTATTGATAATAAAGGAGAGTTAATATGCAAGTAAAAGATAAGAAAATAATTGTAACTGGAGCGGGTAGTGGGATAGGCAAGGAATTAACTAGAGAACTACTATTAAAAGGAGCATCTGTAGCTGCTTTAGATATAAGTGGGGACAGTTTAGCAGCATTAAAAGGTGAATTAAATAGTAATAAGTTATCTACTTATATAGTAGATGTTTCTTCTTTTGAAGCTTTAAAAAGTTTTAAAGACGAATATATGGCCAAGGAACAAGCAGTAGATATTTTAATAAATAATGCTGGTATTATTCAACCATTTGTTAATGTGGAAAAATTAGATGATGAAGTAATAAACAGAGTAATGAATATTAATTTTTATGGTCCACTTAATTTAACAAGATTATTTATTCCCGAATTACTAAAAAGAAATGAAGGCCATATTATAAATATTTCCAGCATGGGAGGGTTTTTTCCTTTTCCAGGTCAAACTGTATATGGAGCATCTAAAGCAGCGCTTAAAATATTTACTGAAGGACTTTATGCTGAACTTTTAAGCACTAATGTTCACGTAACAGTGGTGTTCCCTGGAGCGGTAGCAACTAATATTGCCAGCAATTCTCATGTTAATATGGGTAGTGATAGTAATAGTAGTTATAAGTCTTTACCAGCTAGTGAAGCTGCTAAAATAATTATTAAGGGGATTATAAAAAACAAATTCCAATTATATGTTGGTAGTGACTCTAAAATGATGCATATGATGTATAAGATGAATCCTAAGAAAGCCATTGGTTATATAAATAAAATGATGGCTAAGATGATTTCTAAAAAATAATTGTTTTAGGATTTATTTAATGATACAATAATATTACAAGTGAGGAAGTGAATGTATGGATAAAACAATGATGTTTAGTATTAAAGAAATTGAGGAAGCTTATATCCATGAAACTTTACTTGAAGTATATGATGCTCTAAAAGAAAGAGGATATAATCCTACTAATCAACTAGTTGGTTATCTAATAAGTGGCGATCCAGGATACATTTCTAGTTACAAAAATTCTAGAAATAAAATCTGTAAATTAGATCGTGTGGAAATATTAGAAATCTTAGTTAATGGGTACATGAAAGATAAGAAATGAGAATCCTTGGTTTAGATTTAGGAACTAAAACACTTGGCATTGCGATAAGTGATCGTCTTGGTTTGATTGCTAATCCTTATAAAACAATAAAATATAGTAGCGAAGAAGGATTATTAAAAGAACTAGATAATATAATAACTAAAGAAAAAGTTGAAAAAATCATTTTAGGTAATCCTAAAAACATGAATAACTCGGAAGCATTTGCATCTGATCGCTCATTATTATTTAAAGAAACATTAGAAAAACGTTATCATTTAGAAGTGATTTTAATTGATGAAAGACTTTCTACTAAGGAAGCAGAAAATATCTTAATTGCTAGTGATATGCGTCGTGATAAAAGAAAAACAGTAATTGATAGTGTGGCAGCCATGATTATTCTAGAAAGTTATTTAAATAGAAAAAGGTGAATTATGAAAGAAGAAAAGAAAAACACATTTCAAGTAATTAATGATGAAGGTAAAGAAGTAATTTGTGAAGTCTTGTTTACATTTGATTCAGATGAAACAAAGAAAAGTTATATAGCTTATACTGATAATACTTTAGATGAAGTAGGTAATGTTAAGGTATATGCTTCAATATATGATAAAACTGGTGAAACTAAAGAATTATTGCCAATTGAAAGCGATAAAGAATGGCAAATAATTGAAAACATCTTTAGTAAATTACAAGATAAAGTTAGTGAAGAAGAAAAGGGAGAAGAATAATATTCTAAAAAGATTATGAAAAAAGTAATTTTAACTTTAATAACTCTTTTTTTATCTCTAGGTGTTTTAGGAATAGCTATATTCCTATTTTTACTAAGTCCTGTTGATAAAAATGCTAAGTTTATTTATTTTAAAGTAGAAACTGGCAGTAGTACAAGAACTGTTATTAGTAATTTAAAAGATAAAAAATTAATTAGAAGCGAATTAGTAACATTAATTTATACTAAGTTAAATCCTGATTATAATATTAAAGCTGGCACCTTTTTACTTGCGCCTTCATATAGTACAGAGAAAATATTTAAATTGTTAGATGAAGGTAATACTGTTGAAAAAGAAGGTATTACAATAACTTTTGTCGAAGGTAAAAGATTAAGTTATTTTGTTAGTTTAATAAGTGAAAAATTTAATTATAGTGAAGAAGAAATCTATGCTGTACTTAGTGATAAAACCTATTTAAATAATCTTATTAATGAATATTGGTTCATAACTGATGAGATATTAAATGAAGAAATTTATTATCCTTTAGAAGGCTATTTATATCCAGATACTTATAAATTTGCGACTGATTCAAGTATTAAAACAATTATTAATAAGTTAATTGAAACTTTGAGTATTAAAATAGCTCCTTATAAAGAAGCAATTGAGAATAATAACTTAAGTTTTCATGAAATCCTTTCTTTAGCTAGTGATGTGGAAGTAGAGGGTGGCAAAGAAGCTGACCGTAAGTTAATCGCTGGAGTATTTTTAAATAGGTTAAGATTAGGCATGCAACTTGGTAGTGATGTAACAACTTATTATGCCGTTAAAAAAGATTTAACTACTGGTGAATTAACATATCAAGATCTTGCTTTTATAAGTCCTTATAATACTAGATTAAATAGCATGGCAGGCAAAATTAATGTAGGACCAATATGCAGCCCGTCAATTATGTCGATAAAAGCAGTTTTAGAACCAACCAATAGTGATTACTTATATTTCTATGCCGACTATTTAGGGGATGGTACAGTATACTTTAACAAAACATATACTGAACATATTGCAACTAAAAATAGATTTGAGGATTGATTTAAATGAAAGAAATTTTAATGGCAATGGAAGACTATGCTATACATCATAATGTCCCAATAATTACAAAAGAGGGTATTGCTTTTATTATGAAATATATTAAAAGCAATAAAGTTAAAGAAGTATTAGAATTAGGTTCAGCAATTGGTTATTCAGCAATTTTAATGGCCAGTGCTGATCCAGATACTAAAGTAACCACCATTGAGAAAAATGAAAACCGTTACTTAGAATGCTTAAATAATGTGAAAAAGTGCCAACTGGAAAATAAGATAAATGTTGTCTATCAAGATGCCTTAGATTTAAACTTAGTTGGGGTAACATATGACTTAATATTTATTGATGCAGCTAAAAGTGACTACATTAAATTGTTTGAAAAATATAAATATTTTTTAAAACCAGGTGGAGCTATCATTACAGATAATATTAACTTTCATGGTTATGTTGGTAATACCAAAAATATTCAAGATGAAAATTTAAAAAAGATTGTTGCCAAGATTGAGGAATATATTGATTTTTTAAAAAATAGTAAAGATTATGAAACGACGTTTTTTGACGTTGGTGATGGGCTTTCCATTACAACTAAGAAGGTATCTAGTTAACACTTTGCTAACTAAAAAATCAATTGACTTTTTACTAAAAATATAGTATTCTTAACTAGTTGATTTTTTTGAGAGGTGAAATAAAAAATGACAGAGAAAAAAGAAATCTTCTTGACCCCAGAAGGGTTTTTAGAAATAGAAAATGAATTAAATGATTTAAAGTTAAATAAACGTCCTGAAGTTATTCAAGCTTTGCAAGAAGCTAGAGCTTTGGGTGACTTATCAGAGAATGCTGACTATGATGCGGCACGTAATGAACAAGCTAGATTAGAAGCGAGAATTAAAGAGCTTGACTATATGCTTGAGCATGCTAAAATCGTTGATAATAAATCAAAAGACATTGTCACAGTTGGAACAACAGTTACAATTGATTATGTTGATGATAATGAATCAGTTGATTATAAAGTAGTTGGTTCTTTAGAAGCCGATCCATTTAATAATAAGATATCTAATGAATCACCAATTGGAAGTGCGATAATGAATCGCAAAGTTGGTGAAATAATATCCGTAGATAGTCCTAATGGTGCTTATAAAGTAAAGATTACGAAAATCGCTTAAGCGATTTTTTTCTTGTGTAAAAAAATTTAATATATTATAATAAGTAAGTCGTGAAGGAGAAAAAAATGATGAAAAATATTAAAGAAATTGAAGTTGAATTAAAAGGTAAAGAATGGACAGACATTCTTGATGAAACATTTAAAAAGAAAGCTAAAGAAGTAAAAGTTGATGGCTTTAGAAAAGGAAGTGTTCCTAAAGATATCTTTGTTAAAAAGTTTGGTATTGAATCTTTATATATGGATGCTACTGATAGTGCTTTACAACTAGCTTATAAAAAAGTTTTAGCAGATAAAGAAATCAATCCAGTTGTTGAACCAAGAGTAGATATTAAACACATTTGTGAAGATTGTGTTACTTTTGTTTTTAAAATTATCTCTCGTCCAGAGATAAAATTAGGCGCTTATAAAAATTTAAAAGTTAAAAAAGAAGCACCAAAAGTTACTAAAGAAGAAATTGATAACGAAATTGAAACTTTAAGAAATAAGTATGCCGAAATTATTGTTAAAGAATCTGGTGAATTAGTTAAAGGGAATACCGCTATAATTGATTTTGAAGGTTTTGTTGATGGTAAAGCTTTAGAAAGTGGGACTGGCACAGAATTTCCATTAGAAATTGGTAGTAATACTTTTATCCCAGGATTTGAAGATGGTTTAATAGGCATGAGTATTGGGGATACTAAAGAACTAAATCTAAAGTTCCCAGAAAACTATACTGATAACTTAAAGAATAAAGCCGTTAGTTTTAAAGTAACTTTAAAAGGTATAAAAGAAAGAATGCTTCCAGAATTAAATAAAGATTTTTATGCAGATTTAGGTTATGAAAAAGTAACTGATGAAAAAGGGTTAAGAGAAGAAATTGAAAAAGCCTTAAAAGCTCGTAAAGAAATTGAAATTGAAAACATTTATATTGAAGCTTTACTTGAAAAAGCTTCTAATAACATGAAAGTTGAATTAAACGAAGAAATAATTGAAGACGAAGTTCATCGTATGGTTCATCAATATGAAGATCAATTAAAAATGCAAGGTTTATCTTTAGAACAATATTTAGAATTTACTAAAAGTAGTATGGAAGACTTAAAAAAGAATATGGTTCCAGAAGCTACTAAACGTATTAAATATCGTTATTTATTAGAAGAGATAGCTAAGAAAGAAAAAGTTACTATAAGTGATGCTGATGCCAAGAAAGAAGCTAAGAAATTAGCAGAAAACTATGGTATGGAAGAGGCTGATTTCTTAAGTAAATTTGGTGGCTTAGAAATGGTTAAATACGATTTAGAGATGCGCCAAGCAATTGAGATATTAAAAAACAATTAAACTAGATTTATATCTAGTTTTTCTTTGACAATATACTTAAATATGATTATAATAAAAATCAATTACTTGGAGGTATCTTATGAAAAATAATCTACCAGTTATCTTACTAAAGGGATTAATCATTTTACCTTATCAAGAAGTACGTTTAGAGTTAAGCAACGAAATAAGTCTTAGAGTCATTGATATTGCTTCTTTAAAGCATTTAGATCATATATTAGTTGTATGCCCTAAAAACCAAATCGAAGAAGACCCGGAAGTAAGTGATTTACCTAAAGTAGGGGTTGTTGGTAAGATAAGAACAAAAATCGAACTACCTAATGGTCATTTTAGAATTGTTATTGGTGGCTTAGAACGCGTTAAAGTTGATGCTTATTATAATTATCAAGGCGAACTAGATGTTTTAGGAGCTTCAGTTACTAAAATTGAATTACCAAAATTTAAAGAAGTTGAAGAAACTGCTAAAAAGAAAATGCTACTATCAGTATTAAATAAATATATTAATAGTTCGCCCCAATTATCAAATGCTATTTTAGGGTCAATAAAAGAAGTAACTAGTTTAGATAAATTAACCGATATGATTACCAATTTTGTGCCACTTTCTTTTGAAAAAAAACTTAGTTATATGGCTGAATTAAATCCTTTAAAAAGAGCCGAAAGATTAATAACTGATTTAAATATTGAGTTAGAGATTTTGGCTTTAGATAAAAAAATTGAACATGAATTAAAAAAAGGTTTAGAAGCAAGTCAAAAAGAGTTTATTTTAAAAGAAAAAATTAAAGAAATTAAAAAAGAACTTGGTGAGGATGACTATAAAGAAGCTGAAGTATTAAAGTTTAAAGAAATACTAAATAATTTAGAGATTGATAATAAAATTAAAGAAAAATTAAATACGGAAATAACTAAATATGAACTTAGTTCAGCTAATAGTCCAGAAACGGGCACAATTAGAAATTATTTAGATACCATTCTTAATTTGCCATGGAATCATCTTAGTGATGATGAAACTAATTTAAAAACCATTGATAACGCTTTAAATAAAACACATTTTGGTTTAGAAAAAGTTAAAGAAAGAATTATTGAATATATTGCCGTTAAAAAGCGCAATATTGCTTTAATTAGTCCAATTATTTGTTTAGTAGGGCCTCCGGGAACTGGTAAAACCACTTTAGCTATTTCGATTGCTAAAGCTTTAAAAAAAGAATTTTATAAGATCAGTGTTGGTGGCTTAAATGACTCTAATGAACTTACTGGGCATAGAAGAACTTATTTGGGTGCTAGCATTGGTAAAATTATGCAAGGCATTAAAAGATGCGGTACTAAAAATCCTTTAATTTTAATTGATGAAGTAGATAAAATGGTTAAGGATTTTAAAGGTGACCCAGCTAGTACACTTTTAGATATTTTAGATGCCAATCAAAATAAAATGTTTGTTGATAATTATCTTGAAGAACCTTTTGATTTAAGTAATGTTTTATTTATATTAACAGCTAATGATGAAGAAAACATTCCATCAGAACTAAAAGACCGTTTAGAAGTTATTTATTTAAATTCTTACACAGCTTTAGAAAAGATTTTAATTGCTAAAGACTATTTATTACCAAGAATATATGAAGATCATTTAATAATTAAAGGAACAGTTATTATTAACGATGATATAATAGCAGAAATCATTAACTTGTATACTAAAGAACCAGGAGTTAGAGAATTAGAAAGACAACTAAGTACGATTATTAGAAAATTAATTACCAATACAATTAAATCAAAAAGTAAATTAAAAATTGTTATTGATAAAAACAATCTAGAAAGTTATTTAGGTAATCCTAAATATAGTACTGAAAGTATCTTAATAAATAAACTGGGAATGATTAAAGGCTTAGCATGTACTAATTATGGTGGGGTAGTAATGCCTATCGAGTGTATTTCATATAAAGGTAAGGGTGAAGTAAAGTATACTGGTCAACTAGGTGAAGTCATGAAAGAAAGTATTGAAGTAGCAATGAGTTATATTAAAGCTAGTAATAACTTATTTAAAATTAATTTAGACCATTTAAATACAATTGATATTCATCTTCATGCCTTAGAAGGCAGTATTAAAAAAGAAGGCCCAAGCTCAGGAGTAGCAATTACTAGTGCAATATTAAGCTTACTTCTTAATAAACCATTATCTAATAAAATATCTATGACTGGTGAAATATCATTAACAGGGAATATTTTAAGAGTTGGTGGCATTAAAGAAAAAGCTATTGCTGCTTATAATGAAGGAATTAATACCATTTATATACCTTATGGTAATAAAAATGATTTAGAAGATATTCCTAAAGAAGTAAAAGCTAAAATCAAGTTTATTTTAGTTAAAGATTATCAAGAAATATACCAAAAACTGTTTAATAAAAAAACCATTTAAAAAAATGGTTTTTTCTTTTACTTGAAGTTAAGTAAATATTTTATTATAATTAGCATAGTAAGATAGGTGAATAATATGAATAAGAAGAGGGGATTTGCTTTAATAGAAGCTATTTTTATGATAGTATTCCTTTCTGTTGCCCTTCTACTTGTTTATAAAGCCTTTGCGACATCTTTTCAAGATGAAAAAAAACGTGTTAATTATGATAATACCGATACAATATACAAGGCTTATTTTTTAAAACAATATTTTGAAGAAAATGGTTTACTTGATTATTTAACAACTGTTACATTAAATAATGGCTATTTAGAAATTAGCTGTACTACTTTAGCGACAGTAAATGATGAATATTGTAATTTCTTAGCTAGTTATAATTTTAATGTCACAAAGATGTACATAACTAAAATGGATATGTCGGGCATTTCATATGCTAATTTAGATGCGACAACGATTGATTATATGAAAACTTTATCTAGTAAAGATACGGCTTCATATCGTTTTATTGTTTGGTATGGTGATAACGAGTATGCCAGTTTAAAAATTGGCGATCCATTTTTTAACGTTAGATTTTATTTAGATGGTGGTACATGGGATGGGATTGGTTCACAAAGACTTATTACTGGAGATACAATAACTGTTTCTGAGCCAACTAAAGAAGGTTATATCTTTGCCGGTTGGAATGTTATTGGTACCGGAAGCACCCTAATTAACAATGTTCTAACTATGGGAACAGAGGATGTTTCGTTAGTAGCTACTTGGACTACTCCAACCTATACCTTTACTTATACTGGTAGTTATCAATTATTTACAGTGCCTATCACAGGCTACTATGATGTTGAACTTTATGGAGCCCAAGGTGGAAGTAACGTTGGTATGGAAGGCACTGTAGCAGGAAATGTTGGTGGTCTTGGTGGATATAATAAAGGGACAATATATTTAAATAAAAATGAGCAATTATATATTTATGTTGGTGGACAGGGGCAATATGCTTCTAGTGCGGGATTAGAGTCTACTAAAGGATATAATGGTGGTGGAATTGCTGGCTATGAACCAGGTTGTGGAACTTCTTGTATGAAGGGCGCTGCTGGTGGCGGGGGAGCTACTGATATAAGGTACTTTGGCTCGACTACGCCAACATCATCAGAATTATTATGGAACTCTAGTTTAGGATTAAGGTCAAGAATAATGACTGCTGGAGCTGGCGGCGGAGCTATGAACTGGTCTTCACCAAAGCAAGGTGGTGGTGGTGGTGGGCTTATAGGGGTTCAAGGTAAAGAATATAATGCTAGTACTAATAGCTATACCAATGCTCAAGGTGGTACACAAATTGCTGGCGGCGCAGCAGGAGTTGGCTCAAGCAGTGCTTCACCAGGGACCTTTGGCGGTGGCGGGAATGCTTATATTACCTATGGTGGTGGCGGCGGTGGTGGCTACTATGGCGGTGGCGGCGGAGCAGTAAATAGTAGTGTTGTCGGCTCCGGAGCTGGAGGCTCATCATTTATAAGTGGCTATGCTGGATCTAATGCAATAACAAGTTCATCATCAACAACAGCCACTAACAATACTATTCATTATAGTAATAAATATTTTATAAATAGTAAAATGGTTCCTGGAATAAATACTGGCAATGGTAGTGCTAAAATAACCTATATTAGTGAAACAGCACCAGCAAGAATTAATACCACTTTAAATAATGTAAGATATATAAAAGATTGTATAAATGGTAGCACAGCTAATACTGGTAATCATTGGGTAGAATTGCAAGCGATATATAATGGAACAAATGTGGCAAAGGGTAAAACAGTAACAGGAACAGCAGCACAAGATGCCAGTTATCCATATACTAGAATTGTTGATGGTGATATTACTGCAGCAAATCATGCCTATACAGCATCAACAGGTCTACAGTGTTTAACGGTTGATTTAGCACAAGCATATAATCTAGATGAAATAGCTGTATGGCATTATTGGGCAGATGGAAGAACATATTATAGTAATACTACATATGCATCTAGTGATAATAGTACATGGACAACAATAATAGCAAACACAGAACCGGAAACTAGCCAAGGGAAAAGAGCATCTGCGTATTATATAAATTATAATTACACAGGATCAGTTCAAACATTTACAGTCCCATATACCGGATATTACCAATTAGAAGTTTGGGGAGCTCAAGGCGGGTATGGATATAATGCTACAAATGGTCGTGGAGGCTTTGGCGGTTATTCAAATGGTACATTATATCTATCAGCTGCAAGTACTCTATATGTGGTTGTTGGAGGTCAAGGAAATGGTAGCACTTCTACTACAGTGGATTATGTAGGTGGCTATAATGGTGGCGGTGCCTCAAGACATTGGGATGGCAATAATATATATAATGCTTCTGGTGGCGGAGCAACTCATATAGCTACAAATACAGGATTGTTATCAACATTATCTTCAAATCAATCTTCTATTTTAATAGTAGCTGGTGGCGGTGGCGGTAGTTCATCTGATGCTTCTTCTTATGTATTAGGTGGAGCTGGTGGTGGAATGAATGGTGTGAATGGAACTGTATCACCAAATAGTGATGGATCTGTTGGATTAGGCGGAACTCAAACTGCCGGAGGCTCATATGTATTATATTCTAGGACTGCTCCTACAGCAGGATCTTTTGGCGCTGGAGGCTCGTATTCTAGTGTTGGTGGAGCTGGTGGCGGCGCTGGTTTTTATGGTGGCGGTGGAGCATCAGTCTGGATGAGTGCAGGTGGCGGCTCTGGGTATATAGGAAATTCAAGTTTAATAAATAAAGCGATGTATTGTTATAATTGTACAACATCATCTGATGCTTCAACATTAACTTATTCCACTACTAATGTATCAGGAGCAGCAACAGGCAATTATGCAAAATCTGGTCATGGTGCTGCTAAAATAACTTATTTGGGAAGTTAGTAAAAAGTATTTAAAATACTTTTTATTTTGTTATAATTAAACTGGTGATAAAGTTGAAAGATAAATTAAAACATTTTTTTAAAATAAGCTATAAATATATAATTTTAGTAATAATTAGTTATTTATTACTTTTTATAAATCTTCCTTATGTGGTGTATGCTCCAGGTGGAGCAATTAATTTAAATGAAAGAATAGTAATTGATAGTGATAATAAAATGTCTGGCTCATATAATATGGCTTATGTATCAATGTTAAATGGTAATATTCCCCTTGTTTTATTAAGTTTCATAATACCTAATTGGGATTTAGTAAAATCATCTGATATAACTTATGAAGATGAAAGTATTGATGAGATGCTAGAAACTGATCGAGTTTATTATGAAGAAGCGATAAACAACGCTACTATATCTGCTTTTAGAGAAGCTAAAGCTGATATTACAATTAATGGCGTTAATAATGAAATTGTTTATATAGCTTCTTATGCAGAAACCGATTTATCAGTAGGTGATATCTTAATTAGTGTCGATGGTATTAAAAAAGCAACAATTGAAGAATATAAAGAAGTAATTGATAAACATGAATATGGCGATGTAATAAAGTTAGTAGTATTAAGAAATGGTGAAAGTAAAACTGTTAATGCGATAGTTAAAAATGATCACAATGAAAAGAAACTTGGTATGGCTTTTGTTACTTTGTATGATATAGAAACTGATCCTAAAGTGGAAGTTAAAATTGATCGTAGTGAGTCTGGCCCTTCCGGAGGTCTAATGATTGCTTTAAGTATATATGACAATTTAACAAAAGTCGATTTAACTAAGAACCGTAAAGTAGTTGGAACAGGGACTATTGATAGTGAAGGTAATGTTGGCGAAATTGGCGGTATTAAATATAAGATTCTTGGCGCCATAAAAGAAAATGCTGATATTTTCTTTTGCCCAGAAGCCAATTATGAAGAAGCTAAAAAGGTTTTAAAGCAAGAGAAAAGTAATTTAAAATTAATAAGTGTAAGCACTTTAAAGGAAGCAATTCTAGCTTTAAGTTAAATTGCTTTTTTATTTGTAAAAAGGTATAATAACACTAGGTGTTTTAAATGAGAAGAGAAGACGTTAATCAAAATGAATTAAGTCCAATGATGAAACAATATATGGAAATAAAATCCCGTTATGAAGACGAGTTACTCTTTTTTCGTTTGGGTGATTTTTATGAGCTCTTTTTTGAAGATGGCATTTTAGCGTCTAAAGAATTAGAGCTAACTTTAACTGGTAAAAATGCTGGACTTAAAGAAAGAATACCAATGTGTGGCGTTCCTTTTCACTCAGTAAAGCCTTATATTGAAAAACTGATATCTAAAGGCTATAAAGTGGCTATATGTGAACAATTAGAAGACCCTAGAACAGTTAAAGGGATGGTTAAAAGAGATGTTGTTCAAGTTGTTAGTAAAGGAACCTTTGTTGATTTAGATTTTTTAAATGATTATGACCATAATTATATTGGTAGTTTGCTTGATTTTAATTATACTTATGTTTTAACCTATGCTGATATATCAACTGGAGCAATGTATGCTTTGATGTTACCGCATATTAAAGAGAAAGTAATTAATGAAATCCTTAATTTAGGTTTAAAGGAAGTTATTTTATTTGATAATAGTGATTTAGAACTAATTGAAGTTTTAAAAGATAAAAATAATATTGGTGTTAATATATCTGGTTTTTATTTAGAAGATCAATATGAACATTTATATAAAAATATTAGTGAGCCAAAGATTATTGCTGGGATAAAACATCTTTTGTATTATTTAGTAATTAAAGAATTAAAAGATCTAAGTCACTTTAATAAAGTAGTGGTAGTAAATCCTAATCTTTATTTAGAATTAGATATTCATACGGTAAGAAATTTAGAATTAGTCGAAACAATCAGATTAAAGGAACGTAATAATAGTTTAATATGGTTAATTGATAAAACTAAAACAGCCATGGGATCAAGACTTTTAAAGACTTGGTTATTAAATCCTTTAAAAGATATAAATGAATTAAATAAAAGATATGATAAAATTGAAAAACTAAATAGTGAGTTTTTATTAAAAGAAGAACTAAGAAGAGATTTAAACGAAGTTTACGATATTGAAAGATTATGCGGTAAAGTCGTGGCAGGGAACTTAAATGCCCGTGATTTAATCCAAATTAAAAACTCACTAGAAGTTTTACCAAATATTATTACTAATCTTAAAAAATTAGGCTTTAATTATGATTTAAAAGATGAAAAAGAACTAAAAGATATATTAGATAAAGCAATCTCTTTAGATGCCCCAATTACTTTGCATGATGGTGGGATAATTAAATCCGGTTATAATAAAGTGTTAGATGAATTAAAAAGCATTCGTAGTGGAGGAAAAGACTATTTAAATAAAATTGAGCAAGATACTAAAGAACAAACCGGTATTAAGAATTTAAAAGTTGGTTATAATAAAGTATTTGGTTATTTTATTGAAGTATCTAAAGGCCAAGTTAAAAATGTTAGTGATACCTTTGGTTGGGAAAGAAGACAAACTTTAGCTGATAAAGAAAGATATATAACTCCTGAATTAAAAGAAAAAGAATCACTAATTCTAAATGCTGAAGAGAAAATTATTAATTTGGAATATGAGTTGTTCTTAGAAATTAAGGAAATTGTTAAAAAAGCTATTTTTGATTTAAAACAAATTGCTCATATTATAAGCGAAATAGATGTTTTGTGTTCATTATCGGTAGCTAGTGAAGACTATGCCTTAACTAGACCTATTTTAACTAATGAAAGAGCTATCTTTGTTAAAGAAGGAAGACATCCTGTAGTGGAAAGACTAAGTCATCATGAGTATGTTGCAAATGATGTTATAATGCCTGAGGAAAATCACACCTTATTAATTACTGGTCCTAATATGTCAGGTAAGAGTACTTATATGCGACAATTAGCTTTAATAGTAATTATGGCTCAAGTGGGATCTTTTGTTCCTGCTAAAGAAGCTAAACTCCCTATATTTGATAAAATATTTACTCGAATTGGTGCTAGTGATGATTTAGTAAGTGGTGAATCTACCTTTATGGTGGAAATGAAAGAAGCCGAAAATGCTATTCGTAATGCGACCAAAGACAGTTTAATTTTATTTGATGAATTGGGTAGGGGAACAGCTACTTATGATGGAATGAGTATTGCTGAAGCGATATTAGAATATATTAATAATAAAATAAAATGTAAGACTTTATTTTCTACTCATTATCACGAATTAACTGAATTAGAAAATAAATTTCCAGGTATAAAAAATGTTCATGTTAGCGCTTTAGAGGAAGATGGTAATATTATATTTTTACACAAAGTAAAAGATGGTGCTGTTGATAAAAGTTATGGTATTCATGTTGCTAAGCTTGCTAATATGCCTAATGATGTTATTGCTAGAGCCAGTGAAATCCTTTATCAATATGAAAAAGCTAATGGCAAAAAGATTAAACGTGATGAAAGTCAGATTAAGTTTGATTTTAATAATGAAAAACTTAATCCAGTTAAAGAAAAACTTGATAAAATAGATCCTTTAAAAATTACACCATTGGAAGCTTTAAATATTTTATATGAATTAAAACAAGATAATAAATAGGAGGAAAAAATGAAAACAATTTGGGGTAAAGTATTAGATGTTAAAGATAATAAAAAGCGTCTTAAAAAATATTTGTTTGAATCATTAATATTTTCATTATTAATGGCTGTAATCGATGCCTTTGGGATATTAATAAGTAAAAATAAAGCCGTTTTCTATTTTTTTGATAATTATGTAATTAATTTT
The DNA here is from genome assembly GCA_964447275.1 of uncultured Muribaculaceae bacterium. Lineage (GTDB taxonomy): Bacteria > Bacillota_I > Bacilli_A > RF39 > UBA660 > DAOSVX01. Next base: position 44,488 of record CAYURI010000006.1, read on the forward strand.
GCTTTAACAGTCTTAATTACTTTCTTAATTTTATTTATTATCTCTTTTGGTTTTAATTACTTAATTAGTGAAAAGCAGTTTAAAAAAGCTTAAAATATAGATTACGTATGTTATAATGGAGTAGGTGAAGAACATGGGAAAAACACGTAGTGAATTAAGAGAAAAATGTATGATTATTTTATATCAAGAAGAATTAATGCGCAACAGCGACATTGTTTTTGATATTGATAATTTAATAAAAGACAATATTGAAATTGAAAATGAATTTGTTAAAGAAATTGTTTATGGCGTAACTACTCATTATGATGAGTTAAATGATGTTATAAATAAATATTTATTGAATTGGCATGTTGATCGTTTAGATAAAACTGGTGCAGCTATTTTAAGAATTGCTAGTTATGAACTTATTTATACCGATACACCACCAATTGTGGTTATTAATGAAGCAATTAATTTAGCTAAAAAATATAGTGATGATGCCATAAAGAAGATTATTAATGCTTCACTAGATAGAATGAGAAAAGATTATGAATGATAAGTATTTAACAGTTAGTGATATTAATAAACATGTTAAAAATATTGTTGATGATGATACTTTTTTAAATAAAATATATTTAAAAGGAGAAATATCTAATTTTAAATTTCATAGTCGTGGTCATCTTTATTTTTCTTTAAAGGATGAAGAAAGCAAGATAAATGCGGTAATGTTTGAATTTAATCGTTTAAAAGGATTGGATTTTGAACCAACTGATGGCATGAATGTTTTAATTGAAGGTAAAGTAAGTGTTTATGTTCCTAATGGAGCTTATCAAATATATGTTGAAAAAATGACTCAAGATGGCTTGGGAAATTTATATATTGAATTTGAAAAATTAAAGAAAAAGCTAGAGCAAGAAGGTTTATT
>CAYURI010000006.1:45491-47816 GCA_964447275.1 uncultured Muribaculaceae bacterium
AATGAAGAAATAGTAGCAAGAGCTATATATGATTCTAAAACACCAATAATAAGTGCTGTTGGTCATGATATTGACTTTACCATAAGTGACTTTGTGGCTGATTTAAGAGCAGCAACTCCAACAGGAGCAGCGGAACTTGCAGTGCCAAACATAATTGATTTAAAAGCGTTAATTAAACAATATAAAATTAGAAGTTATCAAAATATTAATAACTATATAAATATTTATTTAAATAAATTAAAATCATTAAAAGAATCATATATTTTGAAAAACCCTTTAGCTTTATATGAAGTTAAAGAACAAAAATTAAGTAATTATATTGATCGCTTAAATACTTATATTGATAATTTATTAGAAAAATATAAATTTAATTATAAAATAATTTTAAATAAAATAACTTTATTAAATCCCTTAAATATTTTAGAAAAAGGTTATAGTGTAGTATCAAAAGATAAAGAAATTATTAAAAGTACTAAGAAATTAAAAGCAAACGATGAAGTAGTAATTAAATTATATGAAGGTAAATTAAAAGCTTTAATAAAAGAAATATTATAGGAGGAAAATATGGAAAAGAAAGAAATTAAATTTGAAGAAAAGTTTAAAGAATTAGAAAAAATTGTTGGTGAGTTGGAAAATGGCAATGTTGATTTAGATCTTTCAATTGAAAAATATACTGCAGCAATGAAGCTCGCTAAAGAATGTGGTGATAAATTAACCGAAGCCAGTACGAAAGTAAATAAAATATTAGATGAAGATGGTAAATTAAAAGATTTCAATATTGAAGAATAAAAAAACACCTTTTGGTGTTTTTTATCTTACAAAATAAGCAATTACCATAGCTACTATACCAAATAACATTATTAGTAGGGAAGCCCAAGCAACTATTTTTAATGTTTTTTTGTTCATAATTCACCTCTAAATACATTAATAATTTATCATAATTTTGGATTTGTGTAAATAACATAAAAATGATATAATCTTTTTCGAGGTGAAAACCATGAAAAGAAAAGTTGTTGTTGGGCTTAGTGGGGGAGTAGACTCTGCGGTAGCTGCTTATTTACTTAAAAAGGATGGCTATGAAGTTATTGCTCTTTTCATGCGTAATTGGGATAGTAGTATTAATAATGATACATTAGGAAATCCCAACTTAAATAATAATATTTGCCCTCAAGAAATAGATTATAATGATGCTTTAGAAGTAGCAAAAAAGTTAGATATTCCTTTATATCGAGTTGATTTTATTAAAGAATATTGGGATTTTGTTTTTAAATATTTTTTAGATGAATTAAAATTAGGAAGAACGCCTAATCCTGATTTAATGTGTAATAAGTATATTAAATTTGATTTATTTATAAAAGAAGCCAAAAAATATGGGGCAGAGTATGTTGCTACTGGGCACTATGCCAAAACTATAAATAATCATCTTTATAGAGGAGTAGATCGAAATAAAGACCAATCATACTTTCTTAGTCAATTAAGCTCTAAACAGCTTGAAAATATCTTGTTTCCAGTAGGGGATTTAACCAAAGAAGAAGTAAGAAAAATAGCAAAAGAACTAAATTTAAATGTTGCTACCAAAAAAGATTCAACTGGAATATGTTTTATTGGGGAAAGACATTATCAGGAATTTTTAAAAAATTATTTAAAACCTAATCCTGGTAAGGTAATTAATATTGAAACTAACGAAGTAGTAGGGGAACATACCGGCTTAATGAACTACACTATTGGTCAAAGAAAAAATGTTGGCTTAAGTGGTAATAAAGAAAAGCACTTTGTTGTAGGCAAAGATGTTAAAAACAATATTTTATATGTGGCTTTTAAAGAAGATAATTCTTATTTATACTCGGATGCTTGTTTAATTGATAATATTAATTTAATTAGTGAAAAAAGACCAGAAAAATGTACGGCAAAATTTAGATATCGCGGCGAAGACTATGAAGTTTATCTTACATATTTAAATGATAAGGAAATATTTGTAAAATATCCAAAAGGGGTTAAAGCTGTTACACCTGGTCAAGCTTGCGTATTATATTTAGACGAAGAATGCCTAGGTAGTGGGATAATAAAAGAAATATATAAAAATGATGAAAGATTATGGTACTTATAAGTACCTTTTTTATTGACAATAAATTGTTAAGTAATATATAATTGATATGTAAAATAGAAAGTAGGGAAGTTACTAGATGAGTAGATTAAATGAATTATTACAAGAACTAGGTATATCAAAGGTAAGATTAGCTAAATACTTAGGGGTATCTAGACAAATGGTATATAATTATTTAGAAATGGATAGTATAAATAAATGGCCAAAAGAAAAGAAAATTT
>CAYURI010000007.1:0-42347 GCA_964447275.1 uncultured Muribaculaceae bacterium
TTAGAAAGTCGTTTAGATAACTTAGTTTATCGTATGGGACTTGCAAAAACTAGACGTGGTGCTAGACAAGTAGTTAACCATGGTCATATTTGTGTAAATGGGAAAAAAGTAGATATTCCTTCTTACACAGTAAAAATTGGTCAAGTTATTAGTATTAAAGAACAATCTAAAGAACATCCAGCAATTCTTGAAGCTATTGAAGCAACTTTAAATAGACCAACATTCATATCTTTTGATTTAAAAAGTTTATCAGGAGCTTATTTAAGACATCCAGACAGAACAGAATTAAATAATGATATTAATGAATCATTAATTGTTGAATATTACAATAGATAATATTAAAAAGTGCTATTTAGCACTTTTTTTCATGGGTTTTATTACCATAACAGCAATATTATTTTTAAAGTATATCTTCTTAATAAGCTTATTAAAATCTCTCATATTAAGTCTTTTTATAATTCCATAGTAATTAGTCATTACTTTATTATGATCAATAATATTATTAACTATAATATCATTCTTATTAGGAACTTTATCATAATATAAAATCGTATTGCTTATTAAACATTTCTTTTTACGTTCTAATTCTTCTTCAGTTATTTTTAATTTTCTTAATTCTTTTTTAATTAAAGGAATAACTTTTAGGGGATTTTTGCTTTCAAATATAATAGTAAGAAGAATACCTGATTTACCAATTGATGCACTAGAATATAAAGAACCAATTACTAATCCTTTATTAACCAGTTCTTCATTAAATGCACTAGTAGAACCAAATTTTGCATCAATTAATAATTGAAAATAAAAATCTAACTTAGGTTCTTTTAAATATTTAAAAGTATTATATGATAATTTAAGACGAATCGCTGTTTTGGCAATTTCAATATTTTTTGATATTTCATCATAACTTTTTTTAACTTTTAATGGCTCTTTAACTTTTTTGAAATTTATCTTACGGAATCTTGGAAAACTTTTTTTAGTTTGATTGTCATTTATTATTTTTAACGCTTCATCTTTATCAAAATTACCAGTTATAACTACAAACATATTCTTAGGATGATAAAAAGTATGATAAGCAAAATTAATGTCATCTAAAGAAATTCTTTTAACATCATCAATAGTACCAGCTATTGGTTCTTTTCTTTTACTATAAAAGAAGACGTTTTTTAAAGCTTTAACATTTAAATCTTTATAAGGATTATCATCACCCATTTTTATTTCTTCAATAATAATATTTCTTTCTTTTTCCACATTTTCTTTTGTAAAATATGGTTCACTAACAAAATCTAATAGTAATTCTAGGTTTTCTTTAAACTTTTTAGGACCAACAACATAATAACAAGTTTCAGCATTACTGGTATAAGCATTAGAATGTGATCCATATTTTGCAAACTCAGAACTAACTTCATTACCATTTGCATCTTTAAACATTAAATGTTCCAAAAAATGAGCTACCCCATTTGGTAAGTTATAATATTTATTTTTTATACCTAATTTAAAGTCATTATAAGCCCCACCATATTTTGTAACATAGGAAATATAAAAACTTTTTGATTTTAAATCCGGCATTAAATATATTCTTAACCCATTTTTTAATTTAGCATAAAAAAGCTCTTCATTAACGCCTTTAATCTTAATTCTTTTCATCTTTTAAGTCCCCTTCTAAAAAGAATGTGGTATTTATTTTTAGTTTATTAGCAACTTTCAAAATATCTTTAATAGTGGTGTTTTTAATGCCTTCTTTTCTTTCTTTAATGGTTGGGAAAACACCTAAAGAAGTCATGTAATAATCATTTACTAAAGTGTTTTGACGATCATCAATTGTTTCTAAATAGTTTATTAAACTTATTTTGGCATTAGTAAGTTCTTCTTTAGATATCTTGCCTTTTTTTACTTCATCAATTGCTTTTTTAATCAGTTCACTAGCTTTTTTAAAATCTTTCTTATTAACCGCTGCACAAATCATTAAAACATCATTAAAAGGCTTTGGTTCAGTATAAACATAATAACAAAGTGAATTATCTTTTCTTAAATATTTAGGCAATTTGCCTTCTAAACCAGAACTTAATATTTTATTAATAAGCACCGCCGTAATTTGTTTTTCAAAAAAGCTGATATTATTGCAATTATATCCCATAACTAAAATAGATTGATTATATTTATCTTTTTTGATAACTATTTCTTCTTTTGCTTTTTCTTTTAATGGTGCAGAGGTTTTTATTTGATAAGTTTTATCACCAATAAACTTATATCTTTTTTCAATTTCCTTAACTACGTAATCCATATCTAAATCACCAATAATTAAAATATCACAGTTGATCTTTTGATAAACTTCTTGATAATAATTATATAGATTGTTAGGCGTTACTTTTTTTAAATCATCTAGGGAACCTGGTATTAAATAATTGAGCGAAGAGTCTTTATCCATTATATTTATTGCTTCATCAAAAGCAACATTCTCAGGATTTTCTTTATAAGATTTAATCTTAGCTTCTAACATATTTTTAACTGCTTTAAAGCTTTCTTTATCGAAGCATTTATTTTTAATATTGGGTTTATTTAATATATCAAAAATAAAATCCAACATCTCTTTTAAAAAGTTTTTATCGCAATACTTGGGATTTAAAAAATCAAAACTAAAAGTTGAGCTTAGTGTATTTCCTGCTTTGGATGTATCAGTATAAAAATAACTATCATAAAGCTCTTCTAAACGAATATTCTTAGCTATTTTTGTCTTATAATTATTAGAACTATAAGCTAATATTCGATTTAAAAAGCATCTTTTCATAATATTTTCTTTTTTCATATCTTCATTAAATATAACTTCAATATGACATTTTTTAAAACGATCAGTTTTAATTGTATAAACTTCAAAATCTTTTAAACTGTATTTTTTATATTTCATAAGTCACCTCAAGATTTATTATAGCATATTTTATTTTTGTTATTTAAATGATAAAATAAAGTTGGAGGTCAAAATGATAAAAGAATTTAAAAAATTTATAGCTAGAGGTAACGTTATTGATTTAGCAGTTGGTGTTATTGTTGGTGGTGCTTTCTCTAAAATTGTATCATCACTAGTTGATAATATCTTAATGCCTTTAGTAGGACTTGTTATTGGTGGTTTAGATTTTTCTAATTTAGTAATTACATTTAAAAATACAACTATTAATTATGGTTTGTTTATTCAAAATGTCGTTGACTTTATAATAGTTGCTTTCTGTATCTTCTTAGTAGTAAAAGTAATAAATAAAATAGCTTCTAAAAAAGAAGAAAAGCCTAAAAAAGCCGACGAACTAATTGTCTTAGAAGAAATTAGAGATACTTTGAAGAAACAAAAAAAGAACTAGTAATAGTTCTTTTAAATTTAATTTAAATGTTTTTGAAGAAGTTTGGCTTTAACATCATCTAAGCCACTTTTCTTTGTTTCTTCCGCCTTTGTTGTAACATTTATTAGCTCGTCAATAGTTATTTGACCATCACAAGCTATATTATTAGGAACAACATTATATTCTTCCCCTGTTAACAGGTTCACCACAGGAGGAACATAATTACCATTTTCATCAATAACTCCAAGCAAGTAATTTGCAGGTCTAACAGCAGCTATATTGTTAGGAGTACACGGAAGATGCATATCATAAGAATTAGGAATTGGTATAGCAAATGAAGCTCTTTTTGATCCGTTAATCCCAACAAAATCCGTACATTCCAAAAATTTTGGTGATATAATTTCATTTAATCTTAGGCTATATAATATAAATCTATTAAGTGAGCTTAAAAGCACAGCATTTGGGCCAGCATCTCTTATGTTATCTTCAATTCCCCTATCGCTCAAGTCATAGCTAAACTTTTCTTCAAAAACTTTGCCATTTCTTTGCATATGAATAACAATATTTCTAGCTAAAAAATTTGGCCTTGGCCTTGTATTATAAAAATCATAAAAAGTTTCTAACTCCGGGCGAGGACAAATTAGATGAGCAAAAAAATTATTATCATCTTTTATTTCTATTGCCTGTACTAAGTCACTTGTTGATAAAATTTGGCCTATCTCACTATGAGATACTCCCATAGTATAGAAGACATTTTTGCCACCATCATTAATAATCTTTTTTCTATGAACAATTATTTTTCCAAAAGTAACGTCATCATTACCAAATGTTATATAAACCATAAAGATTCTCCTTAATTAATAATTTATTATAAATCAATTACGTAATAAGTCAATATTAATTTTGGAATTGTGAATTATATAACTCAGCATAAAAACCATTCTTTTTTATTAAATCTTCATGGGTACCTTGTTCAACAATATCACCATCTTTTAAGACAAGGATTAAATCAGCATTTTTAATTGTTGATAATCTATGAGCTATAACAAATGATGTTCTTCCTTTAGTTAATTTATCCATGGCTTTTTGAACTAGTTCTTCAGTTCTAGTATCTACTGAAGAAGTTGCTTCATCTAATATAATTAATGGGGCTTTTTCCAACATACTACGAGCAATAGTTAGTAATTGTTTTTGACCAGCCGAAATGCTATCAACATCATTTATAACTGTATTATAGCCATATGGTAATGTTCTAATAAAGTGATCTAATCCTACTACTTCACAAGCTTCTTTTACTTCTTTATCAGTTATCCCTTTTTGATTATAAATAATATTTTCTTTTATAGTGCCGTTAAATAACCAAGTATCTTGTAATACCATCGAAAATAATTCATGAATATTTTCTCTTTTTAAGAGATTAATAGAAATACCATCAATTTTAATATCACCAGAATCTATTTTATAAAATTTCATTAATAGATTTACTAAAGTGGTCTTGCCTGCTCCAGTAGGTCCTACTATAGCTATCTTTTCTCCAGCTTTTATATTGGCATTAAAGTCTTTAATGATTACTTTGTCTTTGTTATAACCAAATTTAACATTTTCAAAAACAACATTACCTTTGACATCTTTTTTCTTTAACTCTACTTTGGTTTCTTCTTTAGTCATTTCTTCTTCAGCTAAGAAATTAAATACTCTTTCACTGGCTGCTGCTGTTGATTGTAACTGAGTAGCTGCTTGAGCTATAGTAACTAAAGGATTAGTAAATATTCTGACATAAATCATGAAAGCTACTATCGTACCAATTGTGATTTTATTATCTATTACTAATAAAGCTCCTACTATACAAATTGCTACATAACCAAAGTTTCCTATAAAAGCCATTATTGGTTGCATTAACCCAGATAAGAATTGACTCTTTTTAGAACTATCAAATAGTTTATCATTTATATCGTCAAACTTTTTATTAGCATCATAAGTACCATTATATACTTTTACAACGTCATGTCCGGAATATATTTCTTCAATATGACCATTTAATTTACCTAATTCATTTTGTTGAGCATTAAAATATTTTTGCGATTTAGAAAGTATTATTATCATTAATATAAATCCTAATAAAGTAGCTATAATACCAGTTAAAGCCATTTGCCAATTAGTTATAAACATCATAGTAGATACACCAATAAATAGTGTTATGGCCCCTACTAAAGAAGCTACACTATTATTCATAGTTTGACTTATGGTATCAACATCATTAGTAACTCTAGATAAAATGTCACCATAAGTATTATTATCAAAATATCTAAGTGGTAATTTATTTATTTTTAAAGCTATTTCATTACGTAGTTTCTTAGAAAACTTATTGGTTACAATTGCCATTATAAAGCCTTGTGAATAATTAAATATGGCACTGATTAAATAAATAGATACTAAAAATATCGTAATATTTCTTACTTTAGTAAAGTTAATTCCAGACATTAAGCCTTTTAATATTTCATTAGTTAACTCTTTAATATTATCTGGTCCAATTATGGTTAATACTGAACTAATAATTGCCAGAACTAAAGATAATAAAATTAATTTATAATATGGTTTTGAGAATTTAATTAACTTACCCATTGAGCCTTTAAAGTCTTTAGGTTTTTCCATTCCCATATTTTGTTCCTTCATCATTTTAGGAGAACTTTTAACATTAGGCATTTTCTAACTCCTCCTTGCTTAATTGAGATAACGCGATCTCTTTGTAAACTTTACACTTATTTAACAATTCCTTGTGATTACCAATTCCTACAAGCTTGCCATTTTCTAATACCACAATTTTATCAGCATTAATAATTGTCCCTATTCTTTGCGCAACTATTAGTACTGTCGCATCTTTAGTATACTCTCTTAAATCTTTTCTTAAGTTATAATCGGTTTTATAATCAAGGGCTGAAAATGAATCATCAAAGATATATATTTCTGGATTTCTAAGTATTGCTCTGGCTATTGCTAATCTTTGTTTTTGACCTCCCGAAATATTATTACCACCCTGAGCCACATGATAGCTATATTTATCAGTCATGCTTTCGACAAAGTCATATCCTTGAGCTATCTTAACGGCTTTTTTAATATCATTATCAGTTATTTTTTTATTACTTTTCCCATAATTAACATTATATTTAATTGTTCCAACAAACATTACAGCTCTTTGAGGTATGTAACCTAATTTGTTATATAAATAATCTAATTTATATTCTTTAACATCAATTCCATCAATTAATATCGTTCCACTTGTAGCATCATAAAATCTTGGTATTAAATTAATTAATGTTGATTTGCCACTACCTGTACTACCAATAAAAGCTACTGTTTCGCCTTTTTCAATTTTGAAAGAAATGTCCTCTAACATACATTCTTCAGCATCAGGATATTTAAAAGATACATTTTTAAATTCTATTGTTCCTTTTTCGTTTGTTATATCTTTATATATATTACCATCTTTAATTTTAGAATTAGTATTTAATACTTCTAAGATCCTTTTGGCTGATATTGCTGCTCTTGGAAAGAAAATAAAGAAGAAAGCTAGCATCATAAAGGCCATAACAACTTGCATGGCATATGAAGAAAAGACTACCATGTCACTAAACATACTGATTTTAGAAGTTAAAGCAGCTTTTTCAATTAAATAAGCACCTATTATATAAATAGATACTGTTAAACCAGACATTAATAAATTCATCATTGGTGATATTAAAGCCATCATTTTTTGCGTAAACATATTAGTATCAGTTAATTTATTATTAGCTTTTCTGAATTTATCTTCTTGAAAAGTTTCAGCATTAAAAGCTCTTATTACTCTTATACCAATTAAATTTTCCCTAGTTACTTTATTTAAGTTATCAGTTAAAGTCTGAATGATTTTAAATTTAGGTAGTGCTACTGTTACAAGCAAAACTATTACTGCAAGCAAAACAAAAGTAGTTACTCCGGTAGCCAAGCTCCACTCCCAGTTTTTGCCAGCTATTTTAGATATTGCCCAAGTAGCTAAGATTGGTGCTTTAATAATTAATTGAAGCCCCATAGCTATTACCATTTGAACTTGGGTAACATCATTAGTAGTTCTAGTTATTAAACTTCCTGTCGAAAATTTATTAACTTCTTCCATCCCAAAGTCTTCAACTTTTCTAAATACTTCGCCTCTAATTTTTTTAGAGAAAGTAGCTGCTATATAAGCAGCAAAGTATCCAACAAAAAAGGCTGATGCCAGGCTTCCTAGAGCACATAAAAGCATTTTACTACCAGGAATCATTATATCCTTAATAGTAGTTCCTTTGGTTTGAATAAAAGTAGTTATTTCCGTCATATAATCTGGTAGTTTTAAATCCAAATAAACTTGACCAACGATAAATACAATACTAACTAATATTAGTAACCATTCCTTTATCCCTAATTTTTTTAATAATCTAATCATCTATATCCCTCAATTCGCAATATCATCATTATACTACAAAATAAAAAAGATGAATAAATTATTCATCTTTAATATTTTCAGTTAATTCTTTTTCATATAATTCTCGGTATAATTTGTTTTCTTTATATAATTCTTTATGAGTCCCTTCACCTACTATTTGTCCTTCATCAATCACAATAATTCTTTCGCTATCCATAACTGTCGATAAACGATGAGCAATAATTAAAATCGTGTTTGTGCCTTTAATATTGTTAATTGCCTGTTGGATTTCCATTTGGGTTTGATTATCTAAAGAACTAGTTGCTTCATCAAACAATATGATTTCACTTTTCTTAAGAAGTGCTCTGGCTATGGCTAATCTCTGACGTTCACCACCAGATAACATCGTTCCGCCTTCACCAATTAAGGTATCATACTTATCAGGTAGACTCATAATAAAGTCATGTAATGAAGCTTTCTTACAAGCCTTGATAATTTCTTCATCGCTAGCTTTATCATTAACAATTTTTAAATTATCTTTAATAGAAAAATTAAATATATAAGGCGATTGAGTAATAACTGTGATATTACCTCTAATACTTTCTTCATCTAAAAGATCAATATTTACCCCATCAATTAATATTTCGCCATCATTAATTTTATATAACTTAGTTAGTAAGTTAAAGATGGTTGATTTACCACTACCACTTTTACCGACAAAAGCCGTTGTTGTATTGGCTTTAATTTTAAAACTAAGATCTTTAATAATATTACGATTTTCTTTATAACTAAAATTAACATTTTTAAATTCAAAGTCGCCATTTACTTTATTAATATGTTTATTCCCAAAGGTTTCTTTAGGATATTTTTCTTCATCTAATAAATCAAACACCCTACCAGCTGATACATTAAATCGTTTTGTTATTTCCATAAGCTGAGAAATATAATCTAATAAAGAAAATATTTTACCTCTATACATATACAAAACCACGAAACTAGTAATTGTTAGAAGTTTATTACTAACTAGAAAAACAGCAAGCAAAATAAATGCTAAATCAATAACATCTTGAACTGAGCCAGAAAAGAAATTATATAAACTATATTCTTTATTCATTTCATATCTTTTTTGGTTAGAACTTGTTAATTTGTTATTGATTGTTTTGGTAATGTTTTTGCCAGCATTTAATACTTTTATATCTCTTAACCCTCTAATAAGCTCGGACATTAAACCAGTATTAGCTTCATTTAATTTACGATATTCTTTATCAATTTCAAACCACTTTTTCATTCTGTTTTTCTTAAACCAAAACAGAATTATAATTGCTACCATAAAAAACAAAAATATATATTTATTAACAATAAAGATGGCCACCATAATACCTATGTTAGTTATAATATCTGTAATAGTACCACCAATTTGATTAAATATGTCTGCTATATCACTGGTATCTTTTGTAATTCGGTCAATAAAAATCCCTGATGAAGTATTATCAATTATCCTTGTTTCAAAGCGAAGGATCTTTTTAGAAATATCACTTTGAATTGATAAAAGCGTTTCTCTAAATAGCACTTGACTTGACTTACGAGAAAAATACCTAGCTACATTTCTAAGAATCTCAATAACAAAAACTCCTAAAGCTATATATATTAATTCTGTTAATAAATTACCGGTTATTTTTAGTAACGCTTGAGCACTTAAAACAGGCACAACTGCTCCAACTGCACTTAATACTAAAGATCCAACAAAAAATATTATTAATTGCTTCTTTTGTTTTTTAGTATATACCCAAGTTTTTTTTAGATTTCTAAAAGTCTCATTGTTCTTCAACATCATCACCACAAAAATTATAACATAAAAGTATATATTTTATTAGTATTATTGACTTAATTATCCTGCTATGTGTATTATTATTGAAATTAATATAATAACGGCCATCAAACGATGTAACAATATCCAGTATTTCCATTTATTTTTAACTTTAGCTCCATATATTCCTAATGACACTTGAATACTCATTAATATTGCTGCTATAAAACCAGTTAAACTAAAACCAATACTAGTATATTGAACTATAAAATGAGTAATAGCTGCTATAAAAGCTAAAAAACCAAATATTCTATGCATTTTATTGAAAAATAGCATGATTTTTTTAAAAACATTATAAAACTTTTCATTTTTTCTAAATGTTTTAGACAATATTTTATTAATCCATTTAAAAACATATTTTAATGCTGCTAAAGCATAAAAAAAGATAATTGCCGCTCCTAAAAACTCTCCCATTTAAACCACTCTCCTATTTAGATAATTATACCACAAAATTTATTTTAAATTTTATAGATAAATAATAATATTTGTTATATAATGTTTCAAAAGATTAGAGGTATATTATGTCGCTTATAAAAGTAAAAGAATATTTAAAAAAATATGATATGGCAGAAAGAATCATTGAACTAAATGAATCATCTGCGACAGTTGAACTCGCTGCTAACGCTTTAGGATGTGAACCAAAAGAAATTGCTAAAACATTAGGTTTTATTACCGATGAAGGCGTTGTTTTGGTTGTTACTGCAGGTGATGCTAGAATAGATAACCAAAAGTTTAGAGAATGTTTTAATTCTAAAGCTAATATGATTCCTTTTGATAAAGTAGAAGAACTAGTTGGTCATGAAGTTGGTGGTGTATGTCCATTTGGAATAAATGAAAATGTTAAAGTATATTTAGACATTTCTTTAAAAAGATTTAATTATGTTTATCCAGCTTGTGGAAGCACTAATAGTGCTATCAAATTATCTTTAGAAGAATTAGAAAAATGTTCTAACTATCTAAAATGGATAGATGTTTGTAAAAACTGGGAATAGAAAAAGTCGTGAATTAATCACGACTTTTTAATTGCCCTCACCAGATATAATTATAATATTGTTATCCAGATCTAATATACCAAATTCAGTAGTACCATAATCAGTTTTTCTAATATCCATAAATAAACTTATATTATCTTTAATTACCAAATTATATATTTCTTTTAATTTATCAAGGTCATACTTTAGTAATATGATATTTGATGAAGATAACTCTTTTGGAAAATTTATCATTTCCTTTTTAGTCTCTGCAAAATCTTGCATCATTATTTTAAAATTATTATTAGATAACTCTACCCAAGTATAATTATCTTCATTAGGAGCGCTCATATCCATCTTAAAACCTAAATATTTAGTATAAAAATTAACAGCTTTATTAATATCTTTAACAACTAATTCTATCACCAATTCATTTAACATATTAATTCTCCTTTAAACTATTTATATAGCTTTCTAATTCTAACCAATTATCTACCCTATTTAAACTAGTTATAGATTTTTTATTACTCATAGAATTAAATAATAATACTTTGATCCCTTTTGATTTTATTTTTTCTAAAGTACTAATAGAATCATCAACCATTAGATCAATTTTATTAGTAACACAAGCAACTTCTTTGTGTAATTTATTAAATACAATTTTATCAACATTTATATCATGCTTTTTAAAATACTTTCTTGTTATTCCTGGTATATCATCTTTGGTCTTGGTAAATCCTCTGGTTGTTATGATAACCACTTTGTGGCCGTTTTTGCGTAGTCTATCGATAACTTCTTTAACATTATCTTTTAACTTATAACTAGCAACCATTTCACCTAAATGGATATCATAAAAGCGAAGTAATTCGCCTTCTATTTTACCCCCTAATATTTCACTGACAATATTTATATCATCATTAAAATGTTTTTTTACATAATTTACTATTAACTCACTAGATTCTGTTATGGTATCATCAATATCTAATCCTATTGTCATAAAATTCACCTACTAACTAAAAGTATTATAACAAAGTATCTCCTATTGGCAAGAGTAACCACCTTCATTAGAATATGTTCCTGGCCAGCCTAAATTTAAAGCACATTCTTTTAATATATATCCTTCTACATAGCTATCAGTTGTAAAACTATAACAGTAAATAAAATCAGTTGTACTAAAGCTATAGCCTTTATCATTAATTTCAGATAAACCACTAGCATATAAATGAAAATCATTACGACACCAACAAATGCCTGTTGGTGTATAACCACTTAATTCTGTGTATATTTCACAAGATCCTTCAGTGGTTAAATTATTATTTTTTTCATCATCAATTTCTTCAGTTTCGGTATTTTCATTATTCTTTTTATTAGTATAATAATCATGATATTTGTCCATTATTTTATCAATATCACTTTGATTATTATCTTCATCATGGTTTATAATACCGATGAAATCTAATTCTTTATTTTCATTTAATTCTTCTTGTTTAATAATCAATTTATCTTCAATTTCTTGATCTAATTGATAATATACACTAAAGTCTTCTTCGCCATTTTCAGTAAAATAAATAGTTTCGTTTGGAGTTCCTTGACCAAAGAATATATAATGTTTATGCCCTTCCCCACCGATGATGCGCATATCATCTCTTTGATAGATTTTAGTTGTTCCTTTTATAACTTGAAATGAAGCGATACCAACAATCGTATCGGTTTCTATTTTATCATAATATCTATCACCATTTACAGCATAACCGCCATAAAACAAATCAAAAGCTGATTTAGAATCAAGAATATTGGCGGTGGCACTTACTTCTTCCCCACCATTTGAAGTGAGAATTAAATTGCTAATTTGAATGTTAAACTTACTGTTTTTAGCTTGTTTATTAACTCTAGTATAAAGAGTTCCGCTTTTGATAACTACTCTCGTTTCATTTTTATAAGCATTTAATTGAATTTCTGGGTTATCATAAGAGCTTAAAGTAACTAAAGAACCATCAGGAGTAGTTATATAAGCATTTAAATAACCACCACCATCCCACATTGGTATTAAAGTAATTATACAGTGATTACCAACAGTTATTGGCTTATCAGATAAATTAGCTATAGTACTTTTACCATCACAAGTTATTTTCATCGAAGGATTAACTTTGTCTGTAACATCACCATATACTTTAAAAGTCGCTTTTGATTTTTCATAAGCTTGATATAAAGTATTTAAAGCTTCCTTAGAGTCGTTAGCGGTCTTACTTTCACTATAGTAATATTTGTTATTAACAAATAATTTTAAAATAAGTAATAAAGCAAGAATTATAAATATCATAGCTAAAGTAAGAATTAAAATTATTTTCTTGTTTTTAATTATAAACTTTTTAATTTTTTCTATCATACTAACTCACTTCTTTCTATAATAAGTATATCACTAGGAATAAAAATGTGATAAAATAAATACATAGTAGGAGGAACAAAATGAAGAAAGTTGAAAAAGAAATCGAAAAGAAGATTGAAAAAAAGATTAAAGATAAAATCGAAGAAAAATGCGATTGTAGTTGTGACTGTAATTCTGAAGAAACTCACAAACATTATCATCATAAATGTCATGCTAGCAATGGATGTATATATGGTCTAGGTTTTATTGGGTCAGCAATATTTTTTATTAGTCAAGCTGGAACATTTTGGCAAGGCGTATTGGGTTTTTTAAAAGCCTTAGTATGGCCAGCAATGATGACATACGAATTATTTAAATATTTAATAAAATAATAAAAGTAGATTAAATCTACTTTTTATTTTGACAGAATTTATTAATTTCTTGATATATCAAGTTATCTACTTTATGAGATAAAAACCAATGGGATTCATTTTCTACTAAAATAAAATTTTTATTTTTGTTATCAATCTTATTATATATGGTTTTAACTTGTTTTAAGGGTATTACATTATCATTTTCACCATGTAATAATAATATTGGACATTTAACCTTTAAAACATCATAGCCATGTTCTTTTACTAATAAACAAAACTCTCTTATAGAAGATATTGTTAATCTAAATATCTGTGATGAACGTTCTTTGTTTTCTTTTTCTTTAGCTATTTTAATTATTTGTTTAATACTAGGAAATATTTGTAGTTTTCTATTTTCCATTCTTAAATATTCGAATGCCGGCGATAAATAAACAATCTTTTTTATTTTATCTTTATATTTTAAAGCCATCATTGAAGCAAGAACTGCTCCCATACTATGAGAAACAATAATTATTTCTTTATATCCTTTAGATAAAATTAAATTAATATTAGAAATACAATCATTTTCCCAGTCTTTTCTTTTAACATGATTAATTCTTCCACCGTTATGACCAGATAAGACAAAGCCAAATGTTTCGTAGCCTAAATTATTAAAATTATTTTTTAATATATCAAACTCATTAGGATTACCCATAAATCCATGAATAAATAAAATTGCTTCTTTTTTCATATATTACCACCTTAAAAAATTATTTTTTTAAATCATCAATATGACAATTTAAACATGTATTACTATGACAGCATATTAATTCTCCACAACTATTACATTGCCATTTTTTAGTTTCTGCTTTTAAAAATTTGTCTATGCCATCCTCTTTTATGTAATTTAAATTATCAATCATACTCATGTTATATTTAGTTTTATATCTTTTATCTAAATTCTTTAAATATTTGCAAGGATAATCATTACATTCATAACAATATCTTATTTTACCATTACCTATTAATTCACAATGATTAGCAAGTGTAAAAGTACAATTCTTCCCTCTTGGTATACAACCAGGGCAATATTTCTTATGAAAGCCTTTTTTATTTAAATCATTTTTACCAAATATATAAGCTATACACAAACTACAATTCATTCCACAATGAGCAATTAAATCTTCTTTCATAATATCACCTAATCTATTTCTTTTATAATTATATATTCTTTATCTTTTAGTTTATCAAAACAGTTTTCATCATTATATTCCTTAATATATTTTTTTAAATCACCAACCAGCAACTCTATATTATTAATATTATCACTTATAAAACTTTGATCTACAGCAAAATTTTCACAAGGTTTTTTATAAATAATTAAATATTTTTTGTTATCTTTTAATTTTAGATCAAAAGGGAACAGCCTACAGTCAGTTGGGCGATATTTATATATTTTACATTTATTATTATTAAAAAAAATACAATGACCCTTATCATTAGTTCTTATTTTATATAAATTCTTTGTCGCTTTAATGCCAATACTTTTTAAGCCAGTCTTTTTTTCTATCATTTGCATTTCTTCTTTTGTCATTAAAGGATCATCTATGTTGTTGAAATTAGTGCAGCACTCTGTTATTTTATTTTTACAATTTGAACAATTTGAATAAGTACCAATAGTTCTTTTCATGATATCACCTAAGTTCATTATATATTAATTTAAAACAAATTAAAACCACGATTTTTATCGTAGTTTATTATCGTATTATTTAGATATAATGACATCTCCTGATGTGGTTGATATCTTTACTTCTATTTCTGAAAAACGATTGTTCTTTTCGATGTAAATATCTCCACTTACTGTTGAAGCATCAAAATATATATCATTAGCTTTAGAAACTCTTATATCCCCTGAAATCGTTTTTAATGTTGAATTGCTTGAAATATTTAAGTTTGATATTAATATACTACCTGATGTGGTTGATATTTGACATGATTTACTTATATTAGATATCTCTATATCACCTGATACTACTTTAGCAGTTATCTCATTTACATTATTACCAGTTATATCTCCTGATACCGTAGTTATTTTGCCATTATCTATTTCTTTGAAATTTATGTCGCCTGATACTAAATCTATATCTACTTTGGTAGCTTTATTTAGTTTTATATCTCCTGATTTAGAACTAGCTGTAATATTATTAAATATAATATCTTCTACGTCTATATCGCCACTAGCTATTTTAACTTTTAAATTATTATATTCACTATTTGGAACCATTATTTCTATTCTAGAATTCATCATACAAAAGAATAAACAAATAGTTGTAGAGTTATCATTAACAATATATAAGTTATTATCTTTTACATTAGTTGTTACTTCATCTTCTTTATCACCATATACTTTGACAGCAATAGCTTCTTCATTACTTTTCTTAATAACTACATCTGATAAATCAGATGATATATCAAAGCTATTAATATCGCTATTATTAAAATCCTTTTCATATATTAATTCAGTTTTATAATCAAAGATATTAAAATAATATTTATCTTTATATTCGATTAATACTGTCATAATAGCTATTAAAACAAGCACTAGAAAAGATAGTATAATTATTTTTACATTCTTATTCATCTTTTTTATTCTCCTCATTAAAGATTAATTTTATAATAGATACAACAAGCGCATATATAAGCCACATAATCCATGTTATATGCCATGCGAATGTTATAAAACTAATTCCTAAATATAATATTAAGAATACTAATGATGTAATTTCTATAATTCTATTTATTTTATTATTTTCTTCTTTCTTCTTTTCTTTTGATTTTTTCATATTACTATTAGAAATAAAATAATAAACCATATTTACAGTTGATAAGCCAATTATAAGCATGAATATAGATACCATTATGCCTTCATTAATATTTAAAAATGTCGCAGATAATATAATCCATATAATAGCAATAAAATATAAAAGAATACTACCACTTATTACTAAAGCTTTTTGCTTTTTATTTTCAGTAATATTTAAAGTATTAACTTCTTCTTTCCTACCTTTTAATAATTCATCAGTAGAAATATTAAATAATTCACATATTGATTCTATCTTGTCTAAATCTGGTAATGTTTGATCAGTCTCCCATTTAGATACTGTTTGTCTAGTTACATTTAACTTAGATGCCATATCTTCTTGAGATAATCCTATCTTCTTTCTATAGTTATATAACCTTTCTCCTAATTTCATAATTTCTCACCTCTTAAAAATAATATCATTTTTATTAGTTGCACTCTACCAATTATAACTTGAAATTTGTCAACTAAAGTTAACATTTACAATATTATTATAACATAAATAAAAACTGTGATGTTATATCACAGTTTTTATAATTTTTATTTTCAAACTTCTCTTGTCAAACATCTAATTCTAGCATGTAAGGGCAATGATCAGATCCGTACTGAGCTTTTAAATATTTAGTGGTTTTTATTTGCCTTTTTAATTTTTGTGGCACAAATATATAATCAATTCTCCAACCTAAATTTCTTTCTCTAGCATTAAAACCATTTGGCCACCAGGAATATACGTTTCCTTCTTTTACTTTTACCCTAAAACTATCTAAAAAGCCCATATTTAGAAGCTTATCAATCATTGTTCTTTCTTTTAAAGTAAACATGTTGTTGTTATAATTATATTTATATCTTGATACATCTAATTCATTATGAGCAATGTTAAAATCAGTACAAATAATAACTCTTTTATTTATTTTTTTTATTAAATTAAAAATTTTACGTATAGATGCAAATTTATATACATGATTTTCTTTCTGCCTTCCGCCATGTGGAATATATAAGTTTATTATAATTAGATTATCATATTCCAATAATAAAAATCTACCCTCTTCGTCAAACTTTTTAAGGCCAATTTTTGTAATTATGTTAATTGGTTTTTCTTTTGTAAATATCATTGTTCCGCTATAACCTTTTTTAGAAGCAAAATTATAATAACAATTATAATTATAATCATTTATAACTTCAGCATTCATTTTTATTTCTTGTAAACAAATTATATCGGGTCTGTCTCTTGAGATAAGTTCATAAACATTTCCAAATTTATCAGCACTTCTGTATCCATTTATATTCCAGGTTATTATTTTCATTTTTATACTCCATTTTTATTTTTGTTTAACTATCTTTTTTAACTTTATCATCTTCTTCAGAAAAGAACCCAAACATAACAGCAAAATAATTGAGTATAGAATGTGATATTGATATTAAAATTAAATTAGGGAAACTTAGATATAAATAAGCAAAAATTAAACCGCTGCAAAACAATAAAAATAGTACTGATTTCTTATTAAAATAAATAAGATGCATAATTGTAAATAGAACAGCATTAATTAATATAATTAAGAACGTTGAATTAATAAAAGAAGAAAGCTTTACTATTAAAAAGCTTCTAAATAAGAATTCCTGTAATATACTAAGAAGAATAAAGCCAAAAATAAAATGCTTTTGTTTATAAAAATCTTTATCTGGTTTATTTTTCAAAATCTTGGCCGATATAACTAAACACAAAACACCAATTGCAGTAAAAGCCACATAAGGAATTAAACCTTCTTTAATATTATCTATTCTCATGCCAAGATCAAAAAAACTCCATTTTTCAAAAACAACTATGCCTATTGCTATTATACAAATCAAACTTAAAACATGTATCCTATATTTAAAATTTATCTTTTTAAAATATAGTAACATTATTGGGATAACAAATAAAAATAAAATTTCAACAATATTTAATAATATATTTATCACCTAAGCTAATTATATATTATTTTAATAAAAAAAACTATGTACTTTTATTTCCATAGTTTTTTATTCATAAATGGTCGGGAAATAAAAGGGATTTCCAAATTTTTATTTATTCTCTTTTTTCATTTCTTTTAGCATCATATTATATATATTTTTTATTTCTTCTTTTGTATATATATTCTCTTGTGACTTAAATCTGTTCAAACTCCATTTCCAAAAATTATAGCCAAAATGTTTATCTTTGTATTTTCTCTTAAATAAAATTAGTTCTTCTTTATATCTTGGAATAAAATGAAAATGTACATTTGGCTCTTCGTTATTTTTGTAAGCATCATTCATTAAACATGCAAAATTAAACATAGTTGCATTAAATAGTTTTTTTGTTATGGTTTCTAAAGCTTTTTCTATATTACCCAAATCTTCCCATTCTTCTTTTGTTAACTCACCCAGATTTTTTCTTTTCATTTTACTTGAAATAATACAATTTCCCACAAAAGCTTGAGACCAATTTACAAAAACCACATCCCAATATTCTGTTTCATACAACTTCATAAAATCACCTTATCTATATTATATATTATTTTAAATTAAATACCAATACTTTTTACATTTTTAATAATATAAAAAGAGATTTCTTTTGGAAATCTCTTTTTCATTCCTCATGGTCGGGAAAACAGGACTAGCCTAGTTATTTTCGGTATCTTCCTATCCCAGTGTTTATGCGGGTTTGTATTTCTGCTATTTTCTAATTTTCACTACTTTTTTCGTTTTTTAAGAGAAAATTAAGAGAAAATTTTTACATTCTACATTTAATTTCATAATGATCAATAACGCTTCTCTTCTCTATTGCGATATCTATATATTTTTTGGGATTAGCCAAAAAACTATTAAGTGAAATTAAAGAAATATAATGATCATAGTCAGAGTCATATATGTTTTGATTAGGATTTTTCTTATAGCTACTTTTTATATTAAACATATTTTTCCTTACAAGATTGTTAAAATTATTTATTTTTATTGTTTCTCCACTATCATCTATAAGTTGGCTTTTTGCTTCTTCCGTATATATTGCTAAAACGCCATTTGTTTTATTACCCTCTCTATTTTCTAAAGAATATCTTAATTCATCATATAGCCAATCATTAATTTTTTCTGTGTATTCTTCTGTTTCATAGTTAATCGCATTTGGTGTTAATAAAACTATAGTTAAAGATGAATCAGCTAATTTTTCATATAAGTATCTTTTTATTGTTTCGTCAGTCATGCCTCTTCTATCAACTTCTTCAGATTTATTTATAGTCCAGTCCTTAAGCTTTTCAACCAAATTTTCTTTTATTTTTCCTCCATCAGACATTCTAAACGAAATAAAAACTTTATTTGCCATAGTTACCTCCTTTCTTTCAAAGTTTAAACACTATATATTATTAAACTAATTAAAATAAGAACTCCATAAAACAATATTGTTGATTTTGAAAAAAGCGCTTCTAAAGTTTTATAAAACTTTTCTGATTCAAAATCAACATTTCTACTTGGTATTTCAAAAAGTTCTTCTTCTATTAATTCTCCTTTATTAAGCTTTTTATTAAATTCTGTATATTGGCTTCTAAAAACTTTTTCAATGCCCAAATAATATGAATCAAAAAGCCAACCAAAGATTGAGCATAAAATTCCAATTAAACAAATATAATCAGGCTTCCCTAAACTAACCAAAACTGTGGTGGTTATTGTATATATTACTGTAGTTAGAGCTTTAACATTTGAACTATTTGTGGACATTCTAGTTATTATACCCTGTAAATTACTTAAATGAGCAATAACACTTGGCCTATCTTTAATTTTCATTTTTATCCCCCCGACAATAAATATATTACTACTTTTTTCTGTAAAAAACAATTATTAACAATTCTAGAAAGAATGTGCACATATATGGATACCACCATTAGCCGTTGCCAGTGTCCACTCAAGCGAATTGAGCGTGTGGACACGGCTTGTTTCAATAATGCGCCAACTTAACTCCATACAAACAAGTTATAAAGGAAGTCATTCCCTTTATAACTTGTTGAGACATGAGACAAAATCGGTAGTAGAAAGGAAAACATTATATGGAAAGACACTATAAATGGTTTTGTAGAATCAGCAAGACCAATATGACAAAAGAAAACAGCGTATTTGAATATGACTTTGAACATATTTTTACTACGCTATGTGAAAAGTACAAAAAAGTTATGTACATTGTACACGATAAGGACGAAAATAATATTCATTCTCATTTTATTATTCAAAATGATTCTCAAATAAGAAAAGAAACTCTTTTAAAAATTATGCCATATGGAAGTTGTGAAGTTCAAAGGGGTAGTAACGCTGAATGCTATAATTATTTATTGCATAAAGGCATAGAAGGAAAACAGCCTTATAAAGAAGAAGATATAAAACTTAATTTTGCTGAAGAGTTAAATTTATGGCTTGCTGAAAGAAAATCAGATGGCGAAAACTATGACGCATTTATAAATGATATATATAACGGAACAACTGATATAGAGCTATCAAAAAAATATCCAAAGTGTTACTTTAGGTTTAGTAATAAATTAGATAAAATCCGCGAATTAAATCAATCAGAAAGAGCAAACAATTTTCGTGATGTAGAAGTTAATTATATATATGGCGAAAGTAGAACTGGAAAAACTTATAGTGTTGTTTATTATTGTAAAGAAAGAGAATTATCATATTGTAGAGTCACAGATTATCAAAGAGATCCATTTTATAATTATAATGGCGAAGAAGTAATTATCTTTGATGAATATCACTCTGATTTTAATTTAAATTGCTTTTTAACATACTTAGAAGGTTATGAAAAAACACAATTACCATCAAGATATAGAAATAAATTTGCTTTATATAATAAAGTCTATATAATATCAAATGTTCCTTTAAAAAAGCAGTATGAGTTTGCAGATTCTGAAACTAAAAAAGCTTTATATAATAGAATAAAAGGAATCACTCATTATACAAAAGAAAATATATTTAAAGAAGATATAAATGGGAACATTTTATCAACAATTGAAAATAAATTATTTTAATTATTATAAATAAAAAAGATATTTAAAAATATCTTTTTTAGCTTCTAAGCAGTATGAATAAAAGGGCAACAATCTTTGCAACCATTTACTAAGCGTTTATCAATTATTTCTTTAGTATTATAATCACGATATAAAAATATGTTTTCTAATACATAGCTTTTTGCTTCCGATTGAAGAAAAACCTTATCTGGCAATTTCTTATACCAGTCATTAGAGAAAACACACCATTTACAGCCAGATTGATGTATTTCGTAGTTGCCGCCGTCTTGCTGCGATTGTCTTTTAGTATTAATATAATAGCTCATATATCCGCCTTTCTAGAAGGCAATTTTTAAAAGCATTTATCTTGACAACTAATTATATATATTTTAATATAATGGTGCAGGTTGAGAAGACATGTGCCTACCTTCAGGGGAATAATAGCACATGTTTTTTTACTTTACAATGGTATTTTTATAACATAAGCAATAAATAAGCACTTTTATAAGTGTTTTTTATACTTAACCTTTTATTTTTCTTAATTCATTTTCTGCTAAAATTTTTGTTGAGGTTACCTTTTCAAGTGTTCTACGCGATAAATCTCCAGAAGATATTACGCGATTACTATTTTTTAAATATTCCCTAGATTCGTACATTTCTTGAGAAACAATTACATAAATCCCCTTTTTTTGTAATATGTTGTTTAGTTTTTCCTCGTTTAAATCAATTCCTAATGTTATTAGAAACATATAATCAACATCTAAAAATTGAGAATCTTCAAAATTTTGTTTATACCTTTCCCTTAAAGTCCTTTTTGCACTTACTCCGCATTTATATTTGTTCAAAATAAAGGTAAAATCATATTCTACTGAGGAAATTTTGCTATCATGAGAGTGACCATTAATCTTGTCTACTAATGGAATTAATTTTTCTTTAACTCGACTTTCATATGATTGACCAGCATCTGAAACAATACTTTGATTAACACTTTCTGTCATAATCAGTGAAAACATATTATTACAATTAATATTATATTTATCTACAATTTTTATCAACTTTTTATTAAAAGCCTTAACTGTTTTCCCGCTCATTTCTAATAAAAAACCCGTTTCTCTAGAATCACTAGTTAAAACATAAACCAATAATGAACTAATAACTCTTTGACCATATGGTAAACTAAGTTTTGACATATCATACTCTAGGCTTAATCTATCATTTAAATTTTTTATTACTTCTTTATATTGATTATTTGCGTAATTTTTAGATTCTTGCAATATCAAATCTTTTATTAACA
Source organism: uncultured Muribaculaceae bacterium (assembly GCA_964447275.1). Classification (GTDB taxonomy): domain Bacteria; phylum Bacillota_I; class Bacilli_A; order RF39; family UBA660; genus DAOSVX01. The sequence continues at coordinate 22,484 of CAYURI010000007.1, forward strand.
TAAGTTCTATTGAAACATCAAGCATTTCTTTCCACATTACAATATTAGAGCGTTCAATAGTATTAATTAAAACACACATATCTTCATACTTTTGTATTCCCTCAGAAACGATTTCATTGTTACTTAATAAAATTTTTCTAAATAAACCTTTATCGGTTAGTTTAAAGTTTTTAGTTAATGTATCTTGAAATAGGATTAATTGATTATCTGATAACTTACACTTTATTAATAATTTTAATATAGTATAAAATTGCAAATTGTTATTATAAGAAGATTCTGTTATCGTAAATTTACCTTTTTCTCCTTTTTTCTTAAATAATTTTAAAAACTCAATCAATTTCTCCACCTTCTTTCAAAGCATTTATTACTGCAACCGCAACGGCTCCTATCATTTTAGTTGGAACTGAATTCCCAAATTGTTTATAACATTGTAAATCACTAACAACTAATTTAAATTCATCTGGGAACCCCTGCAATCTCGCTGCTTCTCTAGGCGTCAGTTTTCTTGGATTATTACCTTTTTGTTCAATTAATATTTCAGAACCATCTTTATAGTATCTTGCTGATATTGTACTTGTATATTTAGAATTTTCATTAAATAGGCTATATCCAAAACCATTGCCTCTAGCATTGTGCTCTTTTTTTCTTCGTTGATGGCTTAACCATATTTTATCCGAAATAGTATATTTAGAATCAACCTTCTTTTCTAAAATGTCGCCTAAACAAACTAAATCCCCAGTCGGCTTTGGAAATTCAAAATTAATATTATGATTTCTAAAACCAACTATAATTATTCTTTCTCTATTTTGAGGAACGCCAAAATCTTTTGCATTTAACACTTTATAATAAATTTTATAATTTAGCTTTTTTTCTAAAATATCTTTCATTACTCTAAAGGTGTTACCTTTATCATGACTTAAAAGTCCTTTAACATTCTCCAACATAAAACATTTTGGCTTGTGAGATTCTAATATTCTTTCAACCTCAAAAAACAAAGTTCCCCTTGTATCATCAAAGCCCTTCCTTTTGCCAGCAATTGAAAAGGCTTGGCAAGGGAATCCTGCTAGTAATATATCAAAACTAGGTATATTTTCTGCACTAATTTTTGTTATATCGCCACTAGGCATTTCCCCCCAATTGGCTTCATATGTTTTAATAGCGAATTTATCTATTTCTGATGAAAAAACACATTTGCCACCCAGTTCTTGATAAGGCTTCCTTATGCCTCCAATACCAGCAAATAAATCTATAAACTTAAAATTAGACATTTTTACCTCCTAGGCTGATTATTTATTTTTCCATTGTTTCTTTTCTTCTTTATATTCTTTTACAAGTTCATCATTGGAACCCAAATCTTTTTCTCTTTTCTTTATAGAAATATCATATCCCAACTCGTGACACAAATCCATAAACAATACAAATGGCACAGGTCTTATTCCATTTTCGTATCTTGACAAAGTATTTTGCTTTATATCTAGCCAATTGGCAAATTCTTGTTGTGTATAACCTAAAGTTTCCCTTGTGTATTTTATGAAATCTTTTAGCTGAGGCTTAGATTTATCCTTTTTGTTTCCTTTTAATAGTTCATATATCGCATTATCACTATATAAAAAACATGATTCTAGTTTTTCTCTTTCTAAATCTGTCATTTTATTTTCTTCTTGCTTTTTCATATACACCCTTCTCCGTTCAATTAAATTATATCACATTTTTTTAATTTGTCTATTGACATTATCCTGAATTGGATATATTATAAAAATGTAATTATCCTGAGTTGGATAAAGATAGATTGGAGGTGTAATATGACTAACAAAAATTTATTTGCTCTATTATCTAAACCTTGGGCAAATGTTAAAGATATTATGATAATAGCCGATGTTGGAAGAGATAGCGCTATTTCCATAAGGGACACGATATCGGAAGAAATTATTGAAAGCGGCAAAAAATTGCCTAAAGCAAAAAGAAAGATAATTCCTATGCAATACCTAATAAAATATATGGAAATGGACCTAGACTATATTGCTAAAATGGCAAAATTAGAAAACGAAATAAGAAAGGAAGAAAAATAATGGCAACTTATAAAGATTCAAAAAGAAACACATGGTATTTTAGAACTTATGTTGAAGATAAATTTGGTAACAGAGTTCAAAAGTGCCGTAGTGGCTTTAAAACGAAAAGTGAGGCTAAAGAAGCAGAATTATTATTTTTAACTAAACATGAAAAATTAAACAACGACATAACTTTTCAAGAGCTATACAATGATTTTATTAAAGATAAAAAGCAGAATCTAAAAGCCCAGTCTATTCGTGCTACTATTAGCAGATATGAAAATCATATACTTCCTTATTTCAAAGATTATAACTTATCTAAAATAACAAGAGGCATTTATATTGATTGGAAGGAGCAAATAATAAACAAGAAGTTTTCTTATAAATACAACGCCAATCTTCACGGCTCTATGGTAGCAATATTAAACTATGCCGTTAGCTTTTATGATTTAGACAAAAACATCGCCAGTAAAGTTGGAAATTTTTCAAAAAGAAATTATATGCCAAAAGTTGACTTTTGGACTTATGAAGAATTTAATCAATTTATAAAAATTATAGATGATGAAGTTTATTCAACATTATATAAAACTTTATATTTTACTGGTATGAGATTAGGCGAATGTTTAGCTCTTACTTGGAATCACATAAAAGATGATTATATAAAGGTAGAAAGAACTCTTGCTAAAGAAAGAGATTCTAACAACGGATTAATATTCAATGTTCCAAAAACGAAAAGTTCTAAAAGAAATATTCGTTTAGACAATGAAACAATTAACCTTTTAAAGAGATTAAAAGAATATTATAAAGCTTATGTTGACTTTAATGATGATTGGTTTGTTTTTGGTGGCTTATCTCCCCTATCTCAAACCACTGTTGGTAGAAAAAAAGATGATTATTGTTTAGAAGCCCATGTCAAAAGAATTAAGATTCATGACTTCAGACATAGTCATGCCACCTTATTATTATCTAGAGGTGTTCCTATTACTGTTATAAGCAAAAGATTAGGACACGCTGACTTATCAATGACACTAAATACTTATTCACACTTAATTCCAGAAGATGAAGATAAGGCAGTAATTCTATTAAACAATTTAATAGAACAAGAGAATAATAAGAGAATGGAAAATTTAGACATGAAAAAAGCCCCATTGAATAGGACTTTGCTAACAGAATGGTCGGGAAAACAGGATTTGAACCTGCAACCTCTTGGTCCCAAACCAAGCGCACTACCAAGTTGTGCTATTTCCCGACATTAAATTAAATTGGTACGCCCAGAGGGACTCGAACCCCCAGCCTTTAGGTCCGTAGCCTAACGCTCTATCCAATTGAGCTATGGGCGCATTTCAATTCGCACTAACATTATATATTTAATTTATTATAAAATCAACTATTTTATGATTAAAAACAATAAAAAACTCGGTATTCCCGAGTTTTTTTAATTATGTTATTTTATCCCGTTTTCATTTAACCAAGCAGCAAATGTTGCATAGTCTGAGTATCCTACCCAAACATCAACTATTTTACCATTCTTAGCTAATACAAACATTGGCGTATAGCCATATAAGTATTCATAAGCACTTTCACCAGTATAATTATGTTCTTTATTAAATGTTTCAGTCATATTATTAATCATAGTTGTCATCTTTGTATAATCCTCACTTGAAGTATCAACAGCTGTTATATCAACATAATTTGTTGTATAACCAAGGTTGTCTTGAGCTTTTTTCATAGTTGGTAAGAATTGAACACAATATCCACAAGTTGCTCTACCTAAATAAATAACTTGAAGATCTGATTTATTAACTGTTTCCATGAATCCAGTTTCATCAATTGCATTAAATGAACTTACATCATAATCATCCGTTGTTTCTTCTTCTTTTGTATTATCAGTTTTTACTGTTCCATTATCAAATATAACAAAACAAGTATTAACAACTAATAAACCTAACATAATATAAAGTAATAAAAATAACTTTTTAATTTCTTTCTTTTCCATTTGTACCTACTTCCTATATATAGATTATATCATAGTGAATTATTATTTCAATCTTTAAAAGTGAAAAGTATGTGAAATAATTACTTATTTACCATCAGGATTTTGATATTCTAGTTTTCTTGCTTCTTCATTTTTTCTAGGATTAATAAAATCTAATAAATCTAGCATTTCTTTATACACAACCTCTTGGCCGCTTAATCCGTTGTTTAGCCCTTTCATAAGGCCAACACAAATCATAAATAAATTATAAACATCTTCTGGTGTAGCACTATCAAGCCAAGAAAAATCCCAATCACCATTAGCATCTAAATTACCAAAATAATCTTGGTTTTGACTCTTAAAAAAAGTTATTGCTTTAAGAACTGCCGCTTTCATCTCTCTTTGATTATACATAATATTTTTTAGTTCAGTGGTGATTGTTTTATTTCTCATAATTTCTAAATACTCTGTTAATGTTAAATCATCTCCAAACATAGGATAAAATGACGAAAAATTTGTCTCACAGGCATACTTAAGACTATATGTTTCCATATATTTTATTGTGTCTTCAATGTGAATAACTAAGTGTCTTAATCTGCCAAATGATGTACAAAGAAAGGCGAGTTCACCATCTGTAGATGTCGCATTAGTCGGGTATTGCATTTTTTTGGCATATATTTCAGTAGATGTTTTATCTTTTAAAGCTTTAACATCTGCCAAGATTTTTCTAAGATAATCAAGGCTTATCTTTTTACCATTATATACCCAGCCTGTATAAACTGGTGTATCATTTCTTAAAAAATAAGATCTAAAACGAATAATATTACAACTAACATTATTGAAATCAAAGTTTTCTAGTGGCATAGTTTCACCTTGAAACAGCCTTGATCCAATTCGGCCAGAATAAAAATCTTCTAAAGCCATTCCGCTTGTTTCTATAAAAGTTCCCATATTTTCCTCTTTTCTGCCAGTGTATTTTATAATAACTTTAAAAAAATAGCAACATTAATTTGCTATTTTATCTTTTTTTAAGTATTCATTTAATATTAAAGGGATATTAGTAATAAAATAAATGTTTTTTGGTAACTGATGATATTTCTTATAATATCTTTTTAATATGAATAAAGTTAACTTATAATGAATGATACTATCAATGGTCCATAAATATAAATCTTTTTTATTATTAATAATGGCTTTTAAATTCTTTTTATTTAAAACTTCCCACATTAGTGAATAAAAATCATAATTATGCTTATTTATATAATCAGAATTAAACTTTATTGTTCTATGACCTATGCCATTATATAAACAGCCTATCTTAACACCAGTTTTATTTTTAATATCAAAGATCTTATCGTAATAATAACCATGAACTAAAATATTTAGTTTATCTTTATATTTATTAATTAACTTAATCATTTCATTTTTACATTCTTCATTATCTTCTTTTAACTCTAAGATTATTTCGCCTTGATAATTATTTTTTACTAAATATTCAAACATATCATAAGCTTTAGGAATAATAGTATCTCTTTGTAATTTTTCTTTTAATACTTTTCTTATTTTTTTGGAATCCGGAAATAAGAAAGATCTCAATATCATCCCTTTATAGTACCAAATGATATCTTTAACAATGACTTTTTCTAGCTCGTTATAATTTAAATCAGCTATTTTATAATTTTTTTTATCTTTAGTTATCGTCTTTGTAGATTCATCATGAACTACTACTAAAACTTTATCTTTAGTAAGTCTTAAATCACACTCAAAACCAGATATTACATTTATATCTTCTTTGGTTACTACTTGTAAGGCTTCATAACTATTATCAATTTGATTATTTAAAGGATTATTAATATCACCTAAATTCATGCGATGAGAAATTAATTTAATTTTCATAATTACACCTCTATTTTATTAAATCCGTATAATACAAAACTTCTTTATTTAATGATTTTGCATAAAGGATTTCATTATTTGTGGCATTTCCAATATAACCATCTACATTTACTACTAATATTGCATCTGATAATTTTATCTTTTCTTTATGCATTTTATCAAACATTAATAGTTCTTCTTCTGTATAAGAATCTTTGTTTGATCTGGCTGGATAAATGGGAGGTAATACACAATTGCCTTGTAATTCCATTTTTTCACTTATCTCCATCATTTCTTTTTGAAATTTTAAGCTTCCACATATAGTTATGATTTTCATAATTACACCTCAAAGATATTTTAACATAAAAAAAGATTAATTATTATTAATCTTTTAATATTCAAATGGTGCCGCTTGACTGAATTGAACAGTCCTTTGATGCTTACCATGCATCTGTTTTACCACTGAACTAAAGCGGCAAAGTTCGTTATAATTATATCATAGAGATTTAAAATTTCAATATTATTGTGTTATAATAATTATATAGTAGTGAGGTGTATTTATGAAAAAATTAAAGTTAAGAAAAGAAATTAAAAAATGCTTATTTCTAGGAGCTATAGGTTTAATTGTTTTAATAGTTGGTATTATAATTATTAAAACCATTATTTATCATAAATCTGACACTTATAAACTATTAGAACTTGGTTATAATAAAAAGGAAGTTTCTTTAATAGAAAAAAATCTAAGTGATACTAAAGTAGATCAATTATTAAATGAAAAATATAATGCTAATATATATAAATTAATGAATGAAAAATATTATTTAAATAAAAATCTAGATAGTTATTTAGCTTACTTAGAATTAAGTGCTAATAGTTTATTAAGTGATGTTATTGCGACTGTTAATGTTAAAGCTGATAAAGCCTGGTATGATAAAGATACAATAAAAGAAACAGATATTTCTAAAGATGAATTAATCTTAATTAATAAATTTTACAAACTAAATGAAGATGTTACTTTTGATGATTTAAAATCCGTTTCTTTAGCTTATTCTTATAGCGGTAATAAGTTAAGAAAAATAGCGTTAGATAAATTTATTAAAATGTATAATGCCGCAAAAAACGAAGGACTATCACTAATTATTACTGGTTCATACAGATCATATGAATACCAAGAAAGTTTATATAATAGTAATCTTAGTTATGGTGGCAAAAAATACGCGGATAAAGTTGGCGCTAGACCAGGACACTCTGATCATCAAAGCGGATTATCTATTGATATAACAAAATATGGTTCATTATTAAAAGATTTTGAAACCACTCCTGAATTCACTTGGTTACAAACAAATGCTTATAAATATGGTTTTATATTAAGATATCCTAAAGATAAAAATAATTTAACTGGCTTTGATTATGAGCCATGGCATTATCGATATGTAGGTGTTGATGTTGCTACTAAAATATATAATGAAAATATTACTTTTGATGAATATTATGCTTATTATATTGAAAAATAAAACTCTCTAATGAGAGTTTTTTAATGCTTATTTTTATTTTCAATTAATAATTTGTTCTGTTCTTTTTCAATTACTTTCAATGATTTATCTGGCAAAGGTAATTCTTCAGGCAAAGTATTACCAGCATCTTGTATTACTTTCCTGATTGCTTTACCTATTTTATTATGTAGTTTATTAGCTGCTTTTTCAGTCTTTATTTGCTGTTTCTTTAAAGCGCCATTAGTCTGGGAAATTCTAAATAAATTAGCAATCAATTCATCACTACCCATATTATCTAAAATATCTTCACGATATCTTAGTTTTTTTCTTTTAAATATTTGATCCGCCGTTTCTTTATAAAGACCTTTATATCCGGCATTATGAAATTTTGCCAAATCTTTAACACCGGATTCCACTGCTGTTCTATTTAAAGTCCAATTACCGCTTTTTGTTTGATTTCTAATATAAAACCTTTTATCTGTTTCATCTAATAGACTATATTCTTCATTTGATAGTTCTTGCTTTCTAGTTTGTATAGCAAAGTATGTTTTACCTAATGCTATTACTTTTTTTGATGCATCTGCATTTAACATAATTAAGTAACAACCATATCTTGAAACTTTATAATCATTAACCTGTTTTATGGCGTTTTTAGGCATTTCTATCGTTTTGCTGATGTCAGCAAAATGATCTAATATATTGATATTACTATTAGCACAGTTTTCTTTAGCTTTATTTATAACTAATTCAAAATTTCGCCACTGATTATATTGCAAAGCCAATTGCAATTCTCTAGCCAACCAGTATTCGTTACCATCTTCATCCATATGTTTTATTTGTTCAAAAGTATTGTTTTTAAATTCCTTTATTTTTTCCATAAGCCCACCTTAAATAGAGTATATCATTTTGTTTTTGCAAATTCTATTAAAAAAACTCACAATTATAGAAAATTATGAGAATTAATATTTTTTATGGCGTCCTCGATTGGAATCGAACCAACGGCCTACCCCTTAGGAGGGGGTCGCTCTATCCTACTGAGCTACGAGGACACAGATAGATTATACAACAAAAAAACATCATTTTAAACTTTTTATGATAAAATTATCTTAGGTGATAGATATGTGGATAAGTAAATTTAAAAATGCTAACTACAAAGGATTCTTAGAAAAATTAAAAGCAATTGCTAAAAAAGAAAATAAAATATATTTATTTTTAGTAATTGATTATATCTTTTTATTAATATTTCGTGGTTTTGCTTTTAATGATTATTTAAATTATGAACTATATAACAAAAGCATTAAAGAAAGAATGACTTATGTATCAGTTAAAGACCAAGATAAGTTTTATGAGTTGGCCTCCCCTTCAAAATATAAAGAAAGCTTTTCGAATAAAACTAAATTTATGAAATTATTTAAAGATTACGTTAAAAGAGATTTTATTGATAAGAGTAATGGTATTAATGATTTAATAAAATTTTTAAATAATAATGAAGAAATTATTGTCAAACCCATTGATGGACTTGGTGGAGCTAATGTAACTAAGTTAAAAAGCAAAAATATTAAAAATATTGATTTATTTTATAATGAAATGGTTAAAAACAATTACTTAGTTGAAGAGTTAGTAAAACAACATAAATCGCTTGCTGAGTTTTCACCATCTAGTGTTAATACAATTAGAATTATGACATCTAATATTAATAATAATCCCAAAGTTATATTTGCTACTTTAAGGGTTGGTAATGGCAAAAACCATGTTGATAATTTTCATCAAGGTGGAATGGCTAGTTTAGTAAATGTTGAGACAGGCATTTTAACTAGTGAAGCGGTTGATAAAAACTTAAATAGATATAAATATCATCCTCTATCAAAAAAAGCCTTTAAAGGCTATAAAATACCCTATTTTGATGACGCTAAAGAGTTAGTATTAAAAGCTTCTAAAGTAGTACCAGAAATAAAAGTTGTTGGTTGGGACGTTGCTATTACCCCTGATGGACCAGTTATTATTGAAGGAAACCGAAGAGCCGGCTTTGATATTGTTCAAGTTGTAAGTGGTGTTGGTAGAAAAGATATTATAAAAAGCATATTAAAAGAACTATAAGAGATAGTTTGATAAAAAAGGACACGTAAAAAAAGAACATATGAGAAATCATATGTTTTTAAATTTGGTAAAATAAAGATAGGAGGTAAAAATGAGAAAAACAATTAAACACCAAACATATACTATTGAAGAAAAGAATCAGATAGTAAAAGAATATTTAAATGGTGATACGGGACGAGAAAAGCTCAAAAGAAAGTATGATATATCGTCTAATTCAGTATTACAAAGATGGATTAAACAATATAAAGAAAATGGCACCACAAAAGATTCTAGAGGTACAGGTAATCCAAATTTTGGTAAGTATCCAAGAAAAAAGCTCGTTCCAGAAGAGATGAGTCGTGAAGAGCTAATGGAATACGTAAAGGCAGTTGAAGATATAAAAAAATTAATGGTCTTCCTAAGACAACAAAAGAAAAATATCAAATAATTAATGTTTTAAAAACTAAACACAACATTAATTTATTATGTTTAATACTAAAATGTTCAAGAAGTGGATACTATTCTTGGATAAAGTTAGGAAGACCGTTATACAAGAAATATGATGAAAGTATTAGTGAATTAATATTAGAACAATATCAAAAAGACAATCGTCAAGGAATAAGAAGATTAAGAATGAATATAAAAGCGATATATAGCATTAAATTAACTAATTCAACTATATATCGCTATATGAAACTGCTGAATATAGAATCAATAATCAGAAAGAAAAAACATAGATATTCTAAAGTTAAACACCACAAAATACCAAATTTAATCAAACGCGATTTTAATGCTCATCATCCTAATCAAAAATGGAGCATTGATATTACTTATATTCAAACAGTTACTGGTGTCGAATATCTCTGTTGTATCAAAGATATGTTCGACAAAAGTATTGTATCATATAATCAATCAAGATTTATGGATAACGATTTGGTTTTAGGAATAGTTAAACAAGCGATTAGACAAGTCCCATATAAGCAAAGAAAAGGTTTAGTTCTTCATTCTGATCAAGGATTCCACTTTACTGGTTTGCAATATGGAATACTACTAAAAAACAATAAGATTAAAGGAAGCTGCGTTGATAACGTCCCAATTGAATCTTTCTTTAGTTCTTTGAAAACTGAATGCATCTACCTTAATAAAAATATTACCAGAGAATTTTCTAAAGTCCTTGTAGATAATTACATAAAATATTATAATTATGATAGATTTCAAGAAAAACTAAAAGAACTGACTCCGATTCAATATCGTCATCAGTTCTTATAAATGTTCTTTTTTAAAATGTCTTTTTTAATCAAACTATCTCTAAATAGTTCTTTTTAATTTTTAAAACTCGCATCAATATAATATATTGGTCTTGCTTCTTCGAAATACTTCTTCTCAAAGTCTGTCATAATATTAGTAATTGGATGCTCATCATGGTGTAAATCTAAACTAACACGATTAAATGAATACCAATATTGGCTTAATGTTTCTAAAGAATAAGCAAAAAAACCTTTATTATCCGTCTTTAAAATAATATGTTTATCTTTTTTAAAGATTTTATCATAAAGTCTTAAATAACTCTCATGGGTAAATCTTCTTTTTTCATCATGATTTTTTGGCCATGGATCAGAGAATGTTAAATAAATAGTATCAATCTCTTTACCAAAAATAGTATCAATTTCTTTAGCATCAGCATTAATTAATTTCAAATTAGACAATTTTTCATGCTCTAGTTTATTTACTGCTTGGACCATTTGTGAATCAACTACTTCTAAGCCAATAAAATTAATCTTAGGATACATTTTTGCCATATTAATTATAAAAGCTCCTCTACCCATGCCTAGCTCTAAACAAATAGGATTATTATTACCAAATAAGTCATGCCATTTATTTTTATAATTAGTTGGATTACTTACTAAATAAGTACTTTTACCAATTATCTTATCAGCATCTTTAATTTCAATATAACGCATTAAATCACTTCCTAAAAAATATTATAACATATTTAACTTCATCAAAATAAAAATTTATGCTATAATACATTTGCCTGCCTGCGTGGCGGAATTGGTAGACGCGCTGGACTCAAAATCCAGTAATAGCAATATTGTATGGGTTCAAGTCCCTTCGCAGGCACCATTAAAATAATAGATCACTAATTTAGTGATTTTTTAATTGTAAAATTTAATACACTCGTTATATAATAAATGTATATAGAAAAGATGCCAGAAAATAAAATACATTTCTTTTTTATAAGAAAGGCATAATATAATGAACAAATATATAGAAGATATCACTTACATGTTAAAAGAGCTAGAAGAAAAACATTTATCATTATATTTTCGCACATCTAAACAGGTTGTTTATGACTTATTTAATCAAATTAAAAGAAATGGCATAAATAATGATACCGAATTTTTTTATGCCATAAGATTATTATTAAAATTATTTAATGATGCTCATACCTATGTTTTAACACCAAGAGATCGAAAGGTTTTTCCTTTTAACATAAGAATAATAGAAGATAAAGCAGTTATAGTATCAGTATACAAAGAAGAATTTAAGCAATATATTGGTTCTATAATTACTAGTATTAATGGCCAATCAATAAACAACTTATTAGCTGAACTTGAAAAAATAATTGTGTATGATAATTCAAATTGGCTAAAGCATCAACAAGAAGTTGCGCTTTCTGAACCTTTTGATCTTTCTTTGCTGCCTATATTTTCAAACACTGGCAAATGGGAATTTACATTATTAAATATGGAACAAGAAAAAACAATAACAGTAGATAGTTATAGCGATGAAGAATTAGACATATCGCTTGCAAAAAGACCACAAAATATGACTTTTAAGCTTTTAGAAGAACACAATGCTATTTATATTATATATAATCGTTGCCGTGAAAAAAACGAAGGCCAAATGCAAGAACTAATTAATAACATAGAAAAATTACTAATAGCCACAAAAGTAGGCAGCATTATATTAGACATCAGAGGAAATGCAGGTGGTAATAGTGAAATAATAAAGCCTTTAATTGATTTCTTAGTTGAACACAATTTCAATATAATTACACTTATTGATCGCGGAGTATTTTCTTCTGGAATAATGGCTGCTTTATATTTAAAAGCTGCTGGTGCAACTCTAATTGGTGATTCTGTAGGTGAAGATCAGAATTCATTTGGAGAGTGTAAATATATTGAATTACCAAATTCTAAAATAAAAGTTTCATACTCTGCCAAATATTTCTATTGTGATCCAGTAAATAATGAAATAGATTATGTACAAGGAAAAAAGACTTTTGAAAAGTTTGCAAGCAATCCAAATAATAAAGTGTTTTTTAAACCATATATCATTTGCCCAGATATCTATGCAATAGAAACTTATGAGGATTTTATAAACGGTAAAGATACAGCATTGCAATCAGCCATAGATACAATAAAAACACCTAATAACCATTTATAAAATGGTTCACAAAAATAATATCAATGGATATTAAAAATAATAATAAATTAAAAATATTGACGAAACCCATATGTTATGTTAAATTATACAGCAGATTTTAAAAAAGAAGGTGTTTTCTTGACAAATTTTCTTCTAGTTAGACATGGTGAGCCATATTATGAGACACCATTAATAACTCCGGAAGCTCCACTAACAAATTTGGGTATTCAAAAATCTATTGTAACCTCAAGAAGAATAGAATTAGAAGGAACAGAAATAATTGTTTCCTCGCCGACTAAAAGAACTGTTCAAACTGCAAGTATAATATCTGAAAAATTGGGTGTTCCTATAATTATTGAAGAAGGAATAAAAGAATGGATTCCAGACCTAGAAACACTTTATACAACTAGCGAAGTACAGGTCCAAAGATTTCAGAAAGCTTTAGCTGAGTTCACTAAAGGAATAGATTTTGGTGATAACTCTTATGAAAAGTTAGCAGACACTAAAAAAAGAGCGCTAGATGTATTAATAAGATATTTATATTTTAAAAAAGTTGTTGTCGTTACCCATGCTGGAATAATGAAAGTTTTTTCAAAAAGAAAATGTCGCTATTGTGGATTATTGCCAATTAATCATGATGCTGACACTATAAATAAAGAAATAAGAAGTTTAGCTTATAAAAACGACTAATATTAGTCGTTTTCTTCTTTATAAGTTGATGTAAATAGATCTAATTCTTTTTCAGTGATATTCTCTTTATTTTTTACTTCTGGCAAATCACTTATAGAAGATAAACCAAAGTAATCTAAGAAATCACTAGTTGTCGAATATAAATTAGGCCTTCCTGGCATATCTGATTTACCATTTTCTTTTAATAACCCTTTAGCAACTAGTTTTCGAATCATTTGGGCTGTGCTCACACCTCTTAAGTTATCCACTTCTACTCTCGTTATTGGTTGATTATAAGCAACAATGGCTAAGGTTTCTAATGCTGCATCAGAAAGCAAATTATTAGTTTCATTAGTTAGTAATTTTTGATAATATTCTTTATGCTCTTTTTTAGTAGTTAGTTTAAAAGCATCGCCTAAATAACTAATTCTAATTCCCCTAGCATCTTCTTCATAAGTAGCTTTAAGACTTTTTAATAGTTCTTTTGCTTCATCATTATTTATTTCTAATATATCTGATATTTGTTCTAAAGATAGTCCTTCGTCCCCTACAGCAAATAAAAGTCCTTCTAAAACACCTAATAAATTCATAATATCACTTCGCTTCTAGATAAATATCACCAAAATTATTGTCTTGGTTAATTGTCACTTCATTGTTTTTTGTCATTTCTAAGATTGATAAAAAAGTCACAATAAAATAATCTTTACTTATTATATCAAATAAGTCATTAAATTTAACTTGTTTTTTTATTTGGATAATATTTCTAATTGATTTAATTCGTTCTTCAACACTATATTCTTTTTTGGTAATGGTAGTGTTTAATGGTTTCTTATATTTTTGACGATCTAAAAAATTTTGAAAAGCATTAAGTAAGACATCGATATTTTGGTTATTATCAAAACTAATTTGATCACGATAACATCTTAAATCTTCTGGTAATTTAGTTAAGACTTCACTTCTTTTTATTTCTAAATCTCTAAACTCACCAGTTAGATCCTTATATTTTTGATATTCAATTAATTTCTTTCTTAAGTCTTCTTCACTATTAAGTTCAAATTCTTCATCTGGTTCTTCTTCAGTTTGATTTAATAACATTTTGCTTTTTAAATGAACTAGTTCACTGGCCATTGTTAAATATTCACTTGCTAAATCAATGTTCATATCTTTTAATTTATGAATATAATCTAAATATTCTTCAATAATTGCTGAAATACTTATTTCATATATATCCATTTTACTTTCTTTTACTAAATGTAAAAGAAGATCTAATGGACCTTCAAAATCATTTATTTTAAATTGATAATTCATAATATCACTCACTTAGTTGATTATACCATATTTATTCGCAGGTGTAACGCATTGCTTCCATTTCAAAGTTTACTACTTTAGAACTAGTGTTTTTAGCAAAATAAGTAAAATCCTTTAAAGTAGATATGTTGGCAATATTTAAGTCTGTTAAAGCATTATAAGCAAAATTTATGCCACTTTCAACTAATGTTGCCGTTACTCCATCAAGAGCATCTAACGTTTCTTGTTTAGTTTTATAAGTAGTTAATGTAGCCGCATATTTTTCTAAATCACTATTTGTATAATTATAAGTTTCAGTTATTTTAACTAAACTATCATTATTAAACTCATAAATTAATTTAGAATCTAAATTTGTACATGTTAAACTACTTTTTCCTTCAGCATCAGCAGTTAAATTAAGAGCTGGATAATCTTTTGTATCATACGTTAAAACTCTTATTTTTGTAATATTTAAATTAGCATTAATTAAAAATTTTAGAGCATAAGAATTATCTTTAATTAAATTTTCATAAGAAGCAATCTTTACTCTTTCTAATAAAGTATCATCATTATATAGTTCTAAGTATAAATTTTTAGTACTCAAATCATATGTATCAGACTTTGTATTAGTAACATTAAATGATATATATGTATCATCTAAAGTAAGAGTTTTAAATCCGGTATAAACAACCTTATCATAAGTTATAGAAGTAGTTTCTAAGAAATCATAATAAACTATTTCTTCTTCATCAGTTGGTTCTTCCTCTTCCTCTTTTTCATCATCTTTATTATCTTTAATAGAAGGTATTGAAATATTTCTTAAATTAATATTTTTAACAAAATCAACAATATTTGGTAATAAAATAGTAAAAGCCACTAAAATAACCATCATAACAAGAACGGTTACAGGTCCTTTTTTCTTAGCTTTAGTTACTTCACCTAAATCTTCAGATACTAATTTAGTTTTCTTATTATCTTTATTTGGTTCCATGTAAAATCCCTCTATTCTAGAAAAATTATAACAAAGTTTAACCTAAATAACAATGTATTTATTGAAAAGACTAGTTATTTTTGTTATGATATCTTAGAGATTGGAGAAAGATATGAAAAAGAAAGTTATATTGTTATTAGCCATTGTTTTAATGGTGGCTGGTTGTGGTAAAGAAGCAAAATTAAGTAATGGTAGTGATGCCGTTGTTAGTATGAAAGATAGTGGATTAATTAGTATTAATGATTTATACACTGAAATGAAAGATAAATATGCTATTAGTACTTTAGTAGATATGATCGATACCGAGATTTTAAATAAAGAGTATCCTAATTCTAGTAAAGAAAAAGAAGATTATATTAGTTCTAATATTAAAGGTATTAAAGCTAACTATAAAACTGATGATGAATTCCTACAAGCCATTAAATATTATTATGGCATGAATTCTGAAGCTGAGTTTGAGACTTATTTAGGACTTAATTACTTAAGAAACTTAGCAGTTGAGGATTATTCAAAAAGCTTAGTAAAAGAAAGCGAAATTAAAAAATATTATAAAGATGAAGTTGTTGGTGATATTAGATGTAGTCATATACTAATTAGTATTGGTGATGACGAAGCTGCTGCTTTAACAAAAGCTAAAAATCTAATTAAAGAGCTTAAAGCTTCTAAAGATGTTCCAACTTTATTTGCTAAACTTGCTAAAGAAAATTCTGAAGATACAGGAAGTGCTACCAATGGTGGTGACTTAGGTTGGTTTAACAAAGGAGACATGTACGAAGAATTCGAAAATGCTGCTTATGCTCTTAAAAAAGGTTCTTTTACTACTACCCCAGTTAAAACTACGGTTGGTTATCATATTATTTTAAAAACCGATACAAAAGCTAAAGCTTCTCTAGAAGATTCTAGGGAAGAAATTATTACTACTTTAGCTAATAATAAAGTAACTAATGAACCAACTATTCAATTAGATGCTTTAACTAATTTAAGAAAAAAATATGAAGTAAAAATTGAAGATACAGAATTAAGCAAACAATACACAACTTATTTAAAAAATATTTTAAACAATTTATTATCAAGTGATAGTGAATAAAAAAAAGAGATTCAAATGAATCTCTTTTAATATTCTTCAAAATCACCTAGTAAACTATAAATCATATTTTTTTCATAACCTAAATTAAACAAATAAATATAATTTTTAGTTTTAAAGTCTCCTTTACGACTAAGTTTTTTTCGTTTATTAATAATCTTTTTTATACGATCTTGCCATACTTTTGGATCAATTTCTTCTAAGTAATTATCAATGTCAGGTTCTTTAAAACCTAACCCAATTAAATTATTCTTGATACGATATGGACCATTATTACTAAAATTTAATTGATCTTTAATATAACTTTTTAAATATAAATTAATATCTAAATAGCCATCTTTTTTAAGTTTATCAATCGTTTTTAATACATCACTATCTAGAATATTAAATCTTTTCAAATAATTATATATTTCTTTTTCACTTCTTAATTTAGTATTAATATATTTTAAGCATTTATAATAAGCACTTAAACTATCATTTTCATTAATTAAACGATTAAATTCTTTTTTATCTAAGTCTTTTTTTAGCAGTAAATTATATTTAATAATAATGTCATCATATAACTCCACTTTTTCAGCATCAATTATAACTTCGTATAAATTACCTTTAATTTTTTTATAACTCTTGATTTCCATTAATCTTCTCCTTGTAATTCTTACACTCTGCATCTAATTCAACTAAAAGTTTATCTATATCACTTGCTTCTTTAATACGGCATCCAGAAGCCATTTTATGGCCACCGCCATTATATTTAGCAGCTATTTCATTAATTACTGGTCCTCTTGATCTAATACTAACACGATATAATTCACTACTTGGATCATAAGTAATAAATACCCACGCCAACATCTCTTTAATATAATTAAAAGCATTAATTAAATTAGATGGAGTAGCATAATCAACCCCATATTTTTTAATATCTTCAGATTTAATATTTAAAGATCCAAGACCATTTTCTGTAACAATTAAATTCTCGGCAATAAACCCTTGAAATTTTAATTCTGATAATGGTCTTTCATATAAAATACTATATAATTTTTCAATATCTAAAGGATATAATTCTAGTAATTGATGAACTAAGTAAAAAGTCTTAGAAGTTGTATAAGAAAATAAAAATCTTTCACTATCAGAGACAATTCCCATATATAAGTTTTCTGCTACTTTTTGATTCATCTTTAAATTAGTATTTAAAATTAATTCTGTAATCATTTGACTAGTACTAGAAGCAGTTTCATCAATCCACTCTACTTCACCAGTTTTTTCTTCAAAAGGATGATGATCAATTTTAACTATTTCTTTAAAACAGTCTTTAGTTACTCCATCTAATCTACTAGTATTTGGTAAATCTAAAACAATTAATAAAGGATTGCTAAAATCATCAGCAATCATTTTATCTAAACGGCCAAAAAACTTAAATCTGGCTACACCAGCCCCAATTGTAATGACTTTCTTGTTGGGAAAAGTTAATCTTATTGAATCTCTTAGAGCTATTTGACTAGCTACGGCATCAGGATCTGGACCAATATGTCTAGCAATAACTATTTCATCATATTTTTTAATTTTACGATATATTTTTTTTAATAATGGGTTAATTTTAACCACCCTCTTCTATTTTTCTACTAAAGTATATGTATCTCTAGCAATCATCACTTCTTCATCAGTTGGAACTGTATAAAAAGCTATTTTAGAATCATCACCTGATATTTTTAATAACGCGCCACGAACATTATTAGCTTCATCATTAATAGTTACACCTAACACTTCTAAGCCTTTCATAATGTCATATCTTGTCCTTGCGGAGTTTTCTCCAATACCAGCTGTAAAAGCAATTGCATCAGCTCCACCAAGTTCAACATAATATTTAGCAATATATTCAACCACTCTTTTAACAAACATTTCGTGAGCTAAAGTACAACGAACATCTCCTCTTAACATACCATCTTCAATGTCACGATGATCATTTCCTATACCACTTACTCCTAATAAACCACTTTCTTTATTTAAAATAGTGTCCATTTCTTTACCGGTAATACCTAGTTTATCAATCATATAAGTAATAATTGTGGCGTCAATATCACCACATCTGGTTCCCATAATAAGTCCCGCATTAGGTGTTAATCCCATTGAAGTATTAACACATTTACCATCTTTTATAGCTGTTACACTAGCACCATTGCCTAAATGACAAACTATTAACTTTGTATCGTCCCTACCAAGAACTTTATTAAGCTCCATACTAACATATTTATGGCTCGTCCCATGAGCTCCATATCTTCTTATTTGATATTTAGTATACCATTCATAAGGAAGAGCATATAAATAAGTGCTTTCTTCCATAGTTTGATGAAAAGCAGTATCAAAGACAACCGTTTGTAAAGCATTTGGAAAAGTGTGTTTAGCAGCTTTTATACCAATTAAAGCAGCTGGATTATGAAGTGGTGCTAAAGTTGATAATTCATCTATCTTAGCAATTACTTCTGGTGAAGCTATTTCGGTTTTATTAAAATAAGCTCCGCCCTGAACTACTCTGTGACCTATCCCTTTTACTTCTTCCAAATCAAGAACTATTTTATAAGCAAGAAGTTCTTCAATAAGTAGTTTAAAAGCTTGATCATGGTCTTTGACAAAAACTTCTTTGCGAATTTTTTCATCATTTATTTTTAAACGATAAAAACTATCTTCTGATCCTATTCTTTCAAAATAACCCCATATTAATACTTTTTCTTCTGGCATTTCATACATTTGAAATTTTAATGATGAACTACCACAATTTACTGATAATATTTTCATATAATTCTCCTCAAGTAACATTATACACAATTAAATTTATTTTTACCATGTTTTATTCCTAAAATTGACATAAAAAAACGAACTAAATCGTTCGAATCTTTTTTACTGGTGGCTCCAGCGGGAATTGAACCAGCGACACAAGGATTT
>CAYURI010000008.1:0-24630 GCA_964447275.1 uncultured Muribaculaceae bacterium
CTCCTTCACAAGCAGCTAAACTACGACTTACTTCATAAGAAAAATCAACATGTCCCGGAGTATCAATTAAATGAAAAATATAATCTTCATTTTGATATTTGTATTTTAATTGCACGGCATTTAATTTAATGGTAATACCACGTTCTCTTTCGATATCCATACTATCTAGTAATTGGTCTTTCATTTCAAAAGCCGAGATTGCTCCCGTTAGTTCTAAGATACGATCTGCTAAAGTTGATTTACCATGATCAATATGAGCTATTATACAAAAATTACGAATGTTTTTTTGATTCATTTTGTTCACCAAGTAAAATTATACTATAAAATATTGCATATTTATAATAATTTTGATAAAATCAATGAGTAATTCAATTTGGAGGTGAAAAAGTGGCAAATTTAAAAAGTTCAAAAAAAGCAATAAAAGTAACTAGTAAAAAAACATTAGCTAATCATGAATACAAAGCTCGTGTCAAAAATGCAATCAAAGCTTGTGAAAAAGTTATCGCTACCAGCGATAAAAAATTAGCTAGTGAAGCATATAAAACTTTACAAAAAGATATTGATAAAGCTTTACAAAAAGGTTTGATTAAGGAAAACACTGCTAATAGAGAAAAACAAAGATTAAATAGTAAAATAAAAGAAATGAAGTAATAAATGTAGCATACTTCATTTTTTAATGTTAAAATATAATTGGTGAGACTAAGTGAAAAGAAGTAATTATATCATTGCCATTGTTTGTTCATTATTAATTGCTGGAGCATTTTTTTTTAATGATAAAATTACTGATAAATTAGTTTCTTTACTTGATACTAAACCAAGTATAATTATAAAAACCGGTAATAAATATACTAAAAATTATGATTTTGATTATGTAAAATTAGATGCCACTTATATTCCTTATGGCTACCAAGATTTACTAGATATTGTTTATTCGGTATTAAATAATGGTTGGAGAACCTTTACTTTTTATTGCCCAGATGAATATACTGATTGTATTTCTGATATGGCTTCAATTTCAACTGATAATAACTTGCTTACTAATATTAATAATTTTGTTCATCCTTTTAATAATTTTGAACATATTAAAACTTCCTTTGATAGTACTGGAGAAATTACCATAACAATTAGTAAACTTTATACTGAAGAAGAAATTAATAAAGTGGAGAACGCTATAAATAATTTTAAAACAACTAATATTAACGAAACAATGAGCGATTATGACAAAATTAAAGCTTTTCATGATTACATAATAAATAATACTAGATATGATATTGAAAGAGCTCAAATTGGTAAAAGCAGTTATCATTCTAATATTGCTTATGGGCCTTTAATTGAAGGGTATAGCGTTTGTGGCGGATACTCTGATGCTATTGCCATTTATCTATCCGATTTAGGAATTAAAAATTATAAGATATCTAGCGAAGACCATGTATGGAATGCTCTTTATTTAAATAATGAATGGCTTCATTTAGATGCTACTTGGGATGACCCATATGGCAATGATGGAACTAGTTATTTAATTGATGATTATTTTTTAATAAACACTAAAAAACTATTTGAATTAGATAGCAATAGTCACATTTTTAGTACTAGTGTCTATCAAGAATTCAAATAGTCTTCTACTTCTTTTAAAGTTTTGTCAAAGTGATCAAAATCAACATCAAACCAAGTAACATTCATTTGATTATTAAACCAAGTAAATTGCCTTTTCGCATAATAAGTCGAATTGGCTTTTATTTTTATAATAGCTTCTTCCAAACTACATTTATGATCAAAATATTCATATAATTCTTTGTAACCAATGGCCGAATACACAATTGGTCCTCTTACATTATTTTCATATAATGTTTTTACTTCCTTTAAAAGGCCTTCTTCAAACATTAATTCAGTCTTTCTTTCAATTCTTTCATAAAGTTTCTCTCGTGGTGCTCTAAGGCCAATAAAGGCTACATCATATAACAATTCGTCCTTTCCTGATTTCATTGAAATAGGAAAACCATTTTCATTATAAAATTTTAAAGCCCTTTCAATTCTTCGGCGATTATTTTTAGCAACATCAGTTTCTGGATCTAATTCTTTTAATTTATTATAAAGTTCTTCATCAGTATAAATTTCATAAGATTCGTTACTTTCTTCTTTTAAAAATTCATAATCATAAAGTAAAACTTTTAAATAAAGTCCACTACCACCAACGATAATTGGTGTTTTATTTTTGGCTAATATTTCTTCTATTACTCTTCTACCATCTTTTTGGTAGTCGTAAACAGTATAAGAGTTATTAGGATCAACAAAACTAAATAAGTGATGAGGAATATTCTCTTTTTCTGCTTCAGTTACTTTGGCAGTCCCAATATTTAAATCTTTATATACTTGAGTACTATCAGCATTAATTATTTCCCCATTTAATTTTTTAGCTAAATAAATACTTAATTTAGTTTTCCCCACTCCAGTAGGGCCAACAATCGCAATAAGCTTTGACATTTAATCACATCCCGTTTATATAATATCAAAATATCAAAAAAAAAGCACTATATAGTGCTTAGAATGAAACTTTAACGTTTTCTCTTTCTGTTTCAGCTGCTTCAAAAAACTTTTCTTTACTTACTTTGAATATTCCAGCAACTAAATTAGAAGGAAACATCTCTACTTTGTTATTTAGTTTTAAAACAACATCATTATAAAATTGTCTAGCATAAGCAATTTTATCTTCAACGTCTTTCAAATCATTTTGCATTTGTAAAAAATTAGTATTGGCTTTTAATTCTGGATAATTTTCTGATAAAGCAAACAACTTTGACATTACTTTCGTAAGTTCGCCATTAGCTGCCATTTCCTCTTCTGGAGTTTTTGCACTTAAAAATGTATTACGAGCTTTAATAACTGCTTCAAAAGTTTCACTTTCATGTTTAGCATATCCCTTAACAGTTTCAACTAAATTAGGAATTAAATCAAATCTTCTTTTTAATTGAACATCAATCTGACTCCATTGATCCCTTACCATATTTCTTAATTTTACTAAAACATTATAGGTACTAGTTAAATATAATAATATTAATACAACAACACCTATAACTACTATTAACCATGTTTCCATTTTTCATATCCTCCTTTTATATATTTATCTTAGCACTTATTAAATATTTCTTCAACATTTATACTTGCATTAACTCAATTTCTTTTTCTTTTAATTTTTCATCAATTATTTTGTTATATTTATTAACTAGATCTTGAACTTTATCTAATTCTCTTTTTTCCTCGTCTTCGCTTAGTTCTAAAGCTTTAATATCATTATTTTCATCTTGACGAACATTTCGCAAAGCAATTCTCGCATCTTCAGCTGTATCTTTAGCTTGTTTAACATATTCTCTACGACGTTCTTCATTTAAAGCAGGAATTGTTAAAATAACCATTTCACCATTATTGGTTGGGGCAATACCTAAGTTTGCTTCATTAATAGCTTTTTCAATTTCTTTTAAAACACTTCGATCAAAAGGCTTAATAAATAATTGTTTAGCTTCTGGCACTGTAATATTAGCGACGCTTTGAATTGGCGTTGGCGTACCATAATAATTAACCATAATGCCACTTAACATCCCTGGATTAGCTCTTCCAGCTCTTATCGTTGCTAATTTAGTATCTAAAGCTTCGATTACTTTTTTAAATTTATCTTCCACTATTTCATCTCCTTTATAACATCAAGTAAAGCGTCTTTGTTAGAAAACCCAACCATTTTATGAACTAGTTTCCCTTCTTTTAAAAATACTAATGTGGGAATACTCATAACGCCGTATTTCATCGCTATTTCTTCATTTTGGTCAACATTCACTTTAATTATTTTAATTTCATCTTTTAGTTCTTCTAAAATTGGTGCTAGCATCTTACATGGTCCACACCAATCAGCATAAAAGTCTACTAAAGTATATTCTTTGCCAACTATTTCTTCTAAATTGTTCCCTTCAAAATGTAATATTTCCATTTTTAATCCTCATATCTTTCTAATAATTCGTTTACATTACTAATAACTATTTTACCTTTTTCTACAAGTTTCTTAGTTGCTTCAGGTGTAATAACATCATTTTTCAATAATATTTCTAAAGCTTCTTTATTATAAGCTTCACTGTTCTTGTCTTTTGTCGCATATTTAGTTTGTAAATCATATATTTCTCTAAATGAATCAAAAGCATCACTTACTGCGTTAGATAAAACTGGTGTTGATCCAACGATCTTTTTCGCATACAAACTATCATTAGTTATAGTACTAAATAAGTTAAATTGAAACATCGCATACAAACCAATGAAGACAAACAAGAATGCTTCTAATAAACCAAATACAGCACCTAATATTTTTGATGGAATACCTAAAACGATTGTCATATCTAAAAGTTTTTCAATACCAGAAGAAATCATAATTAAGATTCTTAAGATAATCATTAAAATAGCAAAAGTTATTAAAAAGGCAATGGCTTCATAAATTAAGATGTTTATAACGCTTACCCCTTCAAATATTCCGCCTAATTTAAAGAATGGTAAATTGTTGTATAAAAATATTGAAACTGGATTTTTAAGTAAGAATGCTAGCACGATTACCAAGATAGCACCAATAAACATTACCGCACTTTTAATTATGCCTCTTTTAAATCCGAGTACTGCACCAAGTAGTAAAGCCAGAATAATAACCGCATCTAATATATTTAACATATTAACACCTCAGTATAATTATATTATAATATTGATGAAAAATAAAGCCATTTATGTTAAAATGAATTAGAGGTGTCATATGACAATTGTATTTAAAGTAAGTGATAATATTAAAAAAATGATGACTGATTATTATAAAGATTTAAGTATTCCTAAAACTCCTCCATATGCCTTATTTCAAGCTAACGAAAGCGATACAGTTATTACTTTATATAACTCTGGTAAAGCGGTTTTTCAAGGTATAAGTGCTGATATTGACGCTAATATGTGGATTGATCAAGAACGTCATTTAAATAAAAGAGATGTTCAAAAAGAAATTGATTTGGAAAATAAGAAAAAAGAAGACAAACAAAATAAAGAATTAGATTATCGTTATTATAACATGAGCACAGTTGGCTCTGATGAAGTTGGAACTGGTGATTATTTTGGTCCCATTGTTGTTACAGCTTCTTTTGTTCCTAAAGAAAAAATATTAGAACTAACCGATTTAGGTGTTAGAGATTCAAAAAAAATAACTGATGATAAGATTTTAAAAATTGCCCCTACCCTAATTAAAAACTTTGAGCATGTTACCATAATATTAGATAATAAAAGTTATAATGAATATCAAGCAAAAGGCTACAACATGAACAAAGTAAAAGCTATTTTACATAATAAAGTCTTAGTAAGTTTGTTAAAAAAGAAACCTTCCTATGAAAAAATTATTATGGATCAATTCGTTTATCCTAAAAAATACTTTGAACACATAAAAGACGCTAAAGAAAAAGTAACTAATATTACTTTTATGACTCATGCTGAAGATGTTTGCTTAAGTGTAGCAGTATCAAGCATTATTAGTCGATATATCTTTTTAAAAGAAATGGATAAACTAAGTAATGAATTAAAAATAACGCTTCCTAAAGGAGCTTCTGACTTAGTAGATAATGTAGCTAAAGATATTGCTAATAAATATGGTATAAATAAATTAAAAGAAATTACTAAATATAATTTTAAAAATACTAACAAAGTAAAAGGTGAATAATATTCACCTTTTTATAACTCTAACAAAAACATTTCCAGGCCAGCATAACCATCTACTTGGCCACTTTTAATTTTATAATCTAAATCAGCAAGTAAAGATATTTTATTTAATAATTCTTTTTCCGTAAAATTATAAGAGCTTTTTATAGCCAATTCTACTCGATATGGATGGATTTTTAATTCACTAGTAATGCTATTTTTATCATAATTTTTATTTAAATAATATTTAACGGTATATATCAAACGATATTGACTAGCCAGTAAACCGATTAACATAACTGGTTCCTCTTTATTTTCTTTTAATTTATCAAAAATATTAAATGCTTTAGCCTGATTTTTTGTTATTACTGCATCACTAAAATCAAAGTTATTAGTAAGTTCATCATTAGAAATGATGTTAGGTATTTCTTCATCAGGTATTTCTTCAACATTTTCATAATAAATTAATAATTTATTTAGCTCTGTAATAATCAAATCATAATTATTTTGGCAAAGTAAAATAATTTGATTAATAGCATTTAAAGAAATCTTTTTGTTTTCTTTTTTTAACTTATTTTGAATTAAAAGAACTAAT
Organism: uncultured Muribaculaceae bacterium; assembly: GCA_964447275.1. Classification (GTDB taxonomy): domain Bacteria; phylum Bacillota_I; class Bacilli_A; order RF39; family UBA660; genus DAOSVX01. The sequence continues at coordinate 6,293 of CAYURI010000008.1, forward strand.
TCTTTTTCATTAAGTGGCTTTTTAATTATTACTTTAGCTTTTTCTTTAAAAATTTTAACAATTTTTTTTCTTTCATCTAAAGGTTTTAGGGTTGTAAAAATTAAAATACTACTAGGATTAGGTTTTTCAATATAATCTAACAATCCATTTAAGTCTTCTTCTTTAGATTGTTCACTAGTAAATATATAAGCATTATTTATCACAATAAACTTTTGATCAGCAAACAAAGACACATAATTAGCTTCTTCAATTAAATCGTTTATTGACGATTCTTCTAAGTCGAAGTTAATAGTAATAGTATTTTCACCAGTTATTTTCTTTATTTCTTCATTAGTTTCATTATAACTAGAACTACTAATTAAAAATAAATTCATGCTCTTCACCTACTTAATCTTATTATATAATAATTATGGCAAAAAGTTATAAAAATATATGCCATCTTTATTAATTTTTAACTTTATAGTGCCTAATATTTGGGTATTAAAATAATTTATATTTAAAGCTTTTAGTGTTTTAATTGTTTCTTGACTAGGATGACCAAATTTGTTGCCTCTACCTGCACTTATTATTGCTTTATTAACTTTTAGGGCTTTTAAAAAACTATAATCACTACTCGTTTTAGAACCATGATGGCCTAATTTTATTAAATTAACTTGTAAGTTGTATTTAGTTAATAAATCTAACTCTTGTTCTTTAGAAGCATCACCCATAAATAATATTTTATAATTGTTTATATCTAAATAAGTTATTAAACTATTATCGTTTTCATTACCATAATCTTGATAATTTAAAAGCTTTAAATAATCTAAACTATAGTTTTTTATAACATTGCTTTTAAGTCTTATTAATTGCTCCAATTTATTATCATTTTTATTTAATATAACTTTGTTTACTTTAAAATTGCTTAAAATATTTAGAGCTTCTCCTGCATGATCTTCATCACCATGAGTAATAATTAATAAGTTTATTTTGTTTATACCTAGGCTTTTTAGAAATATTAAGATATTATCACTAATATGATAACTAGTATCTCTTTTTTGCCAAGCTTCTTTTTCATATTCTAATTTACCACCGGTATCAATCATTATTACTTCTTTTTGATGACTGGTTATTATAACTGATGAATCACCCTGACCAACATCTAAAAAATAAACATAATGGCTAGTATCTAATTTAGGATAAAAACGATTAGCTATTAACATTATAAAAACTAAAATTAAATATCTTTTCTTATCAGTTTTTATAAAAATAATCAATACTATATAATAGATTAACCAAAAGATCATAATTGTTTTTGGTAGCAAAAAATTTAAAGAAAAGTTACTAAAAAAAGTACTTAAATATTCTAATATTTTTATTGATAAAGCTAACAATGGGTTTAAAAATGGTAATATTAAAACTATTAAAGATAGCGGATATATAACAAAAGACACCAAGGGAACAAATATTAAGTTATTTATTAAGCTTAAGAGATTTATTTCGTAAAAATTAATCCCTGTTATTCCTAAACTAAATAGTAAAGCAATAAATGAGGTATTAAATAAACTTATTAGATAATTTTTATTATTTAATTTTTCACTGGCTAGAATCAATCCTAAAGAAGTTATTAAGGAGTATTCTGCTCCTATATCATATAAAATAAATGGATTTATAAATATTAAAATAGCTAATGTAAATAAATAGATGTTTATTGTTTTTATATTTGTATAAAATATTTTATTAATACTTAAGAATACAAAGAATAAAGTCGCTCTTAGTACTGATGGCGAAAAAGCAGTTAGAAACAAATGAAAAAATAAAAATAATATCGCAATTACATACCTGGTATCTTCTGGTATTTTAAGCTTTTTTAATAAAAAGATAATAATTGCTGCAAACAAAGTGATATTCATCCCTGATATCGCAAATAAATGGCTAACACCAAGGGTTTGAAAGTCTTTATATACTTCACTATTCATCTCTGATATATCACCTAATATAAAAGCTTTTAAGTATCTGGTTGTATTAGAACTTTCTTCCATTCTTTTAATTAAACTATTTTTTATTTTATAAAAAATGTTTTCTTTATTATTAGTAATTACTATTTTATCTACAGTCATTAAATAATATATCTGATGATTATAAAGATATTTTTTATAATTAAAAGTATTAGGTACAGTATTATTTATTGGTTTATTAAGCTTGCCATTAAGTTTTATAGTTATACCTAATTTCAACTTATTTTGGTAATATATTTTTTCTTCTTCACTCGTAATATAATAAGTACACTGAACCTTTTCTTTGCTTTTAATAACCAAGGATAGTTTATCACCATCAACATTATATTTAATTAATTTACCAGATATTTCCTTAGTATTAATATCATATTTACTTTCATATTTAATTAAAATGGTTCTAATCAAAAAAGTTAATAAAGCAATGATTAAAAATATATAATAAGGATAATTATATAGTAATATTTTCCTTAATTTGAGCAAAAATAGCTTCTCCTATACCAGTAACATTTTTTAGCTCTTCAATATTTTTAAAATTGCCATTAGTTTCTCTATAATTAATAATATTATTAGCTTTACTTTCACCAATCCCAGATAGAGTCATTAATACTTCTTTTGTTGCTGTATTGATATTTACTTTCGCACTTACTTCTGAAACTTCAGGAGCTTCTCCTTCAGTTGGTGAAACTATACTTACTTCAGGATTATTTATGCACTCTGTAATTTCTACTGCTTCACACTTACAAAGTGTTTCATCAATTGTTGTAGTTTTTTCTAAGCTTTTTTTATTAGCAATAATAACTACCATTTCACTAGTTATTTTTTTACTTAAATTAATATTTTTAGTTGTCCCATTTTTAGTTAATCCGCCCGCCAATGTAATAAGGTCATTAATAATTAATTGATTATTAACCTTATAAACACCCGGTTTTTTAATTTCACCTTTAATATCCACATATATTTCTTCTGCTGCTATTTCCTCTTTCACAACATTTAATTCTTCTATTGCATTATTTACTTCTTTAATTTCCTTTTTATTAAAATACAAATAGCCTGTTCCTATTAAACTTATTAATAATACTAAAATAATTTCCTCTCTATAATATTTTTTTAAAACATCCAAAATATTTATCATATTTTTTCCTCCTTGCTTAATATATTATCGATATTCTTTTTGTTTCCTTTAAAAACACAAAAAAACTATACACTTTTTGTATAGTTTATAATATTTTTTTAATAATTAGGTTAGATGATGACCTTCTTGCTCATCAGCGAGAACAGATAGCTTGCTAATTTTTGATTTTATTAGTCCTCCTAATACTGCATTTAATTCTACTAATTGCTCAGGTGATAATTGTTCTAGTTCCACTAAGCCTCTAACTGTTTCCAAGTTATTAAGAACCGCTTCGCTAGAGGGTTGTTCCGGAGCACTTTCCACGGTTTCAAGGCTATTAGATGTTAATTTATCACTAGCTTCGCTATTTAGGGATGCTTCCTCTTCTTTTATTAATTCATCAACGATTTCCCTCGCCTCATCTAATTTTTCTTCAACTTTATGAAGTTCTGCTACCTCTTCGTTTTTTCGTAATATGTCAAATTGACGATTTAACGTTTTATTGAATTCAATCATTGCATTATATTCAATAATTCCCCTTGTTTTCATATAATCACTAATCATCGTATTTTTTGAACCACCAGCAACATTAAAGTTTGTTGATGCTAGATGCTTTTGCAAAACTTGGTTTATAGCATTAGCTCTGACTAAAGAATTTGGAAACATAATACTTAAAACTGCAGGCATGCATACAGTATTTGCTTTTATTCTGTTGGCATACATAACATTTTCTGGTGTTCCGCCAGGATAGATTCTGGCATTCACACCGTCTGTTTTTGATATATTATTTGCTAAATTTAATAATTCAGTTACTATTATTTGTTGCTGACTAATATCTTCTAAATCTCTAGTATCTCTAACAATCTCATCAACAACCTGTTGATTTTCAAATAAACTATATTGATATTTTTTAATTTGAGCAAGAATTACCTCGGCTGTTTTTAACTGTTCTTCTGCCTCATGAAAGGCAAGGTTTGCTTCATTAGTTCTGAGCAGCTCAAATTGCTTAAAAATTCTTTCATTAAAATTTTTATACGCCGCAGATCCGTATACATCAGACATATTTTCAAAATCTGTAATCATTTTAACAACTGAGCTACCAGAATTATTAGTAAAAAGCTCTTTATCCATAACCGCCTGAAATGTTTTCCAAAGTTTTTGGGCTATGGCTAAAGAAGTATTTGAAAAAATAATTTCCAGTGTTGCTTGTACGGCCAGGCGGTTAGCTTTAGTTCTGTCCGCGTAGATTTCACTATACGGGGTAGATCCTGAATAATTCCTGGCATTTGCTTCGGTAATGCTAGCCACGATTTTTCTCTCAGCTAAAAGTTTGCTTATTATTTCCTCTTTCCCTTCAATACTTTTCAATTCTATAGTTTTTTTTACAATAGTTTTTAAAGTCTCTGGGTTTCTAAATAAAACCACTCTATTTTGTTCGAAAAATTCATTAATCTCGGCTAATTTTTCTATTTCTGGAGAAATTGGCTGTTCCATAAAATATTCCTCTATCCTACGCTTATATTTTAACATTAATTAACTATCTAAAACAAGTCTCTTTACTTACTTTTGACACTTTGGGCAGTAATAAACGCTGCGTCCATTTAGTTTTTCTCTTTTAATAATGCTATGGCAGATATAACATTCTTTACCATCTCTTTTATGTACTTTTAATTCTTGTTGGAACATTCCCGTAACTCCTAAACTAGATGTATAACTTTTTATCGTTGTTCCACCCATTTTAATTGCTTTACTAATAACCTCATTAGTAGCTAAAACAATTCTTTCAGCTTCTTTTTTAGTAATGTCTTTACCTTTTTTATAAGGATTTATCTTTGCTACAAATAATACTTCATTAGCATATATATTACCTAGCCCACTAATAATGGTTTGATCAAGTAAAAGCGTTTTAATTGTAATATTCTTGTTTTTTAATTTGTTTTTTAAATATTCTCCTGTTAATAAAGATGAATTTGGTTCATAACCTTGCTTTTTAATCGCCGGAATACTTTCTAATTTATCTTTAGAAATAAGTATCATCCTACCAAATTTTCTTGTATCGTGATATCTTAAATCACTATGATCTTTAAAAGTAAAAACAACATGTTCATGTTTAACAATTTCCTCTTTATCGCTTTTAATAAAATATTTACCTTCCATTCTTAAATGACTAAGTAAATAATGATTACTTTGTAATTCAAATATTAACCATTTACCACGCCTGTTAATATCAATAAATTTATTATGAAGTAATATTTTTTTAAATTCATCAACATTACTATCAATAGTCTTTTCATATAAAACATTTATATTAATTATTTCTTTATTTAATATTTTCCTTTTTAAGGTATTCCTGACTGTTTCAACTTCAGCTATCTCCGGCATTTTATTTCCTCATTTCTGGTTTAGCGCTAACGGTTAAGTATTTAATTCTTGTTTCTTTGTTAACAATTTTTTTTCTAATCTCGTTAGTAATCTTATTTAATTTTAAGACTGTTAATTTAGCATTAACAGCAATAACTAAATCGCATTTATAATAGGGGCCAAATTTTAATAAAATAATTCTTTTTATCTCATCAACACCCTTTATTAATAATATTTTATCTTTAATAGCTTTGATAATTAGCTCGTCTTCTTCTTTTTCACCTAATATGGCAATTATATTGTTCCAAAAGATTTTCAAGCCAGTATAAACAATTATTAAACCAATCGCAATTGCTCCAAAAGCATCAGAATATTTAAATATCCCAACATTATTAGTAACTCTTGCTAAAATAACAGATAAAATTACGAAAAAGGCTCCAATTAAATCAGCTGCGCTTTCTTTACCAGATGCAATTAATATATTATCTTCGTATTCATAACCTTTTTTTAATAAATAACGAACTAATAAATACTTAATAATAATCGCAATAATAGTAACATAAATAACCATATTATCTGGTGAAGAAGCGTTTGGTTTAATTGAATTAATAACTAAACCAGCTCCTAAAGAAATAATAACTATAGAAATAAATAAACAAACTAAAAATTCAATATTTCCATGACCAAAAGGGTGATCTTTATCGGCTTTTTTAGTTGCTAATTTACTACCTATCATGGCAAAAATATCAGTTCCCAAATCGCTTAAAGAATGTATACCATCTGCTACTAAAGCCTGGGATTTACCTATTATTCCCCCAATTATTTTAATAATAACTAAAACTGTATTAGCAATTAAACTTCTAAATAATACTTTTACATTACGATTCATTTTGTCCTCCTAATTAGCTTCATACCAATTATCGCCCTCATCAATTTCGACTTTAATTGGGACGTTTAATTTTATAACATTTTCCATCTTATCAACAACAATGTTTTTAACAATATCTACTTCTTCTTTTGGTGTATCAAAGATTAGTTCATCATGAACTTGAAGTAACATTTGCGTTTTTAGTTTCTTATCTTTAAATTCTTTAGCTATTTCTACCATGGCTTTTTTAATAATATCTGCACTAGTCCCTTGAATTGGCGTATTTAAAGCAATTCTTTCTCCAGCACTGCGAATAGCAAATATATCACTATTTAATTCTTCAACAATTCTTTTACGATTAAATAAAGTTTTTACATAGCCATCTTCTCTAGCTTTAATAACAATATCATCCATATATTTTTTAACTTTAGGATAAAACTCATAATATTTATCAATAAACTTTTTGGCATCTTTAGAACTTATTTCTAAGTTTTCTCCTAACCCAAAACCACTAATACCATAAACTATCCCAAATATAACGGCTTTAGCACTTTTACGCATACTTTTTGATACTGCTTCTTCTGGAACCCCAAAAATATCACTAGCTACTTTAGTATGAATGTCTTCATTTTTATTAAAAGCTGCCATCATTTCCTCGTCTTCTGATATATGAGCTAGAATACGTAATTCAATTTGAGAATAATCAGCACATAGGAATATGGAATTAGGACTTGGTAAAAAGGCTTTTCTAATCTTTCTACCCTCTTCTTCCCTAACGGGAATATTTTGAATATTTGGTTCAACTGATGATAGTCTGCCGGTTCTCGTTAAATTTTGTTTGAAAATGGTATGAATCTTTTTGTCCTCACCAATATATTTATCAAGACCAGATAAATAAGTAGAATTTAATTTATCTAAATTACGATATTCCAATATTTTTTCGACAATTGGATGAACACTATATAGCTTATGTAGGACTTTAATGTCTGTTTTAAAGCCTCTGGAGTTCTTTTTACCACCAGGTAATCCTAGCTTACCAAACAAAATATTACCTAGCTGTAAAGGGCTAGAAATATTAAACTTCTCGCCTGCTAAATCATAGATATCTTTAGAAAGCATATCAAGCTTTATTTCTACTGAGCCTTGCATATCTTTTAAGATATCTTTGGAAACATAAATACCAGCATACTCCATATCAGTTAAAACACTTATTAAAGGCATTTCAATATTATAAAAGAGTTCTTTTATTTCTTCAGTTTCAATTTCTTTTAAATAATTTTCTCTAGTTTCAAAAATATATTTGGCTTTTAAAATACTATCACTAATTATTTTATCTAGATTACTAAATTTATCTTTTAATAATTCATTAAAAGTACTAACAACTATTGCTTTTTTATTCATTAAATAAGCGATATCATCACTAATAGAATAATTAAGTAAATAACTAGCAATCATTAAATCATAGTTAACATTTTGAAGTCCTAAGTCTAATTTTTTCATTACATATAAAGTCTTTTTTAAATCAAAAGTATATTTATTTAAATTTTGATATTTAATAAAGAAATCTTTAATAATTAATTTATCTAAATAATAAGCATTAACTCCATCATAAATACTCATACCCATAAGATTAGCATTATGATAATTATCATTATCTAAATCCAAAAAGAAAGCGAAATCATTTGTAATATTTAGATCTTTTAAATTAGTTATATTTTGATAGTCAGATTTTGTTTCTACTTTTTCTTCTTTAATATTTTTTAAGAATGAATAAAAATCTAATTCCATAAAAATATTTTTTAGTTCTTTAGGATTCCCACTACCATATTTTAAATCTTCTAGATTAACATCGATTGGGACATCTTGGTATATGGTAGCAAGTTCTTTACTAAAATAAGCATTGTCTTTATCTGCGATTAATTTATTTTTAACCGCACCTTTAATCTTATCAACATTTTCATAAACACCATCTAAAGTTTTATATTCTTGAAGAAGAGTTAAAGCCGTTTTGTCACCCACTCCTTTAACACCAGGAATGTTATCTGATGAATCACCTGCTAAAGCTTTTAAATCAATAATATTTATTGGTTTAATCCCATAATCTTTTATAAAAGTTTCTTCATTATAACGAATATAATCTTTTTGTTTTAAAAGTTTAACATCAGTTTCGTTATTTATTAATTGCAGCAAATCATGATCAGAAGATACAATTGTTGAATCAAACTCTTTGTCCTCTAAACACATTTTAACGATCGTACCAATTATATCGTCAGCTTCATAATTTTCTTTCTCTAGTGAAACTATTCCCATTGCTTTTAAAATCTTTTTCGCAATTGGCATTTGTTTTAATAAATCTGGAGGAATCTCTTTTCGACCCGCTTTATAATCAAGATATTTTTCATGGCGAAAGTTTTTACCAATATCAAAAGCAACTGCCATATAACTAGGGCGTTCTTCATCAACTATTTTATTAATCATTGATACAAAACCATACAAAGCATTGGTTGGAAACCCAGATGAATTTTTTAAGGCACTCCCTGAATACATCGTGGCATAATAACTACGATACATTAAATTATTACCATCAACTAAGATTATCTTTTTCATATAATCACCTATTAATATTATATCATAAAAAAGTTTATTCTTTTTAGAATAAACTTAATTGACTTGATTCAGGAAGTCCATCTAAAACTCCTAAAACTTTTAATTTATCAATCGTTGTTTTACTGATATGACATCTTTGTTGAAAGTCTTCGATACTGGTAAATTCTTTAATATTACGTTCTTCAATAATTTTACTTGCAACTGTGTCTCCTAGCCCATCTAAAGCTCTAAAAGGAATATAAAGACTAGTTTTATCTTCGCTGATTACAAAGTTAGAACCATCAGACATATTTAAATTAATATTATTAAATTTAAGTCCTCTTTCCCACATTTCTAGAGCAACATTTAAAACATCACTAACATCTTTTTCTTTATTAGTAGCATCATAACCTTTTAATGCGATTTCGGTCATTTTTCTTTTAATTGCTTCACTACCTTTAATCATTGATTCAACATCAAAATCAAAACAACGTTTAGAAAAGTAAGCCGCATAATAAATAATTGGATGATAAACCTTAAACCAAGCTACTCGATAAGCCATCATTACATATGCCGTAGCATGGGCTTTAGGGAATAAATATTGAATCTTTTTGGTTGAAGCAATATACCAATCTGGAACTTTACTTTCTTTCATTTGACCAGCATATTTTTCCCATTTTTCAGGAAACTTTATTTGATTTTTATTACCAAGATTTTTTCTTACAAACTCAGTAATTTGGAAAGCATCAAAACCTGGTATTCCATATCCAATTAAGTCAGTTATTAAATCTTCTCGACAACCAAGAACTTTATCAAAAGTCGCTGTCCCAGTCATAATTAAATCTCTAATATTACCATTCCAAACATCAGTACCATGAGCAAGGCCTGATATTTTTACTAAATCAGAGAAAGTTTTTGGTTTAGTTTCTTCTAACATCTTGATGGCAAAATTAGTACCAAATTCTGGTATACCTAAAGATCCCGTAACAGCATTTATTTGTTCTGGTTTTAAATTTAATACTTTGGGTGAATTAAAGATTGATAATACTTTTTCGTCATCAAAAGGAATAGTAGTTACTTTAATACCTGATAAGTCTTCTAACGCTTTTAACATTGTTGGATCATCATGACCTAAAATATCTAATTTTAAAACATTATCATGAATCGCATGAAAATCAAAATGGGTTGTATACCAATTTGATTTTTCATCATCAGCTGGATACTGGAAAGGACTAAAGTCATATATATCCATATAATCAGGAATAACAATAATACCCCCTGGATGTTGACCAGTAGTTCTTTTAATACCAGTTATTTTTTGGGCTAATCTTTCAATTTCTGCACTGCGCATTAAAATATTATTATCTTCACAATAGCCTTTTACAAATCCATAAGCGGTTTTATCAGCGACCGTACCAATTGTTCCAGCTCTAAAGACATTATGCTCACCAAATAGTACTTTGGTATAATCATGAGCTTGAGCTTGGTTTTCCGAAGAAAAGTTTAAGTCAATATCTGGTACTTTTTCCGCATCCCAACCTAAGAAAGATGAGAACGGAATATCTTGCCCTTCTTTACGCATTGGCATCTTGCATTCTTCACACATCATATCTGGTAAATCATAACCACTCTTATATTTATCACTTAATGATTCCCCATCGACTTCAAAAATTGATTTTTTACACTTCGAACATAAATAATGAACTGGTAAAGGATTTACTTCCGTAATATCCATCATCGTGGCAACAAAACTTGATCCAACAGACCCACGAGACCCAACAAAGTAACCATCATCATTACTTTTTTTAACTAGTTTTTGAGCAATTAAATAAAGGACTGAATAACCATTACTAATAATACCATGTAATTCTTTTTCAATTCTTTCTTCAATTAAAGTAGGCAAAGGATTACCATACATTTCATGAGCTTTATGATATACCATATCTTTAGTAATATTATCAGAGTTTTCCATAACTGGTGTATAAAGTTTATCTTTAATAATTTGTTGTTCCTCAAATAACGAAGCAATATAATTAGGATTATTAACAACAATATCTTCAATTAACTCTTCGTTTTCTAAAAAAGCAAATTCTTCTTTCATTTCTTTAGTATTCATAAAATACATATCAGGAACAATAGTTTTTTCTCTTTTAAATAAAGGATGAAACCCAACAGTTGGAATTTTTTGATTAACAATAATCTTACGATATATGGTATCTTCTTTATTTAATTGATGAACATCACCAGTAGCACAAACTTTTTTATTAATTGATAATGCTACATCAATAATTTTCTTAATACTAGTAATTAAATCTTCTTTTGAAGTAAATTCACCATAGGAAATTAGGTATTCAGATATACTTGGGGGATTAACTTCAATAAAGTCATAAAAGAGCATCATTTCTCTTAATTCATCTTCACTTTTGGACTTGGCAGCATTAAATATTTCTCCATTAACACACCCACTACCCAAAATTAAACCTTCACGGAGTTTAATAATTTCGCTTTTAGGTATTCTTGGCACTCGATATAAATATTTAGTATTAGCTAAACTAACTATTTTAAATAAATTCTTTAAGCCTTCTTTGTTTTGCGCATAAATTGTTATATGATAAGGACGACTAAATCTTAAAGCACTTTCTAAATCAATACTATCCACAATTTGTTTAGTAGTTTCTATTCCTCTACCATGAAATATTTTAATCATTTTATGAAATACTTTCGCTGTTGCTTCAGCATCATAATCAGCTCTGTGATGAGCATCTTCTAAAAACTCAACATTATATCTTTTAGTTAATATTGATAAATTATGTTTATATTCATCAGGATTTAACATTCTACTTAGTTCCAAAGTATCAATAACAGTGTTACTAAATTTACCAAGATTATATTTTTTAATCCCGCTTTCCATAAAAGAGATATCAAATTTTGCATTATGAGCCACCATTGGTAAATTATCAGCCCATTTTAAGAAAGTTTTTAAGACTTCTTCCTCGTTCCTTTTCCCTTTTAACATTTCATCAGTAATACTAGTTATTTCAATGATTTTCTCTGCTAAAGGTCTTTTTGGATCAATTAGTTCATCAAAACGATCAATAATTTCGCCGTTTTTAATTTTTACGGCACCAATTTCAATCATTTGATCACCACTGGCAGCGTTAAAGCCGGTTGTTTCAGTATCAAATACGACATAAGTTTGATCCATTAAACCATAATCAGCCATGTTATAAATAATTGATATATCATCATCAATAACACCAATTTCAACACCATAAATAATTTTTATACCATCTTTTTCTTTATAAGCTTCTGGATACCCTTGTAAGCCATTATGATCAGTTATCGCAATCGCTTGATGACCAAATGCTTTAGCTTGTTTAATTAAATCTTTAACACTAACAACCGAATCCATTTGGCTCATAAAAGTATGAGTATGAAGTTCTACTCTTTTGTTTTCAGCATCATCAAATCTTTTGACTCTTTTAGAAGGAATTGATTCCATATTTTTAATATTTAAAACCAAATCTTTAGCATAAGTATCAAATTCTACATAACCTTCAATTTTATACCAATCATAGGCTTTTATTTTCATAAAGATATCTTTAGATTTTTCTAAATCTTTACCAAAAAATTTAATTTTAGCAAGTAGACTATCAGTATTATCACTAATTTTTAAATTTATTAAATGAACTTTATCTCTTGTGACATATTCTAAACTAAATATATAAACTTCAACAATTACTTTTTTTACTTCAGAAATAATATTATTTAAAGTAGTTAAATTCTCTTCTTTGATCTTTTCACCATAAATAATTGGATCTGGTTCTTTTGGTTCAACTTTTACTTCAAGTTTTATTTCAGCTTTACGTTCTTTTAAATTTATAGTTTTTTCTACCATCAATAAAGAAAGTGAGTAACCCTTATAACCATATTGTTCTAATGAAGCCAAAAGACTAGTTTCTTCTTCTAAGAGTAATTTTTGTTCAGCTTTTGATTCTACTTCAAAAATAATTTTATTGTTTTCAATTTTAAAATTATTATCTTTTAAACAAACTAAAGAAGGTCTTTGATCAATTACTTTATCTAGCAAAAAACGAAATGTTGCTAGCACTGCTTCTTCATTTACATTTTTAATTGTAAACTTTACATCTACTTTAGCTTTTTTATTTATTCCTTTGTTACTATGTTTTAATAAATTAAATACATCTTCAGGATTTATGGGATTTTCTGATACTAAAAAAACTTCAAAAGAATTACTCTTTTTCTTCACAATTACTTTTTCAACTAAAGTATCTTTAAATGCTTCCGTTTTATCTTTAAAGTTAATACTTTTAAAAAATCTTTCTAGTTCACTATTCATAACATTACTCCCACATAAATCTTATAAATCATTCTAATTATTTTTATTATAACATGTTTTAATCGATTTTCTCGATATTTGAACTAACTATTTGATATTTATCAAAGCGCTTTGTTACTTGCCCATATAAGTATATTAAATCACCATTTTTTAAGTTAATTAATAAATGGTTTTTCTTTGGAAATATAACTGCTGATATCGTCCCCGATTCATCACTACCATCAATAAATCCCATCTCTTCACCTTTTTTGGTTTTAATTGTTGATATTCTTTCTACTAGTAAAGCCATTTTAATATTTTTGTCAAAATAAGTAGCGATATTTTTAACTTTAATTATTCCATCTTGATACTTACTAGTTGGATGATTAGTTAAGAAAAAGCCAAAGGCATTAATTTCTCTTTTTAATAGTTCCATTTTATCGTACTCATCGCATGTTTCCATAATTGGTTTTTCGACCAGTGATTCATCTAAATCTTTCATTAATTCCGCATAATTAATAGCAACATCTAAATTATTAATTAAAGTTTGATGATTAAAGCCAAATTTATCTAATGCCCCGGCATCAATTAAAGACTCAATAGTTTTTCTATTAACCCCTTTACCATAACATCTACTAACAAAGTTAAAGAAATCTTTAAACTCACCTTTTTGACGCTCTAAACATATTTTTTCGCCACCACTAATACCAACATTTTTAATGGCTGTTAATGGCATTAAAAGATCATAATTAATAATTCTAAAAGTTAAATCACTATCATTTATATCTGGTTTTAAAACTTTAATATCATATTTTTTAGCTTCATCAGCATATTCTTTAATTTTTATTTCACTACCAATATTAATATTTAATAAATTAGCCATAAAGGATACACGATAATTAGCTTTTAGATAGGCCATCCAGTAACCAATTAAAGCATATGAAACCGAATGAGCTTTATTAAACCCATAATTAGCAAATTTCATAATATAATCAAATACTTTATGAGCGGTTTCTTTACTAAAACCATTTTTAATGGCATTATCAACAAAATGTTTTTGTTCATTTTCTAAAACATCTTTTTTCTTTTTACTCATAGCTCTTCTTACAATATCAGCTTCCGCATAAGTATATGAAGCCATTTTATTTAATATTTCAATAACTTGTTCCTGATAAACAATAATTCCATATGTATCTTTTAAAATTGGTTCTAAAGATGGATCAATATAATCAATTTTTTCTTTACCTTCTCTTCTTCTAATAAAAGCATCAATATTTTCCATTGGTCCTGGTCTAAATAAAGCTACAACATTAACTAAATCAATAAATGAAGTTGGTTTTAACTTTCTTAAAAAGTTCATTATACCAGGTGTTTTAAATTGAAACACTCCTACTGTATCAACATCATAAAAGAGTCTCATAGTTTTTTGATCATCTAAAGGAATTTTAAGTAAATCAATATCTTCTTTTAAGTTCTCTTTAATTAATCTTTTAACATTAGTAATAATTGTTAAATCTTTAACCGCTAAGATATCCATTTTTAGTAAGCCTAATTTTTCTAAATATTCCATGGTAAAACCAGTTAGCATTTCTTCGCCACTTTTTACTAAAGGAATTAAATTACCAAGTGCTTCACTACTAATTACAATTCCTGCCGCATGAGTTGATATATGTCTTTTAAGTCCTTCTAAAGCCATACTAACTTTATATAATTTAACTAAGCCTTCATTATCATTAACCATTTGTTTAACTTTTAAATTATTTAAATTATCTTTTAAACTTAGATGAGGATTTAATAAACCAGCCAACCTGTCAATTAAAGCATCTTCTACTTCTAAACATTTTGCGACATCTCTAACAACTTGCTTACTACCTAGTGTTCCATATGTCATAATTAAAGCCACATGGTCTTTATTATACTTCTCTTTGATGTAATTAATAACTTGTTCTCTTTTATCGTACTCAAAATCTAAATCAATATCAGGCATCGTAATTCTTTCAACATTTAAAAATCTCTCAAACAAAAGATTATAAGGCATTGGATCAACATCAATTATTCCTAGAGCATATGAAACTAAACTACCAGCTGCACTCCCTCTTCCTGGGCCAACTAAAATACCATTTTTTTTCGCATATAAAACATAGTCATAAACAATTAAGAAATAATCAACATAACCCATTTTTTTAATAACATCTAATTCATATTTTATTCTTTCAATATAACTAGTTGGTACATTGTTATTAAGTCTTTTATTAATCCCTTTTTTAATTAATGATTCTAAAAGCTCTAAGCCACCAGAAAACTCGGGAATATATCTTTTCTCAAAAGTAAACTTTAAATCAAATAACTTAACAAATTCAAGAACTGTTTCATAGTCTTCTTGGTTTTTTATTTCTTTTGGATAAAAGCTAGTATAATTAGAATCTATTTCTTTTAAGCTGACGCCTTTATTAATTGCTTCTAAGTAAGTTAAATAATTGTTATCTTGTTCTTTTAAGCATCTTATTAAGTTAATAAAAACAATATTATTAGTAAGTAATAGAGCATTTTTCTTTTCTAATTCAGAACTATAACCAACATAGATAACTTTTTTAGAATCTTTTAAAAGATGAAATAATTCTAAACTTTCATAAGGGACTAAAAAGATAATGTCATTAGCATTATTATTTATATCTTCGAAAGTTAGTTCTTTTATTTCTTTTAAATTATTTAATGTTAATAAATTTTTATAGCCAGTTAAGTTCTTTGCATACAAATAAAGATGATAATTATTAATTTTAATATCTAACCCAATTATTGGTTTAATATTATTATCTAAACAACAATTATAAAATTCCATTACATAACTTAAGTTATCATCAACAATACCAAGATATGGTGATTTAAGACTAAATAAGTCTTTTACTTTAATCATACTTTTTAAAAGGCTGTAATCAGTTTTTATCGTTAAAAGACTATACATCATAATCACCCCACTATTAATTTCATTATACCAGTTTTTATCATTTATTGACAAGAAAACTTAATTGACTTTAAATTAATTTTGTGTTAAAGTTTTCGAAGGAGGAATGTATTATGGCAGTCAAGAAAACAACTAAAAAACCTTTATTTGGTAATAATAGAAGTCATGCTTTAAATGCAACTAAAAGAAAACAAAAACCAAACTTACAAAAGAAAACAATTGATGGGAAAAAAGTTAGAATTAGTACTAGAGAAGTTAAAAAAACAAAATAGTCATAAAGACTATTTTATTTTTTTAATTTATTTAGTTGTTCTTGATAATTATCACTCATGGTAATAAAAGAACCACTAACAATAATATCAACTTTTTTATCATAAATGATATCGATGTTTTGATCATTAACGCCGCCATCTAAAGCGATAAGAAAATTATTATTTGATTTAAACTTATTAAGCTCATCAATTTTTAATAATTCTTCGGTAAGCAATTCTTGGCCACCCTTACCTGGTTCTACGCCCATTACTAAGACTAAATCTAAATAAGGGATTAGATTACTTATCTTTTTTACTTTAGTTTTTGGTTTTAAAGCAATACCAGCTTTAATACCCATGTTTTTAATATAGTTAATTAGTTCAATTGGATCATTAACTGTTTCATAATGAAAAGTAAAGTAAGAAACATTTAAAGTAGATAATTCATCAATATATTTTAAAGGATTTTTCACCATTAAATGAATATCTAATTTTTTACTAGAATTAGCAAGAAGGTTTTTTAGTTCACCTATTGTATAGCCCTTATTCTTAGTAAATTTACCATCCATAACATCAACATGAATATAATCAGAGTCAGTTTTATCAATCTTTTGAATGGTTTCTTTTGGACTTAATAAGCTTTTCATAAAAGATATTGATATTTTCATCTATTTCCCTCAATTTCCTTAATTATTTTAATATATGATTCATATCTAGATGCTAATATTTTATTTTTACTAACTAATTCTTTTACTTGGCAAGCTTGTTCATTAAAATGAAGACAATTATCAAATGGACATTTTACTTTTTTAAATTCTAAAAATGTTTTAGCAATATCATTTTTATTAATGCCTTCAAATGATAATGAAGAAAAGCCAGGTGTATCAGCTATAAAAGTATTACCAATTTCAAATAGTTCCGTATGTCTAGTAGTATGAATACCACGGCCTAAATTCTTTGATATTGGGCTAGTTTTTAAACTTAAAGTTTTATCTAGTTTATTAAGTAAAGTACTTTTACCAGATCCACTTTGACCAACTAAAACAACTGTTTTGTTTTTTAATTCTCTTCTTAGTTTATTAGGCTTATTATTAAAAAATACTTTTATCCCAATTTTATGATAATACTTGGTAAGTTTTTTAAGTTCTCTTAATTCTTGGTAATTTAATAAATCTAATTTTGTTATACAAATTAATGGTTTTATACTATTATGAATAACTAAAGATAGCATTTTATCTAAAAGTAGTAATGATAAAGCTGGTTCTTTAGCACTAGTAATTATTAAAGCGCGATCGACATTAGCAATGACTGGCCTTTTGAGTTCATTTTTACGTGGTAAGATTTTTGTAATCTGTTTTTCTATCTCATCAAAAGTGACATAGTCTCCTACCATTGGGGTAATATTTTCATAACGAAATCTACCTATGACTCGGCAATCAAAGTCCCTACCATCACTAGATACTGTGTATAAATTACTAATTTGTCTAATTATACGTCCTTGCATTATTCAAGTAGCCCCTCTGTTGTTGTACTATTAACTGCCACTTCAATTGTTAAGCTTCCTTTATTAACAGTATAGCCCGGAACTTTTGATTGGCTAATAATCGCCCCATCATCATATTCAGTTGTTTCTACTTCAGTAAATGTACAAGCCACACTATATTCTTCACAAAATGCTTGAATATCTTCTCTTGTATAACTACCATCAGTAAAATCAGGATACTTAACTAAAATATTAGGAATAACTAAAGTTATTGAATCTCCTGAAGCTAGTAAGGTGCCTTCCGTAACTGACTGACTAATAATTTCGCCAGCTGTATATAAAGTGGCATCTTCAATATCTTCAGTTTCAATAATTACATT
>CAYURI010000008.1:24730-35269 GCA_964447275.1 uncultured Muribaculaceae bacterium
GTAGTAATTAAAATAAGCCCAGTAAAAATAGCTCCTAAAATTAATAGGGTTTTATTTTGTTTTTTTAAATCACCTTCAGTTATTTGTTTAGCAATAATTTCTTCACCTACTTCATCTTTCTTTTCTTCTTTATTTTTATCAAGCATTTTCATAATTTTGGAATCCTCTACTTCCTTTTCTTCATAAGGATAAATATATTTTGGTTCACCTAATCTTGATTCATCTAAAACCGTTTTTAAATCCTCATGCATTTCTCTAGCGTCAGCATATCTATTTTTTGGATTTTTAGCTGTTGCTTTTATAATCACATTTTCAATTGATTGAGGTAAATTTGGTAATTCTTCTTTAATACTTGGTACTGGTTCTTTTAAATGTTTTAAAGCTATTTCAACAGCATTTTCACCTCTAAATGGTAACTTGCCGCATAAAAGCTCATACATTAAAATACCCATTGAATAAATATCACTACGAATAGTCGCTCCTTTACCACTAGCTTGTTCTGGTGGAAGGTAATGAACTGTTCCCATTACAGAATTAGTTTGCGTTAATTGCGTTGAATTTAAAGCCGTTGCAATCCCAAAATCAGTGATTTTTACGACACCATTATCTAATATCATAATATTTTGCGGTTTGATATCACGATGAATAATATATGAGTCATGAGCTTCAGCCATTCCTTCAGTTATTTGTAACATAATATCAATTACTTCAGGGACAGTTAAGTTCCCACGTTTTTTTAAGATCTGTTTTAAATGTTTGCCTTCAATATATTCCATAACAATGAAGTATTCGCCATTATCTTCACCAACATCATAAACTTCAACAATATTAGGATGACTTAAACTACTAGCAGATAATGCTTCTCTTTGAAATCTTCTAACAAATTTTTCATCACTAGCTAAATCGCCTCTTAAAATTTTAACAGCAACATTACGGTCAAGAATTGTATCATAAGCTAAGTAAACATTAGCCATGCCACCTTCACCAATTATTTTGATAATTTGATAACGATCATTAATTTTTTGACCCTTTGCTACCATTTTTCATCACTCTCTCTCACAAGGTATGCTACAGAAATATTATCTGTTCCCCCACGAGCATTACTTTTTCTAATTAATTTACTAATTTTTTCTTCAATATCAAGTTCTCCATCATTTAAAACTTTTTCAATTTGTTCTCTAGTTAACATATTCGTAAGTCCATCACTACATAGTAAGACTCCATCAATACTTGTTTCAACTTCAAAGACATCTAATTCAGCAGTCTCGCTAGTTCCTAAAGCTCTCATTAAAACATTCTTTTTTGGATGATGTTCAGCTTCTTCTGGTGAAATATCACCAGCTGTAACTAACAAATTAACTAATGTATGATCTTTAGTAACTTTTTTTAAGACACCTTTTTTTAAGACGAATCCTGATGAATCACCAATATTACCAAAAAGCAGGAATTCTTCGGTAAAAATTGCTACCACTACCGTCGTTCCTAATCCTGATGCTGAAGAATTTCTTTCGGCATATTTTATAATTTCACTATTAACTTCATTAATATTAGCTTTTAACCAATTAAAAGCATCCATTTTAGAACCAATTGATGATAAGTTAGCAAATCTTGTTCCTAAATGCGTAACAACCATCGAACTGGCTACCTCACCAGCACGATGCCCACCCATGCCATCAGCGACTACCATTAAGTATTCACCTTTTTGATTTTTAATAATTGTTACACTATCTTCATTATGATCTCTTACTTTACCAGAATCTGTTAAGTAAAAACTTTTCATTTAAGCACCTCACTAGCTCTTAGCTGTCCACAAGCCGCATCAATTTGATTGCCAAATTCCCTTCTTATTGTGACATTAATCTTTTCTTTTTTAAGTAAATCATAGAAAGCCATAATTCTTTTTTCATCACTTTGACCATATTTACTATTAGGTATTTCATTTAAAGGAATTAAATTAACATAAACGTTCATCCCTCTTAGTAATTTTGCTAATAACAAAGCTTGTTTAGGATTATCATTTATATTATTTATCATAACATATTCAATCGTTACTCGTCTATTAGTTTTGGTAATATAGTCATTTATCTCTTTAATAACTTTATTAATTGGATAAGCCTTATTTATCGGCATTATAGAACTTCTTAACATATCATTTGGGGCATGCAAAGAAAGTGCCAAGTTAATTTGCATTTTTTCTTCAGCTAATCTTTTTATCCCTGGAATAACTCCACAAGTTGATATTGTTATATGTCTAGCCCCAATTTCAAGGCCTTTAGGATCATTGATAATTTTAATAAATTCTAAAACATTATCATAATTTAATAATGGTTCACCAATACCCATAATTACGACACTACTAATTTTAATTTTATCATTATTAATCGCCGTCATAATTTGACTAACCATTTCCCCAGTAGTTAAGTCTCTTACTTTTTTTAATTTACCACTAGCACAAAAAGCACAGCCCATATCACAACCAACTTGGCTTGAGATACAGATGCTATTACCATAGTCATGAGCCATAATAACTGTTTCAATTAAAGATCCATCCTTAAGTTCAAATAAATATTTTAAAGTATCTTTACTAACTTTACGATCTCTTATTTTAAGAAGACCAAAAGTAAACTCTTTACTTAATTTATCTCTTAAATCTTTGCTAACATTTGTCATATCAAAAAAAGATAAGATAAATTTCTTATATATCCATTCATATATTATCTTACCAATATATTTTTTTTCATTAATTTTTTCTAAATATTGTTCTAATTCTTTTAGGCTAAAATTAAATATATCTTTCATTAATAACACCTATAAAGATTATAGCACGAATCTTAAAAAGATAAATCTTTTTCCGTAATTTCGCCAAATTTGTCAAATGTTAACACGGCAGTTGTCTCATTATCAGTCGTAACAATTTTGGTAATTTTTTTATCATTAAAATAAACACTGGTTTTAATATTATTTAGGATATCATCATAAAGATAATATTTTTCATAACTGTTTTCTTTTAACTCACCATCCATATTTTTAATGGTGTCAATAATATAGACCATATCAATTAATTCACTGTTAATATCATCATATAAATCATCGACTGGCTTTAGTTCACCAAGCGTCACTTCATAAATTTGATCATCAATATAATATTTAATAGTCTTATTTTCTGTTTCTTTATAGCCAAGTTCTCTTTTAGCTAATTTTATACCACTAAAAATAACTTTTTCACTACCCTTAGTTAAATCAAAAACATATGAATAATTATTATCTTCAATCATTTTTACTTTATCACTATAAGTTAAAGCTTTGACCTCTTCTACTTCATCATTATTGTTGCTATTCATTCTAGAACCAATAGCAGCAATAATAGAAATAGCAATAATTACTAAAAGATATCCTCCTAATTTAATAACGGCTTTTCCCTTGGGATTTTCCCAAGCTTTTTTTAATTTACTTAAAAAACTATTTTCTTCCATATTAGTTACCCACTTCTATTTTTTCTTTATCTTTTAAACCATTTAAGTAATCTTTTACAGGCATTACTTTTTTACCATATGGCTTTATTTTCGTAATTAATATTTCCCCATCATTAGTTTTTATCCCGATTTTATCTTTTAATACCCTGGTTATTTCCCCAGGCTTTTTATTAAAAACTTCATAACTTTTTTCACATTCAATTACTTTTGCTTCTTCACCATTTAAAATTATATAAGATAGTGGCCAGGGATTTAATCCTCTTACTTTGTTAAAAACTTCTTTCGTACTTTTAGAAAAGTCTAACCATTCATCTGCCCTTTTTAAAGTTGGAGCATAAATAGCTAGATTTTCATCTTGTTTTATTCTATTACATGTTCCGTTTATAATACTAGGTAAAGTTTTAATTAGTAAATTTTCTCCTAATAAAGATAATTTGTCAAACAAAGTACCAACATTATCAGTTTCTAATATCGCTAGCTTTTCTTGGGCAATTATATCGCCAGTATCCATTCCTTCGTTCATATGCATGATAGTAACACCAGTTTCATTTTCACCATTCATTATCGCATGATGAATAGGAGCTCCACCGCGATATTTAGGAAGTAGCGAAGCATGAACATTTATACAACCATATTTTGGGATATCTAATACTTCTTTTGGAATTATTTGCCCATAAGCACAAGTAATAATAATATCTGGCTTTAATTCTAATATCATTTGATAATCAGTTCTAATCTTCTCTGGTTGAAAAAGTGGAATATTATTATCTAAAGCTATTTTTTTTACAGGTGAAAAACTTATTTCTTGATGTCTACCTACTTTTTGATCTGGTTTAGTAACTACTAATATTAAATTCGTATTTGCTATTAAAGATTTTAAAATAGGTACACTAAAATCTGGTGTTCCCATAAATATTACGCTTAAGTCTTTCATCTTATCACCTACTTTATTATATCAAATTCTCGAAGGATTTAAATCTATTTCTAAATAGACTTTTTTATTTATTATATATAATTCTTCTAAACTTCTTAAAACTTTTAATAATTTATCTTCTTCTTTATATTTAATAGTTATTTGAAAGCGATAATTATCACCATTTTTAAACATTGTTGCCGTAGTTGGGCCCAAAACTATTTCTTGGTTTTTTAAATTGGCCCTTAAATAATTTGCCACTTTGCTAGCTTCTTTAGAAGCTATATCGTAATCTTTACTAACAATTTTAATTCCTGCCAAGTAAACATAAGGAGGATATTTTAATTCCTTTCTAATATTCATTTCATAATTAAAATACTTTAAATAATCATTTTCTTTAACACATTCCAAAGTAAAGTTATCGGGATTAAAAGTTTGTAATATAACTTCGCCTTTTATATCACTTCTTCCTGCTCTACCAGACACTTGGTTAAGAAGTGAGAAAGTATTTTCATTACTTTTATAATCAGGAATATTTAGTGTTGTATCAGCATTTATTACTCCAACTAAACTAACACTTGGGAAATCTAAACCTTTAGATATCATCTGCGTGCCAAGTAAGATATCATAGTCCAAATGCTTAAAATCAGTAATAATTTTCTCGTGACTACCTTTATTACTAGTAGTATCAGCATCCATTCTCACTATTTTAGCAGTTTTGAATTTTTCTTTTAACTCAATTTCTAATTTCTCAGTTCCTAGTCCCAAATAATTTAAAGCATCTTCCTTACAACTAGGGCATTTATCATCCTTTACTACTGTATAACCACAATAATGACAACGTAAATGATTAGAACTTTTATGATATGTTAAAGATATCTCACAATGAGGGCATTTGTATGTATATCCACAATTTTGACAGGTTACAAAAGTCGAGTACCCTCTTCGATTTAAAAGTAATATTACTTGTTCTTTTTTATTTAATTTTTCTTCAATTTTTGTTAATAAAATATCACTGAATATTCTGTTTCCCTTTTTTAATTCCGGCGCCATATCTACGATCATAACTTCTGGATAGGTAGCCATACCTACTCTTTTAGTCATCTTAAGTAGACAATAGTTTCCTTTTATACCCCTAGCCATACTTTCTAAACTAGGAGTTGCTGATCCCAAAACAAGTGGACAATTATGATATTTAGAACGCCATAAAGCTATATCACGGGCATGGTAACGAGGGTTATTATCTTGTTTATAA
The DNA here is from genome assembly GCA_964447275.1 of uncultured Muribaculaceae bacterium. Classification (GTDB taxonomy): domain Bacteria; phylum Bacillota_I; class Bacilli_A; order RF39; family UBA660; genus DAOSVX01. Next base: position 30,372 of record CAYURI010000008.1, read on the forward strand.
GTATCCGAGTGTTCTTCATCAATAATTATTATTCCCAACTCTTTTAAAGGGGTAAAAATAGCACTTCTAGTCCCTATTACAACTTTTATTTCGTCTCTTAATATTTTGGTATATTCATCATACTTTTCACCGTCAGATAACCCACTATGAAAAACAGCGACATCGTTACCAAAATAATCATAAAATATTTGACTAGTTTGAGCCGTTAAACTTATTTCTGGAACTAACATAATAGCTCTTTTATTATTTTTAATAACTTCCTTAATCAGATTTATATAAACCAAGGTTTTACCACTACCAGTAATTCCATATAATAAAAATGTTTTACTTTTATTTAAGTCTTCTTTAACGGTATTAAAAACGATATTTTGTTCAGAAGTCATATTCATTATACATAGTTCTTTAGTTTCTTTATTAATACGATATTTTTGTTCTAGAACTTCCTTTATTAATTCTTTCTTTAATAAAGTATTGATACTAGAAACATTATATTTATTTTTTAATACTTTTTTATTATTAAGAAGATCTGTTAACAAAACAATTTGATTTAAATACCTTTGATTATTACTTATATATTCTTTAATAATATTTTCTTCTTTATTTAAAACCAAATATTTATCATATGTACTATAATCAACTTTAATACTTTTAGTTTTTAATCCTTTAGGAAGCATTGTTTCATAAGCAGTCATCAAAGAACATAGCGTTTTGCTTTTAATATATTCACCTAGTTCTAACAACTCTTTGTTTAAATAAAACCCTTCATTAACAACTTCTTTTATCTCTTTCATTTCATAATTACCATCATAATCATTTACTATATCAATAACAAACCCATTAATTGATTTATTACCAAAAGGAACTTTTACTTTCATACCAATTTTAATATCTAAATTATTGGGTATTTTGTAAGTAAAAGTCTTATCTAACAATCTAACTTCATAACTAATTAAAACTGATGCGAACATAAAAGCCCTCCTTTAAATAATTATATCATAGAAAAAGAACACTTAATAAGTGTTCTATATTTTTTCTACAAGTAATTTAACTTGATAATCATTTATATCATATTCTTCTGTTAAATTATTTTTGTTAATTATTTCTACCGCTAGAGTTTCATCTTTAATATATTTTTCATATTCAGCAAATACTTCTTTAATTTCACTAGGTCCTTCATAAGATATTTTAATACGATCAACTACATTTAGATCAATATTCTTTCTTATTTGTTGAATTCTACTTACTAATTCTCTAGCTAATCCTTCTTTAATTAAGTCTTCTGTTAAAGTAGTATGTAATATAATAAAGTTATTGCCTTCCATACCAGCATTAAAGCCTTCTTTAGAAGATACTCTTATTTCAACCATATCTTTGTTGATTTCATAGTCATTACCAGATAAATTTAATATGATTATTTCATTATTTTGTAATTTAGTTATATTTTCATTAGTTAAAGTCTCTAACTTTGTCTGGAACTCTTTCATAAGTGCTCCAAAAGTTTTACCAACTTCTTTAAAATTAGGTTTTAAATTAACATGCATATAATCATTTAAATTGTTAACAAAAGTAACTTTTTTAATATTTAGTTCTTCTTTAATTAATGGAACTAAATCTTCAATAATACTTTCGTTTTTACCATCTATTAAGCATTCACTTAGTGGTTGTCTTACTTTAATCTTGGTTTCTTCTCTAACCATTCTCCCAATACTAATTAAGCTTCTCACTAAGTCCATTTTTTCTTCTAGTTTTAAGTTTATTAATGATTCATCATGAACTGGATAATCAGTTAAATGAACAGATTTTTCATCAGTTAAGTTCCGATAAAGTGATTCTGATAAGAACGGTGTCGTTGGGGCAATTAATTTAGATACTCCAACTAATACTTCATAGGTTGTTTGATAAACAGCTTTTTTACTATTATCTAGTTCACTTGCCCAGAATCTATTTCGGTTTCTTCTGATATACCAATTAGATAAATCTTCACAAACAAAGTCTTGAATTAAATGAGTTACTTTATTTAAATCATATTTTTCATATGCTTCATTAACACTTTTTATTAAGTTGTTGTATTTAGACAATAGCCACTTATCAATTAAATCTAAATCTTTATATTCTACTTTATAATCTCTTGGATCAATATTATCAGTATTAGCATACAACTCAAAGAATGTATAAGTATTTTTTAAAGTATTAAAGAACTTAGAGACAACTTCTTTTAAACCTTCTTCATCAAATCTAGTTGGAAACCATACAGGAGATACATAAAGTAAATACCACCTAGCTGCATCAGCTCCATAAGTATCAAATAATTCAAATGGATTTACACCATTCCCTCTACTTTTACTCATCTTTAAACCATTTTTATCTTGAATATGATCATTTACTAAAACATTCTTATAAGGACTTTGATCCATCACAAAAGTACTTATTGCCAGTAAAGTATAAAACCAGCCTCTAGTTTGATCAATTCCTTCACAAATAAAATCAGCTGGAAATTGATTTTCAAATAATTCTTTATTTTCAAATGGATAATGATATTGAGCAAAAGGCATCGCTCCAGAATCAAACCAGCAGTCAATTACTTCACTTACTCTATTCATTGTTTTACCACATTTAGGGCATTTTATATGAACATTATCAACATATGGACGATGAAGTTCAATATTTTCATCAATTGTTTCGATTGCTTTTTCGACTAATTCTTTTCTCGAACCAACTGATTCGATATGACCACATTCACAAGTCCAGATATTTAATGGGGTTCCCCAATATCTGTTTCTTGATAAAGCCCAATCATTAATGTTTTCTAACCAATTACCAAATCTTTTTTCACCAGCAAAATCCGGAAACCAATTAACAGTATTGTTATTAGCAACTAATTTATCTTTTAGTTCTGTCATTTTAATATACCAACTTGGTTTAGCATAATATAATAATGGCGTTTTACATCTCCAACAATGAGGATAGTTGTGAACCATTTTTTCTTTCTTAAATAATTTATCATTTTGTTTTAGATAATCGATTATTTCATTATCAGTATCAATAACAAATTTATCTTTCCAAGGTCCTTCTAAGAAGCAGCCATCTTCACCTACTGGGTTAACAACTGGCAAATTGTATCTTTTACCAACGTTGTAATCATCTTCACCAAAAGCAGGAGCGATGTGAACTAAACCAGTCCCATCTTCCATTGTTACATAATTATCACATACCACAAAGAAAGCTTTTTTATCTATTTTAATAAATGGTAATAATTGTTCATATTCTTTATATTCTAAATCTTTACCAAGGTATTTTTCTATTATTTCATAATTATCTTTAAATATTGTTCCCATTAGCTTTTCGGAAATAATAAAATAATTATCCCCAGATTTTACTTTTACATAAAATTCAGTAGGATTAACACATACAGCCACATTAGAAAGTAATGTCCATGGAGTTGTTGTCCAAACTAGTAAATAAGTATTTTCTTCATCAACTAATTTCATTGGTACATAAACAGTTGTTACTTGATCTTCTTGATAACCTTGAGCAACTTCATGAGAAGCAAGCCCTGTCCCACATCTACTACAATAAGGCATTATTTTATGACCTTGATATATTAAACCTTTTTTGAAGAAACTGTCTAATATATGCCATTCAGTCTCAATATAATCATTATCAAAAGTTACATAAGGATGTTCCATATCAATAAAATAACCCATTTCTCTGGTCATTTTTTCCCATTCACCTTTATATTTCCAAACACTTTCTTTACATTTTTCATTAAATTCTTTAATACCATATTTTTCAATTTCGGTCTTATCTTTTAAACCAAGTTGCTTTTCAACTTCAATTTCAACTGGTAAACCATGGGTATCCCAACCAGCTTTACGAAGGACTTTAAATCCTTGCATCGTTTTATATTTACAAATAGAGTCTTTTAAGTCTCTTGAAATAACATGATGAATCCCTGGTAAGTTATTAGCTGTTGGTGGTCCTTCAAAAAAAACAAATGGTTTACTATCTTCTCTGTTTTTTATTGTTGCATTTAAAATATCAATACTATCCCAGTATTTATTTACCTCATCTTCTTGCATTTTAGTTTTAGTTTTTAATAAACTTTTAAATTTCATATCTCCTCCAATAAAAAAAGATGATCCCAAAGGACGATATTAATCGTGGTACCACCTTAATTATACTCTAAACCTCTTAACGCTGGTTAAACGAAATTTTCTACTATTTTCAAAAATTTGATCCGAAGTGATAATCACTTAATATTTATTTTTGGTTTTCACTATCCCAAAATCACTATGATAAATTAATTAAATAACTGTGTCTTCATCAGCTCTTTATGCACCTAATTATATTATTAAACCAATGGTTTGTCAATTTACTTTTTCACCATCTAAACTAAAACTTTTAGCTTTAATTATTTTAACATCAATAATTTTCCCTATTAAATTACTATTACCAGCAAAATTCACTAATTTCATTGTATCAGTATAACCACTTACTTTAGTTTTGTCTTTTTCACTTATGCCATTTACTAGTACTTTGACTGTTTTGTCTATTAATTTTTTATTACTTTCTAGAGCATACTTAGTAATTAATTTATTTAACTCTTTTAGTCTCTCTTCTTTTTCTTCTATACTTATTTCATCTTTAATTAAAGCTGCTGGTGTTCCTTCTCTTGGTGAATAAATAAATGTATAAGCATGATCAAACTTACATTCATTAACCACATCTAAGGTATCTTTAAAATCTGCTTCAGTTTCATTAGGAAACCCGACAATAATATCAGTTGATATCGTTACATTAGGAATATTATCTTTAATCTTTTTAAATAAACTAATATATTCTTCTTTGGTATATCTTCTTCCCATTAACTTTAAGATATTATTAGAACCAGCTTGCAA
>CAYURI010000008.1:35279-38021 GCA_964447275.1 uncultured Muribaculaceae bacterium
TGATTATTTTTAATTACTTCAATCATTTCATCAGTAAAATCCCAAGGATGACTAGTAACAAATCTTACTCTTTCAATTTTAGTCTTACTTACTAAAAGAAGTAATTCACTAAAACCAATTTCATTTTCTAAATGTTTACCATAGGCATTGACATTTTGACCCAATAAAGTCACTTCTTTATAACCAGATGCTACTAAATCTTTTATTTCTTTGATAATATCTTCGTGACGTCTACTTCTTTGGGTGCCTCTCGTGTATGGAACAATACAATATGTACAAAATTTATCACAACCATACATAATATTAATCCAAGCACTATATTTAGAATCTCTATCATACTTGATATTCTCATAAACGCTACCAACATAACTTAAAACATTAATATCTTTATTTTTATTTATTAACATATTATAAAATTCATGAATATTATGAGTCCCAAAAACTAAATCAACATAAGGATGTTTTTCTAGAATATCATTTACAACTTTTTCTTCTTGGGCCATACAACCACAAACCGCAATTATTAAATCTTTTTTAGTTTTCTTTAAATGTTTTAATCTACCTAAAAACCCAAAAACTTTATCATGAACATTTTCTCTAACTGCACAAGTATTTAAAATCGCCAAATCACTATCTAAATAGTTATCTGTTTCAACAAAACCTAAAGATGTACAAATACTCTTTACTTGTTCACTGTCATGAACATTCATCTGACAACCATAAGTTCTTAAATAAAATTTTTTGCCTTTATATAAATTACTTTCTTCTTGATTATCTAAATATATATAGTCAATTTTCTCATTTCTTTTTCTTGCCTCTTTAATATTAGGTAATTTCATATAATCACATCCGTTTTTTAATTATACTATTTTTTATATAAAAAAACATCAATTAAAATTGATGTTTAATATTTATTAAGAACCAAGATAAGTTATCCTTGCATATCCGTTACCTGCTTTTGAGTAATTACTAGTTGCTGTAAATAATGCATTGGTTGTGGAATAAGTTAAAGTTGAAGGAACTGAAGAAGTAGTACAATTATAACAATACATATATTTGCTAGTTAATAAAGCGTTTGCAATGTAACCAGAGCCACCGGCTCCGCCTCCATTATTGCCGCACCCGCCACCAGCTCCGCCTCCATAAAAGCCACCACCACCAGCACCTATGGATTCACTACTCCAAGATGCTGAGCCACCATAGCCAAAACCGCCATAACCAGCGCCACAACTACTATTAGTAATACCTCCACCTCCAGTTTGGGTCCCTCCTCTGCCATAATCATCTCCAGAACCATTTGATCCAATTATTCCACCGCCTGAGCCACCCATATAGCCATTACCAACGCCTCCGCCACCACCAGCAACTATTAAAATAGCCCCTTGATTAGATGATAATGAATTTAATAATCCTGAAACAGTTGCAATATGTGTTGCACCGCCACCACCATAAACATTACCAGTTATGCTACCACCACCATTATATCCACCTGAACTTGAAAAGGTGGTACTACCAACACCAATATATAAAACTGAATTTTGATTTAAGCTCACCACTCCTTTGGAATAACCACCAAAGCCACTATATCCGCCGCCTTGAGCACCCCAAACTTCTAATTGGTAATTCCCTGTTTTTGGAGCTGTAAAACTTTGAACTTTACCAGTATAATTAAAATCATAATTAAATGAATAGGCGCTTACTCTTTTACCTTGACTTGTTTCTGGTGTAAAAGTACTTATTACAGTTGTCCAATTGCTATTATTGCTTGATACTGATGTCACATTATTATTATAAGCTCTAGAATCCGCCCAATAATGCCATACGGCAATTTCATCCAGATTATATGTTTGGGCTAAATCAACCGTTATACATTGTAAGCCATATGGATTAGGAGCAGCATAATTTTCTGATGTTATATCACCATCAGTAATCCTTGTATAAGGATTACTATCGTGTTGAACTGTTGTTCCTGTAACTGCTTTGCCTTTTGCTACATTTATTCCGTCTTTAATAGCTTGAAGCTCCACCCACTCATCTCCAATTCCTGGTAGGTCATTTCCATTTATACAATCCTTTATATATCTAACATTATTTAAACTGGTATTAATTCTTGCTGGTGCTGTTTCACTAATATAGGTTATTTTTGCTCTACCATTCTCATTATTTACTCCGGTAAGCATATTACCATTTACAAAGTAATTATTACTATAATGGATAGTATTATTCGTAGGTGTTAAAGATGATGAACTTGTTATTGCATTAGATCCAGCATAACCACTTATAAATGATGAGCCACCGGCACCTGCACCATCTGTTCCAGCAACTCCTGCGCCACCGCCACCGCCATAATAGCCAGCGCCACCGCCACCACCATAGCCGCAGCAGCTCTCTATTCCACCGTTACCGCCATAGCCAAAGCCTCCAGCAGTGCCACTCAGTGCACCATTTGAGTAACCAGCGCCTCCTGCTATTTGAGTTGCACCAGTACCACTGTAAGCTACAGTCCCATTGGCACCAATTAAACCACCACCAATTCCGCCTGCGCCACCAGCTTCACCTGTTCCTCCACCACTTGCTGCTACCATTATTCTTGATTTTAATCCAGTAGCATCATTCCATGCCCCGCTTACTAATCTTACGTCAGTAGCTCCGCCACCAATTTCCGTTGCGTTTAAATTTCCGCCAACTGAACCACCATTAAAAGCCGAACTGCTGCTACCGACATAAAAATATAAGTTTAAT
>CAYURI010000009.1:0-33478 GCA_964447275.1 uncultured Muribaculaceae bacterium
AATTAGAAAGAGGGTTTAATATGATATACTTTGAGAAACCAGAATATAAGATTGCTGAGAAAGTTGAAAGCAATCATTATGCAAGATTTGAATTAGAACCACTAGAAAGAGGCTTTGGTATTACTATTGGTAATGCATTAAGAAGAATAATGTTATCAAATATGCCAGGCTCAGCTATTACGTCAGTAAAAATTGATGGGGTTTTACACGAATTCCAAAAAATTGATGGTGTAAGAGAAGATGTTACTAGTATTGTTCTAGCTTTAAAAAGCGTTGTTATTAAAAATCATTCTAATGAAAACAAAGTTTTAAGATTATCAGTATCTAAAGAAGGACCAGTATTAGCTGGCGACATTGAAAAAGATGCTGAAATTGAAATTGTTAATCCAGATTTAGTTATTGCTAACCTTGTAAAAGGTGGATCATTAACAATGGAAATGACAGTGGGAAGTGGTAGAGGCTATGTAGACTCTAAAGAAAACCAAAAACTATTGGGTGAATCAAAAGTTGGTGTTATTGCCATTGACTCATTATATTCTCCAATTGAAAGAGTAAGCTGTGAAACAGAAAGTACTCGTGTTGGTCAAAATGAAAACTATGATAAATTAATCATGCATGTTTATACAAATGGTTCAATTACTCCTGAAGAAGCTATGGCTTTATCAGCTAAGATCATGATTGAACATTTAAATATTGTTGCAGATTTAAATGAAATTAGTAATCAAAATAGTTTAATGACTGAAAAACCAGTTGATGGCATTGCTAAAACTTTAGAAACACCAATTGAAGAAATTGAATTCTCAGTTCGTGCTTATAATTGTTTAAAAAGAGCTGGTGTTCATACTATTCAAGATTTAGTTAATAAGAAAGAAACTGAAGTAACAAAAATACGTAATTTAGGTAAAAAGTCTTTAAAAGAAGTAATTGATAAAGTTCATGAAATCGGCTTAGAATTTAAAGATTAAGGAGGAGAAATATGTATCGTAAATTAGGAAGAGAAACTCGTAAAAGAAGAAGCATTTTAGCCTCTTTAACTAAAGATGTTTTAATCACAGGTCATGTTGTTACAACTGAAGCAAGAGCTAAAGAAGTAAGAAAATTTGTTGATCGCATGATTACTTATGGTAAAGATGGATCATTAGTAGCAAGAAGAAAAGCTTTAGCTTTCTTACATAATGACTCTGATTTAGTTAAAAAAACATTTGATGAAATAGCACCAAAATACAAAGATCGTGATGGTGGCTATACAAGAATCATTAAAATGCAGGAACGTATTGGTGATGATGCTTTAGAAGTAAGATTAGAATTAGTTTAAAACTAGTTCTTTTTTTATTACTTAATATTTACTTTATAGGCCTTTATATGCTAAAATAATAATGAATAAGAATAAGGATGTGGTACTTTTGAGAAACCCAAATATAATGTTAAAATTAATAGCTGACTTATTAGAAAAAGCCATGAATAAAATAACTGCTGAATATCGTGAAGAACAATTAAAAGCAGTTAAACTTGAATTAGAAGCAAAGACAGCTGAATTAGCGTCTTTAAGAGAAGCAGAAAAAGGCCAAACATATACTGATGATGAAGCAAGAAGATATGGTGAAGTAAGAATAAAAAATATTACTGATATTTTAATACCAGCTTTGAAAGCTGATTTAGAAACTTTAGAGGCTAAATCAGATACTAACGATGCTTACCTTGAAAGCGTTGATAGATTACAGTTACAAGCGTTAGAAAGAATTGAAACATTAAAGCTAAATATGAATGAACTAAGAAAAGCATCTGAGGAACGTACGGGAGAGTTTCAAGCATTAATTAATGATGAAATAGCTAAAATAGCATTAGAAATAGAAAAAATCGAATCAGAGCTGGAGAGCTATACAGAAATGTTAGCAGAATCAATAATTAAGAAAGCGGAATTAACTGCAAATAGTGCTAACGCAAAAAAAGCAATAATTAGTTTAGAAAGCGAATTAACAGAATTATCTAAAACTGGTAAATTTATAAGTTTTAAAAAAGTAATTTCTAAAGCCAAAGAAGATGAATTGGCAGAATCAGTAGATGCTTTAAAGAAAAGAAAAAAATTATTAGATACTAAGCCAGAACTATTGGCAGAGGATTTAACAACATTAGTAAAAAATGGCGCTACTGAAGATGAAATAAAAGAAAAACTGGCAATTCTAAAAACTCTTGCGGGTGAAGTTAAAATTAATCTTAGTGCTATGCCAAAGTTGGGTTTTGTAGCAGTCCCTTCAAAGCAAACAGTTGGCGAATTAAATAATCAAGCTAGTTTTTATAAAAGTAATGCCCTAAATTTACAACAAAATGCTATTAATAATACAAACCTTATTTCTAAAATGGTAGCAGGGATAATTCATTATATGAAATTAATAAATATGGCTAGAATAGTAAAAGCTCAACTATCTAAAGACTTACAAACATTTGAAAAAGAATTCACTAAATTACCTGTAATCAGAGCTAATATAAAGAAAGTTGAAGAAACGATTGCTAGATTAGAAACAGTAAAAATCGCAATGTTGAAAACTTTAGAAGAAACAGTTACTTATAATAAAGCAAATGCTGTTAAGCAATGTTCTTCAAACTTTATGGAATCTCAAGCTATAATGGGCTTGTCACAATTAGAAAGCAAAAATCCCAATCCATCTGCTATTAATTTAGAAAACTTAATGATAATGGAAACTCTATTAAGTGGAGCATATCAATTACTTGGTAAGGAAACGATTGATGAACCAATAGAAGAGTTGGGGTTCAGTGATGAATTAGAAAGCGGAGAAACATATAGTATTACTTCCAATACTGAATTAAAATCAGGACAAGTGGAAGACTTAAGCTCAATTAATCCTAACTCTTTAGGCAAAGAAGAGGCAGTTACTTTAGAACCTGTAAGGCTAACAACTTTGGCTGAAGAAACAGAACCTATTTTGCCATTGCAGATTGAAGATCAAGCTGAAACTCCATCATTACCAGATATGATGGGGTCTAATGCTGACGAGGACAATAAAGAAGAACCAAAGGGGCGTAGTATAGAGCCGCTGGATTTAGCTGTTCCTTTACCACCTGTTTCGACACCAGAGCATCCAATAAGTCCTGCTTCAGTATATTTAGGCAACTTACCAAAAAAAACCTATGAAGAAAGCAAAAAAAGTAATATAGAACCCTTAGATTTAACTATCTCTCCACTACCTGTTTCAACACCAGAACATCCAATATATCCTGCTTCAGCAATGTATGATGGGAAGGTAAGGCTAGTTAGTCCTGATCCAAGAGTAATAAAAAGTAAACCAGTTACAGCGAACGGAGATATAATAGCATATGCTTATGCTAGTTACATGTCTCAGAGAGGAGCGTTAAAGAGAGTATGAAAGTAGGAAAAAATCAATTAGTAACATTAGATGATGGTAAGAAGTATATAATTACAGAAGAAAAAGTATTTGAAAATAATAAGTTTTATCTTCTTGCTGGTGTATTAGAAGATGAAAGCGACTTGAATAATGAATTTCAAGTAGCTAGAGAAGTGATATTTGAGGGCGATACCTATTTAGAAGAAGTAGATGACCAAGAATTACTAAATAAAATATTACCTTTATTTGATCAAAAGGAAGGTGAATAATATGGAATTAAAAGGAAGCAAGACTGAAGCTAATTTAATGACAGCTTTTGCTGGTGAGAGCCAAGCAAGAAATAAGTATACTTATTATGCATCTAAAGCGAGAAAAGAAGGTTATGAACAAATAGCAGCTATTTTTGAAGAGACTGCTAATAATGAAAAAGAACATGCTAAATTATGGTTTAAAGCTCTTCATAATAATGATGTCCCTAATACAATTACAAATTTACAAGACGCCGCTAATGGTGAAAAGTATGAATGGACAACTATGTATCAAAACTTTGCAGAGGAAGCAAGAGCTGAAGGATTTGAAGATTTAGCTAAGCTATTTACTGATGCTGGTGAAGTAGAAAAAAGCCATGAAGAAAGATATTTAAAACTACTTGCTAATATTAATGAAAACTTAGTATTTAAACGTGGTGAAGAAGTAGTATGGATCTGCCGTAATTGTGGTCATATCTATATTGGCAAAGAAGCACCTCTAGTATGTCCTTTATGTAGTCATCCACAGAGTTTTCAAGAATTAAGAGCAACAAATTATTAAAAGAAAGTTAATCTTTCTTTTTTTATTTTTTATGATATACTATATTCAGTAAAACAAAGAAAACAAACTTAAGTAGTTAATTTTTGTTCTTATTAGAGAAAAGATATATAGCTGAAAGTATCTTTAGATAAAGAAATTAATGAAATTCAATTGTTGGAGTTATACTCGCGATTAAAGCGTTATTTATATGAAGAGCAAGAATTCCTTGAATTTGGGTGGTACCGCGGATTATATTCGTCCCAATTAGAGGATTTTTTTAATGGAGGAATTATGAAAGACAAATTAAAAAACATTGTTAATGAATTTGTAGAAGCGGTAAGAGAAGCAAAAAAAGAAGCTGATGTATTTAATGTGAAAGCTAAATACTTAGGTAAAAAAAGTGACTTGTTTAGTTTAATTGCCGATTTAAAAAATATGTCAAATGAAGAAAGAAAAGAATTTGGCAGTGTTTTAAATAATATCAAAAAAGATATGGAAGAAAAAATTAATCGCCGTTTGGAAGAATTAAATAACGAAAATAACGTTGCTTTTGACGATACCCTACCAATTAAAAAAGAATTAGGTTCATTACACCCAGTAACAATTGTTGCTAAAGAAGTAACTGATATTTTAAAAAGCATGGGCTTTATTATTATGGATGGCTTTGAAATGGAAAGCGATTATTATAACTTTGAAGCTTTAAATATTCCTAAGAATCATCCGGCTCGTGATATGCAAGATACTTATTATTTGGATAACGATATGTTGCTTCGTACTCATACATCACCTAATCAAGTAAGAGCTATGGAAGAATTTGGTGCACCACTTAGAATATGTGCTCCAGGTAGATGTTTTAGAAATGAAGATGTTGATCATTCTCATGAAAATACTTTCTTCCAATTAGAAGGTATGGTTATTGATGAAAATATTTCAATTGGGAATTTAATTTATGTTATGGAGGGGCTTTTAAAAGCGGTGTTTAAGCAAGATGTTTCAGTAAGGCTTCGCCCAGGGTTCTTCCCATTTGTTGAGCCAGGGTTTGAACTTGATTGTTCATGTTTAATATGTGGTGGTAAAGGATGCCCTACTTGTAAAGGTAGTGGCTGGTTAGAACTATGTCCTTGCGGCATGGTTCATCCTAAAGTATTAGAAATGGGTCATATTGATACTAAAAAGTATAATGGTTTTGCTTTTGGTCTTGGCTTAACAAGACTTGCTATGATGAAATATAAAGTAGATGATATAAGAGCATTAAACTCTGGGGATATTAGAAAAATATCCGAGTTTAATATAGAATAGGGGTAAGACAATGAGAATATCTTGTAATGCATTAAAGAAATATCTTGATAATAGTGATAAAATTGATTTCTTAAAAATATGGGATACTTTTACAATCAGGACTGCTGAAGTAGAAGGTATTGAAATAAAAGGCGAAGATGTTAAAGACGTTGTGGTTGGTGAAATAGTTGAATGTAATCCACATCCTAAAAAAGAGAAATACCATATTTTAAAAGTTGATAATGGGGAACATATCGTTGATATTTTATGTGGCGCTCCTAATGTCAAAAAAGGCTTAAAAGTACCAATTGTTAAAGTTGGTGGGATGGTTTGCGGGATCACGATTGAACCAAGAGAAATTGCTGGAGTAATGTCTTATGGTATGCTTTGTAGCGGTAGGGAACTAGGTATTAGCGATAACCATGAGGGCATACTTGAATTGCCAGATGATTATTTAGTTGGTAAAAGTATTTTTGATTATATTCCAATTAAAGATATTATTGTTGAAATTGATAATAAATCTTTAACTAATCGTCCTGATTTATGGGGTCATTATGGTATCGCTAGAGAAATTGCAGCGATAACTGGTCATGCTTTGTTAGAACTACCGGTTCTAGAACTTCCCAAAGAAGGCAAAAAACTAGACATTGTTGTTCATAAAACTGATTTGTGCCCAAGATATACTAGTATTAAGATTGGTAATGTAACAAAAAAGCTAACACCTTTTGATATTCAAACAGCTTTATACTATACTGGCTCTAGAAGCATTTCTTTGCTAGTAGACTTAACAAACTATCTAATGCTAGAATTAGGCCAACCAATGCACGCTTTTGATGCTAGGAAGGTAGAAAGCATTGAAATAGGCCTTGCTAGTAACGATGATAGATTTACTACTTTAGATGGTATAGAAAGAACACTATCTAATGAAGATTTAATGATTAAGAAAAACAATAAATATTTTGCTATTGCTGGCGTTATGGGTGGCTTAGAAACTGAAATTGAAGATGATACCAAAACATTTATATTAGAAAGTGCCAACTTTAATGCTTATGCGATTAGAAAAACCTCAATAAGATTAGGATTACGTACTGATGCCAGTGCTCATTATGAAAAGTCTTTAGATCCTAATATGACTATTTTAGCTATAGAAAGATTTGCTTATTTATTAAAAATGATTGATGATAGTATTGTCTTTGAGTCAAGAGTAACAGACATTTATCCAACACCATTAAAAGAAATAAAAATAAAATTAACTAAAGAAACTTTAAAGAGAAATATTAATGTTGATTTGTCTGATCAAACTATTAAAGACATCTTAGAATCATTAACATTTAAAGTTAAAATATTAAAAGATGGTTTTGAAGTAATAGTACCAACTTATAGAGCTACTAAAGATATTTCTTTAGAAGCAGATTTAATTGAAGAAATAGCAAGAATATATGGCTATGAAAATATTTCTAAAGAACCATTAAAAGTTAATTTGACTTTTGATGAAGTAAAAACTAATTACCAATTATATTATGATATTAAAAGATTACTAGCAACTAGATATAATATGAATGAAGTACATAGTTATTTATGGTATAAAACCTCATTTCTAAATAAATTAGGTATTGAAAAAGATAATGTTAAACTACTTGGTAAAAAAGAAGACAATATTTTAAGAGATGATTTATCTTTAAGTTTATTAGAATATGCTTCTAATAATTTAAAAAATTATGATAATGTATCTTTATTTGAAATAGGCACTATTATCAAAAACAATCAAAACAATCAAGTGCTATCATATGTACTATCTGATAATATGAATAGAATAGAAAGTGTTTATAATTTAACTAAAGAAGTATTAAATACTTTAACTAAAGTATTTAAAAATAAAGAAGTGATATTTAAAAGTACAAAATTAGATGCTATTTATGATGATAAACTATCTTGCGAAGTACTGCTAGATGATGTGGTAATTGGTTATATTAAAGTAATAACAACCAATTATGCAGCTAAACTTGCTAAAAAGAAATGTTTTATAACTGGTGAAATTAATTTAGATGTATTTACTAAAATTGATAAACAAAAGATTTTATATACAGTAGTTAGTAAATACCCAGAAGTAAAACTAGATTATAGCATCATTATGAATAAGGAAGATAAGTATCTTAAACTAAAAACAATTCTTGATGGTTATAAAAACGATTTAGTTAGAAATTATGAATTAATTGATAAATATAATTCTGATAATGATATTAGGTATACCATTAGATATAGTCTTGGGTCAGATGAAAAAACTCTTGACCAAAAAGATTTAGATGAATTTAGAGATACTATTATAAAATATTTAAAAGATAATAAATTAGAAATAGTTCAATAAAAAAAGATTCAACATTGTTGAATCTTTTCTTTTATTACATATTTCTATTTACTCTTCTTGATGATAAGAACATTACGAATAAATAAACAAAACCAATTACTATTACAGAAGCAATAACGATGTACCAAACATCAGCTGAACTAATTTTACTTGTTGAAGCAACATTAGTTATTCTTTCTTTTACTTCTTTATTACTATTTTCTTTAATGTCATTAATAAGATCTTTTCCATCATCTGTATTGTTAACAGCTGTTTCATCAACTAGTCTAGTATTACCTGTTCTAGTCCAACCAGCTATTTCAGTTTCTGTACTCCACTTATATTCACAAGTAGTTGAAGTCTTATTAACCATAATAGTTCCGATTTTATCTTTACTCTTTTTATAACATTTAGAACCATCTAATATATATCCAGTAGGACATACGTAACCTTTGAATCCACCATCAACTTCTTTATAACATTTATGATCAATTAAGTTAGCACCGAAGTCTGGACAATATTCAGTATTAGTTCCTTCTACTACTTTATAACATAATAGATTAGCTCCGCTACCTTCATTAGTAAATCCAGTAGGACAACTATAAGTAGGAACTTCTTTGTAACATTTTAAGCTAGATAAAGTATTGTCTCCTTCTTCAGTATAACCAGTAGGGCAACTATAAGTTGTAACTGGTGTAGCCGTTAAAGTATCATATACTGTAGATGTTCCGCCACCTGTACAACTTTGAGAGTACCTTGGAGTAGGAGTTGCAGCGCATGTAAGACAATCTCTAACATAGTCCCACCCAGTTATAACCCATTTACATATTGGCGCATTATTAACTGTATATGATACAGTTTTACTACAAGATGTTTTAGCATCATTTAATGTGTAAGAACTATCAGCACATTTTGTTTCTGATAAGTTATTAATATAATCTTTTTCAGAACCAACTAATTTGTCTGCATACACTTTATAAGAGCTTCCGGTACTTATTTTAGCATCGGTAGCAATCGTTGTTTTATCATAATAAGTCTTAGTAGCATCTTTATAATCAGTTTTAATTGTTTTATAACAAGCGCTGCCGCTTAGTTTATAACCGCTTTTACAGCCAACAACTTGAGATGTAGTATTCATTACTTTTTTAAATTCATATTCAGTTATTTGATTCTTGCAACCAGTAGTACAAACATCATGACAACCAATAGTTTCAAGAATATAATCAATATGATCACCACAAGCTAGTTGAACTTTAAGGGTGTACTTATCACTTTCGACTTTTGTAACAGTTACATAACTACCAAAAGTATCGCAAGCTTTACCGTCTTTATCAACAAATTCAACTAATAACTTATCATTAAGCATATCTTGAAGAGTCATGGTTTTTGAATCACCAATATTTTTTGGTAATCTATCAGTTGTATAATAACTCACGGCCGCTTCTTTCATAGTTGTAATATTGTTATTATAGATTTGATCGTATAAGGTATTAGTTTTTACTCCAGTAAATAATTGATATATTACAAATATAAATAGTAATATAATTATTAACTTTAATAAAAAACCTTTCCAATCAAATGTATGTTTTCTTTCTTCGTACATTTTAATTCCCCCTTACTGATTAATTGCTAGGTGTATATGTTAGTGTAGGACCAGGTGTGCTTTCTGCCTTGTTGTTTTGTCTTTCAATATCTTTTATCATTTCGCCACGGAATAATGTTGATAACATTAATGCATATTGGTTTGTATGAGTTCCCTCAGGGCATCCAGGTGTAGCTTCTTTAGCCGTAACTATATGGTTTTTTTCAGTTAGATCGTTAAGTAAGAATTGTGTTGTAAAGCAAGGATTGTTAGGCGTACTTATTTTTTCTCCACCGGCTTTTGTAAAAATTGCTCCTAAGCATGAGGTTGCCACGGTTTGTAAATGCCAACCTAATTGATTATTAAATTGTGCAATATATGAAAAACTGCTTATTGATTTTCCTTCCCAAGCATTTCTGCTTTCAGGGAAAACTGTTGCGACAAATTCTTGGAAAGCTTCTGCCTTAACTTTAAATGTATCCCAATCAGCTGAATATGAATCATAAACATCTTTAGCAAGAGTTTCCATTATTTTTAGTGTATCAACTCCATACATATCTGTTCCGTCAGCATTTTTAAAGAAATTATTAAATTGACTACCAATAATTTTAGTGCTTTTGTCGCCTCTATCTATATTTGTTGCAGCAATTGATATGTTAGTTCCGTAACTAGATAAATACAATAAGAACTCAACATCTCTATAATCAGCTAGCGCTATTTCATATTCTATTGAGGTAGGGTCTAACCCTGCTACTTTTTCTGCTAGTCCAACAAAGTTGCCGCGAGATATTTGAATATGTTTAACTACTTCATCATATCCAAAAGGATAAATAAATCCTTCGGTTTTAGTTGCTAATAAGTTTTTATACTCTTCTTCGGCACTTTTTTCTATTAATTCTGCTTCTACTACCTCTGGATTAACAGTTGGAGTTGCTTCTGCAGGACTTGGAGTGCCCTCTGGTAAATTACTAGCAGAAGCTGCAGGTGCGCCCTTGTCGTTACTAGCTGCTCCGTTTTTCTTACTACAAGCTGCTGCGCCGAAAATCATTGTAATAGCTATAGCAAGGGCTAATAATCTTTTTGGAACTTTTCCAATATTTATAACTTTTTTCATTTCTTAATCCCCCTTTTGAATTAATGCCCAATATTATAACACAGGTGGTTAAAAATGTCAATTTATATCAAAATTATCATCGCTTTATTTACACGGAGTATACTATCACACAAACCCATATATGTCAATGTAATCAATTTTGGTTGCTGATAACTTTTAGAGGTGTTATCATTATATTAGTATGGAGTAGATATTATGATGAGCAAAAAGAAAAAGAAGATAAGCATTGTATCAACGATAATTGGTTTATTAGTTATTTGTGGTTTATTTTATATTGCCTATGACAAAGGGATTATAAAATTTGAAAGTAAGTCTAAAAAGACTGAGACTAAAGAAGAAAATAAACCAAACAATGATACTGAAGAAGAAACCCCAGTAGAAGAGAAAAGTAAGTATCAAATAATTGATACTACTTCAGATGCTAGACCTTATGCTGTGATGATTGATAATGTGTCTGGTGCTAGACCACAAAGTGGCTTACAAAGTGCTTATATGGTTTATGAGATAACTGTTGAGGGTGGTCTTACTAGATTACTAGCTTTATTTAAAGATTCCGATTTAAGTATGATTGGGCCAGTTAGAAGTTCAAGACATTATTTTTTAGATTATGTTATGGAAAATGATGCTATATATGTTCATCATGGTTGGAGTCCTCAAGCTCAAAGTGATATTGAAACATTAGATATAAAGAATTTAAATGGTTTGTATAATCCTTCAAGTATGTTCTGGCGTGAAAAAACAAAAGTGTCCCCTCATAATTCATTTACTAATAGTGCCAAGATGGAGAAAGCTGCTAAAGGGAAAGGCTATCGTTTAACTAGCAGTAATTATCAAGTGTTAAGCTATAGTGCTACTCCAGTTGATTTAACTACCTATGCTAGTGTTAAAGATGCATCTAGTGTAAGTATTAAATATTCTAATAGTGTAAAAATTTCTTACAAATATGATACTGAAAACAAGGTTTATTTAAGAAGCCATAATGGTGCAAAACACATAGATTACTTAACTGGTGAGCAGTTAAAAGTAAAAAACGTCTTAATTTTAAATGACATTTCTGTAACGGTTATATCTGGTGATGATAAAGGCCGTATTGAACTAGGTAATATTGGTACTGGTAGTGGCTATTATATAACTGAAGGGAAAGCAATAAAAATTACTTGGTCAAAAACAAGCCGTAGTTCTAAAACAGTTTACAAAGATGAAAACAATAAAACTCTAGTATTAAATGATGGTAATACTTTTGTACAAATACAACCTAAAGGGCAAACGCCTGTTATAAATTAAAAGAAGGAGGATAAAATGGAGAAATTTAGTGAATTTTTGGTTAATAATTATATCTGGTTTTTAGTAGGAGTAATCGTCTTAGTATTTGCTTTAATTGGTTACTTAGTAGACAACAAAAATAAAAAAATGATTGCTAGTGGCGAAATTATTCCAAAAAAAGTTAAAAAAGAAAAAAGCAAAGAAGATTTAACTAAAGAAAGCGTCAGCGAAATGGAAGATATGCCAATTGGTGAAGCCATGAAGCCTAAAAACAAGAAAAAAGAAGAAATCAAAGAAGTTGCAAAAGAAGTCCCTAAAACCGAATCAGAAACAACTTATGATGAACCAATTATAAAAGAAGAAACTCCTTCTGAAGATAGTTTTGAAGTAGACGAAAAATAGCTGTAAAATACAGCTATTTTATTTTTTAATACTAGTAAAAAAAAGCTTTATTTGTTATAATTGATAATACAGGAACGGAAGTGGATGTAATGACAATTACAACGATTATAAATATCATTACCAAGATAATTGATATATCACTTGTTTGGATAATGTTTTATTATATTTTAAAGAATTTAAAAAACAATGTAAAAATGGTTCTAATCTTTAAAGGCATAGTAATTATTATTTTAATAAAGGTTATAAGCAACTTATTAAATCTATATACGATTGGCTTACTATTAGAATATGTAATTGCTTGGGGTCCTTTAGCATTAATCATAATCTTTCAACCAGAAATTAGAAGTGTTTTAGAAAGTTTAGGTAGAAGCCAATTGCTTGGTAGACATAAAATCCTTACCGTTGATGAAAGAGAAAAAGTTGTCTATGAAATAATGGAAGCTATTGAATACTTTAAAAAGAATCGTATTGGTGCTTTAATTGTTATTGAAAGAGATATGTCTTTACAAGAATATATTGAAGGCGCAACAAAGATCTATGCCGATTTAAGCGCGGAATTGCTACAATCAATTTTCTTTCCTAATAGTCCACTTCATGATGGTGGTGTAATTATTCAAGGCGATAGATTAACCTGTTCAGGAGCTATTTTTAGAACCAGTTTAGATCCAGCTATGAGTAAACGTTTAGGAACAAGACATCGTGCTGCTTTAGGAGTAGCAGAAGAAACCGATGCAATTGCTCTTATTGTCTCAGAAGAAACAGGGAGAATAAGCATTGCTTGCAACCATGAATTAAATTATAACTTATCAATTGATGAATTTAAAATGATGTTAATTGAAGAATTAAAACCAAAAGCCGAAATGTTTTATGACAGTGATGAAGATGAAGATGGCGGTGATAAATAATGAAGAAGTTTTTAAAATCAGTTGGTAAATTTTTAAAAGCTACTTATAAAGTCATTGATAAGATTTTAATAACACCAATTAGTCGTTTAGTATTTAAAATATCTGAATATTTTAAAAATAATAATGGGACAATTGAAAAAGTTTTAAATCGTCCTAATGTTTTAATTTATATAGCGCTTTTCTTTGCAGTAGCAGTATTCTTCTTAGTTGATTCTAAGGTAATTAGTTTAGTTGAAACTGAAGCAGAGATTATTACTGGTCAAAAAGTAGAGGTTATATATAATGAAGAAGCTTATGTAGTTGAAGGCGTGCCAGAAACAGTTGATATAACTTTAATTGGTCGTAAAAGCGACTTGTATTTAGCTAAACAACTTGGTAATCATGAAGTATTATTGGATTTAACAAACTATAAAGCTGGTGAGCATAAAGTTAAATTGTCTTATAAACAAACAATTGATACGCTTGATTATAAATTAGATCCTTCTTCAGTATTAGTTATTATTAAAGAAAAAATTAGTACTTTAAAAGATATTACTTATGATTTATTGAATCAAGATAAGCTTGATCCAAAATTAAGCGTTAAAAGTATTACTTTAAATCGTAATGAGGTAGTCGTAAAAGGCTCTAAAGAAGCTCTAGATCAAGTAGCTAATGTTAAAGCTTTAATTGATTTAAACAATGAAGATTTAAAAACCACGGGTAGTTTTGAAATAGAAAATATTCCTTTAGTTGCTTATGATGAAAATGGGGCAGTAATTAATAATGTCGAAATTGTTCCTGAAGTAGTTACAGCAACTGTTGAATTAGAATCATATTCAATTGAAGTACCAATAAAAGTTATAACCAAAGGGGAATTAACTGTTGGCTATGCTATTAGTTCGATATCACCAAGTGTTACTAAAGTAGTTGTTTATGGTGATAAAGAAGTCTTGGATACTATTCAATATGTTCCAGTATCAATTGATATAACAGGATTAAAAGCCAATCGTACTTATAGTGCTAATATTAGTAAACCGGCCGGAGTAAGATATATTAG
This sequence comes from uncultured Muribaculaceae bacterium, assembly GCA_964447275.1. Lineage (GTDB taxonomy): Bacteria > Bacillota_I > Bacilli_A > RF39 > UBA660 > DAOSVX01. Next base: position 14,076 of record CAYURI010000009.1, read on the forward strand.
TGATACATCAACTGGAGTATCAGTTACAATTGATTCACAAACTACTAAAGAAATTACTGGGGTTCAAATTGAAACTAGAAATCTTTCCGCAGAATATTCAGCCAGTGCTAAATCAATTGATGATACAATGATTACAGTCATTGCTAAAGGTGTTCAATCAGTCTTAGATAGCTTTACAGCCCAAAACATCTCAGCTTATATTGATTTAACTGGTTATGAACCAGGAACTCATGCTGTACCAGTGGTAGTTGAAACAAATGATGTAAAAGTTCAACTAATATCAAGTGTTAGTACCATTGATATTGTTATTAGAAAAAAATAACCTTAAAAAGGTTATTTTCTTTTACTTTTACAGATCTTTATAATATAATATTTTCTAGGTGATAAAGATGAGAAAAAATGATGATTTAATGCCAATTAGTAAATTTATTAAAATCTTATTAGTAGTTATCTTCTTTTTAGGAACAATATATTTAATAACAGAAAAATTAGTCAAAAAAGACAAAACTTCTAATGAAACAAAAACAACTTATAATGAAATTGTGGTTGGTAATTCCATGACACAAAAAGATACTAATTACTATGTTTTATATTATGATCCAGAAACTAATATAGCAGGATATCTTGATAGTTGGCAATTAGCTTATATTGAAGCTAAAAAACCAATTAAGTTATACTATGTTGATTTAAGCAAAACCGTTAACAAAAAATTTATTATAAGTGATAATTCTAATCCTAATGCAACGCTAGCATCGGAATTAAGATTAAAAAATGGGACTTTAATAATAATTGCTAATGGTCAAATAACTAATTATGTAGAAGATCTTCAAGAAATATATGAGTTATTAAAATAAACTTTAATTATTCAAATTAAAGTTTTTTTATGTTACAATGATTATAGTAATAAGGTGGTTGTATGAAAAGTCCAAGAAAATATTATTTTCGTCTTAAAGAAGTAATTATTTTAATTTTAATTACTAGTTTTATTGTCTCTTTAGGAACAGGAATCATTATTAGTAAAAGATATGAAACCAATTATAAAGATTTAGTTATAACTGATAAAAATATTACTAAGTTTTTAAATGCTTACCAAACTTTAACTGAAAATTATTATCAAGATATTGATAAAGGTGCTTTAATTGACAATGCAATTAGCTCAATGTTTACTTATCTTAATGATCCTTATACAACATACTTAAATGAAACAGCTACTAGCGCTTTAATTGATTCCTTGAGTGGTAAATACGAAGGAATTGGCGTTGGGATAACTAAAAATGATAATGGCATTGTTGTTACTGAAGTTTTACCTGGTTCATCAGCATTCTTAAAGGGAATAAAAGTAGGGGATATATTAATTAAAGTAAATGATGAAGATATTACATACTTACCAATTCCAACTGTTTCAGATAGAATTGTTAGTAGCAAAGATAACAAAGTGACTGTGACAGTATTAAGAGACGGTAAAAGTTTAAATTTTAACTTAACTGTTGGGATAGTAGAAATACCAGCAATTGAAACTGAAGTATTAGAAGATAATATTGGTTATATTGATATCCAAACATTTTCTTTAACAGCATCTAAACAAGTAAGAGAACAATTTAACAATTTAAAGAACAGTGGTATTACATCTTTAATTTTAGATGTCCGTGATAACACTGGCGGCTACTTATCAATCGCAGAAGATATGGCAAAAATATTTTTAGATAAAGGCAAAGTCATTTATAGTATTGAAGATAAAAAAGGCGTTACAGTTATAAAAGATAATAATATTGAAAGCAGTGATTTAAAGATTATTGTTTTAATCAATGGTGGATCAGCATCAGCTTCTGAAGTATTAGCTGGAGCTTTAAAAGATAGCTATGGAGCAACTTTAGTTGGCAATACTTCTTATGGTAAAGGAAAAATTCAAAAAGCTGAAACATTCAACGATGGCTCAATGGGAAAATTTACAATTGCCAAATGGTTAAGACCTAATGGTGAATGCGTTGAGGGTATAGGAATAACACCTGATTATGTTGTTAACAATAGCGCTTTAGAAGATACTCAACTAGTCAAAGCAATTGAATTATTAAAGGAGGAATAGAAGATGATCTTAAAAAAGCCTTATGCTTTTTTGATTAAGCATTTCCGACTAATTCATTTCATTTTAGCAATTATGACAATTTATTTAGCTTATAGCATTAATAAAATTGTTTTGTTTTTCAATTCTTATATATCTGCTGGTTATCGTTTAACTGAGAGCAATATTGCTGGGAATTATATAACAGTCTGGATGTATATTGCTGTTATTTTAGCATTATTAATTGCGATTATTATTTATTTACTTTTCAAAGCTAAAGATAAACCAAGTAAGTACTATGTTTATTTTATTGTTTATTATATATTTATCTTTAGTTTATTAACTCTTGCTTATAACCTTTTACAAGGAATTGAAATTACCGTTATTGACGCCAAAACAATTAGAGTATATCGCGATTTATCATTAATTCTTTCGGCTCCTCAGTATTTCTTTGTAGTATTTGCTGCCTTTAGAGGAATTGGCTTTGATATTAAAAAGTTTAATTTTAGTAAAGATCTTAACGACTTACAAATTGAAGCAAAAGATAATGAAGAATTCGAATTTGTTTTAGATGTCCCAACTTATAAAATAAAAAGGACCCTAAGAAGAACCTTAAGAGAGTTAAAATATTTCTTGTTGGAAAATGTCTTTGGGGTAATCGCCATTTTAGTTTTAATAAGTGGTATTATTGGTACCAGTATTTATATGAACAGAAATGTTTATAGTGTTACATATAAAGAAAATCAAACATTTACTTTTAATAACTATAAAATGCGCGTTTTAAGTTCTGTTATCACACCATACGCTTATAATGGTGATAAATTAGTTGATAATAAAACTTATTTAGTAGTATTAATTAGTATTCAAAATAATACGATATTAGAAAAAAGTCTGAATAAAGATAACTTTCGTTTATTAGTTGATAAGAAAGTCATTTATCCAACTCTAAATAAAAATGAATACTTTATTGATTTAGGAACCCCTTATAGTAATCAAAAAATTGCCTCAAAAAGCAATTCTACCTATACTTTTGTTTATGAATTAAATGAAAATGAAATAAAAGAAAACTATATATTGAGAATTCAAGAATTTTTAAACTATCGTCAAGGGGAGATAATTGCTAATTACAAAGAAGTAAAATTAAAACCTAGTATTGTTAATACAATTAGCAAAGTTAAAACGGTTAACATTAATGAAAATCTTGATTTAAAAGCTTCATCTTTAAGCAATAGTAGTTTATTAATATCTAACTACGAAGTAACAAAAAGTTATAAATATAATTATAACTTCTGTATTGAAAGCGATTGTTATGTATCAACTGATACAGTTGATGCTACTTATCAAACTGAGAAAGAAAAAACCTTATTAGTATTAACTTATACTTTAGAGTTAGATGAAAACACTCCTTATAAAAATAATATTAAAAGTGATGTAACATTCTTTAATCATTTTTTAAAAGTTAAATATACCTATAATGATAAAGAATATATATCTAACGTTACTAATAAAACACCAAATACAATGACTGATAAAGTAATATTAGAAACTGATGGCGAATTAAAGAGTGCCACCAAGATAATGCTCATAATAACCATTAGAAATAAAGAATATAACATCATATTGAAATAATTATAACACTTTGTTATAATACTTTTCATGGAGCCGTAGCCAAGTGGTAAGGCGTGGGTCTGCAACACCCTGATCACCAGTTCAAATCTGGTCGGCTCCTCCAAATATAAATTACTCGTATCTTGCGAGTTTTTTTATGATATAATTTAAATATATAATATAAGGAGGCTATTTATGAAAAAAATAGAGACGACTTTATTACTACTAAGAAAAGATAATCAAATATTACTTGCTCTAAAGAAAAAAGGCTTTGGTGAAGGGAAATACAATGGTGTTGGTGGTAAACTAGAACCAGGTGAAACACCAGAACAAGCAATGCTTAGAGAAGCTGAAGAAGAAATAGCTATTAAGCCAATTCATTATGAAAAGATTGGTGAAAATGAATATTCAGAATTCATTAAAGGTGAACCAGTTAATTTAATATTTCATTTATATGTTAGTTATAATTGGTTAGGTGAACCAAAAGAAACAGAAGAAATGAAACCATATTGGTTTCCTATTAATGAAATTCCTTATGATAAAATGTTTCCTGCCGACAATTACTGGCTACCTCAAGTATTAGAAGGTAAAAAAATTAAAGGTTATTTTGAATTTGACGAAAACTGGAAATTAATATCTCATAATGTCACAGAAATGTAATAAGGTGATAAGATGCATCGATTAAGAACGTTTTTAGATTCATTTTTAAGAGCTTTATCTGTTTTAGCAATTATTTTTATTATTGCGATTGGTAGTTTTTTAATTTACTATTTTATTAGTATCAAAGTATATGAAAAAAATGGTTCTTCATATAAACCAGCTGTAATGCTTTATACCATCATTAGTCAGAGTATGGAACCCAATTTAAATGTTTATGATGTTGCTGTTGATAAGAGCGTTAGAGACTTTAAAGAAATTAAAGAAAATGATGTTATAACATTTATTTCTAAAAGTCCAATTAGTTACAATTATATAATTACCCATCGTGTTATTGATGTTTATGAAACTGAATATGGATTAGCATTTCTAACTAAAGGTGATAATAATAAGCTAGCTGATGAAGCGCTTGTTTATGAAGATCAAATATTAGGTAAAATGATTTTTAAAATACCTGATTTAGGCAAGATTCAAACTTTTCTTGCTTACAAAGGATTATGGCTTTTTGTTGTATTAATACCCGCTTTTGGTGTTATCATTTTTGACATCGTAAAAATATCACAAAAAAGAATTAATAAAATAAAAATTATACATAAAACCAATAAAAAGAAGATGATATAAAAATCATCTCTTTTTATTTACATAAATATGATAAAATGCTATAATTTTTATATATACTAAGGAGTGATAACATGCCAGAGAAAATAGCTGTTGTTGGCGAAAAATTAAAAAATTTAACTGGTGGTGAGAAAAATTCAATTCTTAATGCTTTAGAAGAAGAACTAGCTAAAACCACAGATAAATTAGAAGTTGCAACAACCATTTTAGGAGAAGCTGCAGCGAAGCTAAATGAGTTAAAAACATTATACGAAGAAGCTAAATCGTTAGCTCCTAGTTTTAAGAAGACTATTAAACCTTTAGTCTCAGGCGATAGTGCAAAAATTGCTCAGATCATTCCAATTGGTCATGATTTTACTAAAATTGTCCCAGAAGTAGAAGCAGCAATAGATGAATTCCTAAAGTCAAAATTAGCTGAAATTGAAAATTATAAAAATCAAGTTAATTCTAAAGAAGCGAATATCTCTGACTTAGCTGCCGAGTTAAAAACAGTTCAAACAAAATTAAATACCCAAAGAGCTTTAGTTGAACAATTAAAATTAGCAATGGAAGATAATAATTTAAGTAAAAGCCAAGCAATTGATTTACTAAGAAAATTTATTGATGAAAAAGGTGAACCATTATTTTCTGAAGAAGAACTTGTTATTGCCTGCTTACTAGTTATGTTTGGTGATAGCATTGATTTAGAACAAAAAGATGGTGTTCCAATGTCAAGGGTTCTAGCAGATGCTTTTAGTCAAGCTGATTCAGAACCAGTAGAAGAAGTAACAAACACAAATTCTATTCCACTGATAGTAGAAGAGCAAGCGCCAATTGTGCCGCTTGAAGTACCAATTGTAGTGGAAAACAATGTTATTGACTTTGCTAATGCAAAAAAAAAGAAGACAAAAAATAAACCGACAATAAAACCGGTGATAGAAAAAATAGAAACTGCTAAAGTAATACCTTTTCCAACTATGGAAAGAGAAGCAAAAGAGTTAGTTGATGCGACAAAAGAACTAGAATTAGTTGCTTTTGATGATCCGTATGATTTAATAGCTGCAGAATATGAAAATAGAGAAACTTCAGATTCGTCATTTACTAAAAAAATTATTTCTTATACACCAGAAGAAGAAGCAAGATATGCTGAAAATATAAAAATAATTGAAGCATTAGGTTTAAAAGGAGATCCTAAGAAAAACCCAATCACTTTTTATAAAGTGACACCAAAAGAAGTTGAAGAAATGATTGAATTAGCCAGTAGTTATGGTATAAAGCTAAGAACTATTGAAGATTTAGCAATATTATGTAGAACTAAAAAAGTCGAAAGCTTATTAAATCAAGGCACAGAAAAAAGCCCAGAAGGATTAGGAAGCAAATCAGTAAGTCATATAATTGTTGCTGCTGACGTGTTTGGCAAAGGGGCAAAATCAACCAATCACGCTTTAAAAGAGTATTTAAGTAATAATGCGGTTTTTGAAGCTTTAGAAGATGTTGTAGATAACGTTAAACTTGGTTCAGCTGGATATATAAATCTAATAAACCTTTTAGGAATGTTAGATGATGTCTTAGAAAAAAATGCTTATGCATATATTGTAAATGGTCGTTTATTTTCTAAAAAGCGTGTTGAAAGCGTCTTGACTAAATTACTTGCTTCAGATATAAAAGCAACTGATGAGGAACTGCTTCTTATTGCTCTAACTTATGATTCACAACTAGGTAGTAGTGAAGAAATAGCTTTATTAGATAATGAACTACATGCTAGATTAAATGCTGATAGAGGTAGAGTTCTAGGAGGTATGGCAGCATGACATATTTATTAGATTATGAATTTAATCAACAAGAAATAAATGAGTTTAAAGCAATAAATAAAAGTTTTATTGTTGAAAAGCTAGATGAATTTCAAGAATTGATTAAAAAAAATATGATGTTTTTAAAAAAATTGGGGGTAGTAAATTATAAAGAAATATTTAAAAGGCATGCGGAAATGTTTTTAATGGATAATGAGGCATTCCAAGAAATATTTGAAAAGTATGATCGAGAAGATTTAATTGAAAAATTAAAGAACAATCCCGATTTAGTTGAACAACTTTAAACCATAGCCTAAAAACTATGGTTTTTTAAAAGATCAGGAGGATTTTATGATTAATTTAGATAAATTAAATGCTAAACAAAAAGAAGCTGTTACGCATATTGATGGGCCATGTTTGGTAGTAGCTGGAGCAGGGAGTGGCAAGACTAAAGTATTAACTACGAGAATTGCTTATTTGATTGATAAAGGTGTTAAAGACTATAATATTTTAGCAATTACTTTTACTAATAAAGCAGCTAAAGAAATGAAATCAAGAGTTGAAGATTTAATGCCTAATAATAATTCTTTTATTAGTACTTTTCATTCTTTTGGAATGCGTGTTATTAGAGAAAATGCTTCTTTATTAGGGTTTAATAACAACGTAACGATCCTAGATAGTGATGATACTTTAAGTGTTATTAAAAGAATTCTTAAAGATAAAAACCTTGATCCTAAAATGATGGCACCTAACTATGTTAGAAATCGTATTAGCTTTATTAAAAATGAAAATTTAACAGCTAGTGCAATTAATTCGTTTTTCAATACCCCAATTGAAAAAAAGATTATTGGTATTTATGAAGAATATGAAAGCATTATTCATAAAAATAATTCACTTGATTTTGATGATCTTTTATATCTACCAGTAAAGTTATTTAAAGAACATCAGGGAGTCTTAGAGCATTATCAAGAAAAATATAAATACATCTTGATTGATGAGTATCAAGATACTAATGAGATCCAATTTGAACTAACTAAATTACTTGGTGCTAAATATCAAAATGTCTTTGTAGTTGGCGATACTGATCAAAGTATTTATGCTTTTCGTAATGCTAATTATGAAAATGTTTTAAAGTTTGAACAATATTTTGACCATGTAAAAACAATCCTATTAGAAGAAAATTATCGTAGTACAAAAATGATTCTAAATGCTGCTAACTCAGTTATTAAAAATAATAAAAAACGTAAAGAGAAAAACTTGTGGACAACTAATAATGATGGCGTAAAAATTAAATATCTACGTAGTTATGATGAACATCATGAAGTAACACTTGTCTTAGAAGAAATTAACAACTTAAAAATGCAAGGCCTTCATAATAAAGATATTGCTGTTTTATATCGTACTAATGCCCAAGGTAGAGTTATTGAAGAACAATTCTTAGCTAAGAACATGCCTTATAAAATAGTTGGTAGTTATTATTTTTATAATCGTAAAGAAATTAAAGATTTAATCTCTTATTTGAAATTAATAATTAATCCTCTAGACGAAATAAGTTTAAAAAGAATTATTAATGTACCAAAAAGAGGCATAGGAGATAAATCAATTGCTACACTTGAAGAAAAAGCTAATAGTGAGAATAAAACCATTTTCGAACTAATTGATAGTGGTAAAGAATTAAAATTTAAAGAACTAATTATAGAACTTCAAAAAGATGCTTTAGATATGTCAATTACAGAATTAATTGATAATATTTTAGAAAAAACTGGTATTAAGGAAGAACTAGAAACTGATAAATCATTAGAAAGCGATTTAAGACTAGAAAACTTAATGGAGTTTAAAAGTATTACCGCTTCTTTTGAACAAAATACTGGTAGTGTTAACTTAATTGATTTTTTAGAAACAATTAGTTTAGTAAGTGATATGGGTAATTACCAAAATGTTGATGATGCTGTTACTTTAATGACCTTACATAGTGCTAAAGGATTAGAGTTTAAGGCAGTATTCTTAATGGGTATGGAAGAAGGTATATTCCCTCATGCTAATGCTTTCTACGAACAAGATGGTTTAGAAGAAGAAAGAAGACTTTGTTATGTAGGGATTACTAGAGCCAAGGAATACTTATATTTAACTAATGCCAAAAGAAGAATTATTTATGGCAAAGAGTCAATTAATCCGCCAAGTAGATTTATTGATGAAATAGATCATGATTTGATTGAAGAAACAGCAAATAATTTTCAAGCTCAAAAAGTTCATAAAGAAGATTTTTATACCGAGGATAATGATTTTAAAAAAGGTGATATTGTTAGTCATGATAAATATGGCCATGGGATAATTATTAGTATTGATGAAAGGTTTGTAGAGGTGGCTTTTAGTAAAAGCCATGGCATTGTAAAATTACTTAAAAATCATAAAAGTCTTAAGAAAGGAGGTAAGTAAATGACATTAGTTATAATGGCAGCTGGGATGGGGTCAAGGTTCGGTGGTTTAAAACAAATTGAACCAGTCGGGCCATCTAATGAGTTTATTATTGATTACTCTGTTTATGATGCCATCCAAGCTGGATTTAATGAAGTAGTATTTATTATCAAAGAAGAAAATTACAAAGTATTTAAAGAAACAATTGGTAAAAGAGTTGAAGATAAAATTAAAGTAACTTATGTTTTCCAAAATATTTTAGATACACCAGTAACACTTGATTTTAAAAGAGAAAAACCATGGGGAACAGGACAAGCTATACTAGCGACTAAAGATGTTGTAAAAGGTAACTTCATGGTTATTAATGCTGATGATTTTTATGGTAGAGATACGTTCTTAAAAATTAGCGCTCATTTAAAAACTGTTGATGAAAATACACCTGATTTTGCTATGGTTGGTTATCAAGTAGGGAACACTTTAGGCGAAAAAGGATCTTTTAAAAGAGGTATATGTGAAGCTAAAGATGGCTTTCTAACCAACTTAATTGAATCATCAGTAGAAAAACTTGATAACAAATTTATTGCCACTCCTTTAGATGGTAGACCATCTATCGAAGTGACTTCTAATGATCTAGTTTCGATGAATGCTTTTGGTTTTACTAAAGCTATATATCCTTATCTAGAAGAATCATGGTATAAATTTTTTAAAGAATCAAAGAATTTAGAAAAAGAAGAGTTTTTAATCCCAAGTATTTTAGAAAAGATGATTAAAGAAAATAAATGCCGAATCAAAGTCCTAGAAACTAGTTCTAAATGGTATGGAATAACTTATCCAGAAGATAAAGAACATGTTATGGCTGCTATTAAAGATTTAGTAAATCAAAAAGAATATAATGAAAAATTATGGTAATAAATAACGCTAAAACGATGTAAAAAACATCGTTTTTTTGATATAATTAAGAAGGTGATTAAAATGAATGTAAAAACGAGAATTGATGAGCTTGTTGAAATAATTAATAAATGGAATTATGAATATTATACTTTGGATACACCTAGTGTTTCTAATCAAGAGTGGGATAGCGCAATGCGCGAATTAAAAACTTTAGAAGCTAAATATCCAGAGTATTTAAGAAAAGATTCGCCAACTAGAAAAGTTGGGGATGTTATCTTAGAAAAATTTGATAAAGTGACGCATAAAATTCCGCTTTTTAGTTTAGAAGATGTTTTTAGTAAAGAAGAAGTATTTGATTTTATTGAAAAAGTTAAGAAAGAAATAGCTAGCCCTTCTTATGTTTGCGAACTAAAAATAGATGGCCTAGCAATTTCTTTAAGCTATGAAAAAGGTCTGCTTATAAAAGGGGCAACTCGTGGTGATGGGGTAATAGGTGAAGACATTACTGAAAACGTTCGTACGATTAAGACTATTCCTTTAAAATTAAGTAAACCAATTGATATTGAAGTTCGTGGCGAAATATATATGAGTAAAAAGTCTTTGAAAGAAGTAAATGAAGCTAGAGCAAAAGAAGGCTTGGAGTTATTAAAAAACGCTCGAAATGCGGCTGCTGGAAGTGTAAGGAACTTAGATGTTAAAGTGACTGCAGAAAGAAAGCTAGATTGTTTTATTTATCATCTTCCTGACCCTGAAGATTATGGATTAAAAACTCATGATGAAGCTCTAAGTTTTATGCAAAGTCTAGGTTTTAATATTAATAAAACTGGCAAATTAGTTTCTACCCCTGAAGAAATAATTGATTACATTGATCATTATAATGATCACCGAGATTCTTTATCATATGATATTGATGGCATTGTTATTAAAGTAAACAAGATTGATGATCAAAAACGTCTAGGCTATACAGCTAAATATCCTAAATGGGCTGTTGCTTATAAATTCCCGGCTACTGAAGTATTAACTAAATTAGAAGATATAATATTTACAGTAGGAAGAACTGGTCAGATAACTCCTAGTGCTGTTTTGTCGCCAGTACTAATTCAAGGCTCAACAGTAAGAAGAGCAACTCTTCATAACGAAGATTATATTATTGATCGTGATATAAAACTTGGTGATATGGTTTCAATTATTAAAGCTGGAGATGTTATACCAGCAGTACTTGGTCCTATTAAAGAAAGAAGAACTGGTAATGAAAAACCATTTAAAATGATTGATACTTGTCCTATTTGTCACTCTAAACTATTAAAAAAACCTGATCAAGTTGATTGGTTTTGCTTAAATGAAGAATGCCCAGCTCGAAATATTAATGCTTTAATTCATTTTGCTTCCAGAGAAGCGATGAATATTGATGGCTTAGGGGAAAGAATTATTGAAGACTTTTATAATATGGGTTTCATTAAAAATATTGTTGATATTTATCATTTAGATCATAATAAAGAAGAATTAATGGAATTAGAAGGCTTTGGTATAAAAAGTATTAATAATTTACTTTTAAGTATCGAAAATAGTAAACATAATTCTCTAGAAAAGCTTTTATTTGCTTTAGGAATTGATGGTATAGGAGCTAAAACAGCCAAAATACTAGCTAAAAGATATAAAAGTATTAATAATTTAAAGGAAGCTAGTTTTGAAGAGCTAAATAATATTTATGATATTGGTGATACCCTAGCTAATAATATTTATAATTACTTTCATAATGAAGATAATCTTAATACTCTAGAAAAACTAGGAGATTTAGGTATCAACTTTAATTATATTGGTAGTAATATTACTATTAATGAAAACTTGGTTAATAAAAAATTTGTTATAACAGGGACTTTAGAATCCATAAAAAGAGAAGCTTTAAAAGATATAATTGAAAATAGTGGTGGTTCAGTAACAGAAGCTGTAACTAAAAATACTGATGCTTTAATTCTTGGTGAAAATCCTGGTAGTAAACTTGAAAAAGCTAAAGAATTAGGTATTGAAATTTGGGATGAGGATATTTTAAAAACGAAGCTAAGTTTATAAATTGCCTATAATTATATTATGTAGTATAATTAAAATTACTAAAAAAGAAGGTGGAGAAGATGAAAAAATTCTTACAACAAAATAGAGTCTTTGTTATTATGATGGGTATTGTTCTAGTTTGTTTAATTGTTATTTTATCTTTATTATTTATATATTTTTATAAAGGTAATAATAAAGATAAATATGGTAATAGACTAAATGATATAAAAGAAGTGGCGATAAATAATACTAAAGATATCGTTTCAAGTATTAAAAAAGATTCAGATATAACCGAGGCAACAGTTGATGTATCTGGCAAGATTGTTTATATCATTCTTACTTTTAAAGAAGGCATTACTTTAGATGTTGCCAAAGGTAAAGCCCTAGTGGCACTAGATAGTTTTACTGAAGAAGAATTAACTCTATATGATTTTCAAATCAGTTTAATTGAAAAATCTTCTAGTGGTTATGTAATAAGTGGCGCTAAGAATAATGGCACCGCAACCATAACTTGGAATAATAATAGAAGTAGTGAGGAATAAAAATGAAAAATAATAGAAAGCTTATTTTAATAGTTCTAGCAGCAGCTTTGGGAATCGCTTTATTAATATTTCTTTTTATGACTTTAAGTGATAAAAACCGTTTAACAATTGTTGAAAAAGAGTGGATTAATAAAAATAATGAATCAATAATTAATGTGGCAGTTGTTAATGATATAAATAATTTTGGTAAAGATGGCGATGGTATTTATTTTGAATTTTTAAATGACTTCGCTTCGGAATATGGTTTTACAATTAATCCTGTACCTTTTAGTTATGGTAGTGATCCAGCTGGGTTAAGCCTTTCTATAAAACATTCTTTAACTAAGACTGACAAAGTGTTTTATCAAGATCATTATGTATTAGTTAGTAAAAATGAAACGTCTTTAACTGATTTAACTAATTTAAAAAATGGTAAGATTGCAGTTTTAAATAGCGATGTTGAAGAAATAAATGAATACCTACCAGGATTAACTTTAAATCCTTATGATAATAGAACAGCATTAATGGATGAAGTGGCATCTAACACTGAAATTCTTTATGCTATTGTGCCTTTAAATATGTTTATGGACCAAATATTAGCCGATAATTATTATATTGCTTATCACTTTAGCCAAATTCCAATTTATTATACTTTATCATTTCCTGCTGATGATACTTTTACATCAATTATGACTAAGTATAGTAATATTTGGGTAGATAAGAACTTTGAAGAAAGTTATAATGATAATAATTTAGATACATTTATAGAAAGCTTAGGAATTGAAGAAAAAGATCAAGATATTTTAACTAGTAAAGTCTATAATTATGGTGTCACTTTAACAACACCGTTTGAAGTAATATCATCAGATGACTTTGGTGGTATAGCTAGTGTTTATTTGAAAAAGTTTAGTGATTTTAGTGGTGTAGAATTTAAATATACTAATTATAAAAAGACAAGCAACTTAGCAAAGGCAATAAAAAAGAATGCAATTGATTTATATTTTGATTTTCAAAATACTGAAAGTAAATTTAATGAAGTAAATACTTTAATAAATACTAATATTGCAATTATTGCTCCTAAAGATAATTACATCGCAATTGATTCATTTGCTTCCTTGAAAAATAAGACAGTGTATGCTTTAGAAAATAGTAATGTTTATTATTATTTAAGTAATCTTTCAAATATTAAATTAAAAACTTATAGTAATGATAACGAACTATTAAGACTTAAAAATAAAGATGTTTTAATTGCAATGGATAATATGACATTTAATTATTATATTAATCATGGCTTAGAAAAGTTTTCTTTAAGATATAGTGAAATTATTCCTAGTGCCTATACCTTTAAGTTGAATGGTGATGCCACTTTAAATAAATTGTTTGCTAAATATATTAATTCTTTAGATCCTAAAGAAGTTGAGTATCAAGGCTTAGAAAGCTTTACGGAAGTAAGACAAGATAATATTTTATTATCAAGGTTAGCTATTATAGCTTTAATCGTAATAACTTTGGGTATTATAGCTTTAGTTATTTTAATAAAATCAAGAAAGAAAATTAAACTAAGTAATAAAGTTAATAAAGAAGATCGCGTAAAATATATTGATGTTCTAACTTGTTTAAAAAACCGTAATTATTTATCTGATAATACAGAAAGCTGGAATAAAAACACCATTTATCCTCAAGCTGCAGTTATTGTTGATTTAAATAATGTTAAATATATAAATGATACTTTCGGGACAGTCGAAGGTGATAAGCAAATAAAATCAGCTGCCAATATTCTTATAAAAACACAACCGGATAATAGCGATATTATTAGAACTGATGGTAATGAATATTTAGTTTATTTAGTTGGTTATGAAGAAAAAAGAGTGGTTAGTTATATCAGAAAATTATATAAAGAATTTAATAATTTACCATATGAATATGGCGCAGCTGTTGGTTATAGCATGAGAACTGATGATTTAAAAACGATAGATGATGCAATTAATGAAGCAACATTAGATATGAGAAGTAAGAAAGAAAGCCGAGAAACAGGAGTATGAAAATAAAAGGAAAAGCTAAAGGGTTTTGCAAACATTTTCTAAAAATACTTAAAAGACCTGAAATGTCAATTCTTCCTGGTCAATTAGCTTTTTTCTTTGTCTTGTCAGTAGTTCCAATTATTACTTTAATTGGTTATGGAGCAACGTTTTTACATTTACCTATTACAGCAATTAGTAGTTTTATATCTAATACTTTTTCTGATAAAATTGCGAGCTTAATTATTCCTAGTTTAGGTAACGCTTCATTCAGTTTGAAATTTGCTGTTTTAACCATTACTTGTATTTTTATTGCTTCTAATGGTTGTAAATCATTAATATTAACTTCTAATGCTATATATGGAATAAAGAATAATAATAAAATTAAGATTAGAACAAAAGCAATAACCATGGTTATTATAATTATTTTATTACTATTATTTATGCTTTTAGTACCTTTATTTGGTACCAAGATTTTAGAGTTAATTGAAGCTGGTAATAATCATCCTAGTTTGATATTAAATATTAAGATTATATTATTAATATTAAAAGGACCAGTTACTTGGTTTGTCTTATTTTTCTTTATTAAAATTCTTTATACAATGGCTCCTGATAAGAAAATACCTAGTGCTAGCGTTAATTTAGGTTCCATATTTACTTCTTTAGGATGGGCAGCATCTACTTCTATATATTCTTACTTTATTAGTAATTTTGCAAGATATGATATAGTTTATGCAGGGCTATCTAATATTGTTATTTTAATGTTATGGATATACTTATTAGCAACTATTTTTGTTCTAGGACTAGCATTAAACTTTAAAGAAGAAAAAGAATTAGCAAAAACGGGTTTTATCCCAATTGTCAAATAGATATAAAAAGAGAAGATTTCTTCTCTTTTTATTAAAAGAATAGTATAATAATATCTATGGTGGAAGATATGAAAAACATAAAGATAAAACTCTTTTTATATTACTTATTTATGATTCTTTATTTAGAATTTATCTTTAAAATCTTTGTTTTTAATAAAATAATTGATTTAAGTTCTTTATATATAATTTTATTCTCTGTTCCTTTAGTTTTATTTTTGACTTTAATAAGTAAGTTTTTTAATGAAAAATTAAATAAAGTAATAACTTATATTATAACTGGTTTTACAATTATTATTTTTTGGTTTCAATATATTTATAATATTTTATTTTCAACCATTTTTTCTTTTAATAATCTTGGCTTAGCCAGTCAAGCTTGGGATTTTAGATCAATCATTTTTAATCAAGTCAAAAACTCTTGGTTACAATTATTATTACTTTTAGTCCCTTTAATTGTATTAATTGTTTTTAACAAAAAACTGGGATTTACTAAATTTAATATAAAGCATAAAGTATTATCATTAATATCTATTATTATTCTTTCATTATTTAATTTACTATTATTAATACCAACAAAGAATATTCAGTATGGGGCTTACGAAATGTATTTTTTAACTAATGACCCAACCGTCAGCACTAATTCTTTAGGGCTTCTTACCACAATTAGATTAGATATTAAAAGGACTATTTTTGGTTTTGAAAATAAAAACCTTTATATTGAAGATGGTAAAAAGATAGATGATGAGAAAAAAATTGAATATAATATGCTTGATATCGATTTTGATAGTTTAATTGCCAATACTAGTAGTGATACTTTAAAAAATATGCATAATTATTTTAAAAATGAAACACCAACTAAGAAAAATGATTATACTGGATTATACAAAGGTAAAAATTTAATATTTATTATTGCCGAAGGCTTTAATGAAATAGCTGTTAACAAAGAAGTAACACCAACTTTATATAAACTAGCTAATGAGGGAATAGTATTTGATAATTTTTATTCACCAATCTTTTTAAGTACAACTGGTGGTGAGTATCAAGCTGTTAATGCGGCTTTAGTAACTGATGCAGGAAGAAATGCTTGGTATCAGGGTGATAAATATTTACCATATGCTTTAGGAAATGCTTTTGGGGAACTAGGTTATAATGCTTATGCCTTTCATGATTGGAGTTATACATATTATAAAAGGAATAAAACAATGCCCAACTTAGGATTTAATAACTATGTTGGTTGTGGTAATGGCATGGAAAAGCTCATGAATTGTAAACAATGGCCACCTAGTGATTTAGCGATGATTGATGTTACCACAGATAAATATTTAAGTGAAGATAAGCCATTTGTTACATATTATTTTACCGTAAGTGGTCATACTCATTACAATTGGACAGGGAATTCTATGTCTCATAAAAATAAATCACTAGTTAGTAATTTAGATTATAGCGAAACCGCTAAAGCTTATTTGGCAGCGCAAATAGAATTAGATAAAGCTTTAGCATTATTAATTCAAAGACTTACAGAAGCTGGGCAGTTAGATAATACAGTAATTGCTTTAGTAGGAGATCATCATCCATATAATATGGCTACCGGTACTTCTGATACCCCCGATATTGATATAATTAATGAGTTATCAAATCGTGAAGAAACAAAAGATAATGTTATAGAAGTAAATAGAAGTAATTTTATATTATGGAATTCTACTACTAAAACAACTCATATAGAAAAAGTCGGAAGCCAGGTGGATGTCTTGCCAACTTTGTTAAATTTATTTGGAGCATCTTATGATTCAAGACTTTTAGTTGGCAAAGATATTTTAAGTGATACACCAGGAATAGCAGTATTCTCTGATCGTAGTTGGGTAACAGACAAAGGTAGATATTATAATTCTACTAAAAGTTTTGTTTTAAAAGATAACGAAACAGTTAGTGAAAACTATGTAAGTGAAATAAATAAAGAAGTTTCAAATAAATTTACCATGAGTGGTTTACTCATGACTAAAAATTATTACAAGGAAGTGTTGGGTAAATAAAATGTGTGGAATAGTTGGATTTATAAATAAAGAAGATAACAAAGAAGAAATAATTAAAAAAATGATGACAAGAATTAATCACCGTGGTCCTGATGGCGAAGGAACGTTTATTGATGATGATATTGCTTTGGGTCATAAAAGACTATCAATTATTGACTTAAGCACTGGTAATCAACCAATGTTTAATGAAAATGAACGATATGTAATTATTTTTAATGGCGAGATATATAATTATTTAGAATTAAAAGAAGAATTAATTAAGAAAGCCCATTATTTTAAAACTACTAGTGATACCGAAGTTCTTTTACATGGTTATGAAGAATATGGTTATGAATTACTAGAGCATCTTCGTGGGATGTTTGCTTTTGTAATTTGGGATAGAGAAAAAAAAGAACTATTTGGCGCTAGAGATCATTTTGGTATTAAGCCATTTTACTATTATCAAAACAATGATACTTTAATGTTTGCTTCAGAAATAAAAGCTTTTTTAGATCATCCTAAATTTAAAAAAGAACTAAATAAAGAAATATTAATGCCATATTTATCATTTAATTATTCACCAACTGAGGATACTTTCTTTAAAGGCGTAAAAAGACTAGAACCTGGCCATTTCATGGTTTATAAAGACGGCAAACTAATTATTAAGAGATATTTTAAACTAACATTTAATGAACATAATCAAGATAGTAAAAAAGCTGTTGAAGCTATTGCTAATACAATGAAAGACTCAGTAAAAAAACATATGCTAGCTGATGTTGAGGTAGGATCTTTCTTATCAAGTGGCATAGATTCATCTTACTTAGTTGCTTTAGCTAGACCAGATAAAACTTATACAGTAGGTTATAAGATCGATAAATATAATGAAATAAGTTATGCTGAAGATTTAGCAAAAAAATTAAATATTAATAATACGAGTAAAATAATTACTAAAGAAGAGTATTTTAAAGTCATACCAAAGATTATGTATCATATGGATGAACCTTTAGCTGACCCAGCTGCAGTAGCACTATACTTTGTCTCAGAGCTTGCTAGCAAAGATGTTAAAGTAGTCTTATCTGGTGAAGGCGCTGATGAATTCTTTGGTGGTTATAACTATTACAGGGAAGAAGTAGATTATAAATTTTATAATAAGATTCCTTTTTTTATTAGACATTTTATCTCTAACGTTTGTAAGTTATTACCAGAAGTAAGAGGAATTAACTTCTTAGTAAGAAGAGGCCAAAAGTTAGAAGATAATTATATTGGTGTTAATAAAGTATTTAGTGAAAAAGAAAGAAGAAAGATTGTTAACTTTAAAGAAGATAATTTAAGAAACAAAGATATTACTAAATGGGTATATGAGGAGCAAAAAAATCAAAGTAATGTAATTAAAATGCAATCAATTGATATTAACTTCTGGCTAATAAAAGATATCCTTCAAAAAGCTGATAAAATGACCATGGCAAACTCAATAGAAGGTAGGGTACCATTTACTGATATTGAAGTGTTTAACATGGCTAGAGAGCTTCCTTTAGACTTAAAAGTATCAAAAGAAACTACTAAAGTAGCTTTAAGAGAAGCAGCTAAACAAGTAATACCTAATGATTCATATAAAAAGAAAAAATTAGGCTTTCCTGTACCACTTAGAGAATGGGTAAAAGAAAAAGATGTTTATGAAATGATTAAAAAAGAATTTAATTCTGATATTAGTAAAGAACTATTTAATAATAAAAGGCTTAATAAATTAATTGATCAAGAAATAAAACCTAGTCATAAAGATAAATACTCTTATAAAAAAATATGGACGATATATTGCTTTCTTATTTGGTATAAAGAATTTTTTGTTAAAAATTAATTGAAAAATAGATAAATTATGATATAATTTATCTTGCATGCGGATGTAGTTTAGTGGTAGAGCTCCAG
>CAYURI010000010.1:0-29808 GCA_964447275.1 uncultured Muribaculaceae bacterium
TTTCTTTCTTGCCATAATAATTTCCTCCTTTTTCTAACATTATTATTTTATCTAACACTTGAATATTTTTCAAGTATTATTTTTAGTTAACGCCGTTTTTCTTGATTATTTCTTCGGCAATATTTTTTGGAACTTCTTCATAATGATCAAATGTTGGTGTGAAAGTTCCTCTTCCTTGCGTATTACTTCTTAATGAAGTAGCAAGCCCAAACATTTCTGCTAAAGGCATCATAACGCTAATCTGTAAAGCATTCCCACGAGATTCTTGACCAAGTGGTTTTCCTCTTCGACTAGTTAAATCACCCATAACATTACCCATATATTCTTCTGGAGTAACAACATCGACCTTCATAATAGGTTCTAGTAAAGCTGGTTTACATTTGTTTCTCGCTTCTTTTAAGGCCATAGAAGCTGCAATTTTGAAAGCCATTTCTGATGAGTCAACATCATGATAACTACCATCAAATAACGTCGCTTTAACATCAACCATTGGATATCCGGCAAGGATTCCACCAGCCATTGCTTCTTGTAAGCCTTTGTCAGTTACTGGAATATATTCACGAGGAACAACACCACCAACAACCGCATCAACAAATTCATACCCTTTACCTGGATTCGGTTCAAATCTGACCCAAACGTGACCATATTGACCACGACCACCAGATTGTTTAATATATTTGCCTTCACATTCAGCCTTTTGCGTTATTGTTTCACGATAAGCAACTTGTGGTTTACCAACATTACACTCAACACTGAATTCTCTTTTCATTCTTTCAACAAGAACATCTAAGTGAAGTTCACCCATACCACTAATAACTGTTTGACCAGTTTCATGGTCAGTTCTTTGTCTAAAGGTTGGATCTTCTTCAGCTAATTTAGAAAGCGCAATTCCCATCTTATCTTGATCAGCTTTACTCTTTGGTTCAATAGCTAAATCAATAACTGGATCAGGGAATGCCATACCTTTCATAATTACTGGATTTTTTTCGCTACATAAGGTATCAGCAGTTGTTGTATCTTTAAGCCCAACAGCAGCAGCAATTTCTCCAGCATATACTTCTTCGATTTCTTTTCGGGTATTTGCATGCATTTGCAAGATACGACCGATTCTTTCTTTTTCACCCTTTGTTGAGTTCATAATATATGAACCACTTTTTAGCACTCCTGAGTAAACTCTAAAGAATGTTAACTTACCAACAAATGGATCAGTCATAATCTTAAATGCTAAAGCAGTAAATTCTTCTGTATCACTAGGATGTCTTAAAACTTCATTGCCATTTTTATCAATACAAGTAATAGCTTCAACATCAAGTGGGCTTGGTAAGTAATCAATTGCTGCATCTAAAGCAAACTTAACGCCCATATTAGTTTTTGCACTACCACATAGTACTGGGAAGAACTTAACTTCAAGAGTTCCTTTTCTAATAGCCCTTTTGATTAATGGAATTGAAACTTCTCCACCTTCCAAATAAGCCATCATAAGTTCATCATCAAAATCAGCTACTGCTTCAATCAATTCTGCTCTTTTTTGTTCAACTATATCTTTTAAATCCGCAGGGATTTCAATCTCTTCTGGATTTTCATGTTCTTCGCCACTATATTTATAAGCTTTTCTTTCAATAAGATCAACCATACCACAGTAGCTATCTTCAGCCCCAATTGGCCAAGCAATTGGTTTAGCTAAAACACCTAATCTTTTAGCAATCGAATCTAAACTAAATTTAAAGTCAGCACCTAATTTATCCATTTTATTGGCGAAAATCATTCTTGGTACTTTAAATTCAGTAGCTTGACGCCAAACTGTTTCAGTTTGTGGCTCAACACCATTTTGAGCATCAATAACCGTTATTGCACCATCTAAAACTCTTAAACTTCTTTGGACTTCAATAGTAAAATCAACATGTCCCGGAGTATCAATAATATTAAAACGATATCCCTTCCAGTGTGCTGTAGTAGCCGCACTAGTAATGGTTATCCCTCTTTCTTTTTCTTGATCCATCCAGTCCATTTGGCTTTCACCATCGTGAGTTTCCCCAATTTTATGAGTTACATTAGTATGAAATAATACTCTTTCTGTGAATGTGGTTTTACCAGCATCAATATGAGCCATTATTCCAATATTTCTAACTTTGTCTAAGGTTACATCACGAGCCATAATTACCACCTATAGTGAGCAAATGCCTTATTTGCTTCAGCCATTTTATGAGTATCTTCGCGCTTTTTAGCTGCTCCGCCTACTCCTTTAGCTGCATCCATAATCTCATTTGCTAGTTTTTCTGACATTGATTTACCATTTCTTAATTTGGCATAATTAACTAACCAACGTAGAGCTAAAGAAGCACTTCTTTCTTCTCTTACTTCTACTGGAACTTGGTAGTTTGAAGCCCCTACTCTTCTTGATTTTACTTCTAAAGCTGGTTTAATATTTTCTAAAGCTTCGTTGTAAACATCTAAAGGACTTCTATTTGTTTCTTTTTCAATAACTTTGAAAGCATCATAAAGTATTTTTTGAGCTGTACCCTTTTTGCCCCTAGTCATAATTTGATTAACTAATTTAGTTACAATCTTAGAATTATAAACTGGATCAGGAAGTACATCTCTTACTTCTGCTCTTTTCTTACGCATAATCTCTATCCTTTCTTATTTCTCTTATTTTTTCTTTTTTGCTCCATATTTACTACGAGCTTTTTTTCTATTTTGAACGCCTTGAGTATCAAGTGTTCCTCTAACAATGTGATAACGAACACCGATTAAGTCTTTAACACGACCACCACGAACTAATACAACGCTATGTTCTTGCAAGTTATGACCTTCACCTGGTATATAAGTATCTACTTCTCTACCATTGCTTAAACGAACACGGGCATATTTTCTTAATGCTGAGTTAGGTTTCTTTGGTGTTTTAGTTCCAACTCTAATACATACTCCTCTTTTTTGTGGACTAGTAGCATCAGTTGGTCTTCTTTCCAAACTGTTAAATCCAACGTTTAATACTGGGCTTTTACTTTTTCTAACTTTGTCTTTTCTGTTCTTCTTAACTAATTGATTAATTGTCGGCATAATGTCCTCCTTCCATGTACACACATCCTGGTGTACCAAAATTTACTTTAAACTAGGTTCCACCGAAGTGAAACCTAAAAATTTAATACCAAATAAATATAACAATAGATTAAATATAAGTCAAGTGTTTTTTAATACTTTTGACATTTTAAATTGGCTTTATAGGTATATATCCACAAAACCTTCTTAACTGTCACACCACCATCACAAGTATCGTTTTCAATTGTAAAATCAATTTTAGGGCGAAAAGCTTTTAATTCTTTTAAAGATATTTTATATTCTTCACCACTCTTAAGTTCAAAGTCCTTCTTATTATCAATATATTTTCTGGTATATAAAATCATTTTACTTTCTAAGTTTTTATATACTTTTATTTCTTGGTATTTAAAACCAAAGAAAGTTAATCCCCCAAAAACCATTATTAAAGTTAAGCCCCATACGATAGCAAGCTTTTTCATTGGTTATAACTTTCTAAATAGCCTAAAGTAGTGTAATTAGCACATTTAATGTAAGGATAATAAATAACTTCTAAGTTATCATTCATTGATGCTAAAACATAACCATCACACAAAGACTTATCTTTGATATCTTTTAAATTATCAATTAAACTTTTTTCTTTAAGCATATTAAAAGTAATAACTACTTTTTCGTTAGTTAATTCTTCTTCATAATAATTTTTTAAATAATTTACTGCACTATTTTTAATTTTCACTTCTAAATCGCTATATAAATGAATTTCTTTTGCGGTTGTAGATGTCTCTCCTTCAGGAAAATAATCAGTAATATCAAAACCTCTTTTATCTAATTGATGATACATTCTAACTATCAAGAAGACAACAATAAATAGAAACACCACTAATATAGCCATATAAAAAATCATATCTTTAAGTCCCCAACCACGATTATTTAATTTCATATATATCACCCAACTAACTTATATTATATCATTTTTCATAAATAAATATCTTATTTTCATAATTAAAATGCCATTCAAATTTTTGTAATAATTTAATATTGCCAGTATATGGGCCATAAAGATATAAGGTGTCATCTAACAAATAATATATTTGATCATTTTTTATACTGATAATGCGCCCATTTTTAAAATCACTTACTTTAGTTAATAAACTACCATCTAAATAAGATAAATATAAAGTATTATTTATTATTTCATAGTTATATGGTGTTAAATAAGTAAATGTTAAAGTACTATTAACTAATTTATTAATACTTATCTTATAAAAATCATCTTCTTGATATATCTTACCTAATTTACTTTCATTACCAACGATTCTAATCTTCTTTAAATAAGGATTGATCTCATATTCAATTTTATTTTTTCTATCAACTAAAAAGATGCTTTTCTTATCAGTTCCCAAAACATAACTATCATTTGATATTGGTTCATCTAATTTCATAATACTTTTTTTACCAGTTTTTATATCTACAATAATTAATTCTTGGTATTCATATTCATCTTCATAATTAGGAAATACTAGTAAATCATTAATTTGCGCCATAATTAAATTGTTATAAACATCTTTTTTAAATAGAGCAACCTTTTTATAATCATCATTGTTTAAAATATCTAAGACTTTATAATTCCATATTATATAAGTATTATCTAAATAATTAAAAACATCAATATTATTTTTAGTAGCTATTTTTGATGATTTATTACTTATATTAATTTCTTGATAAGATTCTTCTTCATTACGATAAAAGCACAATTTATTTAAATTATTTTTTTTAATATAAGGTTTAATACAATTATCATCAATTGCCATTTTATAAATCAATTTTCTTTTTGGACTATAACGATAATTTTTAACAAAATCAAAACTATATACTTCATCTTCAATTTTAAAATAGTATACTTGATATTTATCCAAATATTTTTCAGTTATTTTATAACCATTTAATTTATAAGTTAAACTATAATCTCTTGGTCTTAAATACATATATAAGAAAAAAGCAAAAGCAAGTACAATAACCAAAAGTAATAACCATAACTTTTTCATTTTATTCACACTTTGGTCTAGGTGGCATTCCATATTTTCTTTTTTCTTTTATAACAAAATCAGTTACTTTAGTTTCTATTTCATCTAAACCTTTTTTGCTTATTCCCGAAAACACAATTAATTCTTTGACTGTATCTATTTTAATCTGTCCCCAGAAAAGGCCTCGATAAACTTCTAAGTCATTAAACAAATCAGGAGTTACAGAAGTTAAAAAATAACCAAAGAAAACTCTTTTACGACCCATTAATATTCTTTTATTAGTTAAAACAAAAACATGGGTAAAAAAATCAATTGGTTTACTCGACTTTTGAGCAGCAAAAGCAAAAGTAACTGTTTCGCCAGGATTTAAATGTCCTTCGATTACTTTAGCGTGTTTCCTATTGCGTCCCCAAGTTACACTACCTGGATATTTACTTTGAAAATCACGAACATATTCATAAACTGTTCCCATTTTTATTCCCCACTTTCTTGATAATAAGTTGCAAAAATATTTTTAAATTCTTCATAAGTGGTTGTACTACCAATATGAATACCAATTATTTTACCACCTTTTATAAATAAAAAGGTTGGTGTTCCAAATGATGATAATCTATCGTCTAAAGCCTCGATATATGAAATATCACTACTAGATATTTTTGAGGAATTTAAATAATAGATATCCACTTTATAATCTTGATATAATTCTCCTAAATATGGTTTCATTTCAATACAATGACTACAAGAAGGTGAACCAATATAAACAAAAGTAAATTCTTCATTTTTTAATACTTCTTTAAACTTTGAAAAATTAATTTCTTTAAATATTGAATTTTTACTAGATAATATTGGTATAACAATAATTAAAGCTAGAATAAATAAAATAATAAACCATTTTAAATACTTCTTCATAATTAATTCTCCTAAAAACATTTTATAACTTTTTGGCTTATTATGCAATTTATTATATAATATATATGGTGATTATTATGATTTATTTAAAAAGTTTTAGTTTATTAACAGAAATTGAAGAGCATAAGATTGTTACTGAGCATGAAATAAGAAGAATTTTCAATAGTGCTTATCCAATCGGTATGTTCCCACTTAGAGATTTAGAAAAAATTAATTTTGATAATATAACTATTTTTTGTGGTGGTAATGGTAGTGGTAAAACAACTATTTTAAACATTATTTCTGAAAAATTAAAATCAATTCGAAAAGCTAAAGTAGATAAAGGACAAATATTTCATAAATATGTTGATTTTTGTTCTTACGAAATGAGTATAGAAAAACCAACTGAAATAAAAACTATTACTAGTGATGATATATTTGATTATTTACTAGATATTAGATCAATAAACGCCAATGTGAATCGCTATAAGGATATCCTTAGTAATGAATATTTAGTGAGAAAATATGATACTAAAACCAGTGATATTGATAATTATGAGGAATTAAAAAACGTTTTAGCTGCCAAAAAGAAAACAATGTCTAGTTATGTGCGTGAACGTTTAACAAATAATAACATTGTAGAGCAGTCTAATGGTGAATCGGCGTTAATGTTTTGGGAAGAAGAAATAAAAGAAAATGCCATTTATATTTTAGATGAACCAGAAAATAGTTTGTCTGCTGAAAATCAATTAAAACTTAAAAATTTCCTAGAAGAATCAGCAAGATTTTTTAATTGTCAATTTATTATTTCTACTCATTCACCATTTATATTAAGTTTAAAAGGTGCTAAAATATATGACTTAGATAGTAATCCAATCGCAAATAAGAAGTGGTATGAATTAAGCAATATTAAAACTTATTATAATTTTTTTAAAGATAATAAAGAGGAATTTGAAAATGAATAAAGTGCCAAATTAGCACTTTATTTTAGGAATGCATCTTAGGCGTTTGCTTTTTTCATCAATTATGAATTCAAATGGGCTTTTAGAGCCATCATAAAAACAGCCAAGATTAACAAGTTCTTCTTGTCTAGCATAAAACTCTTCATCAGTTTCAGGCATACAAACATCAGTAAACTTTAATCTATCTATCACTTCTGCATCAAAAGGTTTTTTGGCTACAATAAACATTGAATATCTGTTTGATGTCTCAGTATATTCTGCTTCAGCAAAAGCTTTTTTTATTTGGTACATAAGTGGAGTGCAGGCATTAGTAGGCCAAAAAAGATATGATTCTTCCATATTATTTACAAGTTCAATTATTACCATCCCATCTGGTTTAATTAATTTAGCCAATGTTTTTGTTACTTGTAGTTGTATATCGTTAACATCAGAGCCACAATAAAAAGACGAGTCTCCTACACCGGGTATCATATTACGTGGACAAACTCGATACCTAAACATCGTCGCTAAATCAAAAGTACCAAATAAATGAGATGGTAAATCTTGAGCGAAGCAAGCAAAAGCTTGCTCTGGCTTTATAAAACCTTTCTCTTTAGATCCCCATCCTATGGCTGACTCAAAAGGATCAACTCCATATACAGTCCCACCACTTTTTGTCATTTCATTAGGCTTCTGACCTTCTCCACAACCCACATCGGCAATTTTTAACCCAGTGAAGTTTATTCCTAATTCATTTTTAACCCTAGTTATTATTTCTTTTGCTTCTTCCATCTTTTCGCCATTAACTGATTCAAAATATTCATATTGTTCCCTAGTGCTTAAAATCATAAATGTCCCCCATTAGCTAGGTATTATAACATTTTTATAAAAAAAGTAAATATAGCTTCCTCTTTATTTCAATTTATAATTGCTTTTTTGTAGTATAATATTTCTATAATATATAAAAAGAGGCGCTAGTTGAATGAGTATTTTTTCAAAAGTATTAATATTTTTAGATAGTAAAATGATTAGACCTGAAATGTATAGCTGGTTTCATATAATGTTTTTAGTTATATTAGTTTTAGCTATTTTATTAGTTAAATTTAAATACCATAATTTAAGTAACGAGAACATTAAGAAAATATTATTTGGGTATGCCTTAACTTGTTTATTATTAGAAATATATAAACAAATTAATTTTTCTTTTCATTATGATTTAATTCATACTTGGTGGAGTTTTCAATGGTACGCTTTTCCCTTTCAGTTTTGTTCTACGCCAATGTATGTTGCCTTAATTGCTGCCCTTACAAAAAGCAAAAAACTAGAACAAGCCTGCTACACTTTTCTAGCTACGTATGGGGTTATTGCTGGAATGGCTGTTATGCTCTATCCATCAACAGTATTTGTTAATACTATTGGTATTAATATCCAAACTATGATTCATCATGCCTCTATGGTATTTATTGGCCTACTATTATTAATTAATAATAAAATCAAATATGACTTTAAGGCTTTAGGGTCTGCTGCATTAGTTTTTACTATTTGTGTATTTATTGCCTTGTTTTTAGATTTATCAACATATTATTTAAACATAGATGGTGGATTGAGTATGTTCTTTATAAGCCCATTTCATAAATCTTCATTACCTGTATTTAGTATTATTTACACAAAAGTTAATTATGTTTTATTTTTACTAACTTATATTGGGCTTTTTTCCTTTGGGGCATTTCTAATATTAAAAGCCAAACAACTAATTAAGCTTTTTTGTTAGGCTTAACTAAATAAAGTAGAAATAAATAAAATGAAAGCTGGAGCAGAAATAATTTTAATTCACAAAATAATCCTTCTATATTTATTCTAGTTATGGCATAAAAATTCAGTTCATATTTTGGAATTTATTCAGGTGTTAAATATCATTTATTTTTACTATGTCTAATAATTTTAAAAAATAATTGGTATCTTCAATTTTAGTTATGCCAAAACACTTTGTCCCTAAATCTTTTATTGAAGCCCCTATATGATAAAGCTCTTTTCTATCTATTATAATAAATCGATCATGAAATTTATTTGATTTTATTATTTTCAGTTCCCCATACTGAGCATTAAATTTTTGAATATCAATACCTTTTAAAATATTATTTTCGCCAATAAGTACGACATCAACTCCTACTTGTTTTGATGAAATAATTTCGAGAGTTTTATTGTTAATATAATTGTCAATAATCAGTATTTCTTTTACTGCTTTATTTAAAATATTAATTATCAAATTATAAGCATCATATATTTGCCCATTATAAAACAATTTTTCTTTTGCCTGCTCCTTAGATTCTAGCTTTCTTATAATTTGGTCAAACTTACTATCATATTCCAATAATTTATATTCAACAGTTATAAGGCGCCTAAAAACATCGGAATTAGCAGTTATGAATTTTTTCATTTCTACAAAAGCATCCATTATGTTAACACTAACCTCAACCGCGATTTCATTTTTTAGCATCCCAGATAGCATGGCAATTCCCTGCTCGGTAAAACAATATGGTAAGTACTTTCGGTGTTTGCCGGTGCCAACATCAATATTTTTTAAGGTCCCATTTTGTGACCTTAAAAAATCATATTCATCAGATGTTAATTGAAAACAAAACCTTTCTGGAAATCTATTAATGTTTCTTTTCACAGCTTGGTTAATTTTTTTTGTTTCATATCCGTACAAATAGGCTACATCTTTGTCCAATATTATCTGCCTATCTCTAACATTATAAATTAACATCTTAATATCATTCATCGGTATCATCACCTATTTTTGTGATTGTAATTGTGTATCCCAAAGGTTCTAATATTTTAATTAGCGTATCTATTTGTGGAGAAGTCATACCAGTTTCAATTCTTGCAATAGTTTCTCTAATTACGTTTGCTTGGTCAGCTAATTTTTGTTGCGATAAACTATTTTCCTTTCTAGCTTTAATTATTTGTTTTGTAAAATTATATTGAAGATTTAACAACTTTTTTTCTTTATTCTCATATTTTTTTATACTATTCATAGTATCACCCGTGCTTATTGTATCATATATGATACAATAAGCACAATAAAAAAACGAGTTAAACTCGTATTTTAAATTTGGAGCAAATGACCAGAATCGAACTGGCATCTAAACCTTGGCAAGGTCTCATACTAACCATTGTACTACATCTGCGTTACAAGTAGTATAATAGCAAAATATGAAAATAATTTCAAGTATTTATTTGTTTTTAGCCAATTGTAATTTTGAGACAATTTTTAATTGTAATTTATATGGGATAAATCTACTTAAAAATAGCCATAATTTATTAGCTATACCTGGGATGATAATTAATTTATTTTTTAGCATTTTATCAATCGCATACTTAGCAACATAAGAGCTATCTAAACCATGCATTTTAAACTTACCACCAGCCACTTTATTAAATGCTGTTTTAACTGGTCCTGAACATAGCACACTTATATGAACATTACTTTTTTGTTCTTTTAATTCTTGATATATTGCTAAAGTTAGTTTTAAGTCATAATTCTTAGTAGCATAATAAGTATTTAAATGTGGTCCCGATAAGAATCCCGCTACACTAGCAACATTTAATATATAACCACTATTCTTTTTTGTAAAATCAATTAAAAATAATTTGGCCAAGATATGAAAAGCCACAACATTAACATTTATCATTGTTATTTCTTTTTCTAAATCTGTTTTGTTGAAATCGCCAAATAGACCAAACCCAGCATTGTTTATTAATATATCAATATTTTCATCCTTGGTTAATTCATACAACTTATAAACATTTTCTTTATTAGATAAATCTAAAGTAATTACTTTTACTTTAGTTTTTAATTCACTAGCCAGTTCTTCTAAAGAGCTTTTATCCATCGCTGTAATAATTAAATCATATCCTAACTTACTTAAATATCTAGCTATATCTCTTCCTATTCCCGAACTGGCTCCTGTTACTAATGCTTTCATTTTTATCTTCCTTTCATTTCAAATAAAATATCTCTTAATTCCATGGCTCTTTCAAAGTCTAAAGCTTTGGCAGCAAGTTTCATTTCTTCTTCGATTTGATTCATAATATTTTGTTTATCTTTTTTAGATAATTTATCTTCTTTCATTACTTTTTCTTCTACTTCGTTTGATATTAATGATTTAATTTCTTTTTCTATCGTCATTGGTGTTATGCCACGTTCTTTATTATAAGCTTCTTGAATACTTCTTCTTCTTGCAGTTTCACTTATCGCATTTTTCATGGCATCACTAATTTTATCTGCATACATAATAACATGACCATGAGAGTTTCTGGCACATCTACCAATTGTTTGGATTAAACTTCTATCACTTCTTAAGAAGCCTTGTTTATCAGCATCAACAATACATATTAAACTAACTTCAGGAATATCTATCCCTTCTCTAAGTAAGTTAATCCCTACTACAACATCATATTTGCCAAGACGTAGATCTCTTATTATTTTTAAGCGTTCTAAAGTTTTTATTTCATTATGCAAATAAGCTACTTTAATATTGTATTCTTTTAAATAAGCAGCTAATTCTTCGGCCATCCTGATCGTTAAAGTAGTAATTAGCACTCTTTCATTAACTGCCATCTTCTTATGAATCTCAGCCATAATGTCATCTATTTGGCCTTTAGCAGGTTTTATTTCAATCGTTGGGTCAAGTAAGCCAGTTGGTCTTATTATTTGTTCTACTACTTTGTTATTTACTCTTTCCAATTCATAGTCCCCTGGAGTAGCAGAAACATAAATAACTTGATTGATTTTTTCTTTAAACTCTTCAAAGCGAAGCGGTCTATTATCTAGAGCACTTGGTAATCTAAAACCATATTCTACTAAAGTTTCTTTTCTAGCTCTATCCCCTGCATACATTCCTCTTACTTGAGGAAGACTCACATGAGACTCATCTACTACTAATAAAAAGTCTTTAGGGAAAAAGTCCATTAAGGTCGTTGGTGTTTCACCTTCACCTCTTAATGCTAAGTGTCTTGAATAGTTTTCAATACCATTACAAAAACCCGTTTCTTTTAACATTTCTAAATCATAATTAGTGCGTTCTTTAAGTCTCTCATAAGCAACTAATTTATTATTTTGTTTTAATACCGCAAGTCTTTCTTCTAACTCTTTTTCAATTCTGCTAATTGCTTCTTTTATTTTATCTTCACTAGTTACAAAGTGGCTAGCTGGAAATATCGAAATCGTTTTTTTGCTTTGAGTTACTACACCAGTTAAAGGATTAAATGAAGATATTTTTTCTACCTCATCGCCAAACAAAGATATTCTTATTCCTTCTGCTTTAAACCCTGCTTGAATGATTTCAATGGTATCTCCTTTGACCCTAAAAGTACCACGATGAAAATCCAATTCACTTCTTTCATAAGTCATTTCAATTAATCTTTTTATTATTTCATTACGACTTATTTTATCTCCAACACTTAAAATAAGCATATTCTTTTTATATTCTTCTACTTCACCAATACCATATATACATGATACAGATGCTACAATTATCGTATCTTTATTATTAATAATTGAACTAGTAGCAGAATGTCTTAATTCATCTATTTCATCATTAATAGATGAGTCTTTTTCAATATAAGTATCACTACTAGGTACATAAGCTTCTGGTTGATAATAGTCGTAGTATGAAACGAAATATTCTACTCTATTATTAGGAAACAAATCTTTAAATTCACTATATAACTGACCAGCCAAAGTTTTGTTATGAGCAAGCACTAAAGTTGGCTTATTTGTTTCTTTTATAACATTGGCTATTGTAAATGTTTTACCAGTACCAGTAGCCCCAAGTAACACCTGCTCTTTTATTCCATTGTTAAGACCAGCAACTAATTCCTTAATTGCTTTAGGTTGATCTCCAGTCGGAACATATTTACTAATTAATTCAAAATTCATATCAATCACATAAACATTTTATCATAAAAAAAGAGATTTTAGTCTCTTTAATTAATATATGGAGTTTTTTTAAAATTATTTGATATTTTTAGTAATTCTTCATCATCTAATTCTAAATATTTAATATCGTTTTCTTTTAATTGTGTGTTGGATAATATTAGTTCTTCCTTTATTTCTTGATTTTCATCTAATTTAAATACTCCTGTACCAATCCAAAAATCAGTATTAGAACTTCTTGTTGATTTTAAATGAAATCCACTATCTGTGGGAGACGCACATGGCATTTTCCCCCAAGTACCAAATAAACAGATAATGTTTGGTCTTTCCCAAAACTCAAGTCTCAAATCATAATCAGCCATTAAAAAGCATTCGTTAGTTATTCTCGCTTCTTTTACCTTAGCATCTAATTCTTCCTCATTTAAATTAGAAAAATCTTTGATACCTTTTATTAAGAAATTAGTTCTAGCTCTTTTTAACCAAATGCTTTTTTCTTCATCTGACAATTTTTCAAATACTTCTGTCATAGATGCTCTATAAAAATCCATCTTATTATACAGATCTTCCTCTTTATACATATCCCTAGCAATTATTAATTCATAATTTAATTGAATTTTATTTTGTTCAAATATTTTCTTTTTAAAATATTCTAATAGCATTTTAAAAGTTCTAGTATATCGATCTGTTGTTTCTTGGGGCACATTGTTAAATTGAATAGATATTTCTTCATCTTCATATTCAAATTTAACACCATATTTATATGTTGTAATAATTGGCCACAAAAATTCTGTCATATATTTCATATGAAAAAGTTCAGCGAAATCAACTTCTGGGAATGATAGCGAATTATAGTTTTTATAACCGCCAAAGCCAAAAACAAATATTATTGGTGTTTTATTTTCAAAACTATAAACAAGCTTTTCTAAAGCAATAGAAATTGATAATTCTGATTGTTTACTACCAGAAAATTTTGCCGATGTAAGTCTTGATAAATAGTTAACTATCTGATTCCTGTCTTCTTCGCTTTTTACTTCATTAAGCTTAGTTCTTAATTCAATAATAAAATTTAATTTTTTAATTATTAACTCATCAGTTATTGGTAAATTTAATTCTTTAGATATCCATCTTTTAAATAACTCTTCATCTATTTCTTCATACAATAAAGAACGCGTTAAAGCAGATAAGACTGTTACATACGAATTATCTTTTATTTTAAAAAAATTATCACCTAATAATTTATTCATTTTAATTATTCCTCACATAACTATTCTATCATATACCTTTGAGAAAAGAAGCCAATCTTTCTTCCGAGTCATCATCCGGAGCATTGTTTTCTTCAGTAATCCCATTTGCTTCATTATATAGATCAACTAAAGTATTCATTTCAGCTATAGTTCTTGGTGTTTTGCCAATAACTTTTTCAAATACTTTTATTGCTGCTTTTATAACTTCCGATATAGGAACTGTCTTTTCTTTTGAAAATGTACTTACCATGCATTTTTTATATATAAGAGCATATTCCTCATCCATTGATAAAAAATTATTTAATTTACCATTCATTAATTTTAATTCCATTAATAGTTCAGAATAAAATTGTTCAATATTATTTTCGTATATAGTTTCAGAACCTATATCTTTACAAACTATAAATGGCTCGGTATCGACAATTCTAAATCTTTTATTTTGCTCTTCAAAAAGAATTGCTCCATGATTATAATCACTAAATAGTATGTGTTCTTTTGCTAAATCTAACAATCCTTCTTCGGCTTTTTTAATACATTCAAATAGTACTTCAAAGTCAATGTTATCAACAACATTAATTAGCTTTTTACCTGGTGTATATTCTAAGTAAAACCCTCTAAATTGACCATTTACATATAATAACCCATTTGGAAATATACAAATACTATTTTGGATACCAACTAGTTTGTTTAGCTCAGCTAAATCATAATCTGGGAGCATGTGTTCTTTTATAATTTTTAAGGCGTTTTCATCATCATATCTATAAACATCAGAACAAGCACCAGAACCTATATTTTCTAGGTCAGCTAAAAAATCTAAATTATCTCTATATTCTATTTCAGCCATTCGTTATCACCTAATTTAATTTTATCATAAAAATAAAAAAAGAGAATTTAATCTCTTCTATCAGCTATTAATATTAATCTTAACATTTGTAATGCTGTTGATAATACTCCGGCCACATATGTCATAGCAGCAGCATTTAGTACTGCTTTAGTATTTTCTATATTTTGTTTATTAATTAAGTTATATTTTTTTAAATTCTCTTTAGCTTTTTTAGAAGCATCAAATTCAACTGGCAAAGTAATTAACTGGAATATTAAACCGGCTCCTACTAAAGCTACACCTAAATAAATTAAATTAGTTATTTCGGCAATAAATCCAATTAAGATAACTACATAAGAAATTGATGATAAGAACTTTACTACTGGAAATATAAATGTTCTTAGTTTTAAGAAGAAATATCCTTCTTTATCCTGAATAGCATGACCTACTTCATGGGCAGCTACACTGGCAGATGCTAATGACTCACCATGGAATATATCAGTAGAAAGTCTTACTACTTTTCTAGATGCATCATAGTGATCAGTTAAGTTCCCTTTAACTTCTACTATATGAATATCTTCTAACCCTTTTTCATCTAATATCTTTCTTGCTACTTCAAAACCACTTAAACCTTTTTCATTATTAATTTTAGAGTATTTATTATAAATAATTCTTATATAAACACTTGCAAGTAATGGAATTAAAATAACTCCTAACAATAATATTAAATCCATTATTACTTCGCCACCTTATATGTTGTACCTTCTTTAGTATCAATTAATTCTATTCCTTTACTAAGAAGTTCATTTCTTATGGAGTCTGCTAGAGCATAATCCTTATTTTCTTTAGCTCTTTTTCTTTCTTCTATTTTATTCATAATATAATCATGGTCTTCATGAATATTGTCTTCTTTTTTAAGTAAATCTAACGATAAAACTTGATCCCATGCCTTAATTAATTCAATTTTAGTTATATCATTTACTTCATTATCTTTTAATAAGTCATATAACAAAGTAATGGCATTAGCAGTATTTAAATCATCACTTAACGCTTCTTTAAATAAATTATCATATTTAGTAAATAACTCGTTATTAAGTTCTCCATCATTTGATAGACTTAATACTTTATTTTTTAGTTTTTTATAAGCTATTTCGGTACTATCTAGTCCTTCAAAAGTAAACATTAATTGTTTACGATAATGCGATTGTAAGCAGAATAAGCGATAAGCTAAAGGATTATAACCTTTGCTTTCTAATAATGAAACTGTTAAGAAGTCACCATTACTTTTACTCATCTTACCACTTTGGTCATTTAAGTGTTCAACATGGAACCAATAATTACACCATTTATGGCCTAAATAAGCCTCGCTTTGCGCTATTTCATTAGTGTGATGAGGAAATATATTGTCTACTCCACCACAATGAATATCTAAGTATTCGCCAAGATATTTAGTTGATATCCCGGTACATTCAATATGCCATCCAGGATAACCTATTCCCCAAGGACTATTCCATTTTAATTCTTGATCTTCAAATTTAGATTTAGTAAACCAAAGTACAAAGTCGGTTTTATTTTTCTTATTTAAATCTTCTTCTACATCTTCTCTAGCTCCAACTAATATATCATCTACTTGATGATTAGTTAAAACATAGTATGCTTTTAATTTAGAAGTATCAAAATAAACATTACCACTAGCTATATAAGCATAACCGTCATTTATTAACTTTGTAATTATTTTAATATATTCATCGATACATGAAGTTGCTGGAATTACTATTGCTGGCTTTTTAATATTTAATTTATTAGCGTCATCAAAGAAAGCTTCAGTATACATTTTAGCTATTTCTAGGACTGTTTTATGTTCTCTTTTAGCTCCTTTAAGCATTTTATCATCACCAGTATCACCATCACTGGTTAAATGCCCTACATCAGTAATATTCATTACTCTTTTAACATCATAACCTAAATAAGTTAATGTCTTTTCTAAAATATCTTCCTGGATGTAGCTTCTTAAATTACCAATATGCGCATAATGATAAACTGTTGGGCCACAAGTATATAGTTTAACCTCTTTACCGTTATTGGGAATGAATTCCTCAATTTGTTTTGTTAATGTGTTATATATTTTCATATTTTCTCCTAGCTATTTAATCTTTTTAAAATGGTTTCTTTGCCTAATAAGTATAATGTATCTGGTAATTCTGGACCATGCATAACTCCCGTTGTGGTTATTCTAATTGGCATATATAATAATTTCCCTTTTACACAAGCTATTTCTTTTGTATTATTAATAACATTATTAATGTTTTCAATTGTCCAATCAGAAATGTTTTCGATTTCTTTTTTAAAACTATCTAATACACCTTTAATACAGGTGTCACTATTTATAAACTCTAAAGCTTCTCCTTCGATAACAATATGATCATAAAAAAACATTTCAACTAAAGAAACAATTTCTTTACCGTAACTAATATGATCTTTATAAATTAATAATAATTTATTAATCCATTCATTACTTTTATTACTTAAATCATACGTTGCGCTTAAAAATGGTTTTACAAAATCAATATATTTTTCATCACTTAATGCTTTTATATAATGAGCATTAACCCAATCTAGTTTTTTCCTATCATACTGACTAGGAGCTTTATTTACTTTATGATAATCAAATACACTAATTAATTCTTCCATAGTTAGTATTTCTTTGTTATCTGGTGGACACCAACCAAGTAGTACTAAGTAATTAATAATTGCTGGTGCTAGATAGCCATCATTATATAAATCCATAAATGAAGCATCGCCATTTCTTTTTGATAACTTAGCGCCATCTTCACCAAGTACCATCGAAACATGAATATATTTTGGATATTCCCAGCCAAAAGCATCATATAAAAGATTATATTTAGCTGTTTGACTTAAATACTCTTTACCTCTTATGACATGAGTTATATCCATTAAATGATCGTCGATAACATTAGCAAAGTTATATGTTGGATAACCATCACTTTTAAGTAATATTTGGTCTTCTAAAGTATCATTTTGAATGATTATTTTACCATATATTTCATCTACTATAGTAGTTTCGCCTTCTTTAGGCATCATTTGTCTAATAACATATGGTTCACCATTATTTATTTTAGTTTCAATTTCTTCTTTTGTTAGTTTTTTACAACAACCATCATACATAAATGGTACTTTAGCGTTTTCAGCTATTTCTCTTAAATGGCAAAGTCTTTCTTCATCACAAAAACAATAATAAGCATAACCCTTGTCTACTAATTCTAAAGCATACTTTTTATAAATATCTTTTCTTTCACTTTGTAAGTATGGTCCTACTTCGCCTTCATTATTTGGTCCTTCATCAATATTAATACCACATATTTTTAAAGTATTATAAATAAACTCTATAGCACCATCTACTTTGCGGTTTTGATCAGTATCTTCAATTCTTAATATAAAATCGCCATTATCATGTTTAGCAACCAAATAGGTATATATTGCTGTTCTTAGGTTACCTATATGCATCATTCCCGTTGGACTAGGTGCAAAACGTGTTCTTGTTTTCATAAAAAACCACCATTTCTCGTTACAATTGTAACAAAAAACAGTGGCTTTGTAAAACTTTATATTATTGTTGGGTCCATCCAGAAGGGCAAGAAAGTTGATCATATAAATAACAGTTTGATCCAGATGTTGTACCCGTAGCACATGTATAAGTAGCAACCACAGCATTTGTATAACATTTGCCATTAGATACCGTTCCTACATTGCAAGTCCAAACAACAGAGCAAGAATTATACCAATAATAATTACAATATGTGCCTTCTTGCCAATAACCCATATAAGTATTTGCGGTAGTTGTTGGACTCCCTGAGCATGTAATTGTTGGGCATTTAGCTCTAGCATTCCACTCATTACAGCCCCATTTTTGATCATACCAACTAGCGCTATAATCAGCGCTAGTTGTAATGTTTGCTATGGCTCCTCCTAAATCGCATTGAGTTCCAACTAACGTCCCTGATGGACAAGAATAAGTCGCAGGAACAGCAGCTTTATAACATGTATATGTCGGGATTAAATAATAATTTGCAGTTATTATTGTATTTTCACTTCCCATTGTAAAAGTTGTTCCTTCTATACTACTGCCCTCACCAGAAATTGTCCACCCAGTAAACTCATACCCCTCCTTTGCTGGATTATTTATTGTGATTGTCTCACCACTAACAATAGTTGTTGGACTGATACCATCCCATGTGCCACCATTAGTTAAAACAATTAACCCCAATCCCGACAATCCACCATTTATAAGAACTTTTACTCGATAATCTTCATAAGTAATAGTTACAGTTTCCGTCATTGATAAACCAGTTACTGGATTAATAAGGAAGGCGCCAATATCAGACTCACTAGTTATATAACCGGCTTCAATAAGCTCAGCAATAGTTAATCCAAAAAAATCTTCAGGATTATTTTTTACCGCATTAATATTATCATTGCCATAATTATAAGCTGCTACTTCTAACATATCAATTTTGTTTTCTAACGTTCTTTCTGCTGCTTTCTTTTTAATATTATTATAAGCAGGAATTGAAATCGTTATTAAAATACCTATCAAGGCAATAACAGCTAGTAATTCTACTAAGGTAAATCCTCTTTTCATTTTAAACCTCTTTAAATTCTAATATTATCTCCGTATCTTTCATTTCCTCAGGAATTTTTATATCCATATATTTTAATAAACTAGGTGCTACATTAGCAAGTGAACCATCTTTTAAAGTAACCTTCTCATCAGTAACAATAAATGGTACTTTACTTAAACTATGACTAGTTACTGGTTCGCCTTCCTTAGTTAGCATTTCATCAGCGTTACCATGATCAGCAAGTAAAAACATTGTATAAAAATTTAATTCACTAGATTCAATTATTTCTCCTAAACAACGATCCACTTCTTCTAAAGCTGTAATCGTCGCCTCCATATTACCAGTGTGGCCAACCATATCAGGATTAGCAAAATTAACTAAAATAAAATCATAATCTTTATTCATCGCACCACAAGTTTTTTTACATACTTCATTAGCACTCATCTTTGGTGCTTCATCATAAGTAGATACCTCTGGGGAAGGAACTAAGATCTTTTCGCAAGCAGTTAAATTACCTTTGTATAAGCCATCAAAGAAATAAGTAACATGAGCAAACTTTTCAGTCTCAGCAATTCTTGCTTGAGTAAGACCAAGTTCTGAAAAATACTTACCTAAAGAATTAACAACGATTTCTTGATCAAAAAAATATTTACAATTTAATGATTTGTCTATTTCATAAAAAGAAAAAACTTTTAAATTGGGTATTGTCTCGGTTTTAAAGTCATTAAAGTCTTGATTAGCTAAACTTCTTAAAATTTGTTTAGCACGATCAGCTCTAAAGTTTAACCACATAAGTGAGTCTTTATCTTTTATAACTCCTTCACTATTAATTAATATTGGTGGCAAGAATTCATCATAAACTTCTTTTTTATAACAACTATTAATGGTTTTTTCGCAATTTAAAGTAGTATAGCCAACTCCTTTTACAACTAAATCATAATATACTTTGGTTCGATCCCACCTGTTATCACGATCCATCGCATAATATCTACCACAAATAGAAGCAATACTAAATACTTCACTATCGGCAATTAATTCTTTAATTTCATTTATATATTTATAAGTGACATCTCTTTCTGTATCTCTGCCATCCGTTATTAAATGTAAATAACATTTATTAATGCCCGATTCCTTTACTAATTTAATCATCTCTTTAAAATGATTAATATGAGAATGAATTCCCCCATCAGATAATAATCCCATTAAATGTAATCTAGAATTATTGGCTTTTACATTTTCAATCATTTCTAAATATTTTTCATTAGTAGAAAAGCTATTATACTTAAAATAATCATCAATTCTTAATAGTTCTTGCTTAATAACCCTTCCTGCACCAATTGTCATGTGACCAACTTCACTACCACCCATTTGGCCTGATGGTAAGCCAACATATTCTTCGCTAGCACCTAATAAAGAGTGAGGATACTTGTTCCAAAGCATGTTAAAATTAGGCATATTTGCTTTTTTAATTGCATTACCATAATCATCTTCTTTATAGCCAAAACCATCTAATATCACCATTATTACTTTTTTCATATTTTCACCAATCTTATAATATCATAAAAAAACTAATTTAAAAAGTGGCTAGTCTATTTAATTTTGGCCATATCAATTCTTAATTTGTCAACAATTGTTACCATAAACTCTAGATTAGTTGGTTTAGTTTTATTGAAATTAATACTATGACCAAAGATTTCTTCCATAAGTTTATAATCTCCCCTATCCCAACCAATTTCTAAAGCATGACGAATTGATTTTTCGACACATTTAACTGTCGTATTATATTTTAAAGCTATTTTAGGATATAAGTTCTTCATAATATGATTGCTTAAATTAGGATCACTATACAATAAATATATCCCATCTTTTAAATATTGATATCCCTTAATATGTGATGGTATACCTAAAGAATGGAGTAATTTTATTAAAATACACTCCATATTTAATTTATCGATATCAAATTTTTCTTTATAATAAATAAAATCTAATATTCTTTTTTCTAAGTCTTTAATATCAAATGGTTTTAGAATAAAATATTTTACTCCATAACTACAAGTTTTTCTTATTACTTCTTCTTCACCTAAACCTGATATAACAATAATATCGAAGTTTTGGTTTCTTTTTTTAAGTTCTTCTAATAAATATATTCCATCTTTATTAGGCATGACTAAATCTAATAATATTAAATTAAAGTTTTGTTCTTTTAAGATAATATCTAGCCCTTCTTTGCCATCATGAGCTTCAGAGATGATATTAATTACGGCGTGATTTCGAAAGTACTGCTTAACTCTTTCGATTAAGTTTTGATTATCATCAACAATCAAAACATTGATCTTATTTTCCACATTTTTCCTTTCTTTACAACACGCACTACTTTATATAAATGATTATTATTAATACTTTTCTTTGCACATTAATAATATATCATTTACTTCTTTTAAATCGACTGATGCCTTCCCTAGTAAAAAGCCATCAACATTAACCATCGTAATTAAATTAGTTATGTTATAGCTATTAACACTACCGCCATACAAGACTTCTATCTCTTTATTAAAATTACGAAATACTTCTTGTTTGATAATTCCTGATAGTTCATTTATCTCTCTGTCATCAGCAGAAATACCACTACCAATTGCCCATTCTGGTTCATAAGCAATAGTAATGTTTTTGATATCTTCTCTATTTAATTGATTAAATATTCTAATTACTTTGTTAATTAAAATATTATTAGTTCGCCCACTTCTTTTTTCTTCGTAAGTTTCACCAATACATAAAATAACTTTTAGATTAGCACTTAAAGCATTTCTTATTTTACTTAAAATGATATCATCGGAAACGTTAGAAACTTTTTTTCTTTCACTATGATTAATAATGGTATATTTTGCTCCCATACTAGCTACCTGACTAGCACTAACTTCTCCCGTATAACCGCCTTCAATAAATTGACTAACATCTTGAGAACCTAAAAAATAATTAGGATTGGTAAAAAGATGTAAAAAAGGATAACTTGGGCAAATAACTACCTCGGGATTATGATTACATATTTTACTTATTTCTGTTTCATAATTTTTAATTGTTGCAAAAGTCATATTCATTTTTAAATTAAGAACTACTTTTTTCATTATTTATCCTCAATTCTTTCTAAACATTTTAAATCTGGATTAGCTAAATACTCTAATGTTGCACCACCACCAGTTGATAAAAAGAAATAACGACCAGTTAATTGAAAGCTTTTTAAAGCACTTAAAGAGTCTCCCCCACCAACAATTACTTTCGCTGGTGATTTTGCAAGCATTTTATACATCTCAAATGAGCCATTACGAAATTTTTTATCTTCATACATTCCCATTGTACCATTAGTAAAAATAGTTCTTGACTGATTTATGACTTCTCGGTACTTTTCTAAAGTTCTTTCACTAATATCATAAATTACTTCGTTATCATTAACACCATTGATTAAAGCATAACGAGCATAATTTTCATCATATTTGTTACCAACAATGGCATCTACTGGAAGTAATATTTTACTTTTATTCTCTAACATAATCTTTTTAACTAAAGGAATCTCTTCATCTTCACAAAGTGATAAGCCAATATTAAAATTTAAAGCTTTTAAGAAAGTATTAGCAATCCCGCCACCAAGTAATAAATAATCACAAGTTTTAATAATACTTTCGATTAAAGGGATTTTATCTTTTAATTTAGCTCCTCCCATGACAACTGTAAATGGTCTTTCCGGATTAGTAGTTAAAACACTTAAAGCTTTTAATTCTTTCTCCATTAGAAAGCCAATTACGGAAGGAAGGTACTTACTTATGCCATAATTAGAAGCATGACATCTATGAACTGTACCAAAAGCATCATTAACAAACATTTCGCCTAAAGATGCCCAATAACTAGATAATTCTTCATCACAATTACTTTCTAAATTATTAGGTACATCTTCAAATCTAGTATTTTCAATTAAAATTATATCCTTAGTTTGCATTTCATTTACTTTATTAGTTAATTCTTCGCCTCTTGTCAAATTCATAAATAAGACTTCTCTTTTTAAAAGATTACTAAGTCTTGTGGCAATTGGTCTTAAGCTATTTGAAGCTTTATCAACTTCTTTTGTTACTCTGCCTAAATGCGACATTAAAATAAGCTTACAGCCTTTATCTAAAAGATAATTAATCGTTTCTAAAGATTCGACAATTTTAGTATCATCCGTTATTTCGCCATCTTGCATCGGTACATTAAAATCACATCTTAAAATTACTTTTTTGCCATCTAAATCAATATCTTTAATCGTCTTTTTCATATTATCACCTTACTATTATTATAACTTAAAATAAGTTGTTTAAGCAATAAAGTTTACAAATATAATAATTTATTTGCTATACTGATAATAGTGATTGATATGAAGTTTATAAAAGATATTAATGAAAATGAATATTTAGCTTTTGCTAAAGCAAATAATGCTCACTTCTTACAAAGTTGGGCTTGGGGCTTACTAAATAAAGAAAGCCGTTTTTTAGTGCCTTGTTTTGTTGGCCTTAAAGACGATAAGGATAATTTAGTTGCCGCTACACTTCTTTTAAAGAAAAGTACCCCTTTTAAAATGAGCTATTTTTATGCACCTCGTGGTTTTATTATGGATATGAAAAATGAAGCTTTATTAAAAGCATTTACTAATGGTTTAAAAGAATACTTAAAAGCGGAAAATGGTATATATTTAAAAGTTGATCCAGGAATTAAATATCACGACATTAATGAAGTAGCAGTAAAAGTTGAGGGTGGCGAAAACAATTATAAACTATTTAATACCTTTACTGAACTAGGTTATATTCATAAAGGATTTAATAAATTATATGAAAAAAACCAACCGCGTTATACTTTTAGAATTAATCTAAAAAATGATTTTAGTGAAATTGAAAATAAAATGAATCGAACTTTTTTAAAAACTGTTCGTCGTAGTTGTGATTATGATCTGGAAATTAGACTAAGTGATGATATAGAGACTTTTTATAACTTAGTCAAAAACAATGCTGAAAAAGATGGTTTTTCTTCATATTCTTTAAAATACTATGAAGATTTTTATCATATATTTAAAAAATATGATCAAGTTAAAATCTTTGAAGCCGTATTAAGTCCTAAAAAAGTAGTTGAAAAGTTTAAAAATGAATTAGAGTTATTAGAAGAAAGATTAAAAATTGATGCAACTAAAAATAAAATAGATACCGAAAATATTATTACGCGTCTTAAAAATGACATTGATTTATTAAAAGATTTAAAAGAAGATAAAATCGTCGTTTGTAGTTTAATATGTGTATATTCTGCCAAAGGGGCATGGACTTTATA
This sequence comes from uncultured Muribaculaceae bacterium, assembly GCA_964447275.1. Classification (GTDB taxonomy): domain Bacteria; phylum Bacillota_I; class Bacilli_A; order RF39; family UBA660; genus DAOSVX01. The sequence continues at coordinate 24,881 of CAYURI010000010.1, forward strand.
TATTGGCAATGATTATTTAGGAACTAAAACAAGCGCTGTAAATCGTCTTTATTATGAGTCAATAAAAGATGCTCATGAAAATAAATATGATTTTATGGATTTATTTGGTACTGTTGGAGATCCTCATACCAATTACAAAAACTTGGCGGGAATATATGAATTCAAAAGAAAAATTGGTGGCGAATATATAGAGTTTATTGGTGAGTTTGATTTAGTAAATAAAAAATTCTGGTATATTATTTTACCAATAATCTTAAAATTGTATCGCAAAGTGAGGAAAACAAAATGAAGTTTATCGTTTTAAATGAAAAAGAATATGACAAATTTGCTAGAAAGCATAAATTAATTTCAATATATCAAATGGCTAAATGGGGCGAACTTAAAAAAACTAATGGCTGGGTTCCACACTTTGTTGGGCTTTTAGATAATGACAAATTAATAGCTGCCACAATGTTGTTAGAAAAAAAGACCGTCATTAAGAAAAGCCTTTTCTATGCTCCTAGAGGATTTTTAATCGACTTTAGTAATCATAAACAGTTAGCTTATTTTGTGGAAAAAGTTAAAGATTATATCAAAGATAAAAAAGGTTTTATGTTAAAAATAGATCCTAATTGGATATATCAAATTAGGGATAATAATGGTTTTGAAACTGATAAAAAAGATTTGAAAACAATTAATTTATTAAAAGAACTAGGTTTTAAACATCTTGGTTTTAATAAAGAATTTGAAAATATGCAACCAAGATTTTTATGCCGTTTCCCACTTCAAGAAACGTATAATAAAACATTAGATTCTTTTTATAAAAGCACTAAAAGAAATATTGAAATTGCTTTAGAAAAAAGCGTTGTTGTTAGAGAAGGCAGTAGTGAGGATATTAACATTGTAATGGATTTATTAGATGAAACTGCTGCTCGCAAAAATTTTGCCTTAAGAACTAGTGATTATTATGATACAATGTTTAAACTATTTAAAGATGAAGCCAAGATTTTTATCGCGGCAATTGATACCAAAAATTATTTAAGTAACATTGAAAACCGATGGATTGAAGAAAAGAAAGAAAAAGAATGTATTGAAGCTAAAATGAAAAGAGAAATTGTTGGTAAAAGCTTAAGAAAACAATTAGAACTTTCTAATAATAAACTAATAAAATTAAATGAAGAAATAAAATATGCCAAAGCTCTCGTAAAAGAAGCTGATTATATTGATATTGGGGCTTTATTTTCCACTTTTATTGGTAATGAGGGTATAACATTCATGAGTGGTATTAATGATAATTATCGTAAGTTTAATCCCAAGTATGCTATGTATAATGCTCATATAAAAGAATGCTTTAAAAGAAAGCTAACTTATGTTAATTTCTATGGTATTAGTGGCAACTTTGATAAAACTGGTAAAAACTATGGTATTTATGAACTTAAAAAAGGTTTTAATACTGAGGTAATAGAATTAATTGGTGAATTTGATTTAATTATTAATAAATTTGATTACTTACTTTATAATATCGCTTTAAAGTTTTATACCAGATTTAAAAAATTATTAAACAAAGCAAAAAGAGAAGAATAATCCTTCTCTTTTAAAAAGCGTGAGTTTGAGTTTATATTAATTTTAAAGTTTATTTTTTTATCTCTTTATATCATGTCTCCTTTCATAATTTAATCTTAGCAATTAATTATGAAGAGATTGTGATGATAAAATGAAATTATCATCATTTTACATATTTATGTAAAAATAGAAAGTTGTTCCTTGATTCTTGATACTATTAAAACCATATTCAAATTGATGATAAGTAAGAATCTCTTTAACTATTGATAGGCCTATTCCACTACCAATTTTACTTCTTTTGTAGTTTTTATTAGTTTTATAATATTTATCCCAAATATATTTTTTTTCGCTTTCATCAATACCCTTACCAGTATCTTTTACTTCAACTAATACTCTATTACTAACAACTGATACTTTAACAATAACCATCTTATCTTTACCGGTATAATTTATGGCATTATTAATTAAATTGTATATTACTTGATTAATCTTACTCTTATCAGCGATTACCGCTACGCTTTCAGGACCTTCAAAACTGATATTATATGCTTCTTTTTCAACTAATAAATCATATCTTTTTAGAATGCCTTTTATTTCTAAAACAATATCAAACTCTTCTAATTTAAGTTCTTCTTTATTAGCTTGAAGCTTTGATAAATCTAATATATCATTGACAAGTAAATTTAAACGATCGGTTTCACTAATAATAACATTTAAATTGTCGTTTCGTTTTTCTTTGTTTTTATAAGTATAATCCTTAACCATTTCAGCATAAGCTTTAATCATCGTTAAAGGAGTTTTTAAGTCATGGCTAACATTGGCAAGTAAATCTCTTTTTAATTCATTAGTTTTAACAAACTCTTCTTTAACATAATTTAAGGTATCTGATAACTCGTCAATTTCTTTAATACCATTTTTAGGAAATTCAATGGATAAATCACCATCACCAAATTTTTTCACATTTTTAGTTATCTTAATAATTGGATCAGTTATTCTTTTCGATATATAGTAAGCAATTAAAAACGATAAAATTAAAACAATTAAAGTTATATAAATTAATTGGCTTTTTAAGACTGAGGTAGTGGTATTAATATCTTCAAGCGGAGTATATACAAATATATAATTACCGCCTAGATTAATGCCATATAATAAGCCTTTATTACCATAATTTGGATCTCTTATTTCTAATTTAGTTGAAGTAATACCATTAATCATTTTTAATTCAAAATTAATAATATCATGATTATTTCTACCTAATTGGCAACCTTTTATTTTCGTATTATAAGTATTTAATAAATTATCGCTAATTTTCTCAATACAAACATTCTTTTCATAAGCAATTTTTTCTAACTCATCATTTAACTGATCAGGTCTTATCTTTAATATTTCTTCTCTTACTTCATCCATATTTCTAATTGTATATTTTTGATAAAAGAAGTTTAAGAAAGCAATTTGAAAGACCCACAAAACAAAAAGAATTGTTATGGAAAAAACAATCATATTTAATAAAGTTTTAAATATAATACTATTCTTCTTGTCCTTTAGCTTCAAATTTATACCCCATTCCTCTAATGGTAATAATTAACTTACCATATTCTTTTAAGGCTTTCCTTAATGTTTTAATATGCGTATCAACTGTTCTGTCATCACCGTAAAAGTCATAACCCCAAACTGTTGACAGCAGTTGTTCTCTTGATAAAGCAACATTTTTATTTTGCATAAAATATTTTAATAAGTCATATTCTTTAGGCGTTAAATCAACTTGTTTATTATTTACTTTTACTTCATGAGCAGTATCATCTAATACTAATTTATCAGCTTTATATATTTCACTAGTATTATTATTTCTCCTTGTTACAGCTTTTATTCTTGATATTAGTTCTTTAGGACTAAAAGGCTTAGTTAAATAATCATCAATTCCTAAATCAAAGCCATATAATTTATCAATTTCTTCACTTCTAGCTGACAAAATAATGAAGGGAATACTTTTTATTTTCTTTATTTCTTTTATCGCTTGGTAGCCATCCATCTTAGGCATCATAATATCCATAATAATAATATCATAATCATTAATTTTAACTAATTCTAAAGCTTCTAAACCATTTTCTGCTTCAGTTACCTTGTATCCTTCCATAGCTGAATACTCTTTTATTACATTACGAATTAATTCTTCGTCATCAACTATTAAAATTTTCATTATAAATCACCTATTTCATTATATTATATTTTTGTGAAATCTAAATGAAAATACTAAACCTTTTAGTTTAGTATTACATTATGATATATTTCACTTACATCTTCAATATCTTCTAACATTGTTATTAATTTTACAAAAGTATCTTTATCTTCACCATCTAAAGTTATTTTTTCTTTGGCATACATTCCAGATTCATCAACAAGATAATCAACATTAGGAATAATTTTTTCAATAACATCTTTAGCTTTACTCAAATCATTAGGATGAACCGTAATGGTTATTTCATTTTCTTCTACTTCATAATCAATTAAATTAATATTATTATTTAATAATTCTTCAAATAATTTATCACTATTTTCATTTTTGATAACTAAAATACCAAGGTTTTCATAGTTATATGAAACACTTCCTAAACCACCCATTTTAGTTTTGGTTTTATTATTGGCTTCTCTTATATAACTAATAGTTCTGTTAACATTATCAGTTAAGCATTTTACTATTACAGTTGATCCTTTCGGACCAATTATTTCGTAATAAACTGTTTCATAATTATTATGTTCATTCCCTTTAGCTTTTTTGATAGCTCTTTCAATAATATCATTCGGTACTTGTTCTTTTTTTGCTTTATCAACAATTCTTTTTAAACTAATATTTAAACCTATTTCTGGTACACCACTACGTGCTGCTAAATAAATTTCTTTGGCATATGTAGAATATACTTTGGCTTTCATTGCGCCAGTTTTTTGAATGCTAGCTTTTCTTACTTCATAAGCTCTACCCATACGAGGTCACTTCTTTCTTTTAATATTCACAGTTATATGGAGTCCTTGCATAAGGAATTACATCTCTAATGTTATCTACTCCCGTTAAATAAATAAGTAGTCTTTCAAATCCCATCCCAAAGCCAGAATGGACACAACCGCCATATTTTCTTAAATTTAAATACCAATCTAAATCAAATTTGGTCATACCCATTTCTTTGATACGATTATTTAAACGATCATAGTTTTCTTCTCTTTGGCTGCCACCCATTAATTCTCCAGCTCCAGGCACTTCTAAATCAACTGCTCTAACCGTTTTTCCATCTTCATTTAATTTCATATAAAAGGCTTTGATATCTTTTGGCCAATCAGTTATAAATACTGGGCCGCCAAAATGTTCAGTAATATATTTTTCATGTTCTCTAGCA
>CAYURI010000011.1:0-23800 GCA_964447275.1 uncultured Muribaculaceae bacterium
TTATATTGTGTTTTGCTTTTGGTGTTGTAACATTTATTATGTTATATGTTATTCCGCAATTTGTTAAAGTTTATGAACAAGCAGGTATTAAAATTAGTGGCGTAACATTGTTTTTAGTTAATGCTTCAACTTTTTTAAAACAATATATTGGGGTTATTATTGCTTTATTAATACTTTTAATAATTGCTCTAATTTTACTTTATAAAAATGTTAAAGGCTTTAGAATCCTTTTCCAAACTACTATGATGCGTTTCCCTGTAGTTGGTAAAATTATTATTTATAAAGAAATGACAATATTTACTAAGACTTTTGCTTCATTACTTAAAAACAACGTATTTATTACGGAAAGTATTGATATTTTAAGTAAAATAACCAAAAATGAAATATATAAAGATATTATGTTTAATACTATTACTAATATTGCTAAAGGTGATAAGATATCTGATGCTTTTAAAGATCATTGGGCTGTTCCTGAAGTGGCTTATTTTATGATTGTAACTGGCGAATCAACTGGTGAATTAGCGCAGATGTTACAAAATGTAAGTGATTACTATCAAGATATGCATCGTAACTCTGTAAATGGCATAAAAACCTTAATAGAGCCAGTTTTAATTGTTTTCTTAGCAGCTATTGTTGGGGTTGTAATTCTAGCAGTAGTGTTACCAATGTTTGATCTTTATGGATCAATTGAAATGTAGAGGGTTTTATGTATTATATTATAGCTTTTATATTAGGATTATTATTTGGTTCATTTTATTTAGTGGTAGCGACTAGACTACCTAAAAATGAATCAATTGTTAAACCTGATTCTCATTGTGATAATTGTCAAAAAAAATTAAAATGGTATGAATTAATACCAATTTTTTCTTATTTATTTTTAAAAGGTAAATGTGCTAAATGTCATACCAAGATATCTATTTTAAATCCTTTAATTGAACTATTTACAGGATTATTATTTTTATTATCATATATTTTATTTGGTTTAAGTTATGAACTATTAATTAGTATTATAATTTCTTCCGTTTTAGTTATTATTTTTATTACTGATTTTAAATCATATTTAATATTAGATTCACCAATTGTAATTGGCTCAATTCTTTTAATTATTATTAATATTTTTAATAAGTCATTTTCTACCACTTTATTAATAATTGGCCAAGCTTTAATAGTTACAACTGTTATCTTTTTAGTAAAAATAATTGGTGACAAAGTTTTTAAAAAAGAATCGTTGGGTGGGGGAGATATAAAACTAATGATTTTTGTCGGCCTTCTTTTAGGAATTAAACTAGGCTTAATATCATTTGCTTTATCAGCTTTTTTAGCTCTTCCTTATGCTTTGTTTTTAATTTTTAATAAGAAAGAAAAAGAAGTGCCTTTTGGGCCCTTCATTATTACTGCAGCTTTTTTAGTTTTTATCTTTCAAAACGAAATAATTAATTTATTAAACACTTTATTTTTATTAAATATCTAATACTTCAATTTGACTTTCTTTGCTAACTAGTAATTCTTCTTCAGGAGTATTTATATTTGGCTCTTTAACTTTATGCTCTTCTTTACCAATAAGAGCATTTTTTATTGAAACAACATCTTTATCAACAAAGTCAGTATCAAGGTCAATAACTCTTAATATTTCATCAAAAGTAGTTACACCATCAATGACTTTCATTAAGCCATCTTCTAAAATGGTTGTTACATCACTTTTACCATAAACTAAAGTTCTTAGTTCTTCTTTACGAGAACTATTTACAATTGCATCTCTAATATCCTGATTAATTAATAAGACTTCTTGGATAGCAATACGGCCTTTATAGCCATGAATACATTCAGGGCAGCCTTCTTTGTGAACAATAAACATCTCATTAGTTTCATTTTTTAATACTTTTTTAAAAATACTTTTTTCATATTCAGTTGTGGCTCTTTTTTCGCGACATTTAGGACATAGTCTTCTAGCTAATCTTTGACTAACTATACCAGTTAAAGCTGAACCAAGTAAGTATCTTTCAACTTCCATATCTAAAAGTCTTTCTATAGTGTTTAAGGAGTTATTAGTATGTAAAGTAGATAATACTAAGTGACCGGTAATACTAGCTCTAACAGCAATCTGAGCAGTTTCATCATCACGAATTTCACCGATCATAATAATATCTGGGTCTTGTCTTAGAATACTTCTTAAAGCAGTACCAAAAGTAAGACCAATATCGGGCATTACTTGTAATTGGTTAACACCTTCAATACCCATTTCAATTGGGTCTTCTACTGTAACTAAGTTACGATTATTAGTATTTAATTTTTGTAATACTGAGTAAACAGTTGTTGTTTTACCTGTTCCAGTAGCACCAGTTACCAATATGATACCATTGGGAACAGATATCATTTTATTGACTTTATCTAAGTTTTTTTGTGAAAAACCTAAAGTTTCTAAACCTTTAGTACTCATTGAATAATCTAAAATTCTAATAACGATTTTTTCGCCATCTTTTAAAGGTAGAGAAGAAACACGAAGGTCTAGGTTAACATTCTCTAGATTATTTTTTATGGCACCATCTTGAGGAAGTCTACTTTCCGTAATATTCATGTTAGCAATAATTTTAATTCTTTGCGTCACAGATTTTTTTAGCTCATTAGGAACAATAGCGTAGTCTTCTAACTCGCCATCAATTCTAATTCTAACTTTTAATTTATTTTCATAAGGCTCAAAATGAACGTCACTAGCGCCTTTTTTAATCGCATCAATAATAATTTCGTTGACAATTTCAACGATAGGTAAATTTTCATAATCAAATTCTCTAAGCATTTAATTCACCCCAATTTATTATTCTAAATGTATTATACAATAAGATATTTAAATGTACAATAAATTTATTGCCAAAAAGCATTTTATCAAGTATAATCTTCTTATAAATGAGCAAGGAAAAAGAGGAGTAAATCATCTTAATAATAAAGCGACTTAGTGGTAGGTGAAAACTAAGATATTAAGTAATTGAAGGTAGCTTTGGAGTTCAAACGTAATTAAGGCGTTAACTAATAAAGTGTATAACATAAAGTTATAAATTAAGGTGGTACCACGGGTTAACTCGTCCTTTGTTTATAACTTTTTTATTTAGGAGATTTTATGATACGAGAATTTAAAAAACATGTTAAAAAATATAATATGAATGATAAAAGAATATACCATAAGTTTTATCATTCTTTTGATACGATGAAAATATGTGTTTATTTAGCTAAAAAACTAAAGTTAAATAAAGAAGATATCAAGCTAGCTAAAGAACTTGGGTTACTTCATGATATAGGTAGATTTGAACAAATAAAAGTGTATAATTCCATGAATGATAAAAAATTTAAAAATCATGGCCTTATTGGGGTAAATATTTTATTTGATGAAAATTATCTTGAAGAGTTTAATATTGATCCAAAGCATTATGATATAATAAAAGTGGCAATCATAAATCATGCTCAAAACGGTATTAATAATGGTTTAACAGAAAAAGAATTACTTTTTTGTAAGCTAATTAGAGATGCTGATAAAATAGCTATTTTTAAAGTCATAGATAAGTTTTTAGCTGATTCTAATGGTGAAGTGACACCAGAATTAAAAGTTGAGTTTTACGAACATTTAAAAGTTAATTTTGATTTAGTTAAAACTAATGCTGATGATGTGGTAAAAACTTTATCTTATACTTTTGATATCAATTTTGATTGTTCCTTTAACTATTTAAAACAAAAAAGAATTTTACAGAAACTAGAAAAAAAAATAAATAATCCAAAATTAAAAGAATATTTTAATGAAGTAAATAAATATATTGATGAAAGGTCTAGGGAAAATGATGGAAACAAAATATAATCATTTATTAACTGAAAAAGATAAATACCAAACTTGGCTTGAGGCCGGTTATTTTACTAGTGGAGATTTAACTAAAAAACCATATGCAATAGTTATTCCGCCACCTAATGTAACAGGAAACTTACATTTAGGTCATGCTTGGAATACCACTCTTCAAGATATTATTATTCGATATAAAAAAATGAGCGGCTTTGATACTCTTTGGTTACCAGGAATGGATCATGCAGCAATTGCCACAGAATCAAAAGTTGTAAATAAATTAAAATCTGAAGGCAAATCTAAATGGGAATTGACGCGTGAAGAGTTTTTAGATGAGTGTTGGAAATGGAAAGAACTTCATGCTAATAATATTAGACGCCAGTGGGCAACTCTTGGGCTTTCTTTAGATTATAGTAAAGAAAGATTTACGCTTGATGAAGGACTTAATAATGCCGTTAATTATGTTTTTGTTGGTTTATATAACAAGGGTTTGATATATAAAGGTGAAAAAATTATTAACTGGGATCCTGTTGCTAAAACCGCTTTATCAAATGAAGAAGTTATATATAAAGAAGAAAAATCTCATTTATACTATTTAAAATATTTTTATGAAAATAGTAATGATTACATAATAGTTGCTACAACTAGACCAGAAACAATCTTTGGTGATACAGCAGTAGCAGTAAATCCTAAAGATGAAAAATATAAATTAAATGTTGGAAAGAATGTTATAGTTCCTCTAGTTAATCGAGTAGTACCTTTAATAACAGATGAAGCAGTATTAACTGATTTTGGTACGGGTGCTTTAAAAATAACTCCTGCACATGCCGTAGAAGATTTTGAAATTGGTGAAAGACATAATTTAGAGATAATTAATTCCATTAATCCTGATGGTACGTTAAATGAAGTTACTGGTAAATATAATAAAATGAGTGTTGCTGATGCAAGAATAGCAATTGTAGAAGATTTAAAACAAGCAAATTTAATAGAAAAAATTGAAGATTATACACATTCGATTGGTTATTCAGAAAGAACTGATGCTTTAGTTGAATCATATTTATCTAAACAATGGTTTGTTAAAATGGACACCCTAGCTAAAAATTTATTAGATATTCAAAAAACTGAAAATGGCATTAAATTTATTCCCAAAAGATTTGAAAAGATCTTAAATCATTGGATGAACAATTGCAAAGATTGGTGTATTTCTAGACAACTTTATTGGGGTCATAGAATTCCTGTTTGGTATAAAGGTGAAGAAATATACGTTGGCACCAAAGCTCCTAATGAAGCGGGATGGACTCAAGATAATGATGTATTAGATACTTGGTTTAGTAGTGCTTTATGGCCTTTTAGTACATTAGGATGGCCTAATAAAACTGCCGATTTAGAAAGATATTTTCCTAATGATATATTAGTAACTGGCTATGATATTATCTTCTTCTGGGTAGCTAGAATGGCTTTTTCTTCAGTTGAACAATTTGGCAAAGTACCATTTAAAGAGTGCTTAATACATGGCTTAATTCGTGATAAACAAGGCAGAAAAATGAGTAAGAGTCTTGGTAATGGCGTTGATCCTATGGATATGATAGAAAAATATGGAGCTGATTCTCTAAGATTTTATTTATCAACTTCAACAGCTCCGGGAATGGATTTGAGATTTGATGAAGAAAAGTTAAAAAGCACTTGGAATTTTGTTAATAAATTATGGAATGCTTCAAGGTTTGTTTTAACTAATGTTAATATTAAAGATGTTAATTTAAACAATTTAAATAATGAAGATAAATGGATTTTAAATAAATTAAATCTAGTAATAAAAAATACTACAAAATATATGGAAAAATGTGAATTTAATAATGTAGGCTCATTAGTATATGATTTCTTCTGGACTGATTTTTGTGATTCATATATTGAAATGGTTAAATATCGATTGAATGATAATGCTACCCAAAATACATTAAAATATGTTTTGAAGAATGTTTTACAAATGTTACATCCTTTCATGCCTTTTGTAACTGATGAAATATATACAATGTTAACTAATGAAAACATATTAACTAGTGATTATCCTAAATATAATAAAGAATTAACTTTCACAAATGAAGCTTTATTAGTTGAAGATATGGTTTTATTTATTAAAAAGTTCCGTAATACCATAAAAGAAAATAATATTACCAAGAATATGTTTGTAAAACTTAATAATAATGAAAATTATGAAACAATAAAAAGTGTTTTAAGAATTAATGATAAATTAACTCAAGAAGAACTAGATATGAAAAATTTAAATGTTATTACTAATAATTATAACGTTACAATTTATTTTAATGAAGAGCTAGATGAAAATAAAAAAGATTTAGAAATAGAAGCTTTAAAACAGAGTATTTTAAAAAGAAAAACTCTTCTATCTAACAACAATTTCATATCAAAAGCTCCAGAAAATTTAGTTAACGAAGAAAAGACTAAACTAAACAAAGAAGAACAATTATTAAATGAGTTGTTAAAATAAAAATAAATAATGTAAATAAAAAATATGATATAATTTTTAAGAGGTGATATTTGTGAAAACATCACAATTAGGTTTAAAAAATAGTAAGTTAAATAATATTGACAAACAATTTCCTGCTCAAGACATTCTTGTTCAAACTGGTCAAATAGAGCAGTTTGGTAGTGGAATATATGCTTATGGGCACATACCTTTTTTAGTAAAAGAAAACATTAAAAAAGTAATTAGGGATGTGTTAACTAAAAGAGGTTGTAGTGAGGTGTCTTTACCATTGCTTCAGCCCGAAAGCTTATGGATTGCTTCTGGAAGACTAGATCGTTATGTTAAAGATGGTGTTATGTTTAGATGTTTAACTGAAAAAGGTAATTATTGTTTAGCACCAACCGCTGAAGAAGCAATTGTTGAATTTGCTAAAACGAGACTGATTTCATATAAAGATTTACCAAGAACATTTTTCCAAATTGGCGAAAAATTTCGTGATGAATTAAGACCAAGAGGATATTTATTAAGAGGAAAATCTTTTGAGATGTTAGATGCTTATAGTTTTGGAAAAAATGAAGAAGATTTAAACCTAGAATATGAAAATATGCGCCAAGCTTATTTTGAAATATTTGAGCAGTTAGGATTAAAGGTCATCCCTGTAGCAGCTGATAGTGGTGCTATTGGTGGAGATAAATCTGAAGAGTTTATGGTTATATCAGAAATTGGTGAGGATAATGTTTTAATAAGCCCAAATGGTGATAAAGCCTACAATACCGAGGTTCTAGAAAAAAAACATATTGACACGACTGGCTACACTTCAGTTAAAGCAGTTGAGTTAGGGCATATTTTCGCTTTAAAAGATAAATATTCTACAACGATGAATGGTGTTTATATAAATGATCAAGACAAAAATGATTTTTATCAGATGGGCTGTTATGGAATAGGTGTTAGTAGAACACTAGCGATGGTTTATGAAAATAGTTTAACAAAAGATAAAGACGGTAATATAACTGGATTTACTTTACCTATTTCAATTGCTCCATACAAAATATATATTATTGCTAAAGACGATGATGAAAAAAGATATTCTGAGGCTGAAGAGTTTTATAAAAAATTAATTTCAGAGAAAATCCCAGCTATTTTTGATGATACAAAATCATCAATTGGTTTTAAAATAAAAAACAATGATATTATTGGAACCCCCTATATGGCAATATTTGGTAGTAAAAATGAAAATGGCATGGTTGAATTAGAAAATAATCTTACGAAAGAAAAACAGATTATAAGTACTGAAGATTTAATTAAATATTTAAAAAACATATAAAACTATCTTTTGATAGTTTTTTTTAAAGGAAGAATATAACTAATAGAGTATTAATATATTGGTGATATTATGGGGCTATTGATAAAAGAATTAGAAAACAATGAAAAACCAAGAGAAAGACTTAAAAACTATGGAGTAAATAGTTTAAGTAACGAAGAATTAATATCAATAATACTTAGAACTGGTACAAGGAATATATCTGTAAAAGATATTAGTCAAAATATTTTAAAAGAAATAAGTGATTTAAAAGACTTAACTATTAATAAATTATTACAAATAAAAGGAATCGGTGAAGTAAAAGCCATTACTTTAATAGCTAGTATTGAATTAGGGAAAAGACTATATACAAAAAATATTGTTAAAAAAGATATTAAACTTACTAATGTGGAATTAGTATATAACCTATTTAAAGATTATTTTTATAATTTAAAACAAGAACAATTTATCGTTGTTTATTTAGATACTAAAAAGCAATTAATTGATTATAAAGTATTATTTATTGGCACTATTGATCAAAGCACCGTCCATCCTAGAGAAATATTTAAAAATGCATATTTAATGTCAGCTTCTTTTATAATATGTCTTCATAATCATCCTTCTGGAGTATGTAATCCTTCTAATGAAGATATTGTTTTTACTAATAAATTACTTGAGATAAGTAAACTAATGTTAATCCCTTTATTAGATCATTTAATTATTAGTAATAATGAATATTATAGTTTTTTAGAAAATAACCTGATAAAATGACGTATTTGTTTGACAAATAAGGGGTTTACTGGTATCATTTATTATGTTTTAAAGAGCTTTCTTTAAAAACCGCACTAAAAAGGTTTATAAACATTTAGGTGTACCTTAAAGGCGAGTCTTACAAATGAAAGTGAGGAATATTATGAAAGCTATATTCGTAACTGGTGGAAAACAATACTTAGTTAATGAAGGCGATACTATCTATGTTGAAAAACTAGAAGGTGAAGCTGGATCAACGGTAGAATTTACTGATGTTTTATATGCTAATGGTATCTATGGAATGCCTACTGTAAAAGGTGCTAAAGTTACTTGTGAAATTGTTAAACATGGCAAACAAAAAAAGATTGTTGTTTTTAAGTATAAACCAAAAAAGAAATTTCGTAATAAACAAGGTCATCGTCAACCATATACTAAATTATTAATAAAAAATATAGAAATAAAATAATATGGTTAAGGTTGTTTTAAAAGAAAATGAAATTATTATATCTGGACACGCTTATAATGATATAAGTGGTAAAGATATAGTGTGTGCTAGTGTTAGTTCAATAGTAATTGCAACTATTAATGCAATTATTAGAATTGATAAAGACGCAATTTTTTATGAAGAAAAAGATGGTTATATAAAAATAAATAATTTAAAAAAAGATAATATAACTAATGCTTTACTTATTAATATGACAGAATTATTAAAAGAATTAGTAAGTAAGTATCCAAAAAATATAATAATGAGAGAGGAAAAATAATATGAAATTGTTAATATTAAATATTCAATTATTTGCTCATGTTAAAGCCCAAGGTTCTACTCAAAATGGTCGTGATTCAGCTGGTCGTAGACTTGGTGCTAAACTTGGTGATGGTGAAACTGCTAAAGCAGGAAGTATTATATATCGCCAAAGAGGAACAAAGATCTATCCTGGAACTAATGTAGGAATGGGAAAAGATCACACCTTATTTGCAAAAATTGATGGTATAGTAAAATACGAAAGATTAGGAAGAGATAAGAAAAAAGCAAGTGTTTATGCAAAATAAATGCTTTTTTTTTGCTCCTATGCTATAATTTTAATGAGTATTATGAGGTGAATAATGATAACAAAAGAAGCTTTAAAAAAATATGCTAATTTATTAATGTTTGATATGAGTGATCTAGAATATCAAACACTAGAAGAAGAATTTAATGTAATATTAAAACAAATGACTTTAATTGGCAAAATATCTGGTATAGGAAGTGTTAAGCCAATGCATTTTCCTATTGAAAATTATCAAATTTCACCAAGAGATGATGATAAAGTAATTAACTTAACTGTTGAAGACGTTTTAAAAAATGCTAAAGAAACTAGTGCTAATCAAGTTAAAGTACCTAAGGTGGTGGAATAATGTATTCTAAATGGATGATTGATGATCTTCGTAAAGAGTTAGATGAAAATAGAGTAACCGGTGAAGATTTATTTAAAGAAGCTAATGCTTTAACTCATAAATATCAAGATAAATATAATTCCTTTGTAACTATTTTAGATAATTATAAATTTGAAGGATTAAATAATACTTTAATTACTAATATTCCTTATGCTTTAAAAGATTTATTTTCTACCAAAGGGATCTTAACAACAGGTTCTTCTAATATATTAAAAAATTATATACCAGTATATGATTCAACCGTTTATAAAAAATTAAAAGAAGCCGGAGCTATCTTAGTTGGTAAAACAGTTTTAGATGAACTTGCCATGGGTGGAACCGGAACAACAGGACATACCGGAATAGTAAGAAATCCCTGGGACGAAACAAGAATGATTGGTGGTTCATCATCAGGAAGTGCCGCTGCTGTAGCTTTAGGGATCGTTCCTTTTGCAATTGGTAGTGATACTGGAGACTCTGTTCGTAAACCAGCTTGTTATGGCGGTGTAGTAGGCTTTAAACCAACTTATGGCCGAATTTCTAGATATGGTTTATTTGCTTTTGCTTCTTCTCTAGATCATGTTGGAGTAATATCTAGAAGTGTTAAAGATGCAGCAATTGTTACTGATATTATAAAAGGTTATGATGAAAATGATATGACTAGTCTTCCTGACCAAGACATTAAATATACTGATATGCTTAATTTAAGTGTTAAAGGCAAAAAACTATTTTATTTAAAAGATATTTGTGACATTAATTTTTATCAAAATAAAACTCCTGAATTAGAAGAAATATTAAATAATTTTCAAGCAGTTATTAATAACTCTCGGAAAATTGGTATTGAAGTAGTTGAAGAAGAAGTAGATCAAGCTTTACTTAATGCCATTTATCCAGTATATAACACTATTTCTTGTGCTGAAGCAACAAGTAACTATTCTAACTTAACAGGAATTCCTTTTGGTGTAAGAGGTGAAGGAAACAATATTGAAGAGATTATGTTTGATGCTAGAACTAAAGGGTTTTCTGAGTTAATCAAAAGAAGATTTGTGATAGGTAGTTATGTTTTACAAAAAGAAAATCAAGAAAAATTATTTTTAAATGCTTGCCGAGTAAGAAGACTTATTGTGGAAAGATTTAATGATTTATTTACTAAATATGATGGCTTTATTATGCCAACTATTGATACTATAGCGCCTAAATTTAATGAAAAAACTGATAAATTATCTGATCAATATTTAGTATTAGGTAACCATTTATTAATAAGTAACTTCGGTGGTTATCCAAGTATATCTATTCCTTCAGGATTTGTTAATAAACTGCCTGTTGGAGTATGTATAACTGGTGCAGTAGAGAATGATGACTTAGTTTTAAATATTGCTCATGAAATAGAAGAAACGATGACTTACAGAGGAATGATAGTAGGTGAAAAAGATGTATAAAGTAGTAATTGGTTTAGAAGTCCATGTTGAATTAAATACTAATACTAAGAACTTTTCTTGTGCTAAAAACGATTATACAAGAACACCTAATATTAATGTTAACCAAATTGATCTAGGTCTTCCTGGTATTCTTCCGGTAGTAAATAAAGAAGCTATTAAAAAAGCCATTAAAACAGCCATGGCACTAAATTGTACGATAGCCAATGCAGTTTTATTTGATCGTAAGAATTATTATTATCCAGATTTACCTAAAGGATATCAAATAACTCAAAGTACTAAACCTTTTGGTACAAATGGACATTTAACTTATTTTATTAATGGTGAGGAAAAAACCGTATTAATTCATAATCTTCATTTAGAAGAAGACACAGCTTCTTTAGAAAATAATGGCTCATACTCTTTAATTGATTATAATAGGGCAGGGATTCCTTTAATGGAAATTGTTACTGAGCCATGTCTTTATAGTGTTGAGGAAGCCATTACTTTTTTAGAATATTTAAGAAATTTACTTATTTTTTGTAATGTTTCTGAGGCTCGTAGTGATAAAGGCCAAATTAGATGTGATGTAAATATATCTTTAATGAAAGAAAATGATACTGTTCTTGGTACAAGAGCAGAGATTAAAGGTATTAACTCTTTTATTGGTGTAAAAGCTGCTATTTTATATGAAATAGAACGTCAGACAGAAGTTTTAAATGGTGGTGGTAAAGTTATTCAAGAAACAAGAAGAATAGCTCTCGATGGCAAAACTTATAGCATGAGAGAAAAAGTTGATGCAGTTGATTATAAATACTTTGTTGAACCAAATATTCCGCCTATTAAAATTAATGAAGAATATTTAGCAGAAATTAAAAAAGAAATTCCGGAATTACAGTATGACCGTATTAAAAGATATATGAATAATGGAATGTCTTTGATTGATGCCGAAATTATCGCTAAAGAGCTTGATGTTTCTAATTATTTTGATGCTTTAGAATCACTTGTAAATAATAAAGAATCAGCTCGTAAATGGTTAATTACTTTTGTATTAGGTATTTTAAATAAAGGTGAAGAAAAAATTAATAACTTCTTTTTAACCCCAGCTATGCTAGCTAACATGATTAATAAAATAGATGGTGGGGAAATATCAGCTTTGAATGGTAAAGAAGTTTTAAATGAAGCAATTTTATTAAAAAAAGATCCAATCGAGTTAATTAATGAAAAAGGCATAAAACAAATTGGTGGGGAAGAAGAATTAATTAGTTATATAGATGAAGTAATTAAAGAAAATCCTAAACAAGTAGTAGATTATTATGCTGGCAAAGAAGCCTTAGCGAATTTCTTTGTTGGTATGGTAATGAAAAAGACTAATATGCAAGCCAATCCAGCAATAACATTAAAATTAGTTAAAGAAGAATTAGAAAAAAGAAAATAATTAAAATAATATGCAAAAACGCTTGCATATTATTTTATTTTGTGGTAGATTTTATCTTACATCGTAAACTTACAGGTGGTTATTATTTTATTTAGTTGCAAGGAGAAATTACTTCTTTATTATTTGTTGGGGTAATTTCTAGAAATGGGGTAAATATGGCAATTGAAGAAAAAGAAATAATATACGAAAGGAAAAAATTAAAAGAAGTAAATGAGATACTTCGGCAAAAAATATCAGAACTTGGTCAAGATATGTTTGATAAAGAAGAAAAACTGGCTGAATTTAGAAAGTTTACTTGGGACAATAAACAAGACTTCGATCCAACAGAAATGAAAATGCTCCTTACTGGAGACAATAAAGAAGCATATGAAATAATGGAAAGAGGCAAATATTTTAAAAAATTAATACATATTCAAAAAAGTCCTTACTTTGCTTCAATTGTTTTTAAAGATGATGAGGGAAAAGAATATAACATCTATATAAGTTTAACTTATTTAACAGATCAAAATAACGATAATATTTTATATGACTGGCGTAGTCCAATATGCAGCTTGTTTTATGATTATGAGGTAGGGCCATGTAGTTATATAGCTCCTAAAGAAACAATTATTAAGGGTAGCTTACTACGTAAAAGACAATATAAAATAGTGAATGGTGAATTAATTAATTTATTTGATAATTCTTTAAATATTAATGATGATTTATTACAGCAAGTACTAGCAACTGAAAGCTCAGAGAAAATGAAAAACATTGTTAATACCATTCAACAAGAACAGAATCAAGTAATTAGAAACGTTACAGACGATGTATTAATTGTTCAGGGTATTGCTGGAAGTGGTAAAACTTCAGTGGCTCTACATCGAATTGCATTTCTTTTATATAAAATTAAAAATCTTACTTCAAATAATATTTTAATCTTTTCACCAAACCAAATATTTACTGAATATATTTCCAACGTTTTGCCAGAACTTGGTGAAGAAAACACCTTGCAAACAACTTTTCATGAGTATTTAAGTAAAACAATAAAAGAATATAAAAAAGTTGAATCATTTATTGATTTTATCTCAAGATATTATAAAGGTGAAGAATTAAACCCCGAATTAGTAAAATATAAGCAAGGCGATAAAATAATTAAAGATTTAAAAGACTTTGTTAATAATTTAGTAAAAAATATTGAATTTAAAAGTGGTTTTATTGAAAACCATATATATGAATACTCCAAAGAAGAATTAAATGAGATGTTAAAAAATAGATATTCTAAGTTTCCATTAATAATGCGAATTGATGAAATGGCTACCAAGATGTCTTATAATAACTACCGCGGATCAAAAGGTAAAATTAGTACTTATCGTAGACTAATTAAAGAATCACTTGGTTTTAAAGAAAATTATCGCGAAATATATGTCGAGTTTTTAAAAAGTGATTATTGTAAAGTAAAATCAACTGAAACAGCATTAAGAAATATTTTAAGTAATAAATATATTAAATATGAAGACGCTTTGTTATTTGTTTATTTAAAAGGATTATTGGAAGGTTTTGGATATGAAAATAATATTTACCAAATAGTAATTGATGAAGCCCAAGATTATAGTGTTATTCAATATGAAATAATAGCCAATATATTTAAAAGAGCTAAAATAACTATTCTAGGTGATATTAATCAAACCATAAACCCCTATTATAAATATGATAATTTAAATATCCTGGGAAGCGTTTTTGATGGTTTTAACAAATATATCGAATTAACCAAAACCTATCGTTCTAGTGCCGAAATAATTGCTTATACAAACAAGATATTAAATCTTAATCATGTTAGTGCGATTAGAAAAGAAAACCAAAAACCAGTCAAGTTCATTAATGGGATAGATAAACTTTATAAAACTATTATAAATATATCAAAAGAGTATAAATCAATTGCCATTGTAACTAAAGATAGTAACTATGCCAATACTGTATATAATAAATTAAAAGATAAAGTAAAAATAAAACTAATTAACAATGAAAAAGATAACTTTTCAAAAGAATTAATCGTTCTACCAACTTATTTAGCAAAAGGATTAGAATTTGATGTTGTAATTGTTATTAATACTAAAGATAGTTATTTCAGTGATACTGAAAAATATCTCTTATATGTTGCTTGTACCAGAGCT
Source organism: uncultured Muribaculaceae bacterium (assembly GCA_964447275.1). Lineage (GTDB taxonomy): Bacteria > Bacillota_I > Bacilli_A > RF39 > UBA660 > DAOSVX01. The sequence goes on from CAYURI010000011.1 coordinate 14,769, forward strand.
CAACACCAATTAATAATATGTAAATAATTATTGAAATATAAAAATAAATATAGTATAGTATTTCTCATTAAAAGAAGGAATATGTATGATTAAAAATATTTATTTAATTGAAAATGATATTATTCTAGTAGATAATATTGATTGTCTATATATTTTATCTTGTATTTAAGCAGTAAACTTGTAAAAGTTTGCTGTTTTTTATATTAGTAAAGGAGGGCTTAAATGTTTACTTTTGAAAATTTATTAAAAATTATTAGAGAATATAATCCTGAAGAAGAAATAATTACTAAAGCCTATTACTTTGCTGAAGAACATTTTAAAGGCAAATTAAGAGATAGTGGCGAGCCATTTATAACTCATCCTTTGTTTGTGGCAATGATGGCAGCAAAATTTTTTAAAGCAGATAGAGATTTTGTTATAGCTTGTTTGCTTCACGATACTATAGAAGATTGTAAAAATGTGACATTAGAAGAAATATCTGAGCTTTTTGGGCCAAAAGTAGCATTCATGGTTGATGGTGTTACTAGAGATCCAAGTTTTAATACTGGAGATAAATTAAGAGAACAACTTTTAAATGAGCAAAGAATGTTAAGATATATGGTGGAAGACATTAGAGTATTTTTAATTAAAATTTTAGATAGAATTCATAATTTAATGACTTTAGACACTTTAAATGGTGAAGAGAAAAAGCAAAGAAAAGCTAAAGAAAGTTTGGATCTTTATGTAAGGCTTACAGACGCTTTTGGAATGAATATAATAAAACTTTTAATAGAAGATTTTTCTTTTATTTTTTACGATTCAGTCGCTTATAAAAAAATAGCTGAAGAAGTTAGAGAGATAAGAAAAGAGTCAGAGATGGATATAAGAGCCGCTTTAGATAAAATATCAAAAAAATTAGCTGAAAATGGAATAGAATTTCAACTATTAGTAAAAACCAAAAGTATTTATGATATATATAGAAAAAAAGGAGCGGTTGTCGATATTCGTGATATTTATAATTTACTAGCTATAAAAGTAATGGTTAAAAATCCTGAAGATTGCATTACAGCCGCCAAAATAATAGATGAGCTTTATCCAACAATTCCAGAATTAACTATGGATTATATTTCTACCCCAAAAGGCAATGGTTATCAAGCGCTACATATTTCATCTCGTTTAAATAAACGCATGCACATTCAATTTAGAATAAAAACTTTTGATATGGAAGATAAATCTCAAAATGGTATTACTAATTATTGGCTCGCTTTTAAAGGTAAAGCACCTGAAAAAATGTTAGAAACACTTGAACAAGAGTGTGATATGTTCCAAAAGATCAAACAAATAGTTACTAGTGATGGCTATAATGAAGATGAGGTTAAAAGGCTTAATAAAATACTAAATGAAATTTAATTAAGAAAAAAGTCAAATAATTTGACTTTTTTCTTAATTTAATAGATAATTTCAAGTAGGAGAAGATAATTATGAAAAATAAAATTGAACCAAAAACTTTAGCTGGTTTTATGGAATTAAATCCTGATGAACAAGTAGTTTTTAATAAAATGATTAATATTATTAAAGAAACATATGAAAAATATGGTTTTTGGCCGTTAGACACACCAATTATTGAGTACTCAGAAGTTTTACTTGCTAAAGCTGGTGGTGAGACAGAAAAACAAATATATCGTTTTAATAAAGGCGAAAATGATCTATCATTAAGATTTGATTTAACAGTTCCTTTAGCTAAATATGTCGCTCAAAAATATAATGAGTTAGTATTTCCTTTTAAAAGATATCAAATTGGTAAAGTATTTAGAGGCGAAAGACCTCAAAAAGGCCGTTATAGAGAGTTTTATCAATGTGATATAGATGTTATAGGGGATAATGAATTATCTTTAATGTATGATGCTGAAATGCCTGCTATTATATATGATATATTTAAAAAACTTAATTTTGGTGATTTTTTAATAAAGATAAATAATCGCAAAATTTTAAAAGGTTTTTTTGAAAGTTTGAATTTAGAAACTGAAATAACTGATATATTAAGAATTATTGATAAACTAGATAAAATTGGTAAAGATAATGTTATTGAAGAATTAAAAAAACTTAATATAAGTATCGATTTTATTAATAATATTATGAATTTTATTAATATAAATGGATCTAATCAAGAAAAAATAACATCTTTAAAAGCTTTAAATATTAAAAATGAAACATTTAATTTAGGTGTAAATGAATTAGAAACAGTTATAAATAGTTTGAAATCTTTAGATATTAGTGATAATAATATAGAAATTAATTTTACTATTACTAGAGGGCTAGATTACTATACTGGTACAGTTTATGAAACTATTTTAAAAGATTATCCATCTTTAGGGAGTATTTGTTCTGGTGGAAGATATGAAAACTTAGCAGAATATTATACTGATAAAAAATTACCTGGTGTTGGCATATCAATTGGTTTTACTAGACTTTTCTATCAATTAAGAGAAGCTAATATTATAAAAATTGATAAAGCCTCTTCTTCAGATGTAATGATTATTCCAATGGTAGAAGATGTTTCTTATATAAATAATATTGCGAAAAAACTTAGGGATAATAATATTTCTGCAAATATTTGTTATATTGATAAAGATTTTAAAAAGAAATTAAGATATGCTGATAAATCCAATGTTAAATTTATAATTATTATTGGTGAAGACGAAATAAAAAATAATATTTTGACTATTAAAAATATGGAAGATGGCACACAAGAAAAATTAAGTATTGATGAAGTAATTAAAAAGCTAGGATAAAAAATATCCTAGTTTTTATATGTAAATAATGATATTATTAACTTGGTGAAATATTATGTTTATAGATGAAATTATTATAAAAATAACTGCTGGTAAAGGAGGAGATGGTTGCTCTTCTTTTCGTCATGAAAAATATGTTGAATTAGGCGGTCCAGATGGCGGCAATGGCGGCAGAGGTGCTGATATTATTTTTAAAGTTGATAAAAACTTAAAAACTTTAATTGATTTAAAATATCAAAAACATATTAAAGGACAAAAAGGCGAAAATGGTGAAGGCAGTAATAGGTATGGAAAAAATGCTGAACCAGTAATTGTTAAAGTCCCCGAAGGAACAGTTATAATTGATACTAATACTAATAAGACTTTAGCTGATTTAATATATGACGGTGAAGAATTTTTAGTTTGTAAAGGTGGTAGAGGTGGTAAAGGTAATAAAGCTTTTGCAACTAAGTTTGATAAAGCACCAAGAATAAGTGAACTTGGTGAACCAGGTGAAGAAAAATTAATTAAATGTGAATTACATATTTTAGCTGATATTGGCTTGGTAGGAATGCCTAGTGTAGGTAAAAGTTCTATCTTAGCTTTAATTAGTGCTTCAAAACCCAAAATAGCATCTTATCATTTTACTACTTTAAATCCTAATCTTGGTCTTGTGAAAGTTAAAAATCATCATCCTTTTATAATAGCTGATTTACCAGGATTAATTAAAGGAGCAAGTGAAGGAATTGGTTTAGGCGATAAATTTTTAAAACATACTTCACGTACTAAAATTATCGCCCATGTTATTGATATGGGAGCTGAAGAAGGTAGGAATCCAATTATTGATTATGAAGAAATAAATAACGAATTAGCTAAATATAGTGATAAATTAAAAAATAAACTACAAATTATTATTGCTAATAAAATGGATTTACCTAATGCTAAAGAAAATTTAAATAAATTTAAAGCAAAATATCCTAAAATTTATATTATTCCGATAAGTACATTTAATAACGAGGGAATTGATTTAATGTTAGAAACCTTTGCTAATACTTTAGAAAACTTAAAAGAAGAAGTAGTTAATACTGAAAACTATATAACATATAAATATGAAGAAGAAAAACCATTTACAATTACCAAAGAAGATAATAGTTGGATAATTAAAGGGGAAAAAATTGAAAAACTATTTAAAATGACTAGATTTAATATAGATGATTCTATTAAAAGGTTTTCTTTAAAACTTAAAAAAATGGGTGTTGAAGAAGAATTAGAACGTTTAGGTGCTAAAAAAGGTGATGAAGTTAAAATACTAGATTTTATTTTTGAATTTAAATCATAATTCTTGTATATTTAAAAAATTAAAGTATAATTTATAATAGAGGTTATATAATATGAGAAAAAAAAATGGGTTTACTTTAGTTGAACTTTTAGCAACCATAGTTATATTATCATTAATTGTTTTAGCAGCTACACCAGCTGTTTTATCAATTGCTAAAAAAATAAGAACTAGTATGTATTGTACTAAAATAGAAATGGTTAAAAAAGCAGGCCAAATGTATGGCCAAGAAAACAATTTAACACAAGAATGTTTTGTTGGTGGCACATTATATAATTGTAAATCTATTACTGTTAATGATTTAATTGTAAATCATTATATAACTGCTGATGGAAAAAATAATACTTTAACTGATCCACGTGATAAAAGTTCGATGAATAATACTACAGTAACAGTCTATACTAGATATAATAAATATTATACTGCTGTAGCAGCTTTTGGCTGTGGTGATATTACCTCAGTAGCAGTAGGAAGAAATATTGTTTTAACTTTAAATGGTGGAACACTTTCAGAGAGTTTACCATCAATTATTGGTGAAGGAGACACTATTACTTTAACAACTCCAGTGAAATATGGTTATCAATTTACTGGTTGGACCGTAACTGGTGAAGGGAATTCAATTACAAATAACATTCTTACAGTTGGCAGTGAAACTATTTATTTAACTGCTAACTGGGAGATTAATTCGCATACTTTAACAGTTAATGCTAATGGCGGAACTTGGAGTGGCACAACCCCACAAACTGTTGAAATAAATAATAGCATAACAATTAATAATCCAACCAAAGCTGGACATCAGTTTACCGGGTGGACTATTACTGGAACTGGCTCAACAGTAGATGGTACTACTTTTACAATGGGCACATCTGATACTACTTTAACAGCCAGCTGGTTGCGTAATTCTTATATATTAACAATAAATCCAAATGGAGGAACATGGAATGGCACAAGCCCACAAAATCTCTTTCTAAGTGATAGTGTTACTATCAACAATCCAACAAAATCAGGTTATGCATTTGCTGGCTGGAGCATTACTGGAACAGGATCAACAATAAATGGTACTACTTTTACAATGGGCACCAATGATACAACATTATCTGCTAATTGGATGACAACAACTCCAACAACCTTTTCCTACACAGGTGCAGTTCAAACCTTTACAGCACCAACATCTGGATATTATAAAATTGAATTATGGGGTGCAAAGGGTTATGGTGATCCAGCCGGAGGTAGAGGAGGCTATGGGGCATATACATCTGGAATAATCTACTTATCTTCTAGTATGCAAATATATATATATGTTGGTGGTATTGGTGTCGCTGGAAGTTCATCAAAAACATTTAATGGTGGTGGTGGTGGCCAATTTGGTGGCGGCGCTTCAACTGATATAAGACTTATTTCAGGGACTTGGAATGATGCAGCGTCTTTAAAAAGTAGAATAATGGTGGCTGGTGCTGGTGCCGGAAATGACACACGTGATATTGGTGGTGGCGGTGGTGGCCTTAGTGGGTATGCAAGTTCTTCTAACACAGGTAAAGGCGGTACACAAATTGCTGGTGGGGCAGGCACCGAATATGGTGGATTCGGTTATGGCGGTGGTAATAACACCAGTAATGGCGGCGGCGGTAGTGGTTATTATGGTGGTGGAAATAGTACTAGTGGTAGCGATTATGGTGGCGGCGGTGGATCATCATATATAAGCGGGCATACAGGATGTGTAGCTATAATTTCATCATCAAGCACATCGCCAAGAACAGGAACTGGTGGAGCAGCCTGTTCTCAAGGCGGTACAGATAATTTATGTAGCATTCATTATAGTGGTTATTATTTTTCAAATACATTAATGATTGATGGCTCTGGATATACATGGACAAATACTAAAGCCGTTTCTGTTGGAACTAATTTAATGCCCAATCCATCAGGGGGGACTTATAGCAGTGGTTATGGTAATACTGGTAATGGTTATGCTAGAATAACATATATAAGTAATTAGATAGGAGGTGTTATAAATGAAATATTGTACAAATTGTGGTAAAGAGCTAAAAGAAGGGGCTGATGTCTGTCTTAGTTGCGGTAAAGTTATTAAAGAGGTTAAGTCAATGAAAGACATATCGCCTAAATCTCGTTTAGTAACATTCTTACTTTGCACATTCTTAGGTACCTTAGGAGTTCATCGCTTCTATGTTGGCAAAACCGGAACTGGTATCTTATGGTTATTTACTTTAGGGCTATTTGGTATAGGTGTCTTAATTGACTGGATATTAATTATTAGTGGTGACTTTAAAGATGCTAATGAATTACCAATTAAAAATTGGGATGTTGATTAAATAAGTTCATTAAAAAAGTTCAAGAATTACTTGAACTTTTTATTTAAATATTTTATATTTTTTTTATAAGTCTTTTATATCTAATTGCTAAAAATCAAAATAATATGGTATACTTTTTTTAGGGTGATAATAGTGTACAACTATATAATTGGCAAAATAAAAGATATTAAAAGTAATTATATTGTTTTAGAAAATAATAATATTGGTTATGAAATTAAAGTAGCAAATCCATATTCTTTTGAATTAGAAAAAGAATATCAAGTATTTATTTATACCCATGTTAGAGAAGATGAATATACGTTATATGGCTTTAAAATAAATGATGAGAAGGAATTGTTCCTAAAACTAATAAATGTTAAAGGAATAGGCCCTAAAATGGCTCTACCAGTCCTTGCTACAGGAAGTATTAATGGTATATATGATGCTATTGAAAGAGAAAATATTTTATATTTAACTAAGTTTCCTAAAATAGGTGAAAAAGTAGCTCGACAAATAATTTTAGATTTAAAAGGAAAACTAGGTAAACAAGCTAATATATTAACTAATACTAGTTTTGATGAATTAGTTAGTGTTTTAGAAAGTTTAGGTTATAAAACACTTGATATTAAGAAGGTATTACCTAATATTAATACCGAATTAAAAATTGAAGAACAAGTTAAAGAAGCATTAAAATTATTAATGAAATAGGGTGGTTATATGGAAAGAATTATTACTGAGAGTTATATTAAAGATGATGATTTTGATTTAAATTTAAGGCCTAAATATTTAAAAGAATATATTGGCCAAAAAGAAGTTAAAGAAAATATTGATGTCTTTATTAAAGCTTGTAAAATAAGAGGGGAAGCCCTAGACCATATTTTGCTTTATGGGCCTCCAGGATTAGGTAAAACTACTTTAGCGCATATTATTGCTAATGAACTTGGTACTAACATAAAAACTACTAGTGGACCAGCAATTGAAAAAAGTGGTGATTTAGCAGCTATTTTATCTTCTTTAGAACCAGGGGATGTTTTATTTATTGATGAAATTCATAGAATGCCTAAATTTATCGAAGAAATCTTATATCCAGCTATGGAAGACTTCGAAATTGATATTATTATTGGTAGTGAAGGAACCAGCAAAAACATTAAAATTGAATTGCCACCATTTACTTTAATTGGTGCAACAACTAGAGCAGGTGATATATCAAGCCCTTTAAGAGATAGATTTGGTATTGTTTCAAAGCTTAATTATTATTCAGTAAGTGAATTAACTGAAATAATAAAAAGAACAAGTAAAGTATTAAAAACTAAGATTACTGATGAAGCGGCTTATATATTAGCCGAAAGATGTCGTAAAACACCAAGAATAGCCAATCGTTTATTTAAAAGAATTAGTGATTTTGCTTTAGTAGAAGGTAATAATATTATTGATGAAACTGGGTTAAAAAAATCATTAAATAGATTAAATGTTGATAATTATGGTTTAGATCAAATCGATATAGAATATTTAACATCATTAATTACTAAATTTAATGGTGGACCGGTTGGTGTCGAGACAATTGCCACCTCAATTGGTGAAGAAGTAACAACTATTGAAGATGTTGTTGAACCATTCTTATTACAAGAAGGTTTTATAAAAAGAACAAGAAGTGGTAGAATGGCCACAGAAAAAAGTTATAATCATTTAAAAATTGATAAGAATTTATCATTGTTTTAATATAAAAAAATACCTAAAAAGGGTGGACAAACCGCCCTTTTTGTCATATAATGTTCGGGCAAGGGAAGGGGTGGCATATATGGCAAAGAAAGTCTTAAATATAGAAGAAATATTGGAATTAGAACAGCCTTTAAAAAATAACAAATATTTTGGTAATAATAATTTACCTAGTTTTACAATTATAGAAGGCAAAAATCCGGTTGTTATTTCCGCGGTGCACCCTATAAAAACAACTGAAAAAGTAATGTCTTCGCGGAATATTATTAGTGCTATTGCTTTAGCAATAAATGATGAAGACCAAATATTAGAGAAAATAATTACTGGGGAAATTATAACAAGCCCCAGAGACATTGATATAGATCCAATAATGGTAAATGAAAATGAGCCCAAAAAAAAAATTAGTGTTATTGCTGAAGAATATGACATAAACCCATATGTATTAAGATATTATTTTTATAAAACTGCTTTAGAGCAAGAAAAAGAGGAAGAACCTTTTACAGCTGCTTATGCTTTGTATTTAGCCAAAGCATTAGATTGTTTTGCTTATATTAGAAATAATAATCTAGTAGCAAATGCTTCAGTTGACCATCAAAATCCCGCATTTATAAAATTTTTAAAAGAAGCCGGTATAAAACTTCATATGGATTTACATGGGGCAAGATATTATGAAGATAAATCAAAGAATAATTTTGACATAGCTTTTGGTACTAATCATGGTCAATATGTTTATAACTATGAAGCATTTAAAAATATTGCTAGAACTAGTTATGCATTATATAGTATGACTAATATTAGATTTGAAACTGAATTTCAAGCCGGTACTAATAGAACACTATGTAATCAAGTATATAGATATAGTGGTATAAATTCTATCTATGGTATTCAAACTTTTCAAGCTGAAGTTAGTGGTGAATACAGAAG
>CAYURI010000012.1:0-20701 GCA_964447275.1 uncultured Muribaculaceae bacterium
TAATAAAATAAATAATAATAGTTTTTTAAATATATCATTAAGTAATAATCTAGAATCATATAAGGGAATCATTAGTGCAGATATAGAAACTGATTCTAATCAATGGAAAAAGCCTGGTTCAGGCGAAAAATTTTTAGGACAACTATTATTAATTTCTAAAATACTAGAAGATAACAAAGAAAATACATATGAGTATTTAGTTATTGACGAGCCGGAACAACATCTACACCCATCTTTATATATTAAAGTCGCAAAAATATTAAATAAAATTTCAAAACAAGGAATAAAAGTTATAATAGCGACTCATTCACCAATAATAACTCAATACTTTGTCGATGATACAATTGAAATTTGTAAAGTAATAGATGGATCGTGTAATTTTTTACCATCTATTAAAGAATTAATTAACATATCGTTGGAGTTTGATTGTTATAAAAAAGATGAATTAAAGTTAAAGGATTATAAATTAATAGAAAATAAATTTGAGTTATATTTTAAGAACTTTGTATTTCCAATAATTTTAAAATCATTATTTTGTAATTACATGTTATTAGGAGAAGGTGCAATAGAAAGAAAAATATTTGAGTTATATTTATTAAAGTATGGTTCAAATATGGAGAAAAACGATATTGAATTTGCAATAGTTGACGGAAAAATTTTCTTTCCAATAGTAATAAGTGTTTTAAATAAATTAGGTATTAAAGTATTAACTTTATACGATTTAGACGCAGAAAACCAACCAGAACATTCATACTTAAACCAAACAATAGAAAACTTATCAAATAGTGTAATAAGTTTTAAACCTAAAATTGAAGATTATTTAAATATTACCAAAGAAATGAGCAATGGAAAATATAGAGGATTAGTCATTTTAATGAATGAATTTTACCTTGATAATAATGATAAGTTGTTAGAACTTTTAAATAATATAAATATCAAATTAGAAGAAATTAGGAAATAGGTATTTTAATTATTACAAAAGCATGGTATTATGTATATAGAAATTAGTTGTTTATCAACTTATTCTTTTACGGAGAAAGTTTTATATTATCTTATTTAACGCTCCATAATTGCATTTTAAAACTCAAGATTAGTCTTCTTGAGTTTTTTTATAATATGCTTATTATTTTTCTTTTAATATTTTTTTTATTAATTCATGGACCGAATTAATAATTTTTATATTGTTATATAGTGAAATTGATTCTTTAAATGTATATCCGTTACAATTTTCAAGTAAATCCTTATCATTTAAATCGTCTCCTATTGAATAGATTTTGTTTTTATCAATTTTTATATATTTAAAAATATCGGCCTTATTTACCCCTTTTGGATATATTTTCACTTTATTGGGTTTAACTATTATATTAGAAAGCTTTATATTATTTTTTATCTTATTATACAAATTATTGCTTTCTTTGATAGAAGCAGTGTTATATTTTACGGCAATTATTTTATTTTTCCCTTTATTATGACAATATTTTATTCCATTCTTAAAATTTTTGTTAAGATACTCCAAATCTTTTTTTGATAGTTCCGTTTCTCTAACAACTGAATACCCACTATCATATATTTCAGCTCCATCGTTACATGATAAATAATCAAACGGAATATTATACTTTAATATTTCCTTGTTTATGGAATCAAAATATCTGCCCGTAGAAAGGATAAAAAGATTTCCTTTGCGTTTAAATCTTTTAATGCTTTTTAAGTTTCTATAAAAAGTGATATTTCTCTTTAATATATTAAAGGTCTGCCTTTTTAAAGTGCCGTCATAATCGCATATTAGTACTTCCATTTATACCTCTTTATTAAATTCTTTTACATTCCCAAATATTTTAATTTCCTTGTTTTTTCTATTATAAATGATTGCACCGTCATCAAATATAGCATATATCTTTTTGTTTTTTTCGTTGGCAATTTTTTGAAGCTTATTTAAATATAATTTATTATTAGTTGAATGAACATCTAAATAAAATGGATCATCTATTATTCCAAACCCATCATAAAAAGCAAAATATTTATAATAATTATTTTTTGCAGTTATGAAATATCGCTTTTGATGAAAAACCGCTCCAGCACTTTCGCCAATAATAATTCCTTTATAATATTTTAAAACGTAAAGTAATTCTTTCTCCATAACTACTTTTGAATAAAACATTTCTGGATTGCCACCTGGCAAAACCAATATATCTGATTGTTCTATTTTTTCTTTTAAGGCTTTTGATGAATCACCATAGCAATCGGCAATATATATGTTTTTTTCATCTATTCCCAATTCTTTTAAAGGATCAATATATTTATTATATTTTTCTCCTCCTTTTTTAAAATATTCGTTCATAAGCTTATTGGAATCAAGTTCATCTGGGAATCCCCATGGCAAAACCACTACTTTATAGTTAGCTTTTATTTTATTTTTTAAAAAATCTTTAGTTAAATTCATCCCTTTAACTATCTTACTTACTAAAACGCTATACATTATCTAACTTCCTTTCTTTACTCTTCTTACATAGCTTTGAAAATCAAACCGTGTTTTCATCGTGTCATCTAAAAGTGGAATAAACTCTTCATCATCATTTCCTTCGCATACCATATTATATAATTCAATTTTTTTATCCATAGAAAGCTTATCTAAATATGTTAGTATCCCTTCATTAAATTTACATAAATCATTTCCCCATCTTGTATTAAAAATAATTGATAACTTTCTTGTTAATACATCTTCTGCATAATTGTAATCGTTTATATTTGTTATTATTGGTGTCCCAATAAGGATAGTATTTGCAAATGGGTTTATACATCTTTCTATTATACCAGCTAAAAACAATTGATACAATTCTTTGTTCCCACAAATAAGTATTTTTTCTTCTTCATTAAATAATGATAAATAAGTAGCCCATAAAAAATCTATATCTATATTATAATTTTTACCATTATAATTTAAACTAACACCAGTGTTTCTTTTTCTAGAAATCACTGTATATGAATTTGAAATTGTACTTAAAAATGGTCTCGCTTTATTATTTAAATAATTGGGCCTAAATAAAAGCGATGAATTTTTAAGGCCACTTGGATCGAATATTAGGCTTTTGCCTCTTTCTAGGTGACAAAAACCATTGCATTTTGGGCAATACAATTCATTTCCTATTACTTGGAAAATCCTATTATTTGGATTACATGTATCTATATTTTTTCTTTCTATTTCTACTCTCGTACAAGAACATACATATACTTCTGTTTCTTTTTCATAAATATAGCCATTTTTAATGAGCCTACTTATATTTTCCAAAAGCTCATTTAGGTAATCATTATCTTTCCAAATTTGACATTCAATTTTATGTTTTGCTATGTTAGACTGATATTCTTCAAAAAATTCTGTTCGCTCTCCAAATGAATCTAGTAAATTAACACATAAATAAAAGGAAGCATTCATAGCTTTACTCAAAGTTTCGCCTAGTACTGGTGTTACTAGTCTAGCGTATTCATTACTTTTTTTGGGAGATAATGGGAGTGTTACAACTGCTTTGCTTTTCATTTAAGATCACCTTTCATGTAATTTAATATTTTTAACAATTCTTTATTTACTAGCTTATATTCACTTTTTATTTCTGATAGATCATAATTTATTTTACTTTGCTTGTGTATACTATATGGAATATTATTTTCATAACAATAATCAGATAATTTTTTTAAAAGATATAAATAATGATAAATTCTTTTTTGTATTATATCAAAGCTTTCTAATTTTCTAAATATATCTGTGTTGAATATAGTTTTTAAGTTAAAATAATTCGTTTCTTTTCCATTTAGCATAATATAATTTCTAAATATATTTAATATATTATATATATTACTCAATTCTTTTTGTTGATAAAATTTCTTTATATCTATTATTTCATTGCTATTAATGGGCTTTTCCAATATTTTTTCTTCATAACATGTTATTTTTTGTATTAATTTCTCTTTATTCAAATGTTTCTTTTCATATTTTAATAATTTACAATAATTTTTTTCAAATTTATTATTTAAAATACATAAAAAATTATGTGCCCATTCTTTATTTTCATTTCTTATTTCTTTTTTTATATATCTATTAAAGGCATTAAAAGATTTACTATTACAATATTGAAGAAAAAATCTTTTTTTTGTAGTAGAATAAAACTTATAATTAAAATATTCTTTCTCATTGCAAAATAATGTTACGTTTAGATATTTATTATCATTTAATTTATTAAAATAGTTGGTTTTTCTTTTTGATAATTTTGTGGTAATAACCGAATGCAAATTATTTCTCTCTATACCAAGAATGCTAGAAACTATATAAAAATATAATTCTTCATATTTCCAAACAAATGGCTTAAATATATTAGAATATAAAAAATGTATATCTACGTCACTATTAATTTTATTTGTATTGCGTGCGAAACTACCGGTTAAAAATATAGTTACTTTTAATTTTTCAAATATTTTGAATTCACTCGCCACATTTAAAAGTAAATTTACGACAAGTTCCTTATGTCTTTCGATATTTGTAATTTCTCTTTTTAAGCAAAACTTTTTATTTTCTTTTCTCTTTAATTCCAATATATATTTTTTGTATATTGGCCCATATTTTTTTATTATTTTTTTAGCTTTTATGTAATCTTTCTTTTTAATTTTTACGATTACGCTATTTAAATTATATTTTTTGTTAAACACTTTAATAGCTCCTTTCTTTTACATATATTTTTTAGTTACCATTCTTTCTGAATTATACACCCTGACCGTTTTAATAATGATATCAAATAGGGTGTCTATAAATAAGATAAAAACGGCGCTATAAGCCATAAATGCCTTAATAGTTGCCGTTTATAATATTACTATCTTTATATAAATAAGAGCGTGCATTACTATTATTAGTGAATTTTTGTTTTCCAACACACGACATGGTATTATAAAACAAACTATTTAATATACTCATATAGTAATATTACCCCTTTCAATATGTAGGCTATTGTATAAAGAAAACAGAAAAAAGTCAATATATTGGCCTTGTTATTGGGTTAAATATGAAGTGCAACTTTTTAATTAATAATTTCATATAAATTATTTTCTAAAGCATATAATAAATCATTATATGTTTTTATTTCTTTATTAGTAATAATACCAGCTCTACCAGTATCACTATTATAGTGAACATCACTGCCAGAAGTCATAATTAAATTATTATCTTTAGCATATTGATAAGCCTTATTATTTTTATAACCTTCATCTTTAGCATTATATACTTCTAGACCATGTACTTCATCTTTAGAAGCTAATACAATACTATCATTTCTAAAAGGATGAGCTTGAATAAGTAACAAATTATTTATTTGACAAAATTTATATAACTCTTTTAAAGGATAGTTATATAAATAAGAATTATCTAATAGTAGTTTTTCTGTTATGCCATAAATTAAATAGTCACTATCAGTTTCTTTTAAAGTAATTTCTATACCAAATAAGACATTTATATCAATTTTATCACCAAAATCTTTAGCTACCTTGTAACCATTTAAAAGATAATTAATAATATCTTCCCATTTGGTTAAATTTAAGCTATTAAAATACTTTTCATAATAATGGTCACTAATGACAATAGTTTTATAGCCTTTTTCTTTATATAGCCTTACAATATCTATTGCATTAGCTCTACCACAACGACTAGATTCTTTAGTATGAATATGTAGTTCTGTTTTATACATTTATAATCACCAAGAATATTTTATCATGTTTTACATAAAGCTTGACAAAAAAGCAGGTATAATCGATAATTAATTGACAAAAGAGGGACAAAAATATATAATTTAGTTGTATATAATAAGAAAGGGAATAGTTAAAGCAATGAATAATGTAATATTTAAAATGAAAATGTCAGATGGCAGCGAAGAAAGATGCGCAATAATTGCAGAATTTACTAATGAAGAAACTGGTAAAGACTTTGTTTTATACACTTTGGAAAAAGAACTTGGAATGCCTGAAAGTGGTGTATATACAGCAATTAAAAAGCAAACACCTAATGGAGAAGTATTAGAACAAATTGTTAATCCTGAAGATTTAGCATTCGCCAATGAAATGCTAAATAGTTTAAATGAAATGGCAAAGGAGGATGAAGATAATGGAACAAGCACAAACTGATCAAATGATTTCTTCAACTAAACCTTTGGTTACTCCGGTATTAGGTACTTATTTAGGACCTATTAATGCTAAAACAATGGCTTATTTAGAGAAACTTAAACAAGCTAAACAAAAGGAAATAACAGATGAAGCGAACAAGAAAAGCGCCGAAGCAGATAAAATTGCCGCTAGGCTAGAAAAATTAGCTGTATCTTTTGCAAAATTCGAAAATAGTGATGCTGAACATTTAACTGAGGAACAAAAAAGAGAAAAGCAAGCTGAGTTGGCGACATTAGAAGCTGAAATATTAGACAGTAAGAAGAAAATTGGTAAGCCTTTCTTAGGAATATTCCCAAAAGGAAGTATTAAGGCTTTATTGCATAACTTAGAGGCTAGATATATAGGGCAACTTGCTTCATTTAAAACAACATTAGATTCTCCAAAGATTCTTGCTAAAATGGAAAGTGGAGTTATAGAAGCGCAGAAAAGAGATAGAGATGCAGCAATTGTTAGAAATGCCGAAAAAGCAAAATATGAAGAAGCACAAAAAAAACATGATAGTGTATCTGAGGCCATATGGAAATCAGATAGATATGAAAAAGACAGGGCTATCTATGCTGCAAAGAAAGCCGGTTATGAAGAGGATAAAGAAAAACTTGATACAGAAGTAGAAGAACTTACCAAAGAAGCCGAAGCGGTTGCTGCTAGATATGACACAAAAATGAGTCGTTTAAATGGTATGTTTGAAGGAATAGCAACTGTTTTAAATAAAGTTGATGTTTTTGTTAGACAAGTTGTTAGTGGGCAAAAAGCCGACTTTACAAAAGTAGGTGGTTTAGATCAATCTGCTGTACTTTCTGCTCAAGCAATGGCTGATTTTGCTGTTTTAAATGATCATATTCAAGAAGCATTAAGATATGCTAAAGAAGGCAAGGAATTAGTTGAGGAAGAAAGCAAGAAGAAGTCCGGACTTGGCGCTTTAATTGAAAAAGCAAAAAGTTTAACTGATAAATTGGTTCCTGAAAAGAAAGCGCAATTGGATGCGGCTAGAGCCGAAAGAGAAGCTTTAAAACAAGAAAGTAAAGATTTAGGTGTCCAACATCGAAAAGATGTTAGAGAAACGACATCAATAAAAGGTAATGTTGTCCCAATTATAAGAGGCGATGGACCAACTCCAATATCAAGGTTTGACCCAACCGAGATTAATGGCAGAATATCTGAGGCAATGACTAGAATTCAAGAATTAGAAGCTGAAAAGGTTGCTTTATCTAGACAAGTAATAACTAATTCTGTTGAACAAGAAGCCCAAAGAAAGAGACTAGCTGAAATAGAAGCTGAAATAAAACATAATACATTAGCAAGAGATATTTATTTAGATTCTATTGATGAAATAACAGCTAAGTATGGCGTAGAAGCTTTAAAAGCTTATACACCAGCATCAGATAGTCCTTTCGATGTTAGAGTAGATGTTAATGGACTTGGAGAACTTGAAAGAGAAAGATTGACAGATGCTAGCACAGGCGCTGATACTTCTGAAGAAGCTGAACAAGGAAGATCAATGTAATAAATAAAAGCAGATCTATAAAAGATTTGCTTTTTTAATGCAATAATAAAAAACATGTTAGATAACATGCTTTTTTCTTTTTCTATAAAACAAATAAACAAATACAATAAAGCCAATTATTAATAATATTAATGTTATATTAGCATATTTATCAAAGAAGCTTGATATTACTTCCCAGTTATTACCAGCCATAGAACCCAATATTGATATTAAAGTATTCCATACTGCTGAGCCTAATATTGTTAATAGTAAAAAAGGAACAAATTTCATTTCTGACATCCCAGCTGGAATTGATATTAAACTTCTAAGAATTGGTATACAGCGACAGAACAATACTGTTATTTTGCCTTTTTTATCAAACCATTTGTCAGCTTTTTCAATATCTTCTACTTTGAGTCTTAAGACTTTACCGATTTTACCTTTAACAAGTTTTTCTAATCGTTCTTTATTTAATATTCTCCCTACCCAATATAAAGCTACTGCTCCTAACAAAGAACCAACTGTGGCAGCAATAATGACACCAATAACAGTTAATTTAGTAAACGAAGTAGCAAAACCACCAAAAGCCAATATAACTTCGGAAGGAATAGGGGGAAAGACATTTTCAATCATGATAAGTAAAGCAATGCCTATATAGCCAAATTTTTCGATAATATCAATGATGATTGTTTCCATATATTTACTCCTTATTATTTCTAATGATTGTTATTAATGAGCTAATAATTGTTAAAATACATAGTACCCATATTGCATATTCAGAGATTGGATTATTTAATAAGTCCATTGCTGGATTAAAATTATCAAAGATAACGAGTGTTAAATAAGCAGCTGCAAGAATAAATGTTAAATGAGGAAATATCTTAATAATCTTTTTCATTAATTAACCTCCTTAATGATAATGGTATCACTACTTTTACGGCCACCATTATCAGGTATATTATAAACTTTACCATTAAAAGCCATTACTGATGATTTACCACCATCTAAATTATATGCTACTTTACAACCTAGATCTTCATATACTTTAGCTAGTTCTTTCATTTTAAGACCTGTTGAAGCTTCGCTTCTGCCATCAACAATAATAATAGCATAATGACCACTTTCATAATAACCAATAGAAGTACGAGGATTACCCCATAAAATTTTGGTATATTCTGGGAAGCTGGTTAAAGCTTTACCATTTTCATCTAATAAAGATGGGCCAAAGGTCCATACTTGATATGGGCTTTTAGCTTTAACTTCATTCATATTAAAATCATTAGGCTTAAAGGTTTCCATTTCACCATTATAATATAGTACTAAAATATCATTGTTATCTAAATTTTCTCGATATATAGCACCATTTCTAATAACGACGCTTTCTTTAGATAACCCGTAGTAGTCACCATTAACAGCTAAAATAGCATTATTTCTTTCGGCCATACTTAGAACGGTTTCTTTATAACCAATGCCAAATTTATCTTCTGCAAAGACTGATTGTAAACTATTAATATCTTTTAAACGAATATCGGCAACATAATAAACGACTTTTCGACCGTTAACAATAGTATCAACTGTATCAATTTTAATCGCAATGTTGTTACTTGTATAACTATTATCAGTAATCATGATATTATCACTAAAATAACCATTTTCTTTATTGTCATTTATAACAATATTTTCTTCACTCTTAATATTTTCTTCAGCTTTATATTCTTTCGGTATCACATAATTAACTAGATAAAATATACCTAGGAGAATAGCCCCAATTAAAATATCTAAAATAATTTTAACCCATACACGTATTTTCAT
This sequence comes from uncultured Muribaculaceae bacterium, assembly GCA_964447275.1. Lineage (GTDB taxonomy): Bacteria > Bacillota_I > Bacilli_A > RF39 > UBA660 > DAOSVX01. The sequence continues at coordinate 9,491 of CAYURI010000012.1, forward strand.
TTTTGACCTCTAAAAATTACTTTCTTTTGAACTGTATAACTAACAAAAAACATTAATACTTCAACAATTACTTTAGCAAGAGCAGGTTTAATAGTAATAATACTTGTAAATAAGTATAGTGTAGCACTATTTAAAACAATTATAAATAATGCTAGTAAGAAATACATTAATAATGATTTTAATGGATTGTCTTTACTTTTAAAAACAATTCTTTTATTAATTGTATAGTTAATTATGGCACTTATGATTCTAGCCCCAATATTAGCAATTAAAACCCCAATTAGAGGATATAAAATAATAAATAAAACATAATCTATACCCGCTGATATTAAAGAAGAACTCACAAATTTAAAAATGCTTTTATAAATTAGTAATGAATCTCTAATAACTTTGAAATGAGATGCTTTATTATTATTTTCATAAATAGTTCTTATTGGTACTTCAATAATTTTAATGTTATTTCTAATGGTATCATAAAGCATATTCATTTCATATTCATATCTATCGCCACTAGCATTTATTAAAATATCAATATTAGTTAAAGATATAGCTCTTAAACCAGTTTGGGTATCATACATATATTTGCCACTAGTAATCATAAACATAAATCTGGTAATACTATTACCAATTCTTGATTTTATTGGTACTTTATTAGCAAATTTTCTTCTACCAGTTACTAAAGCATTTTTATTTTCCAGTAATTTATCACTAATTTTGATTATATCAGTAATGGCATGTTGACCATCGGCATCAGCGAAAACAACACCATCTTCTTTGGCATAATTTTTCTTAATATATTTTAAAGCCGTTTTTAAGGCTGCTCCTTTGCCTTGATTAACTTTATGAGTTAGAACTACTACTTCTTTAGATAATTGACCAAATATTTCACTACTAGAACTACCATCATTAACAACAATGATTTTATATTTAGTCTTTTTAATTAATTCTTTAACTAGATCAGTTAAATGAAAATCGGGATTTAAAGCCGGAATAACAACAATCATTTTCTACCTCTTAATTGCAATTAGCATCAGCATATTGTCTAACTGTGCTACCATCTTTCTCTTTTAAAGTTAAGCTACACCATTTATCGGTAAATGTTTTATAATTCCACATCCCATCGCAGGTGCCATTTGTATACTTAGAAAACAAATATTTCTTATTATTATCTTGTTTTACACAATAATAGTAATTATTATCATTTACCATTGCTTCCCAAGTATATATATCATCATTAGTTACTAGATCATAAAATATCGCAATATTAACAATTTCATTTAAGTAATTAAAAGTACTATTATCTTTGATTATAAAAAAGTTTCTTTCTAATTCATTTACCACATATAAAGCATTATCTAAATCAGTGCTTTTTTGCCAGCTATTGATAGTTTCAACACTATATATTGGTCCAATTATTTGATAATTTTTAAGGCTTATTTTAACACCATATGGATTAGTATAGTCACCTTTACTAAAATCTAATGACTTACTGCATTCTGGCATATCATCTTTATAATCACCAATTACTTTTACGACTTTGCCTTTTTCATCTTTATTATCACAAACCCATACTTGATAAAATATGGCTTTATAAAGAGTTAACTGATTTTCTTTATCTACTTTTTTAACAGCTATAAAAGGTACTTTATCATAATTAGTGACTCTTATATAATCAAATAGATATAAGCCTCCTAATAATATAAATAAACCAACAAAACCAATTATCATTTTCTTCATATAAATCACCTTATCATGGCAATATTATAACATAATATCTCTTAAAAAGTTAAAAATTATGGTATACTAATAAGCGAGTAAGAAGTGATATAATGAAAAAAATAAAGTTTATAATTAAAGAGTATTTATTAAATAATAAATTATTTTTAGCTTTTGTTATTTTATCACTTATTGGTACTATATTACTTAGAATATTTACTTTGGGAGACTTGTTTGCTCTAAAACCATTACTAGTTGATTTATCACTTATTTTAATTGCTGGATCACTTGGTTATTTAGTTAAATCAAGTAAACAACCTTTATATTATATGATCGTCTTAATTATTTATACTATTACTAACATTATAAATGGCATTTATTATACTTTTTATTACTCATTTGCTACCTTTGGTTTATTATCATCTTTAGGTCAAGCAGGTGAAGTAACTGGTTCGATATTAGAAAAATTAAAATTTAGTCATTTTGTTTATCTTTTTATACCAATTATCTTTTTTATTATTGTAAAATACTTAGAACATAAAAAAATAACATTAGTAAAGAACAAAAAAAGGATGAAACACGCTTTACTTACTGGCCTTATTATTTTTGTTTTTAGTATTACAGTTCTTTCTTTAAAAGATTTAGGTGGACTAGCTAAACAATGGAATAGGGAATTTATTGTTCGAAGATTTGGTATTATCTTATATCAAACAAACGATTTAGTTCAAAGTTTAACGCCAAAGATTAATCAATTATTTGGTTATGATAAAGCTGCTAAAGAGTTTAGAGATTATTATAGTAGTAAGGATTATACGGCAACTAATAATTATTATACTAATATTTTTAAAGGTAAGAATGTTGTTTTTATTCACATGGAAAGTATTCAAACTTTTCTTTTGGATTTAGAATTTAATGATAAAGAAGTAACACCTAATTTAAATAAACTAAAAGAAGAAAGTTTATATTTTAACCATTTTTATTCTCAGATTGGTGTAGGAACTAGTTCTGATACTGAGTTTACTTTACAAGCTTCTTTAATGCCTGCTTTATCAGGAACTGTTTTTGTAAGTTATACTGATACTTATTATGAAACAATGGCTAAAGAATTAAAAGAAGCAGGTTATTATACATTTAGTATGCATGCTAATAAAGCTAGTATGTGGAATAGGGCAGTAGCTCATAAAAGTCTTGGTTATGATAAGTTTTATGCTAAAGATTATTATACTGTTCCGGAAGATATCACTGATCCTAATTTTATTGGGTTGGGTCTTAGTGATAAAGAATTTTTCCGTCAAAGTGAAATAATCTTAGAAGAAATTGAAAAAACTAAAACTAATTATATGGGAACCATTATTACTCTTACTAATCATTCACCATGGGCTGAAAGAGATAAATTTGATAGCTTAGACTTAATTAATTATAATGATAATAAAGAAGATCGTTATTTAGAAGACAGCAAAATGGGTAGTTATTTAAAAAGTTCTCATTACTGTGATGAAGCCCTTGGTGAGTTTATTAATTACGTTAAAAGTTCTAATTATTATAATAATACAGTCTTTGTTTTCTATGGAGATCATGATGCGAGATTTTCTAAAGCCGAGTTTGATAAATTATATAATTATGACTTAGAAATGGGCACTTTTCTTGCTGAAGATGATCCAAACTATTATGACTATGATTATTATTTACAACAATTAAATAAAAATACACCTTTATTAATCTGGACTAAGGATCAAACTTATAAAGGTGAAGTAAATTATTATATGGGAATGATTGATATAATGCCAACTCTTGCCAATATGATGGGTTTTTCTTGTAAATATTGCCTTGGTAATGATATATTTACCATAAAGGATGATAATATTGTGGTATTTCCTAATGGAAATTTCTTGACAAACAAAGTTTACTATAATGATACTAAAGGGGAATATAAAGTATTAAGTGATGTTATTATTGATGAAGATTATATTGCCAAAAATAAAAAGTATGCAGAAACCATCTTAAATTTATCTAATAATATTATTGTTCATGATTTAATTAGAAAAGAAGCATCTAATTTAAATAAAGTAATGGAGGAAAAGTAATGAAGAATAAAAAGTGGGTTTTATTTATTATTGGGGTATTAATTATTGTTAATGTTAGTTTTTTTGTTTATCAAGTGTTTTTAAGAGATAACAAAGTTGAAGTAAAAGAAACAAAAATATTAGATACGATTGAAAGCTATAATTATTATTTAGAAGATAGAGATAAGGCTTTATATAAAGATGAATTTAATGTTTTAAAGACTAATTTAACAAGTGATAATATTGATTATTTTGATTATGCTAAATCAATTGCTAAATTATATATAATTGATTTATATACCTTAAATAATAAATTAAATAAATATGATGTTGGTGGTAAAGAATTTGTTTTTAGTGCTGCTTTAGATAATTATATACTAAAAGTACAAGACACTTTATATAAGTATATTGAAGATAATACTTATGAACAAAGAAAACAAGACTTACCAGTAGTTAAAAGTATCGGTATAACTAATATATTAGAAACCGATTATATTTATAATGATAATGGGTTTGATGCTTATGAAGTCACTTTGGCTTGGGAGTATGAAAAAACTAATAACTATGATAAGAGTGCTAAGATAGTAATTATAAAAGATGGTAGTAAGTTAAACGTTGTAGAAGAAAATAGAGTAGATTAATATAGCTAATCTAAATCAACTGTCCGATTTTTTCGGATAATTGAAATTAAAAAGGAACTAGTAGAAAACTACTGGTTTTTTGTTGTGCAAAAAAGGATATTAAACTCTAATCGCTAATATATATTTAGGAGGAATTTAAAAAAAGAATAAAATGCATTTAATTAGTAAATTATTTAATAGCGAAACGATTAGAACAGTATGGGATAAGGAGCAAGAAAAATACTTTATTAGTGTTGCGGATGTGGTAGGATTGCTTTCGGAAAGTAAAGATGGTAGAAAGTACTGGAATAAAGTAAAACAACGTTTAAAAGAAGAGGGGAACGAGTCGGTGACAAATTGTCACCAACTGAAATTGAAATCTTCTGATGGCAAATATTATAAAACAGATGTTGTTGATATTGAAGGGATGTTTAGAATAATTGAATCAGTTCCTTCTAAAAATGCTGAACCAATTAAACAATGGTTAGCTAAACTAGGTAGTGAAAGAATTGATGAAACTTTTGATCCATCTATATCTTTACAAAGAGCGATTGATTTATATCGGGCTAAAGGTTATGATGAAGCATGGATTGCCAAAAGAATTAAAGTATTACAAGAAAGAAAAGGATTAACTGATGTATGGCAAGAAAATGGCATTAACGAAGAAGTAGAATATGCTATATTAACTAATGAAATATATAAAACATGGTCAGGAATGACTGCTAAAGAATATAAGCGGTATAAAGGATTAAGAAAGGAAAGCTTAAGAGATAATATGGATAGTATTGAACTAATATTAACTGATTTATCTGAAGAGGCTACTAAAAGACTAGCTACTAAGAAAAAGCCACAAGGACTAGATGAAAATATTGATATAGCTAGATTAGGTGGCAATGCTGCTAAAGTGGCTAGAGAAGATTTAGAAAAAAATCTGGGTGAAAAAGTAATCAATAAAGATAATAAATTAAATTTTCAATATAAAGATGAAAAACAAATTAAATAAGTGATTAACTCACTTATTTTTTTGTTATAATATAAACAGGTGATTAATTATGCCAATGCAATTATTACGTGATATAAATATCGAACCAAATGAGGAAATAATTGCTTCTTGTTTAGGAAAAACCAATAATATATATAAGACTTTTATTGAAGAACTTAATAAAAACAATATTTCTCTTATGGAATGGCGATACTATAAAGATGGTAAAGCTTGGCTTTCTAAAGGCGAATATAAATGGACTACCTCAAGGGGAACAAATAAAATTAAAACCATATTTTGGCTATCTATATGGGAAGGATTCTTTAAGATATCATTTTTCTTTCCCTGTAATATGAAAGAGGAGTTACTAAAACTACCAATTAGCAAAGATATTAAGAACTTAATAAAAAACACTAATCCAATGGGCAAAACAATGCGATTTATGCCAATTGTTTTTAATGTTAACAATGACAAACAACTCGATGATATACTTATATTAGCAAATTTTAAAAAAGATTAATTTCTTTTTTATGCTATACTTAAAGTAGGTGAATAATATGAATGGCTTTGATGGTTGTGTAAAAAAAGATGCTATTCTTAGGGAATCAAAAATAGGTGAATTTATAATATTAGATTCAAATCCTGAAAAAGGCTTTAATTTTGGGTATGTAGTTTTTATTCCCATTGAAGTAGATAGTGATACTACATTAATAGTAGAAGGCGCCAACTCTATATCACCCGCAGAAGACTTTGAAAAAGGCAATAAAGATGTTCTTGATATTACATTGGGTGTGTTCTCGCCTATATATTATATTGCTTTTAAAATGAAGATGCCTATTGTTATGCCTCTTTTCCCAAGAGTTATATTTAATAATAAAAGTTTATATGCTCAAATGCTTTCTAGAGAGTCGCTAGGAATAGAAGATGGAGTTTTTAGAAGGGTTGATAATCAACTGGTTTCAATTTTTAATGATGCAAAAGAAAGATTTAAACAAAGTGGTATTACTCTGAATGAGAAATTTGTAATAGATGGATTCTCAGCATCTGGAAAGTTTGCTAATAGATTTACATTACTACATCCAGAATTAGTTTGCTTATGCATTGCTGGAGGTATTTCTGGGTGGCTAACATTACCTTTAAAAGAAATAAATGGAGAAGCATTAATTTACCCAGTAGGTATGGGAGATGTAGCTGAATTTAATCAAGAAAAATATGAACAATTTTTTAAAGTAAAACAGTTTTATTATATGGGAGCGAAAGATAAAAATGATCCATTTACTTATTCTGATAATGATTTGACTTTGCCTAAGTACCCAGATTTAATTTCTAAAGAAGAAATGGAACAACTTCATAGGGTTTTAGGAAGAAATATGCCAATAAGATGGGAACAATCTCAATATTATTATAAGGCTTTAGGAGTTAATGCTCATTTTGAAACATATGAGGAATTTGGCCATAATTCAAAACCGGCAACAGAAAAGATAATAGAGTTATTAACCGAAATTAAAAATTTAGAAAATAAAAAATAAGATTAAAATCTTATTTTTTTATTATGCCAATTGTTATATTAGTAATACCATCTAGTAGAGTAGTCGCCTTAATACTTTGACTTACTACTGTATTATTATCCAATATAGCGTCATATAATGAATTACCAAGGCTTATATAATTGTAGGTTATTGTAATATTATTTTCTAATGCCCAGTTATCAACATATAACTTGCTTTTACCAATTAAACTTGGCATTGTTTTAATTCTTTCTTGATTAGAAGAATAAGTTTTACCAATTACCTGCTTTTCATATATATCTTTTGCTGAGAAGTTAAATGTGGTAATCATTTTTGGCTCTTCTAATTCTAGATTATATTTCATAGCATCAATAATAGCATTTAAGCTTTCTTTATAATATTGGAAAGTATATCTAGTATTTATATATAAGTCATAACCAGTTAGATAAGTTCTTTCAATATTAATAAAATCAGTTTCATTATTTAGTGATTTAGCAATGATATCTTTTGCTACTTCATAGAATGATAATAATTTATTAGTACTAATATTGGTGTCAATATTTTGACTTATAGCTTCTAAAATACTATAAAATTCTTTTGGTGAATTAATGCTTCTAACACTTTTAGCTATGCCACCAACAACTAATTGTTGGTTTTGACCTCTAACAAAGTCGTTTCTTACGCCAGTATTCCATTTGGCATCACAATAAGCTGGCCATGAATGTCTATTTCTAGCTAATGCTAAAGCTTGTTCACCGCTTAAATGTTGTAAGCCTTCTTTTACATAAATGGTTTTATTACCAAATTCTCTGTTACTATTTTGTTCACAGAAACTATATGGAACATTAACGTCAATACCACCTAAAGCATCTACTAAAGAAACGACACCTTTAAAATTAATTTTGACATAATAATCAATATCAATATCAACTAAATTTTCAACTGTTTTTATTACACAATCAGAGCCATAATAAGCCGAGGTATTGATTTTGTTCTTAACATTTTTACGACAAGCAATTGGTACATAAGTATCTCTAGGTATACTAAACATTGTCGCATTTAAAGTTTTAGGATTAAAAGTAATAATCATTAAAGTATCACCATTAAATGATTGGTTAGCGTTCATTTTTGAATTTACGCTATCAACCCCAATTAATAAGATACTAAATGGTTCAGTTAAAGTTTTATTAGAAGAAGATATATCATCTTTATTTCTTGTTTCAGAGTAAGTATATAAAACTTTAGTATTATCTCTTAGTGTAGTTAACTCTTCATCATCACCAAACATAATTAAATAGTTATTTGATATTAAAACACCATCAATATCGCCATTTAATAAATCAGTTAACATTAATATATAGTCATCATAAGTTTTAATATCAGTTTTATTTAAATTTTTCTTATCTAGTAATTTATTGCCTAATACATAGCCTTCAATATCATCTTCATCACTAATCATACCAATAATGGAAGAGTTGTTATTATTAATTACGGTATTTTTAAGTGTAACTAAAGCTGTTGTATAAGTTATTTTATCTTTATTAATATTAGCAATCGTATTAAAAGTTTTATTTATATAAAAAGAACTAATTGCTAAAATTGGTACAAATAACATCATAATAATCGAAATAGTTATAAAAGTCTTTTTCTTTTTGGCAACTACAGAGATAAAACCCCAAACAAAATACATCGCTAAGAAAAGATATAATAATACTAAAATAAAGATCCTAATATAAGTTTCAATACCAGTTAGAGATAATATACTACTAGTAAAAAATATTAAGCTTACTAAGTAAGAAGCTAATACAAAAATAAAAATAAGTAAATTTTTATTAAGTTTTCTTTTTTTCATCACAGTAGTAACTCCTTTATCATCTTAATCATTATAATATAAAAGTATTTTTAAAACAATCTTTTATCAAAGATATTACTGACAAAAGAGTGTTAAATAAAAGGCTTTTAAACTAGGAAATATTTTTGATTATGATATAATGATTATGATACTTGAATAGAGAGGGTTTTTGCGATGAAAAAAATAACTGGATTAACAATTGTATTAAGTTTATTTTTTAGTATGTTTATTAATATACTAATTGTTAATGCTAGTGTTACAGCGAAAGTAATGGCTGCTAGTTTAAATTTTCGTACTGGACCTTCGACAGAGACTTCAGTTATTACTTCCTTAGCTTATGGCACAGTAATTGAAGTTATCAATACCGAACCAGAAACTGGTACAGGTTGTTCATCAGGTTGGTTAAGATCTAAGTATAATGGTAATATTGGTTATGTATGTTCTAAGTTAGTAAGTTTTTATAATGTTACCGCTTTAGCTACTGAAAGAGATCCAGTTAATGATTACGAAGTAGCATGGAAAGCCTTAGGTTTTCCTTCTAGTTATTGGGAGAGTCTAACAGCTTTAAAAATGGCTCATCCTAATTATGAATTTGTTCCTCAAGATACTAATTTAGATTGGTCAACAGCTGTTATGGAAGAAAGTATTTTAGGTACTAGTTTAGTTCAAGTAACAGATTTAAATAGTGAAAAAGTTGCTTATATATCAACGGCGGGTGGTTCATACGATTATATTAATAAAAGATATATAGTTCAAGAAGGCTCTACTTGGTATGCAGCTGATAGTGATGTAGTTGCTTATTATATGGATCCAAGGAACTTTTTAACAGAAACAAGAGTCTTTATGTTTGAAGATTTATTATATACAGGTAGTTATATAACAATTGATGCGATTAATAAAATCTTTACTAGTTATCCTAATTTAAGCCCTTATGCAGCTGACTTCTTACAAGCAGGAATTGATTCACAAATAAATCCGGTCTATTTAGCGACTTTAGTAAGACAAGAAATTGGTACAGGGACAGCGGCTGTTTCCGGAGCTTCATTTACTTATCCAGTTGAAAATAATATGTATGTTGAAGAAAGAGGTAATACTTATTCAGGTTATTATAACTTCTTTAATATTGGCGCTGGTACTGATGTAAAGCCAATTTATAATGCTTTAATATATGCTAAGAATAGAAGTTGGAATACACCGTTAATAGCTATTACCTCAGGAGCCAATATAATAGGAAACTATTATATTAAAGCTAATCAAAATACATCCTATTTAAAGAAATTTAATGTCATGGGAACAAGCCTTTATTCTCATCAATATATGACTAATATTCAAGCCCCATTTAGTGAAGCATCAACTACTTATAGTTCATATAATAGTGTTGGTTTACTTGCTAGTGATAGTACAACAACATTTAAATTTTTGGTACCGGTTTATGATAATATGCCAGTATCAACATCACTTCCTACGGAAGTAAAATTTCTACCTAATTATGGTTATACAACAATTGATGATCTATTATCTGATACAACGATAAAAAATAATGGTAGTTTACTAAGTGGTTTTAACTTTGGTGAGGATGCTTCTAGTTTAGTAAGTAAAGTAACCTCTGCTAGTAATACAGCAATAGTAACCATTACTGATATTAATGGAAATGCTAAAACAACTGGTAAGTTAGTAACGGGTGATAGAGTCAACATTACTTTTGATGATGAAAGCCAACAATATACGGTAATTTTATATGGTGATAGCTCAGGGGACGGAGATGTAACCATTATGGACTTATTACAGATTCAAAAACATATTATTGGTGCTACTTCAATAAGTGATCCATTTGTTAGTGCAGCTGATAATAACCAAGATAGTACCATTAATATAGTAGATTTATTAAGAGAACAAAAACATATCTTAGGTCAAATAAAGATTAGTGGATAAAGGAGAGAGTATATGAAAAGGATATTTAAATTATTAAGTTTAGGAGTAATTACTTTATTAAGTAGTTTGTTAGTTATAACAAATACTAATGCGGCTAGTGCAACAATCAGTGTCTTATCATCTAGTAGTCAAGTAGTAGTAGGTAAAACATTCAAAATAACCGTTAAAATATCATCATCAGTACCACTAGGTTCTTGGGATTATACTTTAAATTATAATTCTTCATATGCTAGTTTAGTATCTAGTGATGTTCCTTTAAGATATGCTTCTTATGGGGATGGGTCATTAAAAACTAAGAGTTATACTTATACTTTTAAAGCTTTAAAAAGCGGTAAACCAAGATTCTATGTTAGTAATACCGCTGTAATTGACTGGAACTTTGGTACCATGAGTGTTAGTAATGGTGAAAGATATGTTACATTTATTACTCAAGCTGAATTAGAAGCTTCATATAGTAAAAATAATAATTTATCTTCTTTAGGAGTTGATGGCTATACTTTAACACCAGAGTTTAATGCTAGTACGACAACTTATGCAG
>CAYURI010000013.1:0-16266 GCA_964447275.1 uncultured Muribaculaceae bacterium
TAAAGAAATGGCTTTAGAGTTATTTAAACCACATGTTATTCATGGCCTAGTCGAAAGAGATTTAGCTCATAATATCAAAGGGGCTAAAAAATTAATCGAAAATCAAGATCCATGTGTATGGGATATTGTTGAAGATGTTATTACCGAACATCCAGTATTACTTAACCGTGCACCAACCTTACATAGATTAGGGATTCAAGCTTTCGAACCAAAATTAACTGGCGGTAAAGCAATCCGTTTACACCCACTTGTCTGTACAGCATTTAATGCTGACTTCGATGGTGACCAAATGGCTGTGCATGTTCCTTTATCAGAAGAAGCTAAAGCTGAAGCTAGACTATTAATGTTAGGCGCTAATAACATTTTGGACCCTAAACAGGGAAAACCAATTGTTACACCAAGTCAAGATATGGTTTTAGGAAACTATTACTTAACTATGGAAGATGCTTCGGAAGAAAATGAAGCAAAAGTATATAAGAATAGTAATGAAGCAATTATGGCTTATGAACGTCATGAAATAACTTTACATACCAGAATTGCTCTTCCAGTTAGATCATTTAAATATAAATTATTTACAGAAGAACAAAAAGATATGTACTTAGTTACAACAGCTGGTAAATTAATCTTTAATGAAATTTTACCAGATAGCTTCCCATATATTAATGAACCAACAGTTGATAATATTGAAAATATTACACCTGATAAATATTTCTTAAAAATGGGAACTGATATTAAAGAAGCTATTAAAGTTATGCCACTTGTTAAACCTTTTGATAAAAAGACTTTACAGTTAATTATTTCTCAAATCTTTAAAAGATATAAAACTACTGAAACATCATTAATGCTTGATAAACTAAAAGATTTAGGCTTCAAGTATTCAACAATTGCTGGGTTAACAGTATCATTTAGTGATGTTATTGTTAGTGAAAAGAAAAACGAAATAATTGCTGATAGTAAAGAACAAGTAGAAAAAGTTAATAAACAATTTGCTAGAGGTCTTATTACAGAAAAAGAAAGATATACTAAAGTTGTTGAAATTTGGAATGGGGCAACCGACCAAGTTAAAGCAGAATTAAAAGTTATATCTGAAAAATATAATAAAAATCCATTATTCATGATGATGAATTCTGGAGCTCGTGGTTCTGTAGGACAATTTACTCAGCTTGCTGGTATGCGTGGCTTAATGGCTAAACCAAATGGTGAAGCTGTAGAAATTCCTATTACTTCATCATTTAGAGATGGCCTTTCAGTTTCCGAGTTCTTCTTAAGTACTCATGGTGCTAGAAAAGGAACGGCTGATACAGCGTTAAGAACAGCTGATTCAGGATACTTAACTCGTCGTTTAGTTGATGTCTCTCAAGATATTATTGTTAAAGAAGAAGATTGCGGAAGCATTGCTCCTCTAACAGTTAAAGACTTTATTGATGAAAAGAGTGGTGCTGTTCTTGAAAGTATGGCTGATCGTATTATTGGTAGATTTACTGCTACAAAAGTAGTTCATCCAGAAACTAATGAGATGATCATTGATAAAGGTGAATTAATTACTGAAAATATTGTTCAAAAGATATTAAAAGCTGGTATTAAATCAGTTGATATTAGATCAGTATTAAATTGTAAAACTGTTAATGGTGTTTGCCAAAAATGTTATGGACGTAACTTAGCAACTGGTAATATTGTTGAAAAAGGCGAAGCTGTTGGTATTATGGCTGCTCAATCAATTGGTGAGCCAGGTACCCAGTTAACCATGAGAACATTTCACTCCGGTGGTGTTGCTAGTGGTGAAGATATTACTCAAGGTTTACCAAGAGTTGAAGAGTTGTTTGAAGCTAGAGTACCAAAAGGTAAAGCAACAATCTCAGAAATTGATGGTAAAGTAGTTAATATCGAAGAAGTTAATGGTAAATTCAAAATTACTGTTGAAAATGATATTGAAGTAAAAGAACACGTAACTAACTATGGGGTAAAATTAAGAGTTTCCAAAGGTGATAAAGTTGAAGCTGGCGACAAGTTAAGTGAAGGGGCTATAAGTCCTAAAGAATTACTTGCGGTAACTGATCCAATCACTGTTCAAGAATACATTTTAAAAGAAATTCAACATGTATATAAACAACAAGGTGTTGATATTTCTGATAAACATATCGAAGTAATTGTACGTAGAATGATTAATAAGATGAAGATTGTAAATCCTGGTGATACTGAGTTCGTTGAGGGCTTAACAGTATCAATGAGAGAATTTACAGAAGGTAACAAACCAGTTATTCTAGCTGGTAAAATACCAGCCACAGGAAGACCTGTAATGCTTGGTATTACTAAATCTTCTTTAGAGACTGATTCCTTCTTATCAGCAGCTTCCTTTCAAGAAACAACTAGAGTATTAACAGATGCTGCTTTAAAAGGTAAAAGAGATATGCTAAGAGGATTAAAAGAAAATGTTATTTTAGGTAAATTAATTCCTGCGGGAACTGGTTTACATCAATATTCTGATATTAAGTTAGAACTAGAAAAAGAACTCTTATATGATGAACCTAGTGAAGTATTAGAAGAACAATTCTTAGAAAAAGAATAATCATTAAGAAGTTGTCAAAACAACTTCTTTTTTGTGGTATAATCTTAATATAAATATTAAACGAGGTGGATTAATTTGAAAAAATGCTGTGTTGTTTGTAATCGTCATAGCGGTCGTGGTATCACAGATGAATTACTAAATAGAATAAAATTAACTCTAGAAGATTATAATTATGAAACTGATTTTGAATTTACTAAAGGCCATAAAGATGCTACCAAAATAATTAAAGAACTAGATTATCATGATTTAGTTATCTCAATTGGTGGTGATGGTACCTTTAGTGAAGCCGTAAGTGGTAATGTCATGCGTAAAGAGCCATTATTATTATCACATTTACCAAGTGGAACAACTAATGATATAGCTCGTAATTATGGTTTAAATAAAGGAATCATTTTAAACCTCAAAGAAATATTAGAAGGTAAGATAATTGAAATAGATGTACCAACCATTAACAAAGAACCATTTATATATGTTTGTGGTTTTGGTAAATTTATTAATATTCCTTATGATACTCCTCAAGATTTAAAAAAACATCTTGGTCATTTAGCATACTTAATTTCAGGGTTTAAAGATATCTTTAAAGCACCTAAAAGTTATTGGGTTAAATATACAGTTGATGATAAAATTTATGAAGGCAAATATACAATGTTTATTGTTTCTAATTCAACAAGTGTTGGGGGTTTTAAAAATTTTTATACCAAAGATGTTGATTTAAATGATGGTTTAGTAGAAGTGGCGATGTTATATTCTAAAAATCGTACCCATTTATTTAATGCCATGTTGGAACTAATTGCAGGTGGAGTATCAAATGTTCATAATAGTGTTCAATATATTGCTAAAAAGTTTGAAATAGAATTTTTGGATAATATGGATAAAAAATGGGATGTTGATGGTGAAAAACTAGATATCGAAGGTAGAAAGTTTACAATTGAAGTTAAACACAAGATTAGTCTTTTGTTACCTAAACATATGAATACTAAGAATTAAAACAAGAAATAGACCTTTTCTTGTTTTTATATTATAATAAATTAGGTGATAATGTGATATATCTAGATTATACGGAAACAACTCCAGTTATGTATGAAGTGTTAGAATCATTTAACAAAGTAACTAAAGAGTTTATTGCTAGTCCTAATGCTCTTCATACTTATGGCTTAAAATCTAAAAGTCTTCTTGATAATGCGACAAAACAAATATGTGAATTATTAAATATTAGTGAAGAAGAACTAACTTATACAAGTGGATCTTTAGAAGCTAACAATATTGCTATTAAGGGTATTACTGATAAATATAAAAACCATGGTAAACATATTTTAGTATCTAGATTAGAAAACTCTTCAATATATGAAATATTAAATTATTTAAAAAACCATGGCTTTGAAATTGAATATTTAGACCACGAAACAAATGGTTTAGTTTCTTTTGATGATTTAAAAAATAAAGTTAGAAAAGATACCATTTTAGTTATTATTAACGCTTTAAATGAAGATTTAGGTATTAGGCAACCATTAAAAACGCTTCGACAAATTATTAAAAAAGAAAACCCTGATACGTTTCTTCATGTTGATATGTCACAAGCTATTGGTAAAGTTAATGTTAATTTACATGACGTTGATAGCGCAGCGATTTCTGCTCATAAATTTTATGCTCCCAAAGGGATAGGTATATTATATTTAAATAATAATCTTAAATTAGAACCATTGATAGATGGTACTAAAGAATTGCCACTTCCTTTAATAGTAGCGATGTCTAAAGCTCTAAGAATAGCTTTAACAGATATCAGTCGCAAAGAAGAACATATTAAAAAATTAAATAGTCGTTTAATAACGGAAATATTAAAAATAGATAATATTGTATCTAATAATACTCTGTATTCTATTCCTCATATTATTAATTTAAGTATTAAAAATATTAATCCTGAAGCATTAATAAAAGCTTTAAGCGAAAAAGAAATATATATTAGTTATAAAGAAGGTATTAATGATAGTGTTATGGCTCTTTATCATGATGAAAATAGAGCTAGGTCATCATTTAGAATAAGCGTATCCCATATTACAACTATTGATGAGATAGATCGTTTTATTAATAACTTTTATAATGTCTATGAAGATTTAGTTAATAAAAAATAATTGTATTGCAAAATAAACATAATAGTGTTATCATACACAACGAATTTAGGGGGATAAATATGATACACTTAATAACAGCAAATAAAAAAGTAGCTTTTATAAAGCCAAAGCTGAAGGAAAAAAATACAAAAGCGCTCTTGATAGCTATTTTAAAAGAAATGGTGAGCATAAATAATTATATAGAAGTAAGTTCTATGCCTTCAGAGTGCTGCTATAGAATGAAAGAACAATTGGGGATTTTAGAACTATTTCAACCGCTTGGCCATTTTGAAGATAGTGATAAAAGTCTTTATTATTATCAAAAATGTATAAATAAATACTTAGGTTCATTAAGACTAGTTGCTGACGTTTTGTTTAATTATAATGAGCAACCTCAAGATCTGAGCTTTCTTCTTCAAAGAATTCCTCGTGATGTCACTCGTGGTGGATTTACTTATATTAAGGATGAAATACCTGTTAGATCAGAATCAGATCGTTTGGAAAGAATGATTAATATGGCTTATAAATCAGGCTGCTTGGACTCTATAAGAAAAGATTATGTTGATTTTACTATGTTTTTAGAAAGAATTCTTCCGTTTGTTAGTTTTGATGACGTTATTCAAGAAATAGATGTTCAAGAATTTGAAAGTTTGGAACTTCGTATTGGGAAGCCAAACATAAAACTTGCTAGAGATAATACTAGAGTTTACGAACTTGCTAAAAAAGCCTCAAGCCTTATAATTTAATTATATTGCAAATTAAAAACAATAAGAATATAATAAATATTAATTTTAGGAGGATTATATGATATTTTTAGCAAATAGTAGGAAAGTTGTAAGAGTAAAGCCGGCTATAGATCTTCAACTTGATAGTTTTTTTAATTTATTTAAAGAGGCTATGGATTTAAAAAATTGTGTTTTATCCAAAGGAACGCTCACAGCTGAACAAATAATACCTGAAGGCAAATTAGGTATATTTGAATTGTGTCAAGAAGTTGGAATATCTCATGGAAGGCATTGTGATACTCAAAAATATTTTTACCAAAGAGGTGAAAATAAATATATAGGGACAATTAATTTGCTGGCTGAAATTTTACATAATAAATATTATTCTTCTCAAGATTTAGGAATAATGATTCCAAATCTTGACGATAAAGATAAAATGGAGGAATTAGATCAGCTTATTGAAGTATATAAAAAGTTTTACGGTGCTGCTAGCATTATGATTATTGAAAGAGATTATCCTGACTTTGCTTTGTTTTTTGAAAACATAGCAAACTCTTTAATTCTTAATGAAATTTTAGAAGAAAAAACGATTGATGAGGTTATGGAGCGCAAAGCCTACATGCAAAAATGTTTGCCAGGTTACGATCCTGACGCTTTATACAATAACATAGAAGTAGGACAAAGGAATCTTAAAGTTTTACAACTTGCTAGAGCTTTGCCTGATTATATGAAAGAAGAGATTTAATATGCTATATATTGCTGATTCAAAAAAGTTGATTGGAATAAGTCTTCAAAAGTCAAGTGGAGATCGTATTTCTTTAAAAGATAGATTTGAAACAATCATTCGTCCAGATTATTATTTAGTTGCTAAGGAAGAATATACGAATGTTAAAAATGGCATTACTCAAAAATTAGGAGTAATTGAAAGCCTTCATCCAGTAGGCTATTCCGATTCAAACAATCTTCCTCTTTATCATCATACAATAAGTGTTGCGGCATGCTATGTTACACTGCATATACTTGCCGAAGCATTATATGGATTTAAAACAGATCAAGATTTAAGTAAATTTGCTTCCAGTGAGTATGCTATGGAATCACTTGAAGCGAATTTAAATTTTAGTACCATTATTGGCGAACAAATATTAAGAGATAGTTTTCCTGATGCTAAGCTATTTATGGGACTTGTTCCAGAACTTTTAACTTTGGACGGGGTAGTGTCGGAAATAAGTTTAAACGAAGTCCCTGAAGAATTTAAAGGTATAATTAATTTGGGTCAGAATAATGCTAAAATGTTAAGACTCATTAAAAGACTACCTGAAGGTATGCTAGAAGAATAATTATATTGCAAATTAAAATATTATTATGTTATAATACCTTTGACAAGAAGAAGTGGGCGACCCCCACTTTTATTATTGGAGGTGTATATGAAAAATAAATTAGAGGAATTAGAGACATTAATTAATAAAAAACTGCTTAAAGAAAATATTATGGTAAGTGCTATTAATTATGTTAAAGAAAATGGCTATAATGTCTTAAAGATTGAGCTTGATAAAGTAAATGGAATAGATTTAGACACTATAGTTATGGCTTCTAATATGATTAGTCCTTTAGTAGATGAAGCAAATTTTACTGAAGATTCATATATATTAGATATTGTCAGTAAAGAAAAAGGAGATGGGAAAAATGAATAATAAAGAATTTATTAAAGCTTTAGATAATATTGCCAAAGAGAAAAGTATTAGTAAAGATATTATTTTTGAAGCGATGGAACTTGCTATGCAAACTGCTTATAAAAAGAATTTTAATGCAAAGACCAATGTTAAAGTAACAATTGATAGAGAAACTGGTGAAGTAAGAGTTTATTCTTATTTAGTGGTTGTTAAAAAACTTGATATTGAAGTGGAAAAAGACGAAGAAGGTAATATTACAAAGTGTCCAGAGATTAATCCAGATGCGCAAATATTACTTGCTGATGCAAAAAAGATTAAGAAAGATGCTAAAGTTGGTGATGTTATTGAAACTGAAGTTACACCATCAGATTTTGGTCGTGTAGCAGCAGGAACTGCTAAACAAGTATTAATGCAAAAAGTTAGAGAAGCGGAAAAAGAAAGCATTATTACGGAGTTTGAGGGTAAAGAAGGCGAAATGATGGTAGGTCTTCTAGCAATGGAAGATGCTCGTAATTATTATGTTGATTTAGGTAGAACAAGAGGAATACTACCAAAGGGCGAAATGATTCCTGAAGAAGTAGTTAAGATGGGTGGATCTTTAAAAGTTTATATTACTAAAGTTGAGTCAACTATTAAAGGACCATTAATTTTATGCTCTAGAAAACATTATGGGTTTGTTAAAAGATTATTTGAATCAGAAATCCCAGAACTAGCCGATGGTACCATTATTCTTCATTCTGTGGCTCGTGAACCAGGAATTAGAAGTAAAGTAGCAGTTTATTCAACCAATCCAAAAGTTGATCCAATTGGCGCTTGTATTGGTGAAAGAGGCTCAAGAATAGCTAGTATTTTAAAAGAGCTAAATGGTGAAAAAGTTGATTTAATTTTATATAGCGAAGATGAAACAGAGTTCATAAAGAATTCTTTATCACCAGCTAAAAATGTCATTGTTAATATTACTGATGCTGAAAATAGAGAAGCTTTAGCAATTGTTGATAAAGATAATTTAAGTTTAGCAATTGGTAAAAAAGGTAGTAATATCAAATTAGCTAGTAAACTAACTAAGTATCATATTGAATTAAAAACTTTAGATCAAATTAATGAAGAAGGTAATAGAGATTAACTGAAAGGATGATTTTGATGAAGAAAGTCCCTTTAAGAATGTGTGTTGTCACTAGAGAAAAGCTTGAAAAGAAAGATTTAATTAGAATAGTTAAAAACAAAGATGGAGTAATATTTATTGATTTAACTGGTAAAGCTAATGGTAAGGGAGTATATCTAAAAAAAGATTTAGAAGTTATTTTAAAAGCTCCTAAATATTTACCAAGAGCTTTAGAAAGTGAAATTAATCAAGAATTATACGAAGAACTAAAAGAATTAGTTAAGTAGGTGATAAAAATGGCTAGACCAAATTGGGATGAATATTTTATGTCTGTGGCGTGTTTAGTTTCTAAAAGAAGCTCTTGTATGTCACGCCAAGTTGGCGCAGTAATAGTAAAAGACAGAAATTCAATATCCTTTGGTTATAATGGACCAGCTGCCAATTTAGCCCATTGTGAAGACTTAGGCGGATGCCGAAGAAGAAAGATGCCAGATTATAAAAGTGGGGCCTATTTAGAGTTATGCCCTGCTGCTCATGGCGAGCAAAATGCGATTGCTTTCGCGGCAAAAAATGGAATAAGTACAAATGGATGCACTATATATGTTAATACTTTTCCTTGCAAGGATTGCATGAATTCAATTATAAATAGTGGCATTAAAAAAATAGTTTATTTAGGCGAATATAATTCTGACCTAGCTAAAACCATATGCAAAGAAGCTGGTATAGAATTACAGAAATTTGAAGGTAGAAGCTTAGAAGAAATTGTTAATAATTAAAAGAAAGTAGGTAGATATATATGATGAGCGTTAAAGAGTATGCAGAAGATATTAAATTAACTGTTGCTGAGGTATTAAAAGAAGCTAAAAAATTAGGTTTAGATGCTAAGACAGCAGAAGATATGTTAAGTGAAGATGATATTATTTTACTAGATAACATTGTTAATTTAATTAGTACTGAGGATGAAACAACCATTGATGATGACATTATGATGGATGAAAAGGTTGAAGACATTCTTGAAAATACTTATATTGATGACTTAGAAATGGATGTTAAGAAAGAAAAACTTAACAAAAAAACCGAAATAAATCGTGATACAGAGTTTTTGGATAAGAAAAAAGCAATGTATAAGAATAAAGAGAAACTAAAACAAAATGATCGAGAAGAACAAAATATTGTTTTATATAAAGAAGATATGTCAGTTAGTGACTTAGCTATTAATCTAGGAGTAACTGGTGGCGAATTAGTTAAAAAATTAATTGGCTTAGGATTAATGAAATCATTAAATGATTCCTTAGATTTTGAAACGGCTGAAATTATTGTTTTAGATTATAAAAAGACATTAAAAAAAGAAGAAAGTCGTGATATATCTAATTTTGAAGAATACGAAATAGTTGATAAGAAGGAAGACTTAGTATCAAGACCTCCAGTTGTAACGATTATGGGGCATGTTGATCATGGTAAAACAACTTTACTTGATTATATTAGACATTCTCATGTTGTCGATGGTGAATCTGGTGGTATAACCCAACATATTGGTGCTTATCAAATTAAATATAATGATAAGAAAATTACTTTTATTGATACTCCGGGACATGCGGCATTTACAGAAATGCGTGCTCGTGGTGCGAAAGTAACTGATATTGTTATTATTGTTGTTGCTGCTGATGATGGTGTTATGCCCCAAACTAAAGAAGCAATAGATCATGCAAGAAGCGCTGGTGTACCAATTATTATTGCGATTAATAAAATTGATAAACCAAATATTAATATTGACAGGGTTATGACTGAATTAGGCGAATTAAATATTATTCCCGAATCATGGGGTGGCGATATTCCATTTATTAAAGTATCAGCTGTAACTGGTGAGGGAATTGATTTATTATTAGAAAACATTTTAGCTATTGCCGAAGTGGAAAATTATTGCGCTAATCCAAACAGATATGCAATTGGTTCTGTAATTGAATCTAAATTAGATAAAAACATTGGTGGTGTAGCTACACTGCTTATTCAAAATGGTACTTTAAGATTAGGGGACCCAATTGCAGTAGGAACTACTTATGGTAAAGTTAGAACCATGAAAAATGATTTGGGTGAAGATATAGTAGCTAGTTATCCTTCATCACCAGTATCAATTACTGGTTTAAATGATAATCCAAGTGCGGGCGATAAATTTATGGCTTTCGAAAAAGAAAGTGAAGCTAAAGAAATCGCCGAAAAGAGATTAAATCATTTGAAATCACTTAAAGATAAAAAAACTAGTGTAAATTTTGATGATTTGTTTGCTCATATTAAGTCTGGTAACCAAGAAATTAATGTAGTCTTAAAAGCTGATGTAAGAGGCAGTGAAGAAGCTGTTAAACAATCTTTAGAAAAAATTAATGTCGAGGGTGTTAAAGTTAAAGTAATTAGAAGTGGTATAGGTAATATTACGGAAAGTGATGTAGTTTTAGCGAGTGCTTCTAATGCCATAGTAATTGGTTTTAATGTTAGCCCTAGCTCTATAACTAAAGATGTTGCTAAAGGCTATAATGTCGAAATTAGATTATATACAATTATTTATAAAGTTGTCGAAGAAATGGAACTTGCTATGAAGGGTATGCTTGCTCCAGAATTTGAAGAAAAAGCTGTTGGTGAAGCAGAAGTTTTACAAACATTTAAATTTTCAAAAGTTGGTACTATAGCTGGCTGTATAGTTAGAGAAGGTTTAGTAAAAAGTAACTCCCTAGTAAGAGTAATTCGTGATGGTTTAGTTATTCATGAAGGCAAAATATCAAGTCTTCAAAAAGAAAAAGCCTCAGTTAAAGAAATGAAAAAAGGTTTTGAATGCGGGATTACTTTAGAAAAGTTTGATGATTTAAAAGAAAAAGACATCTTATCTTGCTATGAAATAGTAGAGGTCAAAAGATGAAAGATTTAAAACTAAAAAGAATAGCTTCAGCAATATCTAGAGAAGTAAGTATTATTATTGCAAATGAAGCGAGTGATAATTTACTAAAAAGTATTACAATTACTGGCTGTGAAGTAAACAATGATTTAAGTATTGCTAAAGTTTATTTTACAAGCATTTTAGATATGCCTAAAGACAGTTTAGAAAAAGAAGTAAATAAAGCAGCTTCTTATATTAGAAGAGAACTTGCTAGTCGAATAGAGATAAGGCATACGCCTATTTTAGAATTTCATTTTGACGAATCAGTTGAATATGGCAATAAAATAGAATCAATAATCAAAAAACTTCATGAAGAAGAATAATTATGCATGGCGTTTTAGTTATAAATAAAGCATCAGGTCCAACTAGTAGAGACGTTGTTAATGAAGTAAGTAAAATCCTTAATACGAAGAAAATCGGCCATACTGGAACATTAGATCCAATTGCTAGTGGTCTTTTAGTTTTATGTGTTGGTAAAGCTACAAAACTAGTTAATTTTATTACTAGTAGTGATAAAGAATATATCGCTAGTTTTAAAATAGGTATTAAAACTGATACTGGTGATGTTACTGGTAAAATAATCGAAGAAGTTAAAGGCTCTTTAAGAAGCAAAGATGTTAAGAATGTATTTCTTAAATTTCCTAAAGCTTATAATCAAGAAGTACCCATTTATTCAGCGGTTAAAATTAAAGGGAAAAAATTATACGAATATGCCAGAGCTAACGAAGAAGTTAAATTACCTTCAAGAGAAGTAGAAATTAAAGAATTAGAATTAATTAGCTTTAAAGGCAAAATAATTACTTTTAGAGCTTTAGTATCAAAGGGAACTTATATCAGAAGTTTAATAAATGATATTTGTAAGAAACTTAATACTGTTGGTACTATGACATCTTTAATTAGAACTAAACAGGGCAGCTTCTTACTTGATGATAGTTTTACAGTAAAAGAATTGGCAAGCGATAAATATAAATTAATAACGATAAAAGAATTATTTAAAGATTATGAACAAAGAGAAATTGATGGTGAATTCTTAATTAAAATTAAAAATGGGGTTTTAATTGATTATGATTTTGAAGACTATTTAGTTTTTATTCATAAAAAAACCATTATTGCTATTTATCAAAAATATGATAAAGATCCTAATTTTGCTAAACCATTAATAATATTTTAATTGACAAATAGTTATAATAACTTATAATAAATAACTATTAAAGGAGATGGGTTTATGCCAGAAGAGCCAAATCATGAATTTATAAAAGGATTAATAAATTTTTGCTTACTATATAATGTTTTTATATCAGAAGGGCTATCATATGATTCAAGTAGAGTTATAGGAGATATTACAGAAGAAGTAAGAGAACAAACAAAGCAAGCTTTAATAAATACTATTTCTGCCAGTGAAGATTGGCAATTTGTAAAATCAGCTCAAGCTTATGATATTATTGCAAGCCAGGATGCGTTTATTTCAACGAATATAAATGATTTATCTAGTGAAGAAGAATATGAAAGTTTTGAATTAATTGGCCAAAACACACAATCAGAGGTTGTTATAATTGGTGAGAGACTTTATATTAACTGTAAAAACCCACATACTTTTTCTAAAAAAATGGTTGATGGAAAAATTATTTATGCAATTTCTCCAACTATCCATATAGAAAAAGATCAAATAATTGGTGTAATGCATAGAAAACCAAAACTTGATATTCATCAAAAATTATCTTTAAATAGTGGAAATTGCTGAAGAAAATAATGACTAGGAATAGTCTTTTTTATTTGTTTAATAAATAGTTGTTTTCTGCTATAATTTATATAGGTGATAGTAATGTTTGAAAATAAAAAAATATTTATATTAGGAATGGCGAGAAGTGGCTATGAGGCCGCTAAAATACTTGCAACTAGAAATAATCAAGTAGTGATAAATGATAAGAATGCTGATCAAGAAGATAGTCATATTAAAGAGTTAGAAAGCCTTGGAGTAAAAGTAATTCTTGGTGATCATCCAGATGATATATTAGATCCTTCTTTTGATTATATCATTAAAAATCCTGGTATTCATTTTGATCATAAATATCTTTTATACGCAGAAAAGAATCACATTAAAGTGATAAATGAAATCGAAATGGCTTATCATTTATTACCTAAAGATGTTAAAATAATTGGAATTACTGGTACTAATGGTAAAACAACAACGACTAGTTTAACTTACGAAATACTAAAAGAATGTTTTGGTAAGAAAGTTCATTTAGCAGGTAACATTGGATTTCCTTTATGTAGTGTTTTAAATAAAGTGAAAAGTGGCGATATTATTGTAATGGAAATTGGTGTACCACAACTTCATGATATGTATGATTATAAAGCTGATATAGCAGTTTTAACTAATATTTTTGAAGCTCACTTAGATATGTTTAAAACCAGAAAATATTATAATCAAAACAAGAAAAGGATTTTTAATAATCAAACTAAAAATGATGTGGCTATAGTTAATCGTGCTAATAAAGATGCGTTTAGATTGGCAAGAGGAATAAAAGCGACAACTAAGTATTTTTCTAGTAAGAAAAAAATTAAAGGCTGTTATTTAAAAAATAATGAACTTTATTATTATGATGAATTAATAATTGATACTAAAGATATTAAATTACAAGGTGTTCATAATTATGAAAATGCCATGTGTGCGGTAATGATTGCTAAAGAGTTAGATATTCCAACTAGCATAATATCTAGTATATTAAAAGAGTTTAGTGGTGTTGAACATCGTATTGAATTTGTTAAAGAAATAAATGGCAAAGTATTTTATAATGACTCTAAAGCCACAAATATTAAAGCTACCCAAACAGCTTTAAGTGCTTTTAATAAACCAACACTATTGCTTTTAGGTGGTCAAGAAAGAACACAAAACTTTTATGATTTAAAAGATTATCTAAAATATGTTAAATATGTAGTTGCTTATGGCGAATGTAAAGAACGAATTAAAAAAGAATTAGAAAGCATGAATATTAAAGTAATATTAACAAATGAATTAAAAGAAGCGGTTAATTATGCTAATCAAAATAGTGAATCTGGTGATATTATTTTACTTTCACCAGCCTCTGCCTCTTGGGATCAATATGATAGCTTTGAAGTAAGGGGTCAGGAGTTTAAAGGCATAGTTAATAAATTAAAATAATAAGGAGAAATTATGGAAGTAAAGAAAAGAGAAGTACCTTTAAAAAATTATGTAATTGCGGTTTTAATTCTTATTGCGATTGTAGTGGTTTTTCTATATGCGAAAAAGACTTATGAGCTAAATGTTCAGAATAAAATATCGCAAAGCGTTTTATCAAGACTAGTTGGAGAAATTAATTATGAAGAAACCGATAGTGTTTTTTTAGATAAAAATACCAATTATTTTATTTACATTAGTTATCCTAGTGATAAAAAAACTTATAACTTAGAAAAAGAATTAAAAAAAGCTATTGCTAAATACGAAATAGAAGATAATTTCTATTATTTAAATGTAACTGATGAAATGGAAAAAGATAATTTTATTGAAAGACTAAATAATAAACTAAATGCTAGTATTGGTAGTACTAATAGTTTGCCAGTAATACTATATTATCAAGATAATAAACTAAAGGCTTATCTTTCTAGTTATAATGATTTATTTAAAATAAAGGATTTTGAAAATATGCTGATAATAAATGGATATACAGAAAAATAAAAATTATCTTAGGGGGATTGTGGAGTGAAAAATGAAGTATCAACAATTTTAAATGTAAAAGAAAATAATGTAAGAATTTTAAGAATAAATGATGCGGATTATATATCTTTAACTGATTTAGCAAAGTATCAAAACCCTGATAATCCTTCGGGAGTTATATTTAATTGGATGTCTAATAGAGATTCATTTAATTTTTATAGTTTGTGGGAAGAATTAAACAATAATAATTTTAATTCTATGGAATCCCATAGAATTAAAATCAAAGAAGTACCGTATAATAGGTTTACTATGACTCCTAATCGTTGGAAAAAAGATTTTAACGCAATAGGAATAATTCCTAGTGGAGGTAAGTATAGCATCGGGACTTTTGCGCATCCAGACATAGCTTTTGAATTTGCAAGCTGGTTAAATCCCGAGTTTAAATTATATTTAATAACAGAATTTCAAAGATTAAAAAAAGACGAATCATATCAGCAAAAAATAGAATGGAATGTTAGAAGAATCATTACAAAAGGAAATTATAAAATACATACTGATGCAATTAAAGAAAAGATAATATTACCTTTACTTACAAAAGAGCAAATTAATTATACTTATGCCAGTGAGGCTGATATATTGAATGTTGCTCTATTTGGAATAACTGCTAAAGAATGGAAAAGCAAAAACAAAACTAAAAAAGGGAATTTAAGAGATTATGCTACAATTGAACAGCTAATTGTTTTATCAAATATGGAGAGTTCAAATTCAATAATGATAAGAGATAATAAGCCACAATCAGAAAGGTTGCAAAAACTAAATGAATATGCTTTGATTCAATTGAAATCGTTGCTAAATAATTCGAGTCTAAAAAAAATAGAAGATATTTCCAAATTAGAAAGCAAGGAGTGATAAAATGCTAAATATAGTTTTATTTGAACCAGAAATACCAGGAAATACTGGTAATATTATGAGAACTTGTGCTGGTACAGGAGCAAAGCTGCATTTAATTGAACCAATGGGTTTTTCTTTAAATGAAAAAACTATTAAAAGAAGTGGTGTTAATTATAATGAGTTTTGTGAATATGTTACTTATATTGATATTGATGACTTTTTTAATAAAAATAAAGGCACTTATTATTTTTTAACTAGGTATGCGACTAAAAGTTATACTGAGGCAGATTATCGTAATAGTGAGGAAAACATTTATTTAATTTTTGGTAAAGAAAGTACTGGCATACCAAAAGAAATATTACATAACAATTTAGATAAATGTTTAAGGATACCAACTAATGATAAAATAAGAGCTTTAAATTTAAGTAATAGTGTAGCAATTGTTTTATTTGAAGCTTTAAGACAGCAAAAGTTTAATGATTTATTAGTTTATGATACGCAAAAAGGAAAAGACTATTTAGAAAAATAATTGTATAATAAAAGAGTAATGGAGGATATATGATTTATACAAAAGAAGTAGAAGAAATGTGCAAAGTAAATAA
>CAYURI010000014.1:0-15264 GCA_964447275.1 uncultured Muribaculaceae bacterium
GAGCTCCTCATGAAACCCTTTTAGTAATTGATGCTACTACTGGTCAAAACGGGATTAAACAAGCTACCTCTTTTAAAGAAATAACTAATATTACCGGCATAGTTTTAACTAAACTAGATGGTACTGCTAAAGGCGGTATAGTACTTGCAATAAAAGAAGAAACTAATATCCCGGTTAAGTTTGTGGGACTAGGTGAGAAAATGACTGATTTAATTACTTTTGATATAGAAAACTATATATATGGTTTATTTAAGGATATGGTTTAAGATGAAAATAGATGTTTATTTAAATAATTTATATGATATTTATAAAAACTTATTAACAGAAAAAGAAATAAGTAATTTTGAAGACTACTATTTTAATGATTTAAGTCTAAAAGAAATTGCTTTAAATAATAAAATAAGTCGAAATGCTATATTTAAAAGACTTAAAAATATCAGTGATAAACTAAAAGACTATGAAAATAAATTAGAATTATATAAAAAGAAAAATAAGATTAATAATCTTATTAAAGACAAAGAATTATTAGAAAAAATAAATGAAATACTGTAGGTGATAAATAATGTTTGAAACAATGGGAGATAAACTATCTAAAGCTTTTAAGAACATTAAAGGAATGGGTAGAATAACCGAAGAGAATATTAGTGATGCGATAAGAGAAATTCGTATGGCTCTTTTAGAGGCCGATGTTAATTATCAGGTTGCTAAAGAGTTTGTTAATAATGTTAAAGAAAAAGCTTTAGGATTAGAAGTTAGTAAGACTTTAAAGCCAGAAGAACTATTTATCAAACTTGTTAAAGATGAGTTAGTAACTTTATTAGGTGGCGAATATGCTCCTTTAGAAGTAAATAAAAAACCAACTATTTTAATGTTAGCAGGTCTTCAAGGCTCAGGTAAAACCACAACAGCTGGCAAACTAGCTGGGTATTTAAGAAAACGTCATAGTAAAAAACCTTTATTGGTTGCTTGTGACATTTATCGTCCAGCAGCTATAGAGCAATTACAAACAATCGGTAAAGAACTTGATATTGAAGTATTTACTTTAAAAGATAAAAGTCCAGAGGAAATATCCCTTGCTTCACTAGATTATGCTAAAGAAAATAACAAAGATTATATTATTATTGATACTGCAGGAAGACTTCATATTGATGAAAACTTAATGAATGAGTTAATTAAAATAAATGAATTAACTAAACCTAGTGAAATATTATTAGTAATCGATGCCATGATGGGTCAAGATGCTATTAATGTTATT
The DNA here is from genome assembly GCA_964447275.1 of uncultured Muribaculaceae bacterium. Taxonomy (GTDB): domain Bacteria; phylum Bacillota_I; class Bacilli_A; order RF39; family UBA660; genus DAOSVX01. The sequence goes on from CAYURI010000014.1 coordinate 1,256, forward strand.
AATGGTTTTAATGAAAAGTTAAAATTAACTGGGGCAATCCTAACTAAATTAGATGGTGATACACTAGGTGGAGTAGCCCTAAGCGTTAGACATTTAACTAATGTGCCAATTAAGTTTGTTGGTGACTCCGAAAAATTAGATGGTCTATCAGAATTTCATCCAGAAAGAATGGCGGAAAGAATTCTTGGCATGGGGGATATATTATCAATAGCTTCTAAAGTAGAAGATGTTATTAGTAAAGAAGAAGCAATAGATCAAGCGAAAAAGATTAGTAAAGGTAAATATGATTTAGAAGACTTTTTAACTAATTTAAAACAAATTAAGAAAATGGGGCCGATGGAGAACTTACTTAAATTAATCCCAGGAGCTCGTAATATGGGACTTAATAATGTTAATATTGATCCTAAACAATTACTTCATATTGAAGCAATTATTTTATCAATGACTCCTTATGAAAGAAAAAATCCTGATTGTTTAAATTTCACGAGAAAAAAAAGAATCGCAGCAGGTAGTGGTAGAAGTGTCGAAGAAATAAATAGGCTACTAAAACAATTTGAAGAAATGAAAAAAATGATGAAAAATATGAAAAATGGCAACATGAAAATGCCGTTTTAGATAAAAGAGGTTTATATGGCTATAACCAAAACTAATTTTATTAATTATACAAGATGTAGAAGATATGTGGCTCTAGAAGAAGTTAAAAAAGAAAAACTAGATGCTGATATTTCGTATGAGAATTATTTAGAAGAAGAGAAAAAAGAAAAGTTATTAGAAATGCTATCTAAAATGTATTCTGAAGATGAAGATGGTGGCGAAGAGGATCTAATTGATATTGAAAATTCTCAATTAAAAGCTATGTTACCATATTACTCTAAAGTAGAAGAATTAGCGGCTAAAGAAGCTTTAAAGACCTTTGGTGGTAAAGTAATATCATCGTCTAATACATTTAATCAAGAGTGCTTTGATTTTAGCTTAAATGGCATTAAATACCTTTGTTATGTGGATGTTTATAATGAAACAGAAACTAACATTAATATTATTGAAGTAAAAGCTACGACTAGTAAAAAATATATGGAAGTAGGTACTTTTAATAAAGAACCATATTCTTTGTTTATTAAAAAAGATAATATTATGTATTTAAAAGATGAAATGGGTATTGATATAGATAATGAAATTGGTTATGAGAAATATACTGAGAAAAGAAATAAATTATTAGATCGCTTTGATTTAGGTAAATACGTATATGATTTAAGTATTCAAAGATACATTATTGAAGGTGAATATAAAGAAAGTCATAATGAAGCTAAATTAGCTAACTTTAATTATTATTTAGCAGTATTAAATCACGAATACATTTATGATGGTGTAAGTAAGTATGAGAAAGACGAAAACAGTAATGAAATAATTACTTTTATTGATATGACGAAATTAACTAAAGAAATGCTACCTAAAATAGATAGTGATCGAGTACTATTAGAAGGTTATTTAAAAGCCAATGATATTAAAAACGTACCACTAGGAAGCTTTTGTGAATATAAAAGTCCTACAGAGTGTAAATATTTTAAAAAAGTATGTGGATCTGTTATTCCAGAATATAATTCATCTTTAAATTATTTAAATAATGGTTTTGGTTTTAAAGATGAAAATAATGAATATCACAAGGGATTAGATTTAATTAATGAAGGTTATATAAAAATGCTTGATATACCAGATACTTGGATAAGAAATCCTAATCATATTATTCAAAGAAATGCTTTGATAACAGAGAAACCCTATATAAATAAAGATAAGTTAAAAGCGGTTATTAATTCTTTAAAGTATCCAATATATCATTTGGATTTTGAAACATTCCCTTGTCCTATACCAAGATTTAAAGGGGAAAAGTGCTACGAGCAATCGCCATTTGAGTTTAGCTTACATATTGAAAAAGATCCTGGTATATGTGATAAAGAACAAGATAACTATGTGTTCTTAGCAACTAGTTTTAATGATGAAAGAGAAGAACTAGTTAAAAAATTAATTGAGCTAATTAATGGCGATAAAGGTACTTTGTTTGCCCAAAATGTTTCTTTTGAAAAAAAATGTATTAAACGTTTAGGAGAAGTATTTCCAAGCTATCAAGATAAATTAATGAAGATTTATGATCGAGGTTTTGATTTAATTGATATATTAAAGACGAAAGAAGAGATATATTTAAGTTTAGGCTTTGATAAAGAAGAAGCTAAGAGCTTAAATTATTATGATTATCATTTTAGTGGTTCATATTCCATAAAAAAGACTTTACCAGTATTCAGCAATCTTTCTTATAAAACTTTAGATGTTAAAAACGGTACAGAAGCAATTGTTGAATATGCTGGTTATCCGCATTTAACAAAAGAGGAATTAGAAAACAAAAGAAACTCTTTAATAAAATATTGCCAACAAGATACTTGGGCCATGGTAGTTATTTTAGATGCTTTAAGAAATATTGTAAAATAAATGTCTATTTATTTGTAAAATTAACATTTACTTTAATAAGTGTGATAAGATGTCACTGTAAGGATGTGACAAAATGATTTACCCATCAATTGATAAACTACTAAATTTGGTCGACTCAAAATATATTTTGGTTCATGTTGCTTCGCAAAGAAGTAAACAAATGATTGAAGAAAAACATTTTCAAATGAAAGAATCTGAATATAAAAACAAAAAAGCTTTGGGTAGAGCACTTGAAGAAGTAGAAAAAGGACTAATTAAAATCGTTTAATAGTCTTTTTTTATTTGTTATAATAATAGTGGTGATGATATGGAGAAATTTATAAAAGGTGGTAATAACTTAATTATCTCGCATGCTAGTGATATTGACGGTTTGACTCCACCAATATTAATTAGTCTTTTTGACAATAATATTGATATTGTTTTTATTGAACCAATTGAATTATTAAAAGTTTTAAATGAACCGGATGTTAATAAATATCAAATTATTTATATTACAGATTTACCAATTGATGATAATGCTGCGGAATATATTAATGAAAATGAGGAGTTAAAAGCTAAAATAAAACATTTTGATCATCATGAATCAGAAATAAATTCAAAATATAGTTTTATCAATGAAATTGTTGCTAATAATGGTATTAGAGAATCAGCTGCTAGTTTGTTTTATCAATATTTACTAGGACTTTATCCTAATAATAAAATATTAACTAACCCTTTATTAGAAACATATATTAATGCTGTAAGAATTAACGATACATCAGAAGTAGATTGGTTAAGTGATAATCCTTCAGAGGCTTTTCTATTGGGGAGAAAACTAACAGTTTTAATGTCTATGATAGGTAGAGAAAAGTTTATCACTAAATTTATTGAGCTTTTTAAAAATTCAGGAAAAGAAATGTTTACTAATGAAGAGATAGATATGATTACCAAACAAGAAGCTTATATTGCTAATCATATTAATAAATGTGATAAAGAACTAATTAGAATGAAAATAAACAAAAATGAAGCGGGTGTTGTAATTACGACCGAATTTCGTAGTGAAGTAGGAAATGCTTTATCGAAAAAGTATCCAGATTTAGATTATATCTTAATAGTTGATGAAAAAAGAAAAAGCTTTTCATTTCGAACTATTAGACCAGATATTAATGTCTTTTTAATTGCTAGAAGTTTGTGTTCTACTGGTGGTGGTCATCCTAAAGCAGCTGGCATGCCTTTTTGTGAAGAAAATGATTGGTTATTAAAAAAAATAAAAAGCAGTTTATAAAACTGCTTTTAATAATCTTCTTGGTGGAGAATAAGGGACTCGAACCCTTGACCCTCTGCGTGCAGGGCAGATGCTCTAAGCCAACTGAGCTAATTCCCCAAGGACAAAGATATTTTAGCATAGTTAATTATTTATTTCAATACTTAAATTTAAGTATTTTTTTTAATTTTTAAAAAGGAATTGAAAAAAGATTAGAGTATATGTAAGTAAGGAAGGAGAAAGTCATGCATAAAAGATATATTACTCGTCAAGAAGATATCAAAGATTGTGGAGCAGCTTGTATATCTTCAGTACTTAAATATTATGATGGTTATGTTCCGATGGAAGTGTTAAGAAAAGATACCTTAACTAATACTAATGGAACAACTGCTTTTCATTTAATTAAAGCTTTACAAAAATATGGCTTTGCTGTTACTGGTTATAAAATAGATGATATTTTAGAAGAAAAAATAGTGCTACCAGCAATAGCTCATGTTGTGTTACCAAATAATTTACATCATTTTGTTGTAATATATCAAATTGATAAAGTAAAAAACACTATATTGCTAATGGATCCAGCATATGGTTATAAAACTTTATCAATTAAGGAATTTAAAATAATATGGACTAATATTATTTTGCTAATGGAACCGAAATATAAAATGCCAAAATATAAAAAGAGCATATCGTTATTTCATTTATTTTGGAAATTACTTATTGAAGACAAAAGATTATTGATAAAAATTTTAATAATTAGTTTCTTTTTGATAGCGTTAAGTATTATCTCAAGTTTTTATATTAAGGTTATCTTAAGTAATCAAGCTTATTTTTATTATTTAATAATTGCGTTTTTAATAATTACAATTCTAAAATTAATTTTCAACTTTTTAAGAAGCTATTATGAAAATATTTTAAATAAGCACATTGATGAAAAAGTTATTATTCCTTTTTTAAAGCATCTTTTTTTTCTTCCTTTAGAGTATGCCAAAAGTAAAACAACTGGGGAAATCATTACAAGAGTTAGAGAGTTAAATAACATTAAAAATCTTTTTACCAAGATTTTCATAACTATTTTGCTTGATGCTACTTTGGCAATTATAACGTTATTTTTTGTATATAAAATAAATAAAATGTTTTTTTTAATACTATGTTTTATATTAATTATTTATTTAATACAAAATATTGCTTTTAGTCCAGCAATAAAGGTGAAAATGGAAACTTTAATTGAAGAAGAAACTGATTTTAATAGTACTTTAGTTGAAAATATTGATGGTTTAGAAACAATTAAGAATAATAATCAAAATGATAATTATTTAAATAAAACTAAATTAAAGTTTTTAAAATATTTAGAATCTAATCATTTGTTTAGTAAATTATTAAATAAGCAGGAACTATTTAAAAGTTTAGCACTTGATCTCGGGGTGTTTTTAATCACAACAATTGGGATTTATATGATTATTTTAAACAAACTAACTATGCTTGATTTAATAACTTTTAATGCTTTATTAATCTATGTTTTAGAACCTTTTAAAAACATTGCTCATCTTATTCCAGAATTTAATTTTGTAAAGACATCATTTAATAAAATAAATGAGTTTACTATGGTAGAGGAAGAAAATTTAATGGCAACAGATGAAATATTTATTAATGGTGATATTGAAATAAAAAATATGTCTTACTCATATAACCATTATAATTATGTAATTGATAATTTAAACTTATTAATTAAACAAAAAGAAAAGATTATTTTAAAAGGGGAAAGTGGTAGTGGTAAAAGTACAATTTGTAAGTTAATTTATCGTTTATACAATCCTGATCAAGGGGATATTTTAATTAATAATAAAAATATTAATGAATATGGTATTTTGGTATTAAGAAATAATATTACTTATTTATCACAAAAAGAGAAGCTTTTTAATGATACCATTAAAAACAATGTCGTTTTTAATCGTGAGGTAAGTGATAGTTATTATCAAAAGATTATTAAAATATGTCGGGTTGATGAAATTATTAAAAACAAATCTTTTAAAGATGAAACGATGATTAGTGATAATGGTTTTAATTTATCAGGGGGAGAAATCCAAAGAATTATATTAGCAAGAGCTTTAATTAAGGAAGCAAAGATCATTATTTTAGATGAAGCTTTAAGCGAGGTGGAGCCATCACAAGAAACATTAATAATAAAAGATTTATTAGCATTTTTTGCTGATAGAACTATTATATATGTCACACATCGTCATAAAGATAGTTTGTTTGATCGATCTATAATAATAAAACAAAGTAATAAAATATATCAAGAAGGGGAGAAAAATGAAAATATTAAATGAACAAGAACTAATTTCTGTAAATGGAGGTGCTATTAAATTGGCTTTAATAGCCGCAATAGCTGCTGGAGTTGTATTTTTAATTGGCGTGGTTGATGGAATAGTTAGACCACTTAAGTGTCATTAGGAGGTAAATATGCAATTAAATAATCAAGAACTAATTATGATAAGTGGTGGGTTAAGTTTAAGTGGAACACTTATTAACTCAATTTCTAGAGGGATAAATTCTTTATTGGAAGTTGGAAGAAGTCTAGGAACAGCCATTAGAAGAATAATAAGCAAAAATTTATGTTAGCAAAAATTAAAAATAAAAAAGCAATAATTATTATATCTTTAATTATTGCATCACCTTTAATAATTTATTTATTAGCTATATCTTCTACTTTTATTTTAAATTTAGGTAGATATTTAGGGACAATTATTAGAGCTATTTACGAACTTGGTTTTTGTATATAAAAAGAGTTTAGCGCTCTTTTTATTTTGCTTTAAAAAAAGGTTAAAATATAATATAATAGAATTGATAATAAAAGGGAGTATTTTTAATGAAAAGAAATGGTTTTATATCAATGTCTTTAATTTATGCTTTTTTCATTTTATTTATTGCTATTATGGTAGCAATATTAGTTAATTATGCTCATTCTCGTGTAGTTTTAAGAAAATTAAATAAACAAATAGTTACAGAATTAGAATCTGGCGAAGTTGCTAATTTAGTTTCTTTGATTGTATGTGATGCCACATCGGAGTATTCTAACTCTAAAGATTTAACTTATTTGGTACTTGCCGATTCTAATGTCACAAAAAATTGTGGCGCTGCTACACTATCTAAAGCAGCAGTACAAACTGTAAGTGATGCTAATACTCAAGTTGCTGAAAATGGCCTTTATACAACTTTAGATAATGATGGCTTATCTTTTTATTACCGTGGTAATGTAACAAGAAATTATGTTTCGTTTGCGGGTTTTATTTGGCGCATTGTAAGAATAAATGGCGATGGAACGATAAGACTTGTTTTAAATGGCTTAACAAGCTCTACTAAGGTAAATACCACAACAGTTTGCAGTAGCGGTTGTGCTGGATCTAATAGTAAATATAGTACTTTATACGTTACTTCTAATCCTCCTAATGAAACCCAAAAAGCAATTGCTAAAGGTCATGTTGATTATGTTGATAGTGATATTGAAACTAGTTTAAATAGCTTTTATGATACTTATTTAGCTAGTCTTAGTGCTTATATAACAAGCAGTGAATTTTGTAATGATAAACTTTGGAGTAGTCAAAGTGGTTCATCCTGGTATTATTCGCCATATTCTAAAATAGCTTCTAATAGTACGGCGTCTTTAACTTGTTCTAGTGAGGGAGTATTAATAAAAGATTATTATAATGATGCTTATAAGTTAACTAAACCAATTGGTTTGCTTTCTGGTGATGAGGTAATATTTGCTGGTGGTAAGTGGAATACAGCTAATACTAGTTACTATCTTTATAATAATAGTTTTATTACTACTTATTGGTGGACAATGTCACCAAGTATGTGGTATGAAGATGGAACTTCTTATGCAATGTACGTTGATTCAACGGGATACTTATATAATTATGCTGTTAACTATTCTTTTGGAGTAAGACCAGTTATAAATTTAGTGTCCGGCGTAACAGCAACAGGGATTGGGACATCAACAGATCCTTATGTTATAGAAGTTAGTTAGAATAAATGTTGAAAAAAGATTATAACAGTGTTATAATTTTTTTGTCTTTGAAGGGAGGGAAATAAATGGCAAAAGTCGAAGTAAGAAATGGAAATATTGATGGCGCTTTAAAAAGATTTAAAGTTCAAGTTGCAAAAGATGGCATCCCTTCTGAAATAAAAAAAAGAAAACACTATGAAAAACCAGGCGTTAAAAAACGTAATGAAAAAAAAGAAAATATCAAGAATGCTAAAAAACATAGTAAGAGTAGATATTAAGACTTATAATTAAGTCTTTTTTTGTTACAAAAAAGCTTTAAAAAAAGTTAAAACAATAGTACAATGTAATCAAGAAAGAATATAAAAGGAGACCAGGTTAATATGTTAGATACAACATTATTTGCAGTCGTAAAAAGTATTTGGCCAACATTAAGTGTTTTTGCAATTATTTTAATTATCACAAGACTATATTATCTTAAACTAAATAATAAATCTTTTACTTTTTATAAAGAAGTTTTTGGTTTAGTTTTTATTCTTTATTTAATTATTGTTTTTAATTTGTTAAGCGAAATTGAAATATATCAAAAAGGAATTAATTTATTACCAATTGCCATGACTTTAAAAGAAGTTTTAAATGATTCTTCATATCTTAACTATATTATTTCTAATACTTTAATCTTCTTACCATTTGGCTATTTTATCTCCAGTTATATAAGTGCTAAAAAATTAGGCTCTATTTGCGTTATTACCTTAGTAACAGGTTTGGCGATTGAGTTTATTCAGTTAAATGTTATTGGGTCATTTAATATTGATAATATTATTGAATATTTAATTGGTGGTATTATAGGTTTTCTTCTTTATATTGGTTTAACAGCAATTAAAAAACATTTGCCAGGCTTATTTCAAAATGATTTTTTATATAACGTTGTAGCCATTGCCATTGTGGTTTTTGTGGTATTATATTTCTTAGGAATTATTAGTTTTGGATGGTTATCATGAATGAAATTACAATTAACAATTTAACAAAATATCAAACTTATGATTATCTTTTAGATATTATGAATTATACTTTAAAAAAGTTAAACAAAAATAATGTTAATTTTTCTATTACTTTAGTAGGAAGAAATTATATTAGAAAAATCAATAAAACATATCGTAATATAAATAAAGTAACTGATGTAATTTCCTTTGCATTTTTAGATAATCATGATAAAGTAAATACGAATATGTTAGGAGATATTTTTCTTTGCATACCAAGAATGAAAAAACAAGCTAAAATGTATGGCCATAGTGAAAAAAGAGAATTATCCTTTTTGGCCTTACACGGCCTTCTTCATCTTTTGGGTTATGATCATCAAAATTTAAAAGATGAAAAGAAGATGTTTTCTTTACAAGATGAAATATTAAATGAACTAGAAATAATAAAGTAGGTGGGTTTTATGAAAAGTGGTTTTGTTAGTTTAATAGGAAGACCAAATGCTGGTAAGAGTACATTAATTAATACTTTAATTGGTAGTAAGATTGCGATTGTGTCTTCTAAGCCGCAAACAACGAGAAATATTATTCAAGGGGTTTACAATGACGATGAAGCGCAAATAATTTTTGTTGATACCCCAGGTATTCATAAACCAATTAATAAATTAGGGAAAATTTTAAATAAGCAGTCTTTATCGCTTATTCAAGAAGTTGATGTTATTTTACTATTAGTTGATGGTAGTGAATTTTTTGGCACCCAAGAAAAATATATTTTAGAAGTTTTAAAAAGTACTAAAGTACCAGTTATTTTAGTTATTAATAAAGTTGATTTAATTAGTAAAGAAGAATTGATAAAGAAAATTGAAGAATACAAAGACTTATATCCTTTTGCTAACATTGTCCCTATATCAGCTTTACAAGATAATAATATTCGTACTTTAATTAATGTAATCAAAACCCACCTAACTGATGAAGTAAGATACTTTGATGATGATGTTAAAACCACCAATAGTCGTAATTTTATGATTAGTGAATTTGTTCGTGAAAAAGTTTTAGATATGACCGAAAAAGAAGTGCCACATAGTGTTACATGCATGACTACTTCAATCGAAGAAAAAAAAGATATCTTTTCTATAGTTGTTGATATTATTGTGGAAAGAGATTCTTTAAAAAAAATTATTATTGGTAAAAAAGGATCAATGCTAAAAGCTATTGGTACAGAAGCAAGGCTTGATTTAGAAAAATATCTTGGTAAAAAAGTGTATTTAGAATTATATGTTAAGACCATTCGTAATTGGCGTGATAAAGATAAAAGATTACAAGAATTTGGTTTTAATGACTTTGAATAGGGAAATATTATGATTGAAACAATCGAAGGCATTGTTATAAGTGAAGTTGCTTATGGGGAAACTAGTAAAATAATAAATATCTTTTCTAGAGATTTTGGTATTGTTGGTGTTATATGTAAAGGCGCCAAAAGTATGAAAAGTAGGCTTAGAGCTGTAACAACTAGATTTTCTTATGGGAACTTTAATCTTTATTATAAAAAAGATAAACTATCTACTTTGATATCAGTTGATCCAATTAACAATCTTACCAATATTAAACAAGATATTGTTTTAATGGGTTATCTAAATTATTTAACAGAACTAGCTACTCAAGTACATAAACAGAATAATGATAAAGAGATATATAATTTATATATCAAGACCATTTTAAAAATCGAAAATGGTTTAAATCCATCAGTAATGACTAATATTTTAGAATTAAAATTATTAGACTATTTAGGTATTAATTTAGAACTAAATAAATGTATAAAATGCGGTAATAAAGATAATATTATAACAATTGATCCATTACAAGGTGGTTATATATGTGCTAAATGTCACCAAGATGAAGAAGTATTAGATTGTAAAATAATCAAGATGATTAGAATGTATTATTATGTTGAGATAGATTCGATATCTAAAATTGATATTAAATATGATATTTCTCATAAAATAAATTCATTTTTAAATAACTATTATGATAACTATACGGGTTTATATTTAAATAGTAAGAAGTTTTTAGATAGTTTAAGAAAATAAATTTACAAACAAAATAAAAAGTGCTACTATTAAACCAAAGAAGGAGAGCGTTTATGAATAAAAGAACAATAGCAAAAATAGTTTTGGGAATAGGTTTTACTATGGAGTCTTTAAGAATACTTATTTCAGGAGGAATAACAATTGCTCAAGGTTTACCAGAAATAATACCAGCTACTAGTTCTTTTGAAGCAGATGAAGCTAAAAAAGAAAAAGGAACAATACTATATGTTTATGGATATTATGGGCCTGGTCATTCAGAAAAAGAACTAGAAGAACTTTCAAAATTAGGACTAAATCATTGGATGGGGTTAAGTGGTGTAGAAGATGCTAATAGTGATCAAAATTTTGCTACGGTATTAACCGGTTTATCTAAAATCTCTGTAAGTGATCAACAAAAATATGGGTTAACAGAGCTTAGTTCTCTTGAAGTACCTATGTTTTGGCAAAGAGAAAAGCTTGTAGATGAATCAACAATAACTTATGTTACAACGAGCCCAGATCAGCTAGATGTAACGCCTATATCTAATGCTGAAACAAAGATTTATTTAATAATCAATGATTCAGAAACTGAGGCAAGACTTGCATCTGTAGATGAAGCAAATAATGTTAAAAGTGGCGGGATGCCGGGGTGGCATTTTGGTGGTTTATATACCAGAAGCAAGGCTATGCTTTATGGAGACAAAATAAGGAATGCTACTTGGGAAGAAGAAAAAAAGAACAAGTCATGCGAATTAACGGATAAATATATAGCTGAAATACGTCAAATATCAGCACTTTACAATGCTAGAGCAAGTATAGAGTTAAATCAAGGGACAAAAATGTATGCATATGGAAGGGAAACTCTTGGTGAAATGGCCGGAAGTGACTATTCTCGAGTTCCAGAGGGAACAATGCTATGGTCTGCTTGGGCTAGTATTGATTCAGGAAATCCAAGTGCTGGCAAGAGCCAAACTTTATTTTTATCTTTTACTCCACTTTCGGAAGAAGAACAAAAAGCAAACGGCTTAGTATTTTTATCAGACAAATATGTGGCAGGATTTTTTATAGAAGGTAAAACCGCAAATGAAGGTGGTCCTTACTATTATTTTAGTCCAAGTCCAAATGGTTCAAGCGGTAAAGAAAAGCCTTTTAGTCCTTTGGTTATATCATCTGACTCTAGACAAGGTGCTAATGATGGCGGTCCTACCAGAGGGGATAGAGTAGATTTGTATTTGGTAAAAGAAAATGAAACGGGGGAAATTATTGTTTGCTCTTTTTCAGAAGCTTTATACATGATTATGGGACAATATAATTCTAAAACCTATACGTTTTTAGATGTTTGTAATGAACAAGCAATGGCTAAGTATGGTATTGGGTGTTCTAGATCTACTGCCATTACTGGTTATGGCGATACAGATGGTTATTATGATGTGCTTACTGCAGCTGTTGCTGCTCAAGCTCAAGTGCCAGGTCGCTAGTAGAGATTAAGGAGAATAAAAATGGAGAAAATTAAAGTAAACAAAAATGGGCAAGAAGTGGAAATGGAATTAATGCTTAAGTTTGAAACAGAAGAAGATAATAGAAAATATATGGTTTATACAGATAAGACAAAAGATGAATCTGGTAAAGTAAACTTGTATGCTTATTATTATGAAACAGATGAAAATGATTTAAAACCGGTTTCAAATGAAGATATGGCAATTGTTGAAGAAGCTTTGAAAGAAGCAAAAGAAAATTACTCAGTTAATGAGTAATTTTTTACTGATTATTTTTTATTAAATGATAATTACAAATTGCTAGATAAATTTTTATTTGCTATAATTATTTTATAAAAATAGGAAGGTAAAAACATGAGTCAGATAACAACGAAAATATATTTATATGGGAGAACTACAACTGGTACAACAGAAGAAATCGAAGCTTTAGAAGCACCAGAAGGATTAACACTCTGGATTGAAAAAGAAAGTGTAACTAATGAAGGAATTGTAAATAGTAGTGAGTTATTTTTTTCTGTTAAAGAATTAACCGCGGAAGAAATTACTGAAAAGGGCGTAATTTATTTAGGAACTTCAAGTGCATCACATTTTTATATGGCAGAAAAAATTAATGGCCAATATGTTACATATGTTACTAGTAATCCTAGTGGGCCAGGAATGGTTTTATTCCCAGCAAGCGAAGCTGCCAGAATGTATATTTTAAAAAATCCTGATGATGGGCAATATTATCCATTGTCTTTTGCCGGAGTTAAATCAATCGTTCCAAACCCTAATTCATATCTCTGTACAAGAGAGTTGGCTTTGGAGTATGGCATAAGCTTAAATAATCCACATCAAGATTCCCAAGAAAGTGAACTTGTTGAAACTATTTTTGCTCAGCTTGCATTAAAAGTAAACGCATCTAATGTATTACCAGTTGATAATGTAGGAGTAAAACCGGATTTATAAATATTTAAAAATTACTCAATAAATGAGTAATTTTTTTAAATACTATGTTAGAATAAATTTAGAAAAAGAGTGGCGATATAAAATGGAATATTTAGATTACTATGATGAAAATAAAAACTATTTAGGTAAAGAAACTAGAGAAAACGTTCATAAAAATGCTTTATGGCATAATACAGTTCATTGTTGGCTTTATGATAGTGAAGGGAATATTTATTTTCAAATTAGATCGGATGAAAAGACTTTTTATACAACAGCTTCTGGTCATGTTTTAGCGGGTGAAACGATTAAAGAAGCTTTTGGTAGAGAAATTAATGAAGAAGTGGGTCTTGATATTAATTATGAAAAAGCCACTTTAGTTGATATTGTTGTGTGGCAAATGGATAAAGAAAAGCCCGATGGAACAGTTTTTCGTGATCGAGCATTTGCTAACGTTTATGTCTATAAATATGATGATAAAGATTATACTAAGTTTAATTTTGATCATGAGTTAGATGGCGTTGTAAAAGTTAATGCTAAAAAAGCTTTAGAATTATTTAAAAAAGGTAAAGGCTCTATAAAAGCAGAAGTTATTACTAAAAAAGAAGTAATCAAAAGAAAAGTTGATTTTAATGAATTTTTAGTTAATAAACATGAAACAGCAATAGGTAAATATGGCGATGTTTTAAATAAGGTTATTTTATTAACTAAATGAGAATTTATGTATTAGAAATGTTTTAGGTTATATGATATAATTTTATTACTGAAAGAAGTGAGATAGATGAAAAACGTAACAATGGAAGAATTAGTAAGTTTTTGTAA
>CAYURI010000015.1:0-14744 GCA_964447275.1 uncultured Muribaculaceae bacterium
TAAATTGTTTTTCAGTTAAACCATACATGAATCTTACTTTTTGTTTTTCTTGTAATTGAATACCATATTCACTTAGTTTTCTTTTTCTGTCTCTACCATGAGCACCTGGACCATAAGGTCTTCTTGCTAGTTCTTTACCAGTTCCTAAAGTAGAAAATCCTAATTGACGAGATTTTTTAAATACTGAACCTGTGTATCTTGCCATAATACACCTCCTAACTAAAATAAATTTCTAAACCAAAAGTCTTTATTATAATAACTTAATAGGGAGTTTGTTTCACAAATTTCCTTAGGGCAGCCCCAAGTACTTTTATAACTTATTTAAGTAACAAACACATTAATAATTTATTATAATGCTGCCAAATGAATTAGCTAGGCTTAATTATACATATAAAGGGCATTTATGTCAAGCAAACAACTACTTAAAAAGTGTTTTCTAAAATAATTAAATATGATACAATATTTTATAGTAAGGAAGTGATAATTATGACAGCAACAGTTATTTTAACTATTGTTAGTTTTATAATTGCTGGAGTCATTTTAATAATTGTTACTTTATCTTTAATAAAAAGTCAAAGAAGAAAAAAATTTGCTTTAGAATTAAATACTTTAGAAAGAGATAAAAATCTAATTATTTCGGCTTCAATATTATCTGAATTAAATAAAGTAGAAAATTTAATTAATAATGAAGCTTTAAAAGCGATGTATGAAGATTGGCAATATCGTTTTAAAGAAATCAAGGATAAAGAAGTACCAAGAATTACTGATGAATTATTAGAATTAGAAGATTTTTTGGCATTTAAAAAAGATGAAGAAATTACTAGAAAAATTGCTCATATTGAATTAACAATCTTTTTAATAAAAACTAAAGCCAAATTTTTATTAGATGAAATAAAAGAAATAACTTTAAGTGAAGAAAGAAACAGGGAACATGTCACAAAACTAAAAACTTTATACCGTGAAGTTATTAATAAATATAAGAAAAATTATGATGATTATCAAGATGTTAAAGGCCCAATTGAATTACAATTTGAAAATATTGATAAGTTATTTGGGGCTTTTGAAGGTGCAATGGAAAACAATTCTTATACTGAGGTAGGAAAAATTGTTAAAGCCTTGGGTGATACGATTGGGAACTTAAGAGTAGTTATTGATGAAGCACCAAGTATTATTTTAATGGGTAAAAGTATCATTCCAAGAAAAATGGAAGACATTTCTAGTATCTATCAAAAAATGACTAAAGAAGGCTTTGTTTTAGAATATTTAAACATTCCTTATAATATTGATGAAGCTGATAAAAAAATTCAAGATATTTTTTCGCGACTAAATGTTTTAAATGTTGAAGACTCAATTTTTGAATTAAAGACTATTTTGGATTATTTTGATTCTTTATATAATGATTTTGATAAAGAAAAAATCTGTAAGAAGTTATTTGATGAATACACAAGGACTTTAACAATTAAAATATCTAGATTAATTAAAATTGCTAAAGGTTTATATAATAAAATTGATGATATTAAGTATAGTTATGATTTAAATGAAGATGATGAAAAAGTAATTGAAGAAATTAATAAAGATTTAAATAATATTAACAAAGACTTTGAAGTAATTGTTAATGCTCATCGTAGTAAGTTGTTTCCTTATACAAAGTTAACTAAAGAAATGGAAACTCTTAACGCTAAAACAACGAGAATTGAAGAAAGATTAGAAACGGCGCTAAGAACTTTAGGAAGTTTAAAAGAAGATGAATTAAGAGCTAGAGAACAATTAGATGAGATTAAAAATATTTTAAGAGATTCGAAAGCAAAAATAAAAAGTTATAAATTACCATTAGTTCCAAAGAACTTTTATATTGAGTTAAATGAAGCTAATGAAGCAATTAAAGAAATTATTAAAGAACTAGATCAAAAACCAATTTCCATAAAAACTTTAAATATTAGAGTAGATACCGCAAGAGACTTAGTATTAAAATTATATAATACAACTAGTGAAACAATTAAAGCTGCTGGTATGGCGGAAATGGCAATTATTTATGGTAATAGATATCGCCCTAATAATAAAGAACTTGCTTTAGGTTTAGTAAAAGCCGAAAATATGTTTTTTAAAGGGAATTTTAAATTATCTTTAGAAAGTGCGATTAATGCTTTAAACATTGTTGATCCGGGGATTTATAAAAGACTTCTTGAAAGCCATCAAAAATAAGTTGTTAATAGACAACTTTTTTTATGTTATAATTAAAGTGTTGTTATCTTTAAAGTGATGGGTGTGACGAAGTTTATGGACCAAAATATAAAAAATATTTTAAAAAAAATTGAAGACAATGGTTTTGAAGCTTACATCGTAGGTGGTTTTGTTAGAGATAATATTTTAAGAATTAAGACTAATGATGTTGATATCATTACTAATGCCTTATTAAAAGATGTTGCGAAGATATTTCCAGAAGGAAAAAGTGATGTTAATTACTATGGCTCTTATAAACTTAAATTAGGTAGATATAATGTTGATATTACTACTTACAGGGAAGAAGCTAATTATAAAGATCGTAAGCCTACCGAAATAAATTATGTTAATAACTTGCTTGCCGATTTAAATCGCCGTGACTTTACCATTAATAGTATATGTATGAATAAAAAAGGGGTCATAGTTGATTTATTAAATGGCCGAAAAGATCTAAGTTTAAAAGTTTTAAGAGTAATTGGTGAAGTAGAAAAGAAATTCACTGAAGATCCTTTAAGAATGCTAAGAGCCATTCGTTTTGCGACTTTACTTAATTTTAAAATCGAAGCTAATGCTTTAGAGTTTATTATTAATAATAAAGCTTTGATTAAAAAGCTGTCTTATCAACGTAAGAAAAACGAATTAGATTTAATTCTTATATCACGTAATTATTTACAAGGTTTAAATTTTATTAAAGAAATAAGTTTAGATGATGTGTTAGAAATAAAATATAATATAGTTAAAAAAACGGATGACTTATTAGGGATGTGGGCCCAGATTGAATGCTCCTCTAACTATCCATTTACTAACCAAGAGAAAAATAGTATAAAAATTATTAAAGAAATTGTAAATTATGGTAAAATAGATACTAATATTTTATTTAAATATGATTTATATCATACTTATATAGCAGGTGATATCCTAGGGATCAGTAAAGTTATTATTAATAAACTTTATAAATTAATGCCTATTCATGATTATGCTGATATGGATATTAATGGTAAAGACATTATTGATATCTTAGAAATTGCTCCTTCTATAAAAGTAAAAATGATTACAGAAGATATTAAAGAAGCAATTTTAAATAAAAAATTAAAAAATAATAAAAAGGATATTACCAAGTATTTAATTAATAATAAAGAGAAGTGGTTATAATGAAAAATAAAGGTTTAATAAAATATATTAATGGTAAAAGCTATAGTGTTTCGCCATGGTTTTTAAGAGCTCTTCGTAAAGAAAATGTGACTGTTGATGAGTTAATTATGTTAATTTATTTTAATAATCTTAGTGAAAAGACTTTGAACTTAGAAGATATATGTAATACATTAGGTTATAGTACCGAAGAAGCTTTATTAATATTTAGTTCTTTAAATACCAAGAAACTAATTAAAATTGTTAATGAAAAAGATGATAGTGGGCGTTTAAAGGAAGTTATTAGTTTAGAGAATGTTGAAAATATTATCTTTGATGCGATTGGTGAGCTAGAAGAGAAATCTAATATTAAAACTGTTTTTGAAGTTTTTGAAAAAGAATTTGGTCGAACATTATCACCAATGGAATATGAAATAATTAATGCCTGGTTAGAAAAAAAGATTAGTGAAGAACTAATCATTGGGGCTTTAAAAGAAGCCACTTATAACAATGTTCGTAGTTTAAGATATATTGATAAGATTATTTACGAATGGGGTAAAAAAGGCTTTAAAACAATGGATGACGTTAAAAATCATTTAGTAAAGAAAAACTTTGATTTAGATAAAACCTTATTTGATTATAATTGGTTAGATGAAGATAAAAAGTAATAAAAAAATCACTTATTAAAGTGATTTTTTGTTATTCAATGACAACTTTTCTTGATGCTGTATAAGTTTTAGCATTGTATGAAATAGTATAACGAATAACATACTCAGCTATTTCGTTTTTAGGAATATCAGAAACTTCTGTTTCAACAGTTCCTACTACTTTATAAATCTTTTTAATAAATGTATATCCACTTACTTCAGTACCATTAAGATATACCTTAAATGGATTAACTGAATCAGTATAGTAACTTAGAGTATCTTCTTTAACAATGGTTGTGGTTGGTTGATTAACAGTTATGGTAACTTGATTGGTAATGATATAAGGGTTAGCAACAATTTCTACACCAGTACTTTTATTGGCTTTGAAGATTGTGTAGGCTGATTTTACCACAAAAGTATAATCAGTATCAGTATTCATGGCTGAATAAGTATAATAATCATTAGTTGTAAAACCTAGATAAGTTAAATTTCCTAAACCATCTTTTAAATATACTTCGTAACCATTAGTACCAATATTAAGACTATTATATTCTAAACGTTGTTGATAATATTTGTCAGCCCAATCTTTATAATAAGTATTAAAGTAATTCTGTAAATAAGTCGTATTAATTGCATCAGGAGTAGCTATTTTATCCCAACTGATTGTAATTGAACCGCTATTATAACTAGCTTTTATATTAGTTGGATTATTTAAAGTACTAAAGCGATTTGATACTTCAGTTGGTTCTGTACCTTTTTTAAAGTATTCAGAAGTTACTAAATCACTAGGAGTATTAGGACTTGCTAATTTAGCGGGGAATGTTTCTTTTTCAACACTAATTTTAATTACAGCACCACCACTAGGGAAACGACTATTTTTTTCAAATATTTTAGGTACTAACATTCTTGCTACAGCGCTTCTTACTTTACCAGCAGCTGTAATTGTTAAGTAATGATCACTAGATAATTTTTCATAACCATACCAGATTGAGAAGGAGTAGTCAGGTGAATAAACTGAAACCCAACTATCCATAATAGATGAAGATGGAATACCATATTTTTTAGTTGCAGCACTATCAATTGATGATGTTCCGGTTTTAGCAGCAATATCAGTACCACTAACATGGACAGAACCAATAATACCATTATCAACTGCATAACCAAGCATATAGTTAATCATGAAAGCTGTTTCTTTACTCATAGCTTTAGTTTTAACTGGTTTATATTCAATTGTTTCTTCAGTTTCTTTTAAAATAATTTTAGTATAAGAATATGGTTCAATATAATATCCTCCTCTTGCAAATACCGCATAAGCAGCTGACATTTGAACTGGGCTCATACCATTAAACCCACCTAAAGCGTAGGCTTCATATAGATTTTCCCCATAATTAATTCCACAAGCATGGACAAATTCCGCAATTTTCGCTTTATCGACTTGTTGGAAAGCTTGTAAAGCAGGAATATTACGGCTTCGTGCTAAAGCATAACGCATGGTAACCAAGCCTAAATATTTTCGATCAGCATTATATACACTGGCACCATTAGAGTAGGTATATTTTTCGTCAAATAATGGTGTATAGGTAGAAGCATCATTATATTCAATTAAAGGACCATAATCAAAGAATGGTTTAGCAGTAGATCCAATTTGACGATTAATCATCGTTGCAAAGTTGAATTGTCTTTCCCCAATTCGATTGCGTCCAGCACCAATGGCTGTAATTGATCCATCATTAACATCTGTTACTGCAATACCCATTTGAACAGCATCATTAACAAAAGTATAGGTTTCACTATTCATAATACCATTTATTGTATCTTGTTTTTCTAAATCAAAAGTTGTATATATTTCCATTGGTACGCTGTAAGCGTCATAACCAGTTCTGTCTTCTACTTCCTCAACAGCAGTATCAATTAAAGCTTGATATTTATCTTGGGTAGTTTGATCAGTTATTAATGATTCAACTTTAATACTTTTAGCGACTTCGGCTTCTTCTTTAGTGATGTAACCATGTCTTACCATTAAGTTTAATACTTGGTTTCTTCTTTGGGTAGTTAACTCTATACTACTAAAAGGATTATAAGAAGCTGGGGCTTGAAACATTCCGGCAATAATTGCTGCTTCGGTTAAGGATAAATCTTTAACTGATTTACCGAAATAAGTTTGGCTAGCTTGTTCAACACCATAAGCACCATTACCTAGCCATGGTGAATTAACGTAAAATTCAATAATTTGTTCTTTAGTATAATCTTTTTCTAGTTTAAAGACGGCCATATAAATATCAGTAGCTTTTCTTACAATGCCTTTTAAACCACTAACAGCATTAGGATCAGTAAAAGCATTTTTAACTACTTGCATTGATAATGTTGAACCACCACCAGCACCAGAGTTGCCAGTCAATTGACCTAAGAAAGCTTTAGAAAATCTCGCAATATCAAAACCATTATGTTGAAAAAATCTCGCATCTTCAGTAGCAATTAAAGCATCTACTAAAACATCAGGAAGTTCATCATAAGTAACTAGTTCACGTTTCTCCATGCCAATCTTAGCAAAGACATTACCTTTTTTATCATATAAAACAGTTGACTCTTTGTTATAAAGATTCTCCCCATTAAAGTCTGGTGAAGAAATGATAACATATAAGCCACCAATAACACAAAGACCAAAGAAACCAATTAATAGATACATTAAAATAATTAGAATTAATGATTTGTTTCTTTTTCCTTTTAATTTTCTCTTGTCTTTAAAAACCTGGATTTGTTTTTTAATTTTATTTAACGCTTTATTAACAGCCATACTAGTTTTATCAATTTTCTTTCTTTCTTTTATTACAACTTTTTTCATCTTTTACTCCTTAAAATATATTTGATCAATGATACTTAAATAATCAATTTGAGGATTAATTCTTTCTTTTATTGTGTGGGCTTTTTCTTTTAAGAAACTAAGTGGTAAAGATTTTCTGTTATTATCTTCAATAAAGGAGACTAAATCTTCACCAGTTATTAAATATATTATTTCATTCATTTTTAATATTATAAAGCCAATACCACCATGTTCTAATATTAGTTTTAAATGCTTTAATTGATGAGGATGAATATTAGCAAGGGGAAATGATGTTTTAGAAATAGTTTCTTTAGCTTCAAATTCAATATATTTACCTTTATATATACCATTATAATCTAAGGTTGATGGCATTTTGAAATAAGCTTTATTAATTTGTTTTTGTTCCTGGCAATATTTAACATCAACAACTCCAATAGGGGTTGGTTTTTTGTAGATAACGGCTTTGTTAATACTTAAATAATATAGATTAGAAGCATTAATACCGCATTCTAAATCCATGCCACGATTTCGGTGTGAAATATTTCTTTTAAAAGTTTTATTAATCATGTTTGGATATTTCATCTTATCACCTTTAAAAATTATACTATATAATTTGGGAAAAATCTAGTTTGCAAGTCTTCTTGACTTAATAAACTAACAATTATATAATTAACACTGTAAGAAGGGATTTTGTTTATGTATAATGATCGAATTTTTTTAACACCTAAAGAGATACTTGAAAAAGATTTTAAAATTGATGCTAGAGGTTATCGCCCTCAAGAAGTTGATAAGTTTTTAGATATGGTAATTCGTGATTATACGGAATTTACTAATATTATTAAGAAATATGAATTTGATTTAAAAAACTTAAGTGAAGATAATAGTAAGTTAAAGACAGAACTTAGAAGAATAAAAGAAGACTTAGAATCTAAACCAAGTAGTGATACTGGTAGTTCTAATGTTGACCTTCTTAGAAGAATTTCGCAATTAGAAAAAATCGTGTTTGGCGAGAAAGAATAATATCTGGGTAAACGCTGCATATCTTTTTATGTAGAGGAAAGTCCATGCTCACACAGTCCTGTAATGGCTGTAATGTTCACGCAGTAGGATAACTACTGGTAGTTTAACTAACGGCTTCGAAATAACCTCAAATGGTTAAATTAGATATAAAAGTGCCAAAGAGACGAGTATTAGGGGAAACCTTAATAGTGGAACGTGGTAAACCCCGTGAGTGAGAAACCCAAATTAGGTAGGGGAACTTTGATGTAGGGAATTAAACTTATATTAAAGACTAGAAATAGTAGATAGATGTTTGCCGCTTCGTAAGAAGTACAGAACGTGGCTTATAAGATATTGTTTTTTTATTATATAAAGGAGTGAATTTTCTTGAACGAGATTGGACAAATGCTTTCTTCAGCAAGAGAAAAGAATGGTGTTTCCATTGAAGAAGCATCAGAAGACTTAGGAATTAAAGTAATAGTTTTAGAAAATATTGAACATGGTAATATTGGTGGTTTTAAAGATATTTTTGTTTTGAAAGATTATATTCGTAAATATGCTAAATATCTTGGTTTGGATCCCGAAAAAGTAATTGATGTTTTTAATGAATATTTATTTGAATATACTTCGAGGATACCTTTAAAAGCAATTGAAAAGGCTGTTCAAGATAAAAAAGATAATGAAGAAGATCTAGATAAAGTTAAATCACCGTATACAAAAGTTAAAAACAAACATAAGACTGTTAAATATTTATTAATTTATATACTTCTTGGTTTAATCGTTTTACTAGCGATTTATTGGTCAGTTAAACAAATAACAATTGGTAGTGATATAGCTATTATAGCTTTAATAAATTAAAGGAGATAATTATGAATTTACCAAATAAAATAACTTTAGCAAGAATAGTACTGGCTATTTTATTACTAATATTATTAGTATTTCCATTTTATCAAGTCGGAATTAGTTTTCCAACTTATTACGTCTTTGACAAAGTGGCTTTAAATTTAAAATATATTATTGGTGGTATTGCTTTTATGATTGCTTCTTTCTCTGACTTCTTAGATGGCAACATAGCTCGTAAAAGAGGTATAGTTACTGATTTTGGTAAAATAATGGATGCCATTGCTGATAAGATCCTTGTTAATGGCGTTTTAATTGTTTTAGCAGTTAATGGTTATATATCAGTGATTATTCCAGTTATAATTGTTACAAGGGATATTGTTGTTGATTCAGTTAGAATGACATCAGCAGGTAAAGGCAAAGTGATTGCAGCTGGTTGGGTAGGTAAAGTTAAAACAGTATTTATGATGGTTGGTATTTCTTTATTGTTTTTCTCTAACTTACCATTTGAAATATGGAATATTAAAGTCGCTGAGTTATTAGTTTTTGTTGCGACAGTCTTATCAGTAATATCAGGATGTCAATATTTTATCGCTAATAAAGATTTTATTTTAGCAGAAAAATAATCTTAGTAATTAATGTTATGAATAAAACAAAGAAATTGTTTAACAATTTCTTTTATTTTGTAGCAAAAAAGTATACCAAACAAATGTTTGAAAATAATGTTGACAAATAAATTTAAATATATTAAAATGAACATGTAAGACAAAAATATAAGGAGGAAAAATTCATTTATGAAATTTGCAAAAGACGAAAAAGATAAAGATAAAGCGCTAGAGCAAGTAATGGCTGATATTGAAAAACAATTTGGTAAAGGGGCCATTATGAAACTTGGTGCTAAAGAACATTTAGAAATAGATGTTACTTCTTCAGGGAGTTTGGCTTTAGACATTGCCTTAGGAGTAGGCGGGTTTCCTAAAGGCCGAATTGTGGAAATATTTGGCCCAGAATCAAGTGGTAAAACAACCTTTGCTCTACAAGCTATTGCTGAAGTTCAAAAAGCAGGAGGTAGAGCAGCATTTATAGATGCTGAGCATGCACTAGATCCTAAATATGCTAAAGCTTTAGGCGTAAATATTGATGAACTACTTTTATCACAACCAGACACTGGTGAACAAGCTTTAGAAATTTGTGAGGCATTAGTAAGAAGTGAAGCTATAAGCATTGTGGTTATCGACTCTGTAGCGGCTTTAGTACCGCTTGCTGAAATCGAAGGCGAAATGGGAGACTCGCATATTGGCCTTCAGGCGAGACTAATGAGCCAAGCTTTAAGAAAACTATCAGGAACGATTAGTAAAACGCAAACAACTGTCATATTTATTAATCAATTAAGAGAAAAAGTTGGGGTTATGTTTGGTAATCCAGAAACCACTCCTGGTGGTAGAGCTCTAAAGTTTTACGCGACCATTAGAATTGATATTAGAAGAGCGGAACAAATGAAAGATGGCGACAAGATTATTGGTAATAAAACGGTTATTAAAGTTGTAAAAAACAAAGTGGCTCCACCATTTAAAACAGCTTTAGTAGATATTATTTATGGGGAAGGCGTAAGCCGTGAAGGGGAAATTGTTGATTTAGCGACCGAGTTGAATATATTAGAAAAAAGCGGGGCTTGGTATTCTTATAAAGGCGAAAAAATTGGCCAAGGTAAAGAAAATGTCAAGCTGCTGTTAAAGGATAACAAAAAACTAAAAGAAGACTTAGAACAAAAAGTTCGTGAATTTTATGAACTGTGTCCTAAAAGTAAAAAGGAAAAAGACGAAGTAAAATAACTTCGTTTTTTAATTGCTTTTAAGTAAAAACAAATATATAATAAAGTTATAGATGTTTAAAAAATTAAATGTTTATAAAATAAATTAAATGGAGGAATTATTATGGAATTTAGTACCTTCTCCATTTTATCTTCAATAATTGGATTAGTTGTAGGTGGAGGCGTTGCAGCAACAGTTTTCGTTGTAACGAGAAAAAGCACCGATAAAAAAGCAGAAAGTTTGTTAGTAGAAGCTAAAAAAGAGGCAGATAAATATAAACGTGATAGTATTTTAGAATTGAAAGAAGAATCTTATAAATTAAAACAAGAAGCCGAAAGAGAGCTTCGCGAAAAGAAAAATGAAATAAAATCTAGTGAAGATAGATTAATGCAACGTGAGAAAAATTTAGATAAACGCGAAGAAATGCTTCAAAATAGAGACAATCTTTTAAATCAAAAAGATCATAATTTAGCAGAACAACAAAAAGAAATCCAAAAAAAAGAAGTTAAGATGGACGAATTATTGAAAGAAGAAATGCAAGTTTTAGAGAGTGTAGCCAAAATCTCTAAACAAGAAGCACATGACATGATTTTAAAACGTGTTGAAAGTGAAATGGCTAAAGAAATTGCTTCATATATTAAAGAACAAGAAGGCGAAGCAAAATTAGAAGTTGATAAAAAAGCCAAAGGGATGTTAGTAAGTAGCATGCAAAGATATGCTAATGATGTCACAACAGAGCAAACTGTTAGTGTAATTGAACTTCCTAATGACGAAATGAAAGGCCGTTTAATTGGCAGGGAAGGAAGAAATATCAGAACAATTGAAGCGGTTACAGGCGTTGATTTAATAATCGATGATACTCCAGAAGCAATCGTTATATCATCTTTTGATCCATTCCGTAGAGAAATTGCAAAAGTTACTATTGAGTCTTTAATTAAAGATGGCAGAATTCATCCATCTCGTATTGAAGAACTATATGATAAAGTCTGTAAAGATATGAACACTAGAGTTACCGAAATTGGTAACGAAGCTTTACTTGAATTAGGGATAAATAAAGTTGACCCAGAATTAGTTAATTTAATTGGTAAATTAAACTTTAGAACCAGTTATGGCCAAAATGCTTTAATGCATTCTAAAGAAGTAGCTAATTTAGCTGGTATTTTAGCTGGTGAACTTGGTGAAAACGTTATGTTAGCTAAAAGAGCTGGATTACTTCATGATATTGGTAAAGCAATTGATACGGAAATTGAAGGTAGTCATATTGAAATTGGTGAAGAATTTGCTCGTAGATATGGTGAAGATGAAGTTGTACTAAACTCTATTGCTTCCCATCATGGTGATAAAGAAGCTACTTCAGTTGTTTCTGTACTTGTTCAAATTGCTGATACTTTAAGTGCTTCAAGACCGGGAGCCAGAAATGATTCATTAGAAAACTATGTTAAAAGATTAGAACAGCTAGAAGCAATCGGAAACGCTTATGAAGGTGTTGAAAAAACCTTCGCAATGCAAGCTGGTAGAGAAGTTAGAGTTATTGTTAAACCAAAAGAGATTGATGATTTAACTAGTTATAAAATAGCTAGAGAAATGAAAGAAAAGATAGAAGCAGAAATGCAATATCCAGGCACAATTAAAATTGTGGTTATAAGAGAAACAAGAGCTCAAGAAGAAGCCAAATAAAAAAGCACTTAGTGCTTTTTTTAATTGACTTCTTTTATTTCCATTATGACTGGTAAGATAATTGGTCTTCTACCGGTTAGCTCATTTAAGAATGGTAATAATTCTAAAATAATTTGATTTTTTAAATCGATGAAGTTATAAGCTTTATTACTTAAGGCTTTATTAACAACATCGGTTACTTTATCTTCAATCATTTTAATTAATTCAGCATTTTCATTAACCATAATAAATCCTCTAGTAGTAATATTTGGTTTAATAACCAATTGTCTTTTGATTGGATCAATATTTAGGATTGTTACTAATATACCGTCTTTACTCATTAATTTACGATCTTTTATGACTGAACTACCAATATCACCAACTCTAGAGCCATCAACATAAATGTCTCCAGCTTGAATATTACCATCTCTTATAACTTTATCTCTTGTTAAAGTTATAACATCACCATTTTTATTAATAAAAATGTTTTCTTTTTTAACGCCACATAAAGAAGCTAGATCAGCGTGTTGCTTTAACATTCTGTATTCACCATGCATCGGCATAAAGTATTCCGGATTAATTAATCTTAACATTAATTTTAAGTCTTCCATTTTACCATGTCCTGAGGTATGAATATCATTTTGACTTTCATTAGTATAAACTCTAACACCCTTTAAGTATAACTTGTTAATAATGCGGTTTATAGAGCTAGCGTTTCCTGGAATAGGACTGGAAGAGAATACAACTAAATCATCATCAAGTAAATTAATTTGTTTAAAAGTACCATTAGCAATTCTTGATAGGGCTGCTAGTGGTTCGCCTTGGCTACCAGTACATAGGATACAAACTTCATTTCTTTTTAAATTATTGGCAGTATTAATATCAGTAAAGATTGATTCATCAGCAATTAAATTGTTTTTAATTGCAATATTGATATAAATTTCCATACTACGACCAAATACCACAATTCTTCTGCCACTTTTTCGGCAGGTCTCGACAATATGTTGTAAACGATAAATATTAGAAGCAAATGTCGCAATAATAATTCTCCCTAAATGTTTAGCAAAAATATCTCCTAAAGCAGTATCAACAATGCTTTCACTTTTGGAAAAACCTGGTACTAAAGCATTGGTAGAGTCACTCATTAGTAGTTTGACGCCTTTTTTACCAGCTTCAGCTAGTTTATATAAATCAGCCATTGGGCCAACTGGAGTCATATCAAACTTAAAGTCTCCTGTTTCCACAATTGTCCCTTGAGGAGTCTCGATAATAACGCTAAAAGCATCAGGAATAGAGTGGGCCATAAGAGCAAAACTAATTCTTAATCTTTTGGTTTTAATAACAGTATCTTTACTTATTGTTTCAAAGTTTTTAAAATTAATATTGCGTTCAATTAATTTCTTTTCAATTAAATCAGCCGCAATTTTCGAAGTGTATATTTTAGGAATATTAACACTTTGCAATAAAAAAGATATACCACCAATATGGTCTTCATGACCATGAGTGATAATTAAACCTTTGATTTTTTTCTCATTTTGTTTTAAGAAAGTAATATCTTGGATGACATAATCAATGCCAAGTAAACTATCTTCGGGAAACATAACACCAGCATCAATAATGATAATTTCATCATTATGACATACTAAGTACATGTTTTTACCAACTTCTCCTAAACCACCTAAAGCAACGACTGAAGTCGTATCATTTGTAAACTTCATAAAAAATTCCTCTTTTCTTCTTCTTAAATTAAATTAAAAGTTTAAAACTAAAGTAATTATACTATATTTTAATTAAAAAGTCTATTATGTTATGAAAAAATTAGATAATTTGTTATAATTTAAGAGGTGATATAAATGGGTATATTTGATAAATTAAAAAATATATTTAAAAAAGATATAAATAATTCTAAAGATATAGAAGTTTATGAAAAAGGTTTAGAAAAGACGAGAGAAGAATTTGTTTCTAAATTAAATTTTCTTGGTATTAAATACACTAAAGTAAATGAAGCTTACTTTGAAGAATTAGAAGACATTTTAATTATGGCTGATATTGGTGTTAAAACTGTTATGAATTTTATCGAAAGATTAAAGACGAGAGTAAAAGAAGAAAAAATTGATAACCCAGAAGAATTAAAAGAAGTAATTGTTGATGAACTATTTATTATTTATGTTAATAATGAATCATTAAGTGATAAGATTAAAATCGCTGATAATGGTCCAACAGTAATACTTATGGTCGGTGTAAATGGCGTTGGTAAAACCACAACGATTGCTAAACTAGCTCATAAATATGTTAGTGATGGCAAAAAAGTCATGATGATTGCTGGCGATACTTTTAGAGCAGGAGCAACTGAACAACTTAAAATATGGGCTGATAGAACTAATAGTTTGTTTTTTGGTAAAGAGAGTAGTGATCCAGCCGGATTAATTTTTGATGGCCTAAAAGAAGCAATAAAAGAAAAAGTTGATATTGTTTTAATAGATACCGCTGGAAGACTTCAAAATAAGTCTAATTTAATGAAAGAATTAGAAAAGATTAATAAAGTAATAGGAACTCATATAGTAGGAGCTCCTCATGAAACTCTTTTAGTAATTGATGCAACTACTGGTCAAAATGGTATTA
>CAYURI010000016.1:0-14395 GCA_964447275.1 uncultured Muribaculaceae bacterium
GATAGCACTATTAAAGCTATTAAAGTTAATGCTGATTATTTAATGGAAGTAGAATCAAGATTAAATCAAGGTGTAAAAGATTTATCTGATTTAGATAATTATTTTGATTTTAATGGTTTAAAAAAAGAAGAACAAGAGTTAATTGCTAATATTACTTATGTAATTAAGGAAAAATTACTAGATGAGAAAAAGGGTAAAGAAAATCATCAGGCGCTTACTTATCTTTATCATCTTTTACAATCGTATGAGAATGTTCCAGAAATTAAATATATCTTTGCTTATATGTCTAAAGCTACTGGTTTTACTAACCCTAATGCTTTCGCTTTTAATGAAGATAAACAATTTGCTTTCGAAGGTATATTATATTCAGCTTTAGTACTATATAACGGTGGGGGAACAAGTAAGACAAAAATAATCGATTCTCATCGTCGTTTTGTTCAAGAGATTGAACAACGTAATGAAGAAAAATTGTCTCGTACAGCTCAATTAACCAGTATTTATACCCAAGCTTTAAAAGAATTAAATTATACAGCATTAACAACTGAGAACTCAAAAGAGGTGTTAGAGAAGATAGCTGAAATAGAGTCTAGGAAAGCTTAAATATAACAGCATATAATATATATTATGTTAACCAAATTATATTTAAATAACTAAAATATAAATAAAAAAGAACTAATACAAATAACAGTTATTAGTTCTTTTTATAATTATATAGATAAAATAATATTAAATTTATATTATATAATAATATAATAATAAATTTTAATTATCTAAATGACTGTGAGGATGGTATTCTTCATAGTCTTTTTTAAGTTGTTCATTAATTAAATGAGCATATATTTGCGTGGTAGTAATATCACTATGGCCCAATAATTCTTGTATGACACGCAAATCTGCTCCATTTTGAAGTAGGTGGGTTGCAAAAGTGTGTCTGATAGTATGTGGTGATATATCTTTCTTAATACTTTTTTTTAAACATTCTAATTTAATAAATTTAAATACTGATTGACGACTTAATGGTTTTCCATAACGATTTACAAAAACATATTCAGTATTATTATTTTTTATCATAATAGGTCGATAATCATATATATATTTATCTAAATAGCTTTTTGCTTCATCTGTTATAGGAATAATTCTTTCTTTACTCCCCTTCCCCATAACTCTAATTAAATCTTCTTTAAAGTCAATATTACTTATTTTTAGTTTAACTAATTCACTAATTCTTATCCCAGTTGCATATAAAAGCTCTAGAATAGCTTTATCACGATAATTATATAAATTATCTAATTTTATATCTAATAGTTTATTTATTTCTTCTATTGTAAGATATATTGGTAGTAATTTATCTTTTTTAGGCATTTTAAGGCTCATACAAGGATTTTTACTTATTAGTTCATCATTTAACAGAAAATTATAAAAACTCTTTATAACAGTTATTTTATGACTTATAGAAGTGGTTTTATTATTCTTGGTAGTTTTTCTTATATAATCTTTTAATTCATCGGTATTAATATTTAATAAATTATGATTTTTAAAATATATTTGATACTCTTTTAATTCATATTTATAACTGTCTATTGTATTATTGGCGTACTTACATTCATACTTTAAATAATCTAAATACTTTAATGTTAAAGGATCATAAATAAATAAATCTTTTTTCATATACATTCTCCATATTTATTATATCATTATATTTATAAAAAAGAAACGAACATTTATTTGCTATATAAATTTTATATGTTATAATAATTGTGGATGTGATAAAGATGGAATTATTAGCTAATATATTAAAACCTACTAAATTAAGTGATATTATTGGTCAAGACCATTTAATTGGTAAAAATAAAATTCTTAGTACTTTAGTAAAAGATAATAAGATGTTTTCTATTATCTTATATGGTAAACCTGGTATAGGTAAAACTAGTATCGCTAATGCAATAGTATCGGAGTTAAAAAAACCTTATCGATTTTTAAATGCAACTATTAATAATAAACAAGATTTTGATATTGTTATTGAAGAAGCTAAAATGCAAGGTGAGATGCTTTTAGTAATAGATGAAATACATAGAATGAATAAAGATAAACAAGACTTGCTCCTACCCTATATTGAAAATGGTTTAATTATTTTAATTGGTTTAACAACTGCAAATCCCTATCATAAAATAAACCCGGCCATAAGAAGCAGATGCCAAATATTTGAATTACATGAACTAACTAGTGATGATATTAAAATGGGTCTTAAAAAGGCCTTAAAAAGCCTTAAAGATGTATCAATTGATGATGATTCATTAAATTTTATAACGATGTCATCATCAGGTGATTTTCGCAGTGCTTTAAACTTATTAGAGATGGCTTATCATGCTGATACTAAACATCAAATAACTATTCCATTACTTGAAAGTATTCATGCTAAAAAGGTGCTTTTTCATGATAAAGATCAAGATGGCCATTATGATGTTTTGAGTGCTTTTCAAAAATCAATTAGAGGTAGTGATGTTGATGCAGCACTCCACTATCTAGCAAGACTTATTGAAGTTGAAGACTTAGATAGCATTTATAGGAGAATGACCGCTTGTGCTTATGAAGACATAGGGCTCGCAAACCCTGGAATGGGTCCTAAAGTAATGGCTGCTATTGAAGCAGCTGAATTATTAGGCCTTCCGGAAGCTAAACTTCCCCTAGCAGTAGTTGTAACAGAACTGGCTTTATCACCTAAAAGTAATAGTGCCTATTTAGGGATTGATAAAGCTCAAAATGATATTAGAAAAGGTAGTACAGGAAATGTTCCTGATCATATCAAAGGAACGAGTATTACCTATAAATATCCTCATGATTATCCTAAATATTATGTTAAACAACAGTATTTACCAGATTTAATTAAAGATCATAGATATTATCAACCCAAGAATAATAAATATGAAGAAAATTTAGTAAAGATAAATAATGAAATGAAAAAAGACTAATTAATTAGTCTTTTATTTTTAAGTAATAAAAAGTACCCAAAGGAGAGTACGCAGTGATAAAAACCCGCTCGCAGCAGGTGGGCATCACATTAATGTTTTTAGGATCCTAGCATACTTAATGAGCTAGCTTTCAACACCAACATTAAATTAGATTCCCAATAAAATCACCTAGTCGGTTTTATAATGACATACCCTACCCTCAGGTACTTTAATTATATCATATTTTAAAGTCAATAAAAAAAGATAATATTTAATTATCTTTTAACTTTATTCCTAGTTCATCTAATTGTTTAGTATCTACGACATTAGGACATTCATTCATTAAGTCAGATGCACTAGCTGTTTTAGGGAATGCTATAACATCTCTAATATTATCGGTTCCTGTTAGTAACATTACTAAGCGATCAAGGCCTAAAGCAAGTCCACCATGAGGAGGAGTTCCATATTTAAAAGCACTCATTAAGAAACCAAATTTTTGTTCTGCTTCCTCTTTGGTAAAACCTAATGCTTCAAACATTTTTGCTTGAGTTATAGCATCGTGAATACGAATACTACCACCACCAGCTTCATAACCATTGATAACAATATCATAAGCCTTAGAATAGCAATTTCCTTTGTCAGTAAGCAGTTTGTCTATATCTTCATCTTTAGGTGCTGTAAATGGATGATGAGTAGCATAATATCTATTATCTTCTTCACTATATTCAAAAGCTGGAAAATCAACTACCCATAATAATTTATAATCGTTTTCATCAATTAAATTTAATAATTTAGCTAATTTTATTCTTAAAGCTCCTAAAGCCGTTTTAACAATGTCCTTCTTGCCACAAACAACAAACACGATATCATTATCTTCTATACCCAAATTAGTCTTTAAAACGCTTAATTCGGCTCTAGAAACATACTTAGCAATACTACCAGTTAATTCTTCATTAAATTTTAAATAAAATAAATTATTAGCTCGATATGTTTTAACTGTTTCTTCTAGTTTTTCTATTTCCTTACGAGAAAACTTATCAGCGCAATTTTTACCAATGACAGCATTAATAATACCATTACTATTTAAAACATCTTTAAAGATTGAAAATTCAGTGTTTTTAAATATATCCGTAATATTATTTATTTTTAACTCAAATCTTAAGTCTGGTTTATCAGAGCCATAGTATTCCATTGCTTCATCATATTTCATTTTCATAAGGGGTAATTTAATATCAATATTTCTAGTTTTTTTAAATACATGGGCCACCATGTTTTCAACGATTTCCATAATATCATTTTCTTCAATAAAACTCATTTCTAAGTCAATTTGCGTAAATTCTGGTTGACGGTCTGCTCTTAGATCCTCATCTCTAAAGCATTTAGCAATTTGAAAATATCTTTCCATTCCAGCTACCATTAATAATTGCTTAAATAATTGAGGTGATTGTGGTAGAGCATAAAAGTTACCTTTATTTACTCGACTTGGTACTAAATAGTCTCTGGCTCCTTCTGGAGTAGATCTACCTAAAATAGGCGTTTCTACCTCGATAAAATTTTCCTTATCTAAATATTCTCTTACCGCTAAAGCCACTTTGTGTCTAAAAATAATTTTATCTTTAATTGGATCTCTTCTAATATCTAAATAACGATATTTAAGTCTTAATTCTTCTAAAACATTAGAATTATTTGATATTTCAAATGGTAATTCTGAAGCACTATTAATTAATGTTAATTCTTTTACTTCAACTTCAATTTCTCCAGTAGGTAAATTAGGATTTTTATTACTTCTTTCTTTTATTTCCCCTACTACCTTTAAGACATATTCATTTTTTAAAGTTTCGGCAACACTATAATATTTATTATCTGGATTAACAATTAATTGAATAATCCCACTTCGGTCTCTTAAGTCGACAAATATGACGCCGCCTAAATTTCTTTTTTTAGCAACCCAACCATAAAGTTCAACTGTTTCACCAACATTTTTAATACTAAATGTTCCATTATTGTTTTTTTTCATATCTTACTCCTAATTAATTATAAATTAATAAATATCATATTTAGTTATCTTTTAATTTTAAGGATTTAATCTATTAGGCCCTCTAAATATAAACATCCCTTCTTTTAAAGATGGTAAATTTAAAAGTAACATAGTTATTCTATCTACTCCGATACCAAATCCACCATGGGGAGGACAACCATATTTAAAGAAATTCATATAAAATTCTATATCTTTTCCTAAACCTTTTTCTTCAGCTTGTTTCTTTAGAATTTCATAACGATGCTCTCTTTGTGCTCCAGTAGTTATTTCAACACCACGCCAAATTAAATCATATCCTTGAGGTATTTCATCTTTACGCATATGATAAAACGCTCTTTTATCTTTAGGATAATCAGTTACAAATAAGAATTCGGAATTATATACTTCCATAGAATATTTATATGATAACTTTTCCGCTTCAGTAGTTAAATCATATTTAGCAGAGTCAGGTATTTTATAACCGTATCTTTTCTCTAATTCATTATATAAATCCATTAATTTAATTCTTGGAAATTTAGCAGTCGGAACAATTATATCTGTTTTAAAGATGTTTTTTATTACTTCACGATACTTTTCTGCAACTTTTGTTAATGCATATGTAAGCATTTCTTCTTCTATGTCCATAACATCATTAAACGATTCAATATAACTAAATTCTAAGTCAAAACCCGTAAACTCAGTGGCATGTCTATTAGTATTAGAGTTTTCAGCTCTAAAAACAGACCCTACTTCAAATATTCTTTCAAATCCAGCAGACATAGCCATTTGTTTATAAAATTGTGGTGATTGAGCTAAATAAGCTAATCGATCAAAATATTTTACTTCAAAGACATCTGCCCCACTTTCACTAGCTGCACCAATTAATTTTGGACTGTGGATTTCTGTAAAATCTTTACTATATAAAAATTCTCTCATGGCTTTGACAAATTCACTTTGAATTCTAAATATATAAGCATTATATTCATTTCTTAAATCTAAGAATCTATTATCAAGTCTTGTATCTATTTCCGCAGAATCTTTATCTTTTATATTAATAGGCAGTTCTTTAGATGCATTAGATGTTATCTCAATAGTTTTAGGAATAACTTCCATGCCATTTAGTTTAACTTTTTCATTTTCATATAAAATACCAGTTACTTTTAAAGTGCTTTCTGGTGTGATAGTAGAAATCATTTCATTAAGTGTTTTGTTTTCTTCACTTTTTTCAACAGTTACTTGGACTTTTCCAGTTCTATCTCTTAATACAATAAATTGTACATATTGTAAATCACGAATATTATCAACAAATCCCTGTAATTCAATTTCTTCATTAAAATGATTTCTAAGTTCTTCAAATTTAATTTTTTCCATATCTTCCTCCTAATAAAAAAATACTTATTCTTGTAAGGACGGATATTTCCGCGGTGCCACCTTACTTTACATAAGTACTCTTAAGTTAATTTATCGCATCTATTACGTTCTATTTTTAATTAAAAGCGTCACCTTTTAAAATAGAAATTACTAACTAATTTTATCTTTTTTATTATAAATAGTCAAGATAATTAATTTTCTAAGATAATTGTTACTGGGCCATCATTAGTAATATTAACTTCCATATCAGCGTGAAAGATCCCAGTTTCGATATTTAAATACTTTCTTAATTCATCATTGAATTTATTATATAAAACAACTGCTTTATCTTTATTTAAGGCTTCTACATAAGATGGTCTATTCCCTTTATTAGTATTAGCATATAAAGTAAATTGAGAAATAGATAAAATACTACCTTTAACATCAATAATATTTTTATTCATTACTTTATTTTCGTCATCAAAGATTCTTAAATTAATTATTTTATTTACCATATTTTTAATATCATCTTCATTATCTTTATGAGTAAAACCAACTAATAAGACTAAACCATAATTTATTTTGCCAACAATTTTATTATCTACTTTTACGAAGCTTTCTTTGCTTCTTTGGACTACTACTTTCAATTATTACGCCTACTTACATTCTTAATATATTTTAGCTTATTTAATTCAATAATATATATTTCAATATCTTTAGTACATTTTGTTTTAATATTTAAAAGATAATTAATGCCGGTATTAGTTTCTTTTTTATTAATTGATTCAATATGGATTTCCTTTTGGCCACTTTTATTTAAAATGTCCATTAAGTTATCATTTAATGAATTAGTTTCAATAATTAAATCAGTATAATAATAAGAGTCATCTTCATTATTCCAACATACATCAACCGTACGATCTTTAGAATTAATAATATTAGGGCAATCTTTTTGATGAATACTAACACCACGACCTTTAGTAATATAACCAACAATGTCGTCCCCTTTTACGGGTTTACAGCAATTAGCAATGGTAACTTTAATATTACCAATCCCGTTTACAATAACGTTCCCACTATAACTATCAGTTTTTATATTTCTACTAGCTTGATTTATTAGTGGGTCTTTAACATTCTTATCATTATTAATATCTAATATAGTGCTAGGAAGAAATTTCAAAGTACCTAAACCTAAATATAATTCTTCAATATCTTTAATTTTTAAATATTTAAATATTTTTGTTAAATTTTCTTCATTTAAGACTTCATTAATAGTTAGTTTTCTTCTTTTAATTTCTTTTTCTAAGTTACTTTTACCGTGTTCAATATATAAATTACGATCTAGTTTACTAAAATAGGCTTTAATACGATTTTTGGCACCACTAGTTTTAACAATTTTTAACCAGCTTTGACGAGGTTTAGCATCATTAGCAGTTTTAACTTTTATTATATCGCCATCACACAATTCATAATCAAGAGGGACAATTATATCATTAACAATCGCTCCGACCATTTTATCACCAACATCAGAGTGGATACGATAAGCAAAGTCAATTGGTGTAGCTCCTTTAGGAAGCTCAACAACGTCTCCTTTTGGTGTATATACATAGATTAAATCATTAATAAACTCGTTGGACATATTAAAAGCAAAATTTGGATCATCTAGTGAGTCTTTATTGGCTTCAATTAAACTTCTAAATAATTCTAGTTTTTGTTCCATTATAGTTTGAATTTTTTTAGTACCAGATTCTTTATAAGTCCAATGTGAAGCAATTCCTTTTTCAGCAATTTCATCCATTTCGGCTGTTCTTAATTGAATTTCAAATAAATATCCCTCTACACCAAAAACAGTGGTATGAAGGCTTTGATACATATTTTCTTTTGGTGAGGCAATATAATCTTTAAATCTTTTGGGCATTGGACGATATTTGGCATGAATAAGACCAACTGCTAAATAACAATCGCTTTCTTTTTCCAAAATAATTCTTAAAGCTAAAATATCATAAATATCATTAAACTTTTTGCCTTTATTAAGTTTTTCATAAATACTACTAATACTTTTAACGCGACCTTTGATTTCAAATTTTAAACCATAATCTTTTAATATATTGGCAACATTTTCTTTCATATCATTTAAGATAATACTTAAATCTTCTCTTGAATCATTTAATTTTTCACTAATATCATTATAAATATCTGGTTTTAGATATTTTAAACATAAATCTTCTAATTCACTTTTAATTTTATTTATGCCTAAACGATGAGCGATTGGAATAAGAACTTTAACTGTTTCATTAGCTTTTTGTTTTTGCTTTTCTGGTGTCAAAGCCCAAATAGTACGCATATTATGAAGACGATCAGCAAGTTTTATAAATAATACTCTAACATCTTCCGATAAGCCAACTAATATTTTTCTTAGATAAATACTAGAAGACTCTGAGTCACCATTTAATTCTAATTTATTAATTTTAGAGATTGATTTAACAATTTTAGCAATATCTTCACCAAATTTGTCACTTATTTCTTTTAAATCACCAGTACCATGATTAATTGTTTCGTGTAATAAAGCACCAACGATTGTTTTGGTATCAACATTTAATTCGGTTAAAATTAATGCAACATTTAAAGGATGGTTTATATAAGCTTCGCCACTTTTTCTAATCATTTCTTCATGGCATTTTTGGGCATACAAATAAGCTTCATTAATAATATTAAGTTCATCCTTGTTTTGAATATAACTTTCGCATCTTTTTAGTAAATCTGCAATTTTTAATTCTTTGTCTTTCATTTAAATCACCTATAGTAGATTATCTTCATCAATTATTATTTCTCTTTTTACTTGCCCCATTTTTATTTTTATATATTCATCAATTGTATAAGAACTAATATTTAAAATATCATTAACCATATCAATTAATGTTAAATTAGTTTCTCTATTCCATTTATAAGTTTTTAAATAGTTCCAAATGTCTTCTTCTTTAACATAAGGAATGTTTTCTCTTTTTATTTCTCTAACTCTAGTTGCCAAAGCTGGTTTAAGGCGATTATAAAGATCTTGTAAAGAAGTAAATTTTATTTCATCCATATAATTTTCCTCCTAATTAAAAAGTTTGATTGTTATTTCTTCGCCACTTTTTTTCACATATGAAGCATCATTTACAGCTTTTTTAGTAACTGGGTTTATAACTTCTTCTAAATAACCGTTTTCATATAGCTCATTTAAATAAATCGTATCATTTAAACATTTACTTTCATTCCAGCACTGAATAGCCTTAACTTTAATTTTATTTTTCATTGTTAAGATAACTCTGGTTTCATAATTATTGTTAACTTTAATATAAGTAGGAATCCCAATGATTAGTATTAAAGCAATTAGTGTTACATAAATAATTAATTTATTAGACATAGTTATCACTCTCCAAAGTAATTTTTAATAAAATCTTTTCTATATGTTAATATCGTATCACTTTTTATTGCTTCTCGCAATTCTTCTGTGAGTCTAATTAAATATCTAATATTATGAATTGATAAAAGCCTAGCTCCTA
Source organism: uncultured Muribaculaceae bacterium (assembly GCA_964447275.1). Classification (GTDB taxonomy): domain Bacteria; phylum Bacillota_I; class Bacilli_A; order RF39; family UBA660; genus DAOSVX01. The sequence continues at coordinate 9,861 of CAYURI010000016.1, forward strand.
AAGTCTCTTTTTCAGTAATTAGATGTCTTATATAAGCTTTAGTATAATTTTTACATGTATAACAATCACAATTAGTTTCTAAAGGGCTAAAATCTTCTTTATATTGATTGTTTTTAAGGTTTAATTTACCATATTTAGTATAAAAGTGACCGTGTCTAGCAAGTCTAGTTGGTGATACACAATCAAATATATCAACACCTCTTATAACTCCTTCAATGATATCAATAGGATCTCCTACGCCCATTAAATATCTAATTTTATCCTTTGGCATATATGGTGTTGAATAATCAATCGCTTTATAAATTAAAGATTTATCTTCTCCAGAGTTAGCAATCCCACCAATCGAATATCCATCAAAACCAATATTAACTGTTTCTAAAGCTGAATATTTACGAAGATCAGGAAATGTTCCGCCTTGAACAATACCAAATAAAGCTTGATCTTTATTTTTGTGATTATCTTTACATCTTTGAGCCCACCTTAGGGTTCTTTTAATAGAATTTTCCATATATTCATGAGTTACTGGGTATGGCGGGCATTCATCAAAACACATCGCAATATCACTATTTAATTTATTTTGAATTTCAATACTAAGTTCAGGAGTAAGAAATAAAGGCCTACCATCAATATGACTTTTTAATTTTACCCCTTCTTCAGAAATATCTTTTTGTTTAGCTAAAGAAAATACTTGGTAGCCACCAGAATCAGTAAGCATTGGGCCTTTATAGTTCATAAATTTAGCTAAGCCCCCAGCTTTTTCAATTATTTCTGGAGTTGGTCTTAACCATAAATGATAAGTATTACCTAGAACTATTCCCGCTTTTACATCATATAATTCTTCAGGAGATAAAGTTTTAACAGTAGCTTGGGTTCCTACTGGCATAAACATTGGCGTATCATAATCTCCATAATTAGTTTTTATTTTACCAAGTCTAGCTTCAGTATTAAGTTCCTTTTTTAATAATGTATATTCTATTTTCATATTTTGCCTCACTTTCTATATTATATATGATTAAAATAAAAAAAGCCATAAAGCTTTTAGTTATTTTCGTTTATTTTATCTTTTAAAAGTGTTAAAAAGATGTCTTCTTCATATGTCCCTCTAGTTCTTTTTAAAGATTTAAAACCCGGTACGGAGTTTACTTCACAAACGAAGTACTCATCATTTTCACCAATTAAAATATCAATTCCGCAGATATCTAGTTTCATGGTTTTTGCAACATTAATAGCAAGAGTTTTTAGTTCATCAGTGGCTTCATAATATAAAGCTTCACCACCTTGAGCTAAATTACTTCTAAAGTCTTTACCATTACTAGTTCTAATGGCACTACCAATAAACTTACCACCCACTACATAACATCTAATATCCATGCCATAAGAAGATTTAATAAACTCTTGAAATATTACTTTACCTTTATAACGACTATACTTTAAATCAAAAGTTTCTTTGTTATCAATTAAGAAAACACTTTTGCCTTCTCTACCTTTAATGTATTTTAAAATGAAAGTATTATTATTAAATATTTTACATATATCTTCATATTCTAATAATTGTTTACCAGTTTTTCTTACTGCATACAAAGTTTTAGGACTTTTAATATTATTTTCAGTAAGAATTTGATGAGTTTTAAGTTTGTTTTTAGCATCAACCATGGCTTGAGCTGAATTAAACACTTTAACTCCCAACATTTCCAATTGTCTGATAAAAAAGATATCTAGTTTACGACTTATGGCATATTTTGGGAACTCAGTTATTTCTTTACCTTCGTAATAAATGGTATTTTTATCACCAGTTGAAATAACAAATTTAGCTAAATTGAAAACCTCTAAATCAATATCATAATTAATTTTGGCTTTAGTTATTAATCTTTCAATAAAACCATTGCTTATTTTTCGATTATAGGTCCAATTAGAATAAAAAAACCATACTTTTTCCATTTTAATTATTCTCCACTTCTAATATTTTATTTTTTATTTCTTCACTAGGAACAATAATCTTTGGCCCTTTTTTATTAAATATAATTACCATTACTTCTTCATCAAGTGCTTTTTCAATCATATCACTATTATTTTTCTGCCATACTTTAGACATTAACTTAGTTAAGTCCTTAGTTACTTTCTTTTCGATTTTAATTTCTCTTTTATCAAAATAAATCGCATCCAATAAAAGATTCATAATTTTTTCTAATTTACTAGCTGATAAACCGACTTTAATATTCCTAACTTCAATAAGTTTTTTATTTAAATAATTAATAGCCGTATATTTAGCACTAACTGTTTTTTGAAACTCTAAATATTCTTCAAAATCAAAATTATATATTACTTGTTTATAAACGTTTTCTTCAAAATATTCTATTTCTTCTTTCATTAGTAATAATAATCTTTGATGAGAAGCATCATGATTGATTAAATCATATTGGTTAAAATTCATGTGAAGCCCACAATTATGTTCTTTATCCATCAAAATACTACCATCAGAAAAGTTTATTATTTTTAATAATGTGCTATATATTTTTTTAATTTTTTTAACTGGTAGAGGGTCTAAAACAATTTCAAATGAGTAATTACCAATAATAGTACTATCACTAGTAAAGTAACCATCTTCACCTACAGCTTGTTTAATTTTTTTAAGTAAAGTCCTAATAAATGTATATCTTTCTCTTTCATAGTTAACAGATATTTCAATTTCTAAGCCAATACAGTTAAAATCAACGGGATTTTTAATACGATCTACGCCATAAATTGGTTGTATATCTAATATTTGATTATATTTTTCTGTATAATTAATTTCTTCCATCATTTTTATATTCCCTTTCAATTATTCTAATTACTCTTTTGATTTTTTTTACTAATTTTTTAAAACGCCAAGCATTATGACTTAAACGACGATAGTTTTTACCAATTTCTAATTGCATAGTTGGTATATTGGTTTCTTTATTAATATAATAACTAATGGTCTTAGTTCTTGCTAAAAATTTAGTATCAATTGTAACTTTCTTTTTAAACTTACTTAAACGTTTATATATTTTATTAATTAAGTTAATATTACCATTAATATTTTCATATTTGTTAACACCTATTTCAAAATCACGATCATCATCATACTCTAAACCATGAATATCAATTAAGAATTTTATGCCATTTTCTTTAATATATTTTTTTAATTCTTCTTTATATATGTTTTCTTTAGTATGATTATAATCTTCACCATCAGAAGTGGTAAAAATAATATGACAATTAGTTAATAAATGTAATACTTTTACTAAACTATCAGTGTGATATTCTCTTACTTTATGATGATCATTTCTTATGTGATAATGAGCATGAGAGGCCGAAAGCATAATTTTACTTGTTCCTTTATATATACTAAAATTATTTATAGTATTAAAAGACTTTAAATATTTAAAATCATTAAGTAATTCTAATACTTTTTTAGGTTTATCAATAAACATTGCATCTCCAAAAGAAAAGAAACGATAATCATGTTTTTTAGCTTCTTCGTATGCAGCCATAATATTATCTCTACCAGCCAATGCACTAACTAACATCATTAAGGTTGACTTTGGTAAATGAAAATTAGTAATTAAAGAATCAATGGCTTTAAATTCATATCCAGGATAAATAAATATATCAGTATTACCTGAACTTTCTTTAAAAGTATTATATTTTGTGTATATAGTCTCTAATACTCTTGTTGAAGTCGTTCCAACTGATATAATCTTACTATTTTTTTTCTTAGCTTCATTTAATATATTAGCAGTTTCTACGTTCATTTTATAATATTCACTATGCATTTTATGGTTTAAAATATTATCTTCAGAAACGGGTTTAAAAGTACCCATACCAACATGTAATGTTACATAAGTAATAATAATTCCTTTATTTTCAATTCTTTTCAATAATTTTTTTGTAAAATGAAGCCCAGCAGTTGGTGCAGCAGCACTACCAAAATATTTAGCATAAACAGTTTGATAACGATCATTATCTTCTAACTTTTCATGAATATAAGGTGGCGTAGGCATTTCACCTAGAGAATCTAATATTTCATATAAAATGCCTTCATAAATAAGTTCCAACTCAATAATGCCATCGTCTTTTTTTCCAAGAACTTTAGCACTTAATATATTGTTTTTAAAAATAATGGTATCATTAATATCAAGTCTTCGAGAATTTTTTACTAATGCATCCCACTTATTATTTTTAATATTTTCTAATAATAATACTTCTAGATTGGCACCAGTTGTTTCTTTTTTACCATAAATCCTAGCAGGAATAACTTTTGTATTATTTAATACTAATACATCACCAGGGTTTAAATAATTAATAATATGATAAAACTTAGTATGTTTTATTTTACCAGTTTCTTTATTTAATATTAATAATTTAGAATGACTACGCTTTTCAATTGGGGTTTGAGCAATATATTTTTTATCTAATTCATAATTATAATAATTAATGTCTAGAGTTTTTTCCATATATACACCCCTTCCCTTGCCCGAACATTATATGACAAAAAGGGCGGTTTGTCCACCCTT
>CAYURI010000017.1:0-13489 GCA_964447275.1 uncultured Muribaculaceae bacterium
TAGCTAAAATGCAAACTAGAGCTGTTATTGAAGCAGCAATAAACGTTAACAAAGAAGGCTTAAATGTTATTCCGGAAATTATGATTCCTTTAGTTGGTGAAGTAAAAGAATTAAAATATGTTAAAAATATCGTCTGTGAAACAGCCGATGAAATAATTAAAAACGCTGGTGTTAAATTAACATATCAAGTTGGTACGATGATTGAAATTCCAAGAGCAGCTTTAACTGCTGATGAAATAGCTAAAGAAGCAGAATTCTTCTCTTTTGGTACTAATGATTTAACCCAAATGACATATGGGTTTTCAAGAGATGATGCAGGCAAATTCTTAAATGACTATTATACAAAACAAATATTAGAATCAGATCCATTTGCCAAATTAGATCAAATAGGTGTTGGTAAACTAGTTAAAATGGCTGCTGAATTAGGTAGACAAGCTAGACCAGACTTACATTTAGGTATATGCGGAGAACATGGTGGTGAACCAAGTTCAGTAGAATTCTGTCATAGAATAGGACTAGATTATGTGTCTTGTTCGCCATACAGAGTTCCACTTGCCAGACTTGCAGCTGCTCAAGCAGTTATTAAAGAAAACGAGAAATAATATCTCGTTTTTTTATTTTGTTGTGATATACTTTAAATAATGGGAGAGGTAAATTATGAAAGTAAAATTATTATTTGCATGTAACAAAAAATCAGTTGAAGAAAGAACTAAAATAGTGGCGACAGCTGGCAAATTATCAAGATTTCCTGGTACAGTAACTGAAGTATATAAATCTAGTACAGATTATGAAAAAAACAAAAAGTTTATTGAAAGAGTAATTGCGATGGGTCATGATTCTATTACTGATCATGATTATTTAGTATTTGCTTTAGAAAATGCAACACCTATGGTAGAACAAATAATTATTCAAGAAAGATTTTCATCTTTTACAATAAAATCAAGAAGAGAAGTTAATTTTGCCAATGTTGGTTTTGTAACACCAGACTTTAGAGATAAAAACTATCATATATTACCCAATAATAAAGAACTACAAAAAATGTATAAAAAACACATGAAATTTTTATTTAAATCTTACCAAGAATTTGTTGATTTAGGTATTAAAACTGAAGATGCCAGGTTTTCTCTTCCTTATTCTTTTCACGGCAATATTATTATGGGTGTAGATGCTCATGTACTTAAAAACTGGATTATAAAATTAACTAAAGGCAAAGAAAGTAAAATAGCTGAATTAAAAGAGTTAGGTGATAAACTTTATAAAATAATGGAAAATTATGTTCCATATTTAAAAGAAGTAATAGATAATTATAAAATCAGTGATAAAGACGAAGTAGAAGAACTATTAAACACCTGTATAAAAAATAAAGAATATAAAATATTAGATAAAGTTAATATGATATCTTATACTAAAGAAGCTGATAAATTAATAATTTTGTCTGCTTTAATGAGAGTATATAGCTATAGTTATGAGCAAGCTTTAAGAGAATATGAAGAGCTTGAAAACAATCAAGAGTTACAACGCCAAATAATGTTAGAATCAAGTAAAACATTTGATAAAAGAGAATTAAAACAAGTTCATTTTGGTTTTCAGTTTTCGATGTCTTTATCTGTTTTAACCCATTATACGCGTCATCGTACGCACCCAATTTTAATCCCTGATTTTATTCCTATTAAAGATTTAAATCAATATAAAATACCGCCATCAATTGCAAATGTAGCTAAAGAAAAATATATTGAAATGTTTAATAAAAATATTAATATGTATGAAAAATTCAAAGCTTATAATATCTGTGAAGAAGATTTAGTATACTTTTATTTAGGAGGGAATGCTTTAAATATTACAACTAATTTTGATGGTGGAACATTTGCTCATATTATGAGACTTAGAATATGTAATAAAGCCCAATGGGAGACAAGAAATTGGGCTTATCAAATGCGTGATTTAGTAAGAGAAGTGGCACCAATATATGGAACTATATTAGGTTCTGATTGCGAAATATTTAAGACTTGCAAAGAAGGCAAAGAAAGCTGCGGTAAAATCAATTTATTAAATAAAGGAGATAACAATGAAAAAAGGTAAACTAATAGTTATTGAAGGAACTGATTGTTCAGGAAAAGAAACTCAAACAGATTTATTACTTGAAGCGCTAGAAAATGATGGATTTTCGTTTTTTCGTTTTAGCTTCCCAAATTATGCATCACCAACTGGAAGAATAGTTGGCGGGCCATATCTTGGTAAGAGCTATATATGTGATGGCTGGTTTCCAGAAGAAGCTCCAAATGTTGATTCAAAAGTTTCCTCTTTATATTATGCAGCTGATCGAAAATATAATATTCCTGAAATAAATAAGCATTTAGAAAAAGGTATTAATGTTTTGTTGGATAGATATTCCTTTTCCAATATGGCTCATCAAGGTGGGAAATTAGATGATGCTAAGAAACGAAATGAAATGTTTAAATGGATCGAAAAGCTAGAGTTTGAATTGTTAGAACTACCAAAGCCAGATATAAAAATATTTTTACATATGCCATATGAAGCTTCTTTAATATTAAAAAAGAGTCGAGGTTTGAAAGAAGATATGGATCAAAATGAAAAAAATGAGCATCATTTAAGAAATGCTGAACAAGCTTATATAGAACTAGCTAAAGAGTATAATTTTTATACAATTGAATGCGCTAGCGGTGATAATATCAAAACTATTGAAGAAATTCATCATGAAGTTTATGAGATTGTTAAAAGAGAGTTAACAAAATAGTATTTATTTGTTATAATTAAAGAGAATAAAAGGGTGATAGAATGAAAATATTATGTGTTGGTCATAGTTCTTATGACATTACAATCCCAATTGATACATATCCAGTTGAAAATACTAAGTATCGTTTACAAAAAGCCGCTGAAGGTGGCGGTGGTCCAGCAGGTAATGCTGCTTATTTATTAGGCAAATGGGGCGAAGAAGTATATTATTCTGGAGTAATTGGTAATGATGTTTTTGGGCAAAGAATAAAAAAAGAATTAGAAAGTGTTAAAGTTGATACACATTTAGTGGAAACAACTTATAAAAATGATACCCCAATTTCTTTAATTTTAGTTAATAAAGAAAATGGTAGTAGAACTTTATTTAATATTGTTGATGAATATACCCCATTAACTAAGCATGATGTTGACTTTATTCCTGATATTATTTTAGTTGATGGTCATGATTATGTGGCATCAAAAGAAATATTAGATAAATATTCTAAAGCCATATCAGTAATTGATGCAGGCAGAATTACTCCAGAATTACTAGATCTATGTAAAAGATGCAAATATATTGTTTGTTCTAAAGGTTTTGCTGAAACAGTTACTAACATGAAATTTAATTATGATGATAAAAACACTTTAGTCCAAATATATCAAATGCTTGCTGATAAATATGAAGACAAAATATTGGTTATTACTTTAGAAGAACACGGTGCTTTATACAGCGCTAATGGTATTATTAAATTAATGCCAGCCTTAAAAGTAGAAGCTAAAGATACTACTGGAGCAGGTGATATATTCCACGGGGCTTTTGTTTATGGCTTATCTAAAGGATTTGATATTGAAAAAATAGTTAAGTATGCTAATATTGCAGCCGGCATTTCAGTAACAAGAATAGGGGCTAGACAAAGCATTCCTAGTTTGAATGAAGTGGAAGCCGAATACTTAAAAAATAACTAACAGTAGCCTTAAAATTGACTTTTTAAGGCTATTATGATATAATGACCTCGCAAATAAATAAGGGGGTTTTTTATTTATGGCAAGTTTTGTTTTAGATTATATAAATGAAAATGAGTTTAAAAAATTAGAAAGAGCATTAAAAAAATATAACATGTTAGCTTATAAGAAATTAAACTTTGATTTTTATCCATCTTTAAGAGATGGTAAGTTTGTTGGTGAATTAGTTAGTCAAAGTAAAAAAGATAATTCTTTTACTTATGAATTAAAATTACCAAGTGATCATATGTTTAGTCAAGTTCATGGTGATGTTAAATTACATTATACAGTTTATGCAAAAGATAATACGGTAATGCTAAATAATATTACACCATCAAACATCTTACTAGAAGGTCATAAATCAGAGCTAACAACCTATAAAGGTATTATGATATCTAAGGCTAATGCTGAAAAAGACATGTTTAAAATCGATTTATTAAATGCCTTACAAAATAAGTAGAAATACTTATTTTTTCTTGTAAAAAATATTGCAACATTTTTTATCTTGTGTTATTATTACTTATGTCGATGGACCTCTAGCTCAGTTGGTTAGAGCATCCGGCTCATAACCGGGCGGTCGTAGGTTCGAGCCCTACGAGGTCCACCACTTATGCAGGTATGGCGGAACTGGTAGACGCACTAGCCTTAGGAGCTAGCGGAGAAATCCTTGGGGGTTCAAGTCCCTTTACCTGCACCAATAGAAATATCAACTCTTAGGAGTTGTTTTTTATTGTATATTAATAAATTAAGTATTATACTTTTTTTAGAAGGAGTTATTAACTATGTCTAATTTAAATAATGAAACTTTAGAAACAAATATTTATGAAATTTGTCAAAGAAAACAACTGGTCTATGAATATGGGCTAGAATATTGGCGACAACATATTGCTGATCTTAAAAAAAATAACGAATCAGAATATAAAAGATGGGAAGGAATGGAAATTTGGGAAGAAAGAAGATACAAAGCTCAAATAATAAGAGAAAAAATAATGGGAATAGCTAAAAAAGCTTTTATCCATTCTGAAGAAGAGAAGCAACAATTATTACAAGGATTGTTGGCCTATACCAATGGTGATAGTAGTAAAGCCCAAGCTTTATATGAAGAATTTGATGCGATTGGCCATAGTAAAGATTTTTTTGTAAAAGAGCCAATAAATGATGTTTCAAATGATTTACCACACATTGATAATTCAGAGGTAATAAAAAATATACCTAAAAAACAAGGCTTTTTTGCTAAACTTTTCCAAAAAAAGGAAAATAAAGTCGAAGCAGAACCAGTTATTCCTCCTGAGGTACAATTAAATCCTGATCAAGATGCATATTTTATGACGGAAATAAAAAAATATGAAGCAATGGAATTTGCACAAAAGATAGAGACAAAAAAACTTATAAAAGCATATATATTTTTAACTGCACTTGCTGTTGCTGCTAGTTTCATAATAATAACTTCGTCTGCCACTGTGTTGCAAAGAATTATTTTTGCTTTAATTGAACTTGGCTGGGGTGCTTTAAGTATTTTTGGACTTATTAAAGCTATTGAAGATCGCACAATTTTAAAAGTATCAAAAGAAACTCTTCAAAAAATACGTGAGGATTTAAGTAAAAACGAAAAAACTTGCCTTGACACAACTATTGAAGATGTCAACACCGAGTCAGAAGTACAAGAACAACCGGAAGGTGGGCTAGGAAGATGAATATAGATATAAAAGATCTTATAACTCTTAGTAATGATATAGAATATATAGTTGCTAGTAAAGTTTTATATGAAGGGAACACTTACTATTATTTAATTAACCAAAATAATGTTACTGATATTAAATTTTGCTATACTAAACCAGATAATGAAAAATTATTTTTAGAGAGTAAAGACAAAGAAATAAATACTAAGTTATTACCTTTATTTATAAAAGAAGCTAAAAAAGCCATACCTGATTTATTTAAAGATTTTAAAGAATTAGATGATATCGAAGTAGAATAAGTTATTATTCTATTTTTTTATTTGACATTATAAATAAATCATTGTATTTTAAGGGTGCACTATCAAAAGGAGAATTTATGAATAATTTAATTTTAAAATGCGATAGCTTATATAAAAGCTTTGGTAAAAAAGCAATTATTAAAGATTTATCACTAGAACTTTATGAAGGAGACATTTTAGGGTTTATTGGGCCAAATGGTAGCGGTAAAACCACTACTATTAAGATGATTCTAGGTTTACAAAGCATTAATAAAGGTAGCGTTACAATAAATGGTTACGATATTAAAAAAGATTTTGTTAAAGCTATATCTAAAGTGGGCGCTATAGTAGAAAACCCAGATATGTATATGTATTTATCTGGAGAGAAGAATTTAGAACTAATTGCGAGAATGTATCAAGGGGTTACTAAGAAACGTATTAAAGAAGTAGTAAAATTAGTAAAACTAGAAAATCGAATTAAAGATAAAGTATCTAAATATAGTTTGGGTATGAGACAACGCCTTGGTATTGCTGGAGCTTTGCTTAATAATCCTAATATTTTAATTTTAGATGAACCAACAAATGGTTTAGACCCAGAAGGGATTAAAGAGTTAAGAGACATTTTAAAAGAATTAGCGACTAAAAAAAATAAAGGTATTTTAATATCTAGCCATAACTTATCAGAATTAGAAAGCTTTTGTAATAAAGTTTGTGTTATTAAAAATGGTAAAGTATTAGAAACAACTGAAGTAAAAAAATTTAAAAAAGCCGCGTCAAAAAATATTTATTTTATGGAAGTAAGCAATGCTAAAAAAGCTGTTAAAGTATTAAGCATTGGTGATGCTATTAATGATGATAAAATAAAAATAACTGCTGCTAAAGAAGAAATTCCGGAATTATTAAGAAAATTATTAAAAGAAGATATTCTAGTTTATCAAATATATGAAGCTGAAATATCTTTAGAAGAAGCATTTTTAAATAAAGTGGGGGGTAATATCATTGATTAATTTAGTAAGAAATGAATTAACAAAAGTATTTGGTAAAAAAAGCATATACATTATTTTACTTATTTGTTTAGGTTTTGTTGTTTTAACTAATTTTATATATAAAAGTTATAAGACTGAAGCAAATGTGTACGGTAATGAAGAATATATTGCTGAATTAGTAGAAGAACAAAAAACAATTGACTTAAAAAATAGTAAAAATATTGAATGGTATGTAACCAATCAAACCGAAATTGATATATATAATTTACAAGAAAAATATGGTTTTAAAAGTTGGCAAGCTTATTTGGCATCATCTAAATTATATGAAACTGTATATCAAATGAACTATTTAAAATATGGTAAATATAAAAACAGTTATGAATTAAGAAAATTACAAAAAAGCTATAATAAAGTTATAACTAAATTTGATAATGATGATTGGCGTAGTTTTGTAAATGATGAATTAAAAACATTAAACAAGGATTTGAAAACGCAAAATAAAGCCTTATCTAAAGCTAAAGGATCAGTAGCTATGGAAGCTGCTAAAAAAGATATTTTCCTTACTGAATTAGGGATTGAAATTGTTAATTTAAGATTAGATAAGGATATTCCTTATGGCAATTATGATTACTTAAATGTTTCACTTAGTGAATATCAAAGTAGTAAAGTATCTTGGTATGAAAATAAAGATAAAAAACGTAATTTTGATGAAGAACAAGAGTTTAAGGCAACATTAAAATCAATGGCAATAAGCAAGTATTCAGTTGATAATAAGTATGATCCATCTATAAAAGGTGATATGAAAACCATTTATATGAATATGTTTAGTGAATATCAATTTTTAATCATGATTATTATTATCTTTAGCTGCGGAGCTATTGTTAGTGAAGAATTTAATAAAGGCACAATAAAATCTTTATTAATAAGACCTTTTGGTCGTAGTAAAATTTTACTAGCTAAATTTATAACAGCGATTATGATGGTATTGTTTGCCTGCTTATCAGTCTTTGTTTTACAAAGTATCGTTGGTTACTTAATATATGGGGCTAGTAGTTTAAAAATTCCAGTCGTAAATTATGATTATGTTACTAATAAAGTTGTTGTTCAAAATATTTTTAGTTATGTATTGCTTATTTTTGTTACTAAAGCACCAATCTTTATTATTATTGCTACTTTAGCATTTACTTTAAGTACTGCAATTGCTAATAGTGCAGCAGCAATTGCCATATCATTTGTTGGTAGCATAGCTTCATCAATTATTAATATGTTAGTAATAACTTATAAAGTAAAATTCATGCGTTATTTTGTTACTTTAAACTGGGATTTTAGTGATTACTTATTTGGTGGAACATCCCAATTTAAATATACTAACTTTAATTTCTCAATAATAATTTGTTTAATATATTTTATAGCGATGATTTTAATATCATTTATAATATTTAAAAAGAAGAATATTAAAAATAGTTAAGGTATGATAAAATAATATCATCCTTCTTGCTGGAATAGCTCAGTTGGTAGAGCAATCGTCTCGTAAGCGATAGGTCGTAGGTTCGATTCCCACTTCCAGCACCATTTAAAAAACAACTCTAATTAAAAAAATTAGAGTTTTATTTTGCTTTTAAAAGCAGTATAATCTTAATAGAGGTAGAAGATGAAAACAACTAGTTTATTAAAAATTTTAGTAATTTTATTAATGATTTTTTTTATATGTTTATTAAATATTAGATTATTAGGTATTACTAATCCTTTTACTAACAAAGATTATATAGTAAAAACATATGAAGGTAAAAATGGTAATATTAAATATCCATATTTTAAAGATTATGGTTTAGATAAAAAAATTAAAGAATACGTTTTAGATTTAAGTAAAGAAAATGGTAATATTGAGTTTCAATTAAACATTGTTGATCATAAGTATTTAAGTATATTATTCTCACTTTCTAATTATAAATATAAGAGTTATATAATTAATTTAAATAATTTAAAAGAAGAAGAAATATCAGTCATTTTTATTAAAAATGGTCTTAAAGAATATGGCTTAAAAACTAAAGAAATGTTAGAATTAAAATACCCAGCTTTTATTTATGATAGTATTTATAATAATCAAGGCGAAATATCTTATTTAATAAAAGATAATGAAATAATTGTTTATTTCTCCAACTATGATATAAAACCAAGTGTTAATGAACCTATTTTTGTTAGATTAAATTATCACGAGATATACAAATATTTAAAAATTGATTATGTATTAGATGAAAATTATATTAATGATAATATTTATGCTTTAAACCCTAATAAAAAGACAATCGCAATTACTTTTGATGATGGCCCTAGTGAAGTAACTAAAGATATATTAAATACTTTAAAAGATAATAAAACAACTGCTACCTTTTTTATGTTAGGAAATAGATTAGAAAAGAATGCTGATATTGTTAATATGGTACTAGTTAGTGATAATGAAGTAGGAACCCATAGTTATTATCATAAGTATTTAACTAGACTAAGCAAGAAGAAAAGAACAGAAAGCATCAACAAACCAACTGAGGTAATGGAAGAATTATTTAATATTAGACCAATCTATTTTAGGCCTCCTTATGGTAATTTAACACCAAAGATAAAAAGCGAAATAAATATGCCTATAATATTATGGGATGTTGATCCAGAAGATTGGCATTATAGAAATGCTGAAACTATAAAAAACAATGTTTTAAGCGTTATTAAAGATGGTGATATAGTTTTACTTCATGATATCTTCCCAACCACCGGAGAGGCTTTAAAATTACTTTTACCAGAGTTATATGTAAGAGGTTATCAAGTTGTATCAGTTTCTAAACTAGCAGAATTTAAAGGTGTTACTTTAGAAGCTTCTAAAGCATATAGAAGTATAAAATAAAATATTGTTTATTCAATATTTTTTTTGTATAATAATAATTGTTATGGGCGATTAGCTCAGTTGATTAGAGCGCTTGCTTGACGTGCAAGAGGTCATAGGTTTAAGTCCTATACCGCCCACCATAATAAAATAAAACCACTTATTAAAGTGGCTTTTGTTTTTTATAATTGCTTTTTATATAAAACCTGCTAAAATATAGCCTTATAAGAGGTGGAACATGCAAAAAAGTGAAGATAAATATTTTAATTTAGACCCAATAACTCTTATTTCACAAGAAGTAAAGATGGCAAAAGCTTTTTATATTACCGGTGGTGGAAAGCTTTGGGTACCTGAAACTAATAAATTTTTTAAGAAATTAGAAGGATTACAAAAATTTTGCCTTGAAGATATGAGAACTATTTGGCTTAGCTTCTTGAAACATGAAAGAGAACTATTTTTATGTTGTGAAACAGAAGAAGAATATTCAAACTTTGAACATCATTGCTTAATTTTAATGCAAGTATCTGAGGTTATAGAAAAAATGGAAGCCGGATTAACCGCAGAGGAAATAAAAAAATTAGTTGATGAACAAGGACATAGCGGTTCTACTTTTGCTGAGCTGGCAGGCTTGCTTTTAGCTTTTTATCAGAAAGGAATAGAGTTTTTTGAAGCAGCTGTACCATCAGAAACTGAGCGAGGCTTTTATAAGTCTAATGAAAGCTGGTATAAGAGCTTACAAAGAATATGCGTAGATCGTTACCAAAAAGCAAGTAAATAAAAAAGCTGGTTTTTCAGCTTTTTTTAATATTTGGTGACCCATACGGGATTTGAACCCATGAATGTTGCCTTGAGAGGGCAATGTGTTAGACCGCTTCACCAATGGGCCATATAAGAAGTTATTTATTCAAATAACTTGCAAATAATTTTATTCTTTTTTGAATTGATGAAATATCTAATATTTTTAATATTTCATAAATGTCTGGGGTAATAGTTTTACCCGTAACAGAAGCTCTTATTAGTTCACATAAGTCACCAACATGGCCACAATATTTATCAGGACAAACTTTATATTCTTTAACATCAGGACAAAAACCATATTTTGCTGAATATTCTTTTACTTTATTCCACCAAATTTCTTTTTCATCGTTCTTATTATATACATTATTAAAGTATTCTTCAACAATTTTAGTGCTATAAAAACTCTTAATTGCTAAATTTTGATAATTATTAATATTAAATAATTCATCATACATATAATCAGTTTGATATTTTATATCTTGATAACATGATAAATCTTTTCTTGGTTTAGGTAAGCTTCTTTCAATATTTAGGATGTTTATCGAATAATCTTTATTATTTTTTAATATTTCATAAAAGTCTTTATCATAAGTACTAAAATATTTTAAAGCATTATTATATAAATCATCAGCTTTTAATCGACTAAAATAAGTTTTAGAAATATTTAATAACTTTTCTATATCAAAGATTGATCCACTTTTACTCATTTTTTCAAAAGTAAATTTAAAGTCAGGAATATTAGAATTAGGATTAGCATTATACCATTCTTCAAAGTTAGAATTAAGCAGGGTAGCAAAATAAAGTTTAACAGCTTCTTTAGGTATACCTTTTTCATTATAATATAGGACAGCTGCTTCTGGGTCTTTTCTTTTTGATAGCTTTCTTACGCAATCGCCATCTTTTTTATTTAAAGGTAAGATATGAGCGTAAGCGGGTATTTTAAATCCAAATGCTTGCCATATTTCTAAATGGTAAGGGACAGATGATATATAAGAATCATCTCTTGTAACCAAAGTAACTCTCATTAAATGATCATCAACAACATGAGCAAAAGCATAAGGAGGAATGCCATCAGATTTAACTAAGACATGATCAATATCATTTTCCGGAAGATTAATAGTCCCTTTAATTTTGTCTTTAAAAGTAATCTTTTTATTAAAATTTCCAATACTCTTAAGCCTGATGGTATATTTCTCACCTTTTTTAAGTTTTTCTGCTATTTCTTCATAAGTTAAATTACGGCATTTAGCATAAGCACCGTAATAGCCGATTCGATCCTTTTTATTTGTTTGCGCTTCTCTAATGTTTTTTAAATCTTCTTCAGAACAAAAACATGGATAAGCCCTACCAATAGAAACCAAGTATTTAGCAAAAGCCGCATATATGTCTTTTCTTTCACTTTGTAAATAAGGCCCATAAAGTCCACCAATAATCGGGCTTTCATCGATTTTGTAATCATAGCAGTCTAAATCACAGATAATTTTGCTAATACCATCTTCAATAGCTCTTTTACTATCTGTATCTTCAATTCTCACAATAAAAACGCCATTTGATTGATGACCAAATCTTTCTGGGATAAATGAAGCATATAAATTACCCATATGCATTCTTCCAGTAGGAGATGGAGCAAAGCGACATACTTCAATTCCTGCTTCCAGATTTCTTTCTGGATAGATTGCTTCATAATCTTCAATAGTTTTATCTATATTTGGATATAATAATTCTGCTAATTTTTTATAATCCATCTTAACACTTCCTTTTTGGTTGCCCCAGAAGGATTCGAACCTCCGGTGCTGGAGTCAGAGTCCAGAGCCTTACCACTTGGCCATGGGGCAATTAACAGTAATAATTATAGCATAAAAATATAATTTTTAATCTTCTTTTATATATTTTATAATTTCATTTGTATTTAAAATAATTAAATTGTAATTCATTTTATTAAATATCATACTATTAATATTTATTTTTTTATTTAAACTAATTAATTCTTTATTTTTTTGAATAATGTTTTTATAATCCATTATAACTTTTTTAAGTTTCAAGTTGCTACTATTTTTTAAATATAAATTAACTGTTTTATGTTTTAATATGTTACTAGCAGTTTTAGGGCCAATACCTTTAATTCCTTTTATATTGTCTGATGGATCGCCAACTAATGATCTATATTCTACATATTGTTTTGGCGAAACGCCATATTTTTTTTCTATTTCTTCTTTGTTATATATCTTAGTTTGTTTAGAGGTAGGATTATACCATAAAACCTTTTTGTTAATTAGCTGAATATAATCTCTATCTGTCGAAATAATTATATATTCATATTTTCTTCTTTGAGTAGTTAAAGATGCAATAAAATCATCTGCCTCATTATTGTTTATTTCTAAATTAGAGATTTTTAAAAAGTCTAAAGCTTTTTTAATACCATTTAATTGTGAAAATGGATTTTCGCTTTCAGGGACATCATAATAACTTTTTCTATTTGTTTTATAAGAATTATTTATTTTTTTATTATGTATATAACTCGTTTCACTATCAAAAACAACTATTATAGAGTAGGGCCTAAATAAATTTATATATTTTTTAATACTACCAATAAACCCAATAACACCTTTTATTTCTTTGCCTTTACTATTTTTAATAGAATTAGGTATACCATAAAACATTCTAAATAATAAATTTAATCCGTCAACTATAATAATCTTTCTCATATATTCTCCTTAAAATAAAAAAACAGCCTTATATGATTAATCCTTATCATAAAGGGCTGTTTTAATTAAAACAATTAACTTGATAAACAAGTGATAAAATAATTATATTAAAATTATAACATAAAAAAAGACTAAAACAAGTTAATCTTTAATTAAAACATTTGGTGACCCGTACGGGATTTGAACCCATGTATGCATGCGTGAAAGGCATGTGTGTTTGACCGCTTCACCAACGGGCCATCTAAACAAAATGGTGGGCCTGGGGGGACTTGAACCTCCGACCTCACGCTTATCAGGCGTGCGCTCTAACCAGCTGAGCTACAAGCCCATTTTGGTGAAAACCTACTACATTTTATAATAGTTTTTCACTTTTGGCAATAAATAATTATCAAATATTGGTGTCCCCTTGGGGGCTTGAACCCCAGACCCACTGATT
>CAYURI010000018.1:0-10264 GCA_964447275.1 uncultured Muribaculaceae bacterium
AGAGTTTAATGCTAGTACGACAACTTATGCAGTTGATATGGGCTCAGATATTACGGGGATTAAAATAACGGCTTCTAAAGCCGATAGTACAGCAAGTGTAACTGGTACAGGGGAATTCCCAGTTAGTGAAGGAATTAATACTTTTGAAATCAAAGTAACAGCCCAAAATGGTGATGTTAAAACTTATACTATTAATGTTAATGTTGAAGATAAAAATCCGATAAATGTTACTTATGATGATGTTACTTATGTTGTTGTCAAAAGAAAAGAACTACTTACTATGCCTTCATCATTTACGGAGACAACTGTTAAAATAAATGACTTAGATATTCCGGGCTTTTATAGTGAAACTTTAAAATATACTTTAGTAGGTCTTAAAAATCCTGAAGGAGTAGTAAGTTTATTTATATATGATAATGGTGAATATACTCCTTATATCGAATTATCTTTAAATAATATTGTCTTTACTCCACTTAAATATAATAAACCAATTGAAAATTATGAAAAAACCACGATATTAATTAATACCGTTGAAGTAGAAGCATTTAAAATAAATGATAAATCTGATTATGCTATCGTTTATGGTAAAAATGTCGAAACTGGTAATACTGGTTTATACTTATATGACAGTGAAGAAAATACTTTACAAAGATATAACGATGAAGAAAGTGATATCTTAAGAAAAGATATTAAAGATTACTTATTAATTATCTTTATCTTTGGTGCTGGATTAGGTTTATCAGTTATCTATATCATTATTAGTTTAGCTGCAAAAAAGAAAATAGTAACTATTCCAGAAAATAATGTTGAAGAAATAAAACCATTAAAAGTTAAGAAAAATAAAAACAAAGATTTAGAATAAATAGCTTATTAATTAAATCAATCTATTGATTGATTTTTTAATGCTTTATGTTAGAATAGAAAATTAAAGGAGAACTTTAATATGACTTGTAAATATACACTTAAAAACGGGGAAACAATTATAATGGATATTTTTGAAAGATTTTTAGAGCCTGGTAAAAAGGTGGTTTATCATCCTGCTTCTGATATGAATTCTTACTTACCTAAAAATATTATTGAGGTATTAATGGATGAAGAAACAAATAAACCCTATTTTATAATTGGCGATGAACAAAGATATTTTAGTGATTATGATTATTTATCACTTAATGAATTTATTGAAAAGATTCATAAAGGAGCATCATCAGGAAGGGGACTGACTTATGAAGATTTTATTGCTACTTTATTTAAAGAAAAAGATAATATAGGCTTTGTTTTACTAAATTATGAAGAAAACGGAATTATTAGAGTATTTTGTCCTATAGGAACAGAAATAATTCCTGAAACTAATTGGGAAAACAAAATATTTTTAAAAGCTGGTGGAATAGAAGAAGAGCTTTATACTAGAGAGTTATTTAAATTAATATGCGTAGGAGACGTTAAAGTAGTTAACAGGGGAGAACCTATAAAAGTTAATCAAACAGAGGTATTTATAAGAAGAATATTAAGCTATATTAAAAGGCCAAGATAGTGTTAACTATTTGGCTTTTTATTTTCTTTATAATTTATTTTGTAGTATAATAAATCTTGAAATATATAGGAGTACTTATGAGATTAGAAACTAGTTTATTAAATATATTATTAATAGTTGGTACAACATTCTTAATTAGCTTTTTATTTTTATTTGTTAACAGGGCTTTATCAAAATATTTAGGGGCAATAGATATTCCTAATGAAAAAAGACGTATTCATAAAAACCCAACCCCAAGAATGGGAGCTTTAAGCATCTTCTTAAGCTTCTTAATTGGTTATATGATATTTGGTGAACCTAGTATTCAAATGAATTCGATTTTAATCGGTAGTTTTCTTTTAGTTATTACGGGAATGTTTGATGATATAAAACCAATTGCTAATCGTTATAAATTAATTGTTCAAATCGTAGTTGCTTTAATTGCCATCTTTTATGGTGGATTCTTACTAAAAGAAATTGATGCTTTTGGTTTAGTAATTAACTTTGGCTGGGTAGCTTATCCAATTACCTTATTCTTTATCGTTGGGGCCATTAACTGTATTAATTTTATTGATGGTATGGATGGTTTATCAGGTGGGATATGTGCCATATACTTTCTAACTGTTGGTATCATAGCTACAGCTTTAGGGAAGTTTAGTGGTTTAGATGTTTTACTTTGTTTTGTTACTTTAGGAGCAGTATTAGGTTACTTAAAACATAACTTTCACCCCGCGAAAATATTTATGGGTGATGGTGGTTCAATGTTTCTTGGTTATATTATTGCCATCATTGCTTTAATTGGTTATAAAAATGTTACATTTAGTTCATTCTTAGTACCACTTACTTTACTTGCTGTACCAATCTTTGATACTTTAATGGCAATTATTAGAAGACTAATTAAAAAACAAGGCGTTATGATACCTGATAAAAGACATTTACATTATCAATTATATAAATATAATAATTCTGAGACGAAAACCGTTTTAACAATTTATGCCATTGACTTATTGTTTGCTGCAGTTACTATTTTCTATGCTTTAGGTGATAATAAAATAGCCATGCTAATCTATTTAATCTTATTTGGCATATTATTATTTATTGTCTTTAAAACTAGTATCTTAATGTCTGAGACAAGAAAGAAAAAAATTATTAAAAAGTTATTTCCTAAATATTATGAAAAAAAATATGGAAAAGAATCCAAAATATAAATTGTGCTATAATATTTGTATGATAGGGGAAAAATTATGGGATTATTTGATTCAAAACCAAAAAAACAATTAAGAAATATTAATGGATATATCGTTGATGAGAATGGTCAATTAGTTGACGTTCCAGTAGGCCTAAAAACATACAATATTCCTGCAGAAGTAAAAATTTTGAATCCATCACCTGAGCTATCAGCAAATAAAGTTTTGGAAAAATTAAGAGAAGCGGAAGAAATAGTTTTTGCAGATGGTGGTATTGAAAAACTCCCAGCAGATTATTTTACTTTTGGCTCAAAACCTAAAATTAAAAAAATTAAATTACCAAATGGCTTAAAAGAACTAGGAGATAGAGCCATAGATGCGGTAACAGTCGATTATAATTTCCCCACTACTATCGAATATCTAGGAAAAGATATGTACCCAAATGCCTCAAAACTTGTTATTCCTAGCGGAATAAAAAATTTAGGAAGCCAGTTTGCATCACATGATACAAGCTTAACACACGTAGAAGCTCCAGGGTCTATTAAAAAATTGCCATACTGTTTCGTTAATCAATGTAAAAATTTGAAAACGCTTATATTACATGAAGGAATTGAAGATGCAGATATTAAGGCTTTTTTTGGTTTAAATAGCTTAGAGTATTTAGAGCTTCCAGATAGCTTTAAAGCCCCTTTTGAATCCGTTATGGAAAACCGTGGAGGAAGCAATAAAAGAGGCAATAGCTCATATGATGGAGGTCGTGGCGTTTTTGAAGCACAACAAAACAACATTGTGACAATTAAGAAAACACATAATGGGGTACCATTTACTTTTCAAATTCGTAGAGGAGATTTTCGTGAAATTGCATTTATAGGAACATCAGCGGTGATAAGATCTTTCGATGGCAAAGAAATAAATATTGATTTATCTAAATTAGATTCAAAATCTGTATATTCAGTTAATATTGAAGAAGGAAAAATATCTCAAGTTTCTAACCAGCAACCTTTTCAAAGTCAAACGCCAATTAAACCTACTCCACAATTTCAACAACCCACATCTCAACCACAGCCAGTACAACCAAGTCCAAGACCAACACCCCAAGTTAATCCTCAGCAACAACTGCCGAAGCCAATACAGCCTATTAATGGTCAGCCACAACAATCAATGCCAAAACCTGTTCCTCCAACTGGCGGAGATCCTTTGTATTCAGGCTATACTGATGCAGAAATTACTGCTATGCTTCAAGAAATATTGTTTGAATATGTTTATAGAACTGACTATTATCAGAATTTAGATTTTAAAACTAAAACACAATTACACGCCCCATTTAATGAAGAAATAAGAAAAAAATTAAGAAGATTAAAAAAAGGTCAACAGCTTGATATTGATGCAATTAACTATTTATTTGAAGAACTAGTTAGAAAATTGAATGCTCAAAAAAATAATTCTGAAGAACTTTTGCAAGAACAAGCTAGACAAGAAGAACTTGAAAGATTAAAACAAGCTAGGCAGCAAATACCAGCCACTGAAGAAGCAGTTGAAGAAGAACAAGGCGAAGGAATGTTTATGTAGTTAGAAGAGATGATATAATGGTTAGTAAAAAGATTAAGACTTTTGTTATGCATAATGAGGCAAATATTTTAATATCAGTAACCAATGGTCGTTTTTTTCACGAGCCATTTATTGATTTAGGCGACTACACTTATAAAGCCGAGGTTATTGGTAATGATGCCTTTTTAAAATGCAAAGGAATGAAGAGTTTAGTAGTTCCTCATGGTTATTTAAAGTTAGAGCAATGTGCACTTATGTTTACACCCACATTAGAAAGATTAACTCTTCCAGAAACAATTGAATGTATTGAAAAAAGCAACTCGTTTTTCCTTTCTGATTCTAGTTTTGCACCAAATCTACATGACATAACTTTTCAATTTAGGGATAAAGAACAACATGTTCACTCTGACGTTGGTTTTGAAAGCATACATAAAACTAAATCTGGAGAATTTATTTGTAAGATTTCTGAAAACAATTATATAGTTATAAGTCGAGATGAAGTAAGACAGGTTTCTCAGATTTCTGATTTTGAAATAATTGATAATTTTGATTTTTCAAGTCGATATGAGAATAATTTATATGCTAAAGGTAAGCCTGATGTAGATATAACCAGAATGACTGAAGATCAAAGAAGAATCGCAATAAAAGAGTTTTCAGAGGGGTTGCCATCGCTTGAAAACTTATTGAGTAATTTTGCTCAAAGAGGATTGGTTTCCAACGGAGCTTGTGCAGGCCATGATACAAGGGGTGGATACTTCTCATTTGTTAGCGATAATATTCCTTATAACATTCAAAGGTTAATCATAAATAAAGCTAAAAAAATGGGGGGAAAAGTCAAAACAACTGGTAAAAACATATATATCGATATTCCATTTTTAGAGCGTGATGCTTTTTTAAATATGATTTCATCGCAAATATGTGTATTACCTCTTCAACATCGCTCCCCAATTATTGTTAGTGAAGTTGAAAAGCAACCGCTTTTAGTGTCAGTAGAACCGGCTGCTTTAGATCAAGATAATAAGCTGCCAAGCAATGATCAACTTGAACAACAAAAAACACTAGAAGAAAAAGTTGAACAGGCAGGACTTAAAGAATTGCAAATAATTAGGCAGCAAATACCAACTACTGAAGAAACGATTGAAGAAAAGCCAGGGGAAGGAATGCTTATGTAATCAAGGAAAATAAAAAGAGGAAATTAATTTAATATAAGAAATGGAGATGTTAAAATGAACAGTTTTAATAATGAATTAAGTATAATAATAAGTAGATTAGAAAAAAATGGCAAAGTAAGTTTTGCACCAAAAGTCACAGAAGACCAAATTATTGAATTTGAGACTAAAAACAATATTACTTTACCTTTAAAGTATAAAGAATGGTTGTTATTTTCAGATGGTGGTGAACTGTTTCTTCCTGCTGGAATTCAATTGTATGGAGTATTACATAATCCACTAATTGATATTAATGATGACGATAGGCCAAGTGATAATTATATTGTAATTGGTGCGCTGGCAGATGGAAGACCAATCCTTTTTGAAAAAAATAGCGAACGAATTTTAGTTTATAATCATGAAACAGGCGTAATAGACGAAGTTGACACTTTTTATGACTTCTTTGATTTTCTTAATAACATAGACTCTAAACTTTAATAGTTTAGAGTTTTTTATTGCTTTGACAATAATCACCATTAACTATATAATTAAAAAGAAAGTAGGATGATGATATGAAGATTGTTGATGGTAATAAAGCTTGTGCTGATATTGCATATTTATTTAGTGAAGTATGTCCAATATATCCAATTACACCTTCTAGTACTATGGCTAGTGAAATAGATAATTTAATTGCTAAAGGGGAATTAAATATTTTTGACAAACCAGTAAAACTAGTTTCTTTACAAAGTGAGGCTGGAGCAGCTGGAACCCTTCATGGGGCATTATTATCTGGATCTTTAGCATCAACGTTTACTGCTAGTCAAGGCTTACTTCTTATGATTCCTAATATGTATAAAATAGCAGGTGAGATGTTGCCTTGTGTTATTCATGTTGCAAGTAGAACATTAGCTACCCATGCTTTAAGTATCTTTGGTGATCATTCTGACATATATGCAGTCCGTAATACTGGGTTTTGTATGATTGCTTCATCATCAGTTGAAGATGCTCAGAATTTAGCTTTAGTAAGTCATTTAAGTGCGATTAAAGGAAGTCTTCCCTTCTTACATTTTTTTGATGGTTTTAGAACTAGTCATGAAATAAATACGATTAAAGAAATTAATCGTAGTGATATTGAAAAATTAATTCCGGAGACAGAGTTATCTGACTTTAGAAATAGAATGTTATTTGGTAAAAATAAAATTCAAAAAGGCATGGCTCAAAATGAAGATGTCTTCTTCCAAATGAGTGAAGCCAGAAATAATATTTATATGGCCATTCTTGATATTGTTAATGATTATATGGATAAAGTAAATAAAATAATGGGTACCGAGTATAAACCATTTACTTATTATGGTCATCCTTATGCAACTAATATCATTATTGCGATGGGTAGTGTTACTGATACCATCAAATTAGTTGTTAATGAACTAAATAATAATGGTGGTAAAGTAGGTGTAGTTACCGTTCATTTATATCGTCCTTTTAGTAGTAAATATTTAATTGATGTAATACCTGCTTCAGTATCAAGAATTGCTGTCTTAGATAGAACTAAAGATAATACCATGAGCGGTGAACCACTTTACTTAGATGTTATTAATGCTTTAAAAGATAAAAATAAAGAGATCGTTGGTGGTAGATATGGACTTGCTAGTAAGAATACTACCCCTGATATGATAAAGTCCGTCTTTGATATGTTAGAAGGTGATTTAAAACCTAATTTTACGATTGGTATTAATGATGATGTGACTAATTTAAGTTTACCTAAAACTGACTTTACAATTGATTTAGGTTTTGATCAAATGACTATTTATGGCTTTGGTGGAGACGGTATGGTATCAGCTAGTAAAAGTATTTTAAAAGTCTTAGGTAATGAACAAAATTACTTTGTTCAAGGGTATTTTAAATATGATTCCAAAAAAAGCAATGCTATTACCATAAGTAATTTAAGATATGGTAAAAGACAAATAAAAGCACCATTTTATAATATTAGTCCTAAATTAGTAGTAGTTACTAAAGATGAATATCTACCTAATTTAGAAATGTTTAAAGGGATTAAAGAATATGGCACGATTATTTTAAATACTGCTAAAGATGAAAAAGAGATTATTAATCTTCTTACTAGTGAAGATATAAAAACTATTAAAGATCAAAGCATTAAATTTTATTGTTTAGATGCTTCTAAAATTGCTTTAGATAATAATATTAATGGTAAGATTAGTAAAATTATGGAAACCGTTATTTTAAAAGTTTTAAATATTCCTAATTATGAAGAAATAATTGTCAAAAGTATCAAAGAAACATATAAAACTAAAGGTGAAGATGTTGTAAACAATAATATTAATGCTATTAAGAGTATTAATGATAATATCAAGTTCTTAGATTTAACTAATATACCTTTAAAAGAAACTAAAGAAGTAAAACATAATTTAATTTCAACTATTAATAATATGCAAGGGGATAACTTAAAAGTATCAGAAGTTTATCAATTAAGAGATGGAACATTTCCTTGTGCAACAAGTAAATATGAAAAAAGAAACATTGCTGATCATGTTGCTAAATGGAATAAAGAAAATTGTATACAGTGTACACAATGTTCTTTAGTTTGTCCTCATGCAGCAATTAGACCATTTATTGTTTCGGAAACTGATAAGTATGCCGAACTTGGTATTAAAGTATTAGGGAACTTAAATGATAAATATATCATTTGTGTTAGTGAAGCTGATTGTACAGGCTGTGGACTATGTATTAACACTTGTCCTGGTAAAGGTGGTAACAAAGCCTTAAGCTTTGGGGATTATGATGCTAATAAACAAACAATTGCGAATGATTTATTTAATAATTATGAAAATAAATTAGATGATAATAGGTTTACAGTCAAAGGTAGTCAACTTGCTAAACCATTATTTGAGTTTAGTGGTGCTTGTGCTGGTTGTGGTGAAACCCCATATATTAAATTACTAACTCAGTTGTTTGGTAAAAAATTAGTTATTGCTAATGCCACAGGATGCTCTAGTATTTATGGAGGAAGCGTGCCATCAGCACCATATTCTATTCCTTGGGCTAATAGCTTATTTGAAGATAATGCTGAATTTAGTTTGGGTATTTTACTTGGTTATGAAAGCCAAAGAGAAAGAGCGAAAGAATTAATTAAACAAACCATGGATTCATTTGATTATGATACTAAGAAACTACTAACAGAGTGGTTAGAAAATCCAGATGATTATGAAAAGACTAAATTAGTCAAAGAAAATCTTCGTAAACAAAACTTACCAAAAGAATTAAGTGAAGAATTAGAATATCTATCTGCTAAAAGCGTTTGGGCTGTTGGTGGAGATGGTTGGGCTTATGATATTGGCTATGGTGGTATTGATCATGTTTTAGCAACCCAAAAAGATATTAACATCTTAGTTTTAGATACCGAAGTATATTCTAATACTGGTGGTCAATCTAGTAAATCAAGTCAATTAGGTCAAGTTAGTGAATTCGCTGGGCTAGGTAAAAGGACTCCTAAAA
Organism: uncultured Muribaculaceae bacterium; assembly: GCA_964447275.1. Taxonomy (GTDB): domain Bacteria; phylum Bacillota_I; class Bacilli_A; order RF39; family UBA660; genus DAOSVX01. The sequence continues at coordinate 8,907 of CAYURI010000018.1, forward strand.
AAGACTTATTTAGAAAAGCGATTACTTATCCAGATGTTTATGCAGCTACAATAAGTCTAGGAGCTAATCCAATGCAAGTTATTAAAGCTTTTAAAGAAGCTGAAGATCATAAAGGACCATCAATTATTATTGCCTATGCTCCTTGTATTGAACATGGCATTAAATGTGGTTTAAGTTGTGGTAATGAGGAACAAAAGAAAGCTGTTGCTTGTGGTTACTTAAATCTAATGAGATATAGTAATGGCAAACTTACTTTAGATTCTTCTGAACCAGATTTTACTAAATATGAAGAATTCTTAAATAATGAAGTAAGATATAGTTCCTTAAAAATAAAAAATCCTTCCTTATACGAAGAATTAATCAAAGAACAAATTGAAGAAGCGAAAAAAAGATATAGTTATTATTTAGAACTAAGTAAAAAAGTAAGCTAATTGACATTTCTAATATATATGCTATATTAAGACAATATAAAAATTAATTTACAACCATATCTTTTATGATATAATTAGATTGGCAATAGCTTATGCTGTTGCTCAAGAAGGAAAAAATATCTGCGTTGTGCTATATTCCTCCTTAAAAGCAGGTGTATCCAGCCTTGAGTGGAAATTAAAAAAGTAGGTGTATCCAGCCTTAAATGGAAATTAAAAAAGCAGGTGTATCCAGCCTTAAATGGAAATTAAAAAAGAGACTATGAAGCTTGACATAGTCTCTTGTTTTTTTGGTTCAAAATGTTATAATGACTTCGTCAGGAGATGTTTTTTTGAATAACTTAAAATTAGTAAAAATAAATTCAGATTATTGTGATTTTTTAAGACAATTTGATAGTAAAGTAATATATAATTTTGGCCAGAAAGAATTACGTCCATTTGTTGGCGTTTTATTTGAAATAGAAGCTGGTAAATTTAAATATTTTGCCCCTTTATCTTCTCCTAAACCTAAACACAAAAATTTATCTAATTCAGCAATGGACTTGTTAAAAATAGATGGTGGTAAATTAGGAGTTGTTAACATCAACAATATGATTCCAGTAAGTGATAAAAACTACTTTAATATATCTTTTTCTGCTCCAACTAGTAATGACCATGATGAAAAATATAGGCTTTTAATGATAAACCAATTAAATTGGTTAAACAAAACAAATAACAAAGAATTATTACTAAAAAAAGCCAATAAAATATATGAACTTTACAAAGCAAAAAAATTATATCCTCAACTTATGGAAAGATGTTGCAATTTTGATATCTTGGAACAAAAATGTAAAGAATATAATAAATAAAAAAAACGAGGCTACTTTTACAAGTAACCTCAAAGAATAAAAAGGGGTTGGCTAGTGTGATACTAGCACCAATTCGCCTAAA
>CAYURI010000019.1:0-9939 GCA_964447275.1 uncultured Muribaculaceae bacterium
TGCTCTACCAACTGAGCTAAGGAGACAAAATTAAATAACTACCAAAGTATACCCTAAATATCTGGGAAAATCAATAATTTTAAATAAAAAATAAAAGATTTTACGATCTTTTATTAATTAAAATAATGGCGGAGCAGGAGAGATTTGAACTCTCGCGCCAGAAAACCCGACCTACACCCTTAGCAGGGGCGCCTCTTCAGCCTCTTGAGTACTACTCCAAATGACCAACAAGTAAGATTATAAAGGATTTAATTAGTTAAGTCAATTACTAGTTGTTGGCTTCTAATTCAATGGCATCAATGTTTTGATTCATTAATGATAAATAATTTTCACCATTTTTTCTTTCGTCATCTGTTAAGTTAGTGATTGTTTTAATACTTATTAAAGAAATTTTATAAGCATTAGTTAAATCAGTAATAACGCTATTTATTTCTTCATTTTCTTTGACAAATATATATGATACTTTACCATCATTAATTAAATTTTTTACTTTGTTTAAATCACTAATTGTAACATCTCCTTCTAAAGAGATAACTTCAAAACCATATTTTTCTAAAAATTTAAAAGTATTGTTCCCGACGACAATTGTTTTATTAGCAGATTTCTCAGCAATAATCTTAAGCTCAGCATCCATTTCTGAAATTGTTAATTTCAAACTATTATAATTTTCATCAATTTCTTCTTTGACATATTTATTGGTAATGTATTCTTTTAATTGATTTTTAATATTTTGCGCTAACATTAAATAATTAGCAGGCGAAAGCCATAATTCTTCAATATCATTACTAACATCAATACCTTGAGAAACATCAATAATTTTAATGACTTTATTACGATTAATAAATTCAGCCGCTAGTTTTTTTTCATCTGATAAACCATTATAAACAAATAAAGCGGCTTTGCTATAATCGTTTATCTGCTTTTCTGTAAGTTTATAATCACTTGGATTGATACCATCTGGGTATATAGATAAAACTTCTGAGTTATTACCATATAATTCAGTTGTTAAATATTCAATCGGATATACCGTAGTATAAATGGTAACATCTTCTAAACTATCTCTTTTAAAACAACCAGTAACACTAAATAATATTAATAATAAAATAACTAAATGACTTATTTTTTTCATAAATTCTCCTTTTTAGGTATAGGGTCATAACCATATGTACCAAATGGGCGACATTTTAATAATCTTTTTGTGCCTAACCAAAGGCCTTTTAATAAGCCAAAACTTTCAATACAACCAATCATATAGTTGGAACAAGTTGGAGTATGGCGACAGTATTGGTGCATTTCTAAAGGTGTTGCTTGGTATAGTTTAATTAATTTAATAATTAGCTTTTTCACTAAATCACCTATGGTAATCTTAACATAATTTTAGCGATAATTAAATAATTTTTACCAACTAAAGCAAAATTTGTTATAATGATTTAGGTGAATGATATGAAGTTTTTAGAAAAGTATAATATTAAATTTAATAATGAAGATTTATTAAACAAAGCTTTAACCCATAGTTCTTATGCTAATGAACATGGTGGTGAAAACTATGAAAGACTAGAATTTTTAGGAGATGCAGTTTTAGAAATTGTTATTAGTGAATATTTATATTTAAATTCCGACGAAGAAGAGGGCGGCTTAAGTAAAATAAGAGCTAGTTATGTATGTGAAACAGCATTAGCTAGATATGCCAAAGACATTGATCTACCTGATTATATAAAACTTGGTAAAGGCCAAAAGGATCTTATAAATAATGCGATTGTTGCTGATGTTTTTGAAAGCTTAATGGCAGCTATTTATTTGGATCAGGGAATTGAAAAAGTAAAAAAAATATTCTATGATATAATTGTTCCATATATTGAAAGTAATACCATATTTTTAGAAGATGCCAAATCGGCTTTACAAGAAATGGTCCAAACAACTAGAAAAAGTTTAGAATATGTGGTCGTCAAAGAAAGTGGACCAGCACATGATAAAAAATATACCATAGAAGTATTAGTTGATAATATTGTTTATGGTAGGGGTTTTGGTAATAGTAAAAAAGAAGCAGAACAGATGGCCGCTTTAGATGCCATAAATAAAAGAGCAAAGTAGTGATAATATGTATTTAAAATGTATAAGTGCTTGGGGATTTAAATCTTTTGCTGATAAGACTGATATTGAGCTTAATAAAGGCATAATCGGGATTGTTGGTCCAAATGGTAGTGGCAAAAGTAATATTGTTGATGCCGTAAAATGGGTACTTGGTGAACAAAGTGCTAAGTCTTTACGTGCCACAAATAAAATGAGTGATGTAATATTTTCTGGTAGTAAGTCAAGAGATTCTCATACAAAAGCTAGCGTATCTTTAGTGTTTAATAATGATGATCATTATTTAAATTGTGATTTTAATGAAATTGAAATAAAAAGAACTTTATATAATAATGGTGATAATGAATACTTTTTAAATGGAACTAAAGTAAGACTTAAAGATATTACTGATTTATTTATTGATAGTGGAGCTAGTAAAGAAACATTTAATATTATTAGTCAAGGTGAGGTTCAAGATGTTATTAATGCTAACCCAATCGAAAGAAGAACTATTTTTGAAGAAGCTTCAGGCGTTTTAAAATACAAAAAGCGTAAAGAAGAATCACTTCGTAAATTAGAAAAAACTACTGATAATTTAAGTCGCATAAATTTAATTATAAATGAGCTTTCACTTTCTATTGAACCTTTAAAAATTCAAAGTGAAGCAGCTACTAAATACTTGAGTTTTAAAAAAGATTTAGAGAAAATTGAAATTAGTTTAATTGTTAATGATATAACTGAAATAAATCAAGAATATGATAAATTAATTAAAGCTAAAGATGAAATTGAAAACAAAGTACTAATAATTGAAGCAACTAACAAGAAGGATACTTCTAAAGTTGAAAAATTAAAACTAGAAATTATTAAATTAGACGAAAAGATTAATCAAGATAATGAAAAGCTGTTAAAGCTAACTGATGAAATAGCTAAATTAGAAAGTGAAAAACAAATAGCGATTGAAAGAAAAAAATACCAAGTTGAAGATATAAAACTAGAAAATAATATTACAGCTTTAAAAGAAGAAGTATTAAGTTTAAAAAACAACTTAGATATTATTAGCAAAGATTTGGAAAACTTGAATGATAATTTAGAAAAATTAAATAAAAATAAATATAATGTTGATATAGAATTAAGAACTTTAAAGGAAAAAAGAAATTTATTATTATCAGATTATAATGATAAAAACAAATTAATAAATGATTATAAAAACAAAATTAGTGTTATTGAAACCAGTCTTTTAGAAGATACTGGGATTTCATATGCAGCTAAGAATGTTTTGAATAATCCAAGATTAAAGGGGATTCATGATGTTTTAATAAAATTAATTAAAGTAGAAGATGAATATTCTTTAGCAATTGAAACTTCTTTAGGATTTAATCAAAATGTAATTGTTGTGGATAATGAAATAAGAGCTAAGGAAGCGATTAATTATTTAAAAGAAAATAATTTAGGTAGAGCTACTTTCTTTCCGCTTAATATTATTAAACCAAGATATATAGAGCCAGAGGTAATTGATCGTATATCACAAATTGATGGTTTTATTGGTACTGGTGATTCTTTAGTAAAATATGATAATGTTTATGAAACTATTATTAAAAATCAACTAGGTAATGTAATTGTTGTTAGAGATATTGATGTTTTAAACTTAATTGGTAAAATAACTAGTTATCGTTATAAAATTGTTTCATTAGATGGTGAAATCTTAAATCCTGGTGGATCAATAACTGGTGGAAAAAATAAAAATACTAATGGTATTTCTTCTTTAAAAAGAGAATTAAATAATTACCAAAAAGAATTAAATATTTTAATTGAAAAATTAACGGGAATTGAAAAAGAAATAAAAACCACTAATGAAGAAATAGTTATTGTTGATGATAAAAGCCTAGGTTTAAATAAAGAATTAACTGTTTTAGAAGAACAAATAAGTCATAAAAAAGATTATTATTTAAGTCAAGAGAAGCTTTATAATACCAAGAAAAGCGAGATTGAAGGGACTAAAAACGTTCAAAATAATTCTTTAGATAAAAAAATTGATTTATTATTAGAAAATTATTATGAAAAGCAAAAGAATAAAGAGCTAACTGAAAAAGAATTAACTACTCTAAAAAAAGAAAAGAGTGGCATGTCTTTAGAAATTGAACAAGAAGAATATGAATATAAAAAGTTTAATACCGAATATAATAAGTATCAAAATGATTTAAAAAATATTGAGATAAATATTGCTAAAATTGATATTAAACTAAATAATTTATTATTAATATTAAATGAAAATTATCAAACAACCTTTGAAAGAGCTAAAGAAAACTATGAATTAGATATGGAAATTGATATAGCTAGACTAAAAGTAAATAATTTAAAACAAGAAATTAAAATACTGGGCGATGTTAACTTAGGATCAATTGCTGAATACGAAAGAATTAGTAAAAGATATGACTTTTTAAATAAACAATCTCTTGATTTAAAATCATCAGTTGATAGTTTACAAGAAATTATTACAGAAATGGATGAGATAATGGTCGAAAAGTTTAAAACTACTTTTGTAAAGGTAAATAACGAATTTGACCATATATATAAATTATTATTTAAAGGTGGTAGAGGATATTTAAAATTAACTGATGAGGATAATATTTTAACAACTGGAATAGAGATTATTGCTAGTCCACCAGGTAAAAAGCTAAACTCTATGGGACTTTTAAGTGGTGGCGAAAAAGCTTTAACATCGCTTAGTTTGTTATTTGCTATTCTTAATGTTAAACCAGCACCATTTTGTATTTTAGATGAAGTAGAGGATGCTTTAGATGATGCTAATGTAGATATCTTTGGCAAATATATTAATTCTATTAAAGATCATACGCAATTTATTATTATTACCCATAAAAAAAGAACCATGGAATATGCCGACATATTATATGGTATTACAATGCAAGAAAGTGGTGTAAGCAAATTAGTAAGTGTAAAACTAGATAATATTTAATTATCTAGTTTTTATATAAAAATAATGTATAATAAATTTATAGGATGTGAATATATGAGAGAAGCAATTAAAAATTTAAAAATCATCTATAAATATGGCAAAGAATTTAAATTTAATTTGTTTTTAGAAATTATTGGTTCTGTTTTTGGCATTATTATTACAGTAATAATACCAATTTTTGCAGCAAATCAACTAGTAAACTTTACAAATTCATTTTGGGAGCAAGTAATTTATATAAGTTTAATAATATTCGCTGCAAATTTTATTCAAAATTTATCAACGGTTTTAATAAGAAAAAACACTCAAATGTTTTGGGGTGGAACAGTTAAAAATATTCAAATGGCGTTAGGATCGGAAATATTAAAAATTGAACAAAAAACGATTGATGATGTTTCTTCAGGAACTTTTATTCAAAGAATAACAAGTGATACAGAAAAATTAGCATCTATATTTACTGTTGGAATGGGCTATTTAGTGGGTCTTACCTCTAGTATAGGGGTTTTTGTGGCGGTTTTTATAATTAATAAACAAATATTTTTATATTATTTGGGAATATCATTAATATTAACTCTCTTTCATTTAATTAAAGTAAAAAAATATGGAAAAAAATATTCTGATTTTTTAAACCAAAGTGATAAAGTCTACGGATTAATAGGGGAAATGATTAAAGGAATTAGAGACATAAAATTATTGAATGCAAAACCTGGAATAATGTCATCTCTAAAGGAAAATATTGAAGTTCAAAACACGAAAAGAATAAAAATGCGAAATACCGAAATCTTATATAATTTTATTGTTGGAACTTTGACTGGATTATTTGAACTTATACTTATCTTTCTACTAATAAATTTAACAAAAAATAATACTATTTCAGTTGCGATTGCTATTGTTTTATTTACATATAAAGCAAAAATAACTGGCGATTTTATGGAAAAATTAAGCAATTTATTAAATGAAATTAAGAGTTTTAATATATCCTGTAAAAGAGTTCTTGCTATTTTAGAAAACAATGAGTTTAAAAAAGAAACTTTTGGTACAAAACATTTAAAATCAATCAACGGCAATTTATCTTTCAAAAATGTTGATTTTAGTTATAATAAAAACCAACAAATTTTAAATAATGTTTCCTTTGATATCGAAAAAGGAGAAACTGTTGGTTTTGTAGGTAAAAGCGGAGCTGGTAAAACCACAATTTTTAATTTAATAACAAAAATGTATAGCATAAACAAAGGTGAAATAACAATTGAAAATATTAATATTAATGATTTAGATAAAGATTCAATCAGAGAAAATGTGACGACAATTAGTCAAAACCCATATATATTTAATTTAACTATAAGAGAAAATTTAAAATTAGTAAAGAAAGATTTAACAAATAAAGAAATGGTCGAAGCTTGTAAGATTGCTCGCATATCAGATTATATTGAAACTCTTCCACAAAAATATGACACAATTATAGGAGAAAATGGAATAAATTTATCAGGCGGTCAAAAGCAGAGGTTAGCAATAGCTAGAGCTTTTATTAGAAAAACAAAAATAATATTATTCGATGAAGCAACCTCAGCTCTTGATAATGAAACACAATCAAAGGTTCTTCAGGCGATAAATAATCTAAAAAATAATTACACAATACTAATAATTGCTCATCGTTTATCAACGATTATGAATTGTGATAAAATTATAATTTTAGATAACGGAAAGATTAATGGAGTAGGAACCCATAAGGAACTACTAAAAAACAACATATTATATAAAAATTTATATAATAGTGAATTAAAAGAAAATGAAAAAACCAACTAAATGTTTTAGTTGGTTTTTTATATTTCTCTCATATTATTAGCGTTTTTAAAAGGATTCTTTTTATCAATTTTATCAGTAAATAAAATACCATTTAAATGGTCAATTTCATGTTGAAAAGCGACTGCTAATTCTTCTCTAGCGCGAATTGTATATTTGTTACCTTCAAGATCAAATGATTCAATAGTGATTCTAGCGTGTCTAGGGACAATGCCCTCAACTTCACGATTAACGCTTAAACAACCTTCACCTTCACCAACATAAATTAATTCTTCACTGGTACTAATAATTTTAGGATTAATGATAATATAGTTTTTAAAGCTTTTATCTTCTTGTTCTTCAACGATTACAAAGATTCTTTTTGGTAAACCAAGTTGAACAAAAGCTAGTCCCATTCCAGCTCTTAGTTTATATTTTTCTAAATATTCATCAATTTGACTCATTTTAAGATAATTAGCAATATCTTTAATTAAATCTTGATCTTTTTTAGAAAGCGGAAAAGAGACTTCTTTACTAACAAGTCTTAAGGTTGAATCTTTTTCATCTAAGATTTTAATTTTCGGTAATTGCATAATCTCACCAACGGGCTATATTTTACCATATTTTCCTAAAAAAATAAAGGGGCGAGCATTTTACAACAAAAAAGTATCTTTTTATTTAAAAATATTAATAATATGGTATTATTATTGTATGGTGAAAATATGAAAAAACTATTTACTAAAATGGATAAACCATTATTAATATTAACGATTATTTACTCAGTATTAGGTCTAATTATGATTTTTAGCGCTTCTAGTGTAGCAGCAGTTTTAAGATATAATGTTAGTCCATATTATTTCTTTTTGAAACAATTAGTGTTTTTAATAGTAGCATATTTATTTAGCTTTTTTATTGTTATCAAATTTCCTACTAAAAATTATAAAAAATTAGTACCATTATTAGTAATTGGTGTATTAGTGGCTTTATTTGGCCTATTTGTTTATGGCAATGTTGTTAATAGTGCGCAAAGTTGGTATCGCTTAGGAGGCATTATATCTATTCAACCAAGTGAATTTGCCAAAACAATTTTAATCATCTTTTTTGCGATGTTTTTTGGTTGTGATTATAATGAAAACAATGAATATCATTTTTTAAGACCTTTAGCAATTGGTGTAGCAGTTTGTCTTTTAGTTGCTGCTCAACCAGACTTTGGTAGCGCTATTATTATTGCCGGAATTGTTTTCTTTCTTCTTATAAGTATACCGGTTATTAGCAAACAAAAAACTAAGCTGTTAACACTTATTGGTGGGGCTTTGATAATCATGATGGCAATATTTTTATATACTGGATCTAATTTATTTAACAAAACCCAACTTAGTCGTTTAACATTTCAAAACCCTTGTTTAAGATACACAGAAAACACCGGCTATCAAGTTTGTAATGGCTTTATTGCAGTTAGTAATGGTGGTTTATTTGGAAAAGGACTAGGTAACTCTAGCCAAAAGTATCTTTATTTACCAGAAGCACACACAGATTTTATTTTCCCGATTGTTGCTGAAGAATTAGGTGCTATTGTCGCTGGAGCAGTATTGCTTGGGTATGCAATTATTTTAATTAGAATATTAAGAATTGCCAAAAAAAGTATGACGTTAAGAGGATCAATTATCGCCTATGGAACATTTTTGTTTATATTATTTCATATTTTAATTAATCTTTTAGGAGTATTTGCTATTATTCCTTTAACTGGTGTTCCTTTACCATTTTTAAGTTCTGGTGGTAGTTTTAACTTAAATTTAATTATTTTACTTTTCTTAACCCAAAGAGTAGCAATTGAGACCAAAGACTTGAAAATGAAATATGAAATGAAAAATATTTAATAGAAATTTATTAATCAAAAAAAATATGTTATAATTTTAAATAGTAAGGATAAAAGAGGAGGCGAGTTAGATGAAATCTAAAAGTAAAACAATCAATGTTTCAAAGTTTTTCCTAACTTTATTAACGCCTTTTCGCTATATAATAATTGGTTTAATTAAAATTATTAAATGGTTTTCAGTTGGTTTATTTAAATCAGTAATGTTTGTTGGTGAATACTTAATTGATTTGCTTTCTTATGTTGCAACTGGAATATATGAAACTTTTAAATTTATTTATAAATATATATTAGTTAATTTTAAATATATTGGCTTTGGTTTATATTACTTTGGTCGTTATATTGTTATTGGTGCTTGGGCTTTTATTAAATTTATCGCTAATGTTTTTAAGTATATCGGTTTAGGTATTTATTACTCATTTTATTATGTATTTATTAAAACATTTTCTGGTATTTATAAATGGATTGCCGAAGAAACTAGGGCTAATCAAGAAGCTAGAAAGAGTTTGGCGTCTGACAAAGCTAAATCTAAAAAAAGTTTTAAAGATTATATATTAAAAAAATATCGTGAAATACCAATTGTTAAAAGCTTTTTAGCTAAACAAGAAGCTGAAAGAGAAATCCTTTTAATTGATTTAAATAGTGATGATGCTAAAAGAAGTGAAACTCAACAATCATTTCGTTATATTGCTAAAGACAAAGAAGGCAAAATGGTTAGAGGCGTATTTAATGGTTACTCTAAACTTGATGTTAACTCATTTTTAATTAATGAAGGTTTTGAAGTATATAAAATTGAAACTTCTAAAGTAATTAATTTTCTTTATGGTCAGTTAGCCAATTCAATTTCTAAAATGAAAAACAAAGATTTAATATTTTGGCTTACTCAATTAGCCACTTATATAAAAAGTGGTATTCCTTTAACAAATGCGGTAAAAATTCTTGGTAATCAAATGGGTAAATCAGGCAGTCGTAAAAGATTGTTTGATTCTGTTGTTTATGAGCTTACAATGGGGGAGACATTTAGTGATTCACTTGCTAAGCAGGGAAACGTTTTTCCATCATTACTTGTTAATATGATTAAAGCTGCTGAAGCTACTGGCGAATTAGAAGAGACTTTATCTGAAATGGCCGATTATTATAATGAGGTAGAAAAAACTCGTAAACAAATGGTTAGTGCCATGACATATCCACTAATTATATTGTGTTTTGCTTTTGGTGTTGTAACATTTATTATGTTATATGTTATTCC
>CAYURI010000020.1:0-7085 GCA_964447275.1 uncultured Muribaculaceae bacterium
AAGAAGTGAGATAGATGAAAAACGTAACAATGGAAGAATTAGTAAGTTTTTGTAAACAATATGGGTTTATTTTTCAAGGCAGTGAAATATATGGTGGACTTGCTAATACTTGGGATTTTGGACCTTTAGGAGTACTTCTTAAAAATAATGTTAAAGGTGCTTGGCTAAAGAAATTTGTTCAAGAAGATCCTAATAATGTTAGTATGGATAGTGCTATATTAATGAATCCTAGAGTATGGGAAGCGAGTGGTCACGTTGCTACTTTTTCTGATCCGCTAATTGATTGTAAAAGCTGTAAGAGTAGATATCGTGCTGATAAATTAATTGAAGAGTTTTCTGATGCAGATCCAACTAAAATGACTGAAGAAGAAATGGTTAAGTTTATTAATGATAATAAAATTGTTTGCCCTAAATGTGGTAAGTTAGATTATACTGAGATTAGAAAATTTAATTTAATGTTTAAAACTTATCAAGGAGTTATTGAAGATGCGAAAAACATTGTCTATTTAAGACCAGAAACAGCTCAAGGAATTTTTGTTGATTTTTTAAATGTGCAAAGAAGCATGAGACTAAAAGTTCCTTTTGGAATTTGCCAAGTAGGTAAAAGCTTTAGAAATGAAATTACCCCAGGTAACTTTATTTTTAGAGTTAGAGAATTTGAACAAATGGAATTAGAATTCTTTTGTAAACCGGGTACAGAGTTAGATTGGTTTAAATATTATAAAGAATATTGTAAAAACTTTCTATTATCTTTAGGATTAAAAGAAGAAAATATTAAACTTCGTGATCATTCTAAAGAAGAATTAAGTTTTTATAGTAATGCTACTACTGATATTGAATATAAGTTTCCTTTTGGTTGGGGTGAACTTTGGGGAATAGCAAGTAGAACTGATTATGATTTAAAACAACATCAAGAGTTTTCTGGTGTTAAACAAGAATATTTAGATCCCGAGACTAATGAAAAATATGTTCCTTATGTTATTGAGCCATCAGTTGGGGTAGAAAGAATGTTTTTATCAATACTATGTGATGCCTATAACAAAGAAACACTAGAAGACAATACCGAAAGAGAAGTATTAAAATTACATCCTTATCTAGCTCCTTATAAAGTAGCTGTTCTACCATTAATTAAAAAAATGCATAGTGAAAAAGCCATGGAATTATATAAAGAACTAGCTAAGAAATTTATTGTTACTTATGATGAAGGATCTAGTATTGGTAAAAGATATCGAAGACAAGATGCTAGTGGTACTCCTTTTTGTATAACAATAGATGATGAAACATTAAATAATAATACTGTTACAGTAAGAGATAGAGATACCATGAAACAAGTGGTTATTAATTTAAACGATTTAGAAAAATATATTGAAGAAAAGATTAGATTTTAATCAAAAGTATTTGAATTGTCTTTAATATTCTGCTAAAATAGTATAGTAATATAAGAAGTGTAATCATGGGAGGAATAAATATGGGTTTTTTCAAAAAATTATTTAGTGATGAACCAGACAAAAAGATGGATGAAGAAGAATACTACAATGTTAGTGAAGAAGAAGCCATTGAGGAGTCAGATAAATCAGGGAGTAAAATGATTCTTATGGAACCTCGTGCTTATTCAGAAAGCCAACAAATTGCTGATCACTTGAAAAACCGTAATAGCGTAGTTGTTAATTTAAAAAGAGTAACATCTGATCAAGCTAAAAGAATTATTGATTTTTTAACTGGTACTTTGTATGCCATCGGTGGTGACTTAGAAAATATTGGTGTAGGCATATATTTATGTACTCCTAAGAATGTTAGTGTTCAAGGTAAAATAACTGATGATGACGTTAAAGGTAAAGAAAAAGAAAAATTAGAAGACGAGATAGATTGGTAGAAAGTTCTTTTGTCGAGGTGACATATGAGAAAATTTAATACAAGTTTAACAGGCTATGATAAAAATGAAGTTAATACTTTTGTTAATGATATAACAAGAGAATATGAAGCTATGTTAAATAATTTAAAAGATCGTGATAAAACTATAAATGAATTAAAGGAAAAATTATCACGTTTTGAAAATATGGAGAACACCTTAAATAGGGCTATTTTAGTGGCGGAAGATGCATCTAACAGAATTAAGAAAATGGCTTATGATGAAAGTAATACAATCGTTATAGATGCTAAAAAGAATGCTTCAAGAATAATAAATGAAGCACTACTTAAAGCGGAAAATATTGAAAATGAAACGATGTTCTTAAAACGTAAGATTGCTAATTATAAAAAGCGTATTAAACAAGAAATAGAAAATCAACTAGATACCATTGATAAGATGGATGAGGTTATTGAAGAATAAATAAAGGAGTTTAAAAAACTCCTTTTCTTTTTTATAAAATGTTATAATATATAAGTATATATGCAGGAGGTATATTATGGTGCTTTCTAAACAACAAAAAGAGCTTTTAGAAACTATTTCAAAAATGTTTCCAAAAGGTAAAATAAAACTTTCTATTACAAAAAATGGTGAAATGATATTTCCAACGAAGAAAAAAGAAGCTAATTTTATAAAAAGGGTTCTAAAAGGGCTATCTCCTATGTCGGATAAAAGCTTTATAGACGGAAGCTGGTATGAATGCACAACTGGAGAATATGATCCAACTGTTGGTGAAGTAACAATCATTTTAGATGTTACAAAATATATGGCCGATAAGATTGGAATACCAAATAGAACATCAGCTGAAGAAATGATGATTAGCTATTTTCAAAGCCAGGAAGCAACCCCTCAAGATTTTGCTTTTATTATGCTTGATGTTGATAATTTTAAAGCAGTTAACGATACATATGATCATTTAATTGGAGACGAAGTTCTTATTAGTATTGCTAGAGTACTAAGAAGTAGCGTTAGAAATACCGATATTGTAGGACGATATGGTGGCGATGAAATGTTTGTTCTTCTAAAAAACATTTCTGCTGAAGATGCTCAAATTAAAGCTGAAGAACTAAGAATTAAAGCCGGAGAGCTAAAAGTTTTTTCATCGGGGATACAAATTCCATCACCAACTATTAGTTTAGGTTTATATTTTATTTCAAAAACCGAATGGGAAACTTTAAAAGAATTATTTGGCCAAAAAGATTCATATTTATTATTAATAGATGCAATTGAAAAAGCAGCGGCCGGAGCTTTAAAAGCAAGCAAAAAACGTGGCAAGAACAGGGTTGAAGCGGTAACCGGAGTTTCAGAAGAGTTTACTTATTTAGAACCACCTAAAGAGCTTGCCATGAAGCAAAAGGCACCTCATGGAAGGAGAATGGAAGATGCTAAAAGTGTTTAAACCAAAAATGTATTATCAAGATATTTTTAAGATTGATTATAATAAACTTCAAGCCATGGGTATAAAAGTTTTGCTTTTTGATTTGGACAATACCATTGAACCAATATTTATAAATCTACCAGATGATAAAGATATAAAACTTTTTAATATTTTAAAAGATATGGGATTTAAAATTATTATTATGTCTAATAGTAAAAAAGAAAGAGTAAGTATATTTGCTAAAAAACTGGGCGTTTTTTACCATAGTTTTTCAATGAAACCATTTATAAAAAGTTACTTGCAATTAATGCATCAATATAAGTTTAAGCATCATGAAGTAGCAGCAATTGGTGATCAATTAATTACTGATATATATGGCGCTAATAATCTTAAGATTATTAGCATTTTAGTTGATCAAATTAGTGAAGTAGAAGAACATAAAACTAAATTTAATCGTTTTTTAGAAAAAATGATTCTTAATCATTTTAAAGCTAAAAATATATTTGTAAAAGGAAACTATTATGAGTAAGATTAAAGTAATGAATGAAAATTTAGCTAATAAAATAGCTGCTGGAGAAGTAGTGGAAAGCTGTGCCTCAGTTGTTAAGGAATTAGTTGAAAACTCAATTGATGCATTAAGTACTGAGATTACTGTTTCTTTAATTGAAGGTGGCTTAAAAGAAATAAGAGTTACTGATAATGGTAGTGGTATGGATGAAGAAGACGCTGTTTTGGCTTTTTCGCGCCATGCAACAAGTAAATTATTAAAAGAAGATGATTTGTTCTTTATTGATACTTTAGGATTTCGTGGTGAAGCCCTTCCTTCAATTGCCTCAGTATCAATTGTTAATTTAAAAACCTGCCAAAATGATATTGGTTATGAAGTAAATATTGAAGGTGGCAAATTAATCAATAAAACTAAGTGTGAAGCGAGAAAAGGGACAAGTATTAGTATTAAAGATTTATTTTATAATACGCCAGCTAGGTTAAAATACTTAAAGGGACCTAAAGAAGAATTATTTATTGTTGTTGCTTATTTAGAAAAGTTAGCTTTATCAAAACCAGGAATCAAATTTACTTTAATGAATAATGATAAAATGGTATTTAAAACCAGCGGTAGTGGTGATTTATTAAAAACTATTTACGAAATATATGGCTTTCAAGTATCTTCTAATATGATTAGTATTAGTGGTAGTAATAACGATTATGATTTAAGTGGTTATGTTTGTAAACCAGTAATATTAAAGTCTAATCGTAATCATTTAATTGTCTTTGTTAATGGTCGTATTATTAAAAATAATGACATAAATAGAGCGATAAATGATGCTTACTATACTCATAAACCAGAAAATAAATTTCCTATTGTCGTATTAAATATTAACACTGATCCAACCTTAATAGATGTTAATATTCATCCCACTAAACAAGATATTAAACTAAGCAAGAAAAATGAACTTGCTGATTTAATTATGGAGACAATTAAAAAAGCTTTGTACCAAAGTGAATTAATTGTACCAATAAAATATGAAGATACTCAAAGTTATATAGAAGAAAATAATATTGAAACATCTCCTAAAATAAAAGAAGAACAAGTCGATTTTGCTTTTAATGATGATTATCGAGCTAGTGAAAAAGGGGATACTAAAATTACTAAATTATTTCCAGTCGCACTTTTACTTGGGACTTATATTGTTTGTCAAAATGACGAAGGAATCTATCTAATTGATCAACATGCTGCTGAAGAAAGAATTAATTATGAAAAAAACATGGTGGCTTTAAGAGCTAAAAAAATAAGTAGAACAGCATTATTAATTCCAATAACTATTGAATTATCAAAAAGTGAATATTTAATTATTGAAGAACATAAAGAATTGCTTACAAATATGGGCTTTGTTTTTGAAGAATTTGGTATTAACACCATTAAATTTAATGAGCATCCCACTTGGTTAAAAGAAGGATATGAAGAAGAATCAATTAGAAAGATATTAGATTTAATTGTTTTAAGTAGAAATGATTTTGATGTTGTTAAATTCAATGAAAATGTGGCTATAACTCTTGCTTGTAAATTAAGTATTAAAGCTAATTATGAAATAACTATTAACGAAATGGAAAAGATTATCGAAGATTTGTTTAAATGCGAAAATCCTTATAATTGTCCTCATGGTAGACCGACCATTATAACATTTAGTAAATATGAATTAGAAAAAATGTTTAAAAGAGTGATGTAGATGAAAGTTTTAATTTTATCTTGTAGTACTGGTGAAGGTCACAATAGTGCTGCAAAAGCTATATATGAAGAAATGAAACACAATAAAATACCTTGTGAGTTTATTGATGCCCTTTCTTTTGCTTCTTTAAGAACTGCTAAAATAGTTGCTGATTCTTTTAACAGTATTGCTAAAAATGCTCCTAAAATGTTTGGTTTAATGTATAAAGCTGGGGATTTAGTTAGTAATACTTTTATCAAATCACCAGTTTACTTAGCTAATACTTTGTATGCCAAAAAGCTATACCATTACATTCTTAAAAATAATATTGATGTTGTTATCTCTTCACATTTATTTCCGATGGAAGCTTTAACTTATTTGAAATTAAAATATGACTTAAAAGCTAAATGTTATGGTATCTTAACCGATTATACTTGTATTCCTTTTTTAGAAGAAACTAAGTTAGATGGCTATTTTGTTGGTCATAAAGAAGTTAGTAAAGAATTAATTAAAAAGAAAATAAACAAAACAAATATAATTGCCACAGGAATTCCTGTTAGTAATAAATTTATTGCTAAAATATCAAAAGAAGAAGTGCGAAGAAAATTAAAATTACCATTAAATGATAAACTTATTTTAATGATGACTGGTGGCGTTGGTTGTGGAAACGCAATTGATATTTTAAATGCTTTGCTGGCTAATTTAGATAATGATGAAAAAATAATTGTTTTAGTTGGTAGAAATAATGAGTTGAAAGCTAAAATTAATTATTCATTTTATAAAAACAAGCGTCTAAAAGTAATTTCTTTTACGAAAAAAGTAAATTTATATATGGATGCTTGTGATTTATTATTAACAAAACCTGGTGGGCTTTCTAGTACGGAAGCAGCAGTAAAAAACTTACCTTTTATTCATACAATGCCAATTCCTGGTTGTGAAACCAAAAATGCTTTATTTTTTGCTAAACATCATATGTCTATAAAAGTTAATAATCTTAAAGAACTAATTATTGAAACAAAAAAGTTATTAAGCAATTTAAAACTATGTACAAGAATGATGGCTAATCAAACCAAGTGTATTAATAAACAAGCTGCCAAAGATATTTGTGACTATATAATTAAAAACCATATATAAAATAAATAATTTATGATAAAATAAATTAAGAAGGTGTCCTATGATAGATATAAAATTAATTAGAGAAAATCCAGATTTTGTAAAAGAAAACATTAAAAAGAAATTTAAAGAACATAAACTTCATTTAGTTGATGATTTTTTAGAAGCTGATAATAATTTTCGCAAATTAAAAGTCGAAGCAGATAATTTAAGAAAAGAAAGAAATGAAATAAGTAACAATATTGGTTCTTTACTTAGAGATGGTAAAAAAGAAGAAGCAGAACAAGCTAAAACAAGAGCTAATGAACTTGGTGATAGAATCCTTCTTTTAGAGGGTGAAGAATCTGATTGGGAAACAACAAGATCTAATATTTGGAAGCAAATTCCTAATATAATTGATTCAAGTGTTCCAATAGGTAAAGATGATACAGAAAATGTTGCTTTAGAACGTTTTGGTGAGCCTCTAATACCGACATTTGAA
>CAYURI010000021.1:0-6005 GCA_964447275.1 uncultured Muribaculaceae bacterium
ATGGAGGATATATGATTTATACAAAAGAAGTAGAAGAAATGTGCAAAGTAAATAAAGGAGCTGATCATGGTCCAGCACCAATACCTGAAGAAGGTAAATGGGTAGAAGCCAGAGAAATAAAAGATATTTCTGGTCTTACTCATGGAATTGGTTGGTGTGCACCTGAGCAAGGTGCTTGTAAATTAACTTTAAATATTAAAAATGGGATAATTGAAGAAGCTTTAGTAGAAACAATTGGTTGTTCTGGAATGACTCATTCGGCAGCTATGGCTGGAGAAATATTAATTGGTAAAACAATTCTAGAAGCTTTAAATACTGACTTAGTATGCGATGCTATTAATACGGCAATGAGGGAACTTTTCTTACAAATTGTTTATGGTAGAAGTCAATCAGCATTTTCAGAAGGTGGGCTTCCAATTGGAGCTGGTTTAGAAGACTTAGGCAAAGGAAATAGAAGCCAAATAGGAACGATATACTCAACTAAAGAAAAAGGCCCTAGGTACTTAGAATTGGCTGAAGGCTATATAGTAGAGTTGGGTTTAGACGAAGAAAATAATATCATCGGTTATAAATATCTTAATTTAGGTAAAATGATGGATAATATTAAGTCTGGTATGGAAACATCTTTAGCAATTGAAAAAGCTAGTGGCACATATGGTAGATTTGATGAAGCTACTAAGAAAATAGATCCACGTAAGGCTTAGGAGGATAATATGGAATTATTTGAAAATTATAGTCGTCGAATTGATAAGATAAATGAAGTATTAAAAAAGTATGATATTAAAGATATGGAAGAAGCTAAAAATATTTGCTTAACAAAAGGCTTTAATCCATATGATATGGTAAAAGGTATTCAAGCCATTTGTTTTGAAGATGCTTGTTGGGCTTATACATTAGGTGCTTCTATTGCAATTAAAAAAGAAGCCAAAGAAGCTAGTGATGCAGCGGTAGCAATTGGTGAAGGGTTACAAGCATTCTGCTTGCCTGGTTCAGTAGCTGAAGATAGAAAAGTAGGCCTTGGCCATGGTAATTTAGCTTCGATGTTACTTTCTGAAGATACGGGGTGTTTTGCTTTCCTAGCTGGACATGAATCTTTTGCAGCAGCCGAAGGAGCAATAGGTATAGCATTATCGGCTAATAAAATAAGAAAAAATCCGCTTCGAATTATCTTAAATGGTTTAGGTAAAGATGCTGCTCAAATAATATCAAGAATAAATGGCTTTACTTATGTTAAAACTAACTTTGATTTTTATAATAACAAAGTTAATATTATTGAAGAAATCGCTTACTCTAAAGGAGATAGAAGTAAAGTAAAATGTTACGGTGCTAATGATGTTAGAGAAGGAGTAGCAATAATGCATCTAGAGAATGTTGATGTTTCCATTACAGGAAATTCAACAAATCCAACTCGTTTCCAACATCCCGTAGCAGGCACTTATAAAAAAGAACGATTAGAGCTTGGCAAGAAATATTTCTCCGTAGCTAGTGGTGGTGGTACCGGAAGAACACTTCATCCTGATAATATGGCGGCAGGTCCAGCATCTTATGGAATGACCGATACAATGGGAAGAATGCATAGCGATGCCCAATTTGCAGGATCATCATCAGTACCTGCTCACGTTGAAATGATGGGATTTATTGGAATGGGTAACAATCCTATGGTAGGAGCAACTGTATCAATAGCTGTAGCAGTTGAAGAAAGTTTTAAAAACAAGTCATAATTATATGACTTTTTTATTTACAATAAAAAAATAATTGTTATAATAAACATTTATAAGTGAGGGTTTTATGAGAAGATTAGATTTAGATAATATCGAAAATGATAAAAAGGGAATTAAAATAATTGAAAAAATAATTATTGATTCGTCTTTAAATTGTTATAAAGGATGTTGTTTAAAGGCGGTTTATGTTAGTGATTCTTATGAAAATGTATTCGTTAATGCTACAATACAAAGAAGTCATAGAAAAATGATTCCGGGTACCAAGAGCAAAAAAGGATACTTTGAAAATGAGTATTTACCTGAGGAAGTTTTTTTAACTTTATATTTTCCGAGTGATCCAGAAATTTCCTTTTCCGGAGTTATGGATAATAAAACAAGCTTTACACCAATAAAAGATAGCAATATGCTTGGATTAATTAAGACACAAGTTCCTAAAATAGAAAATGGTGTGGTAGTTGGAACTGAGGACCAATTTAAATTAACTTTTGGATATGGTAGTCATATAAAAAGAAGTGAACCACTAGATTTTAACGATCAAGGAATAGCTTTTGTTACTTTTGAGTGGGAACCGCAGTTATTTCTCCCGCCATCTGGAGAAAGCACCTTGTTAGGATGTGAGCAAGCGCCAATTTATTTTGATTTTTTAATTGATAAAGCCGGAAACATTAGAGGACCAATTTATGACTCAATGACTGGCGAAAAAGTTGAAACCAATACTTGCTCTTTTAATTTCGGTAATTATGAAAGAGACTTTGTATTAAGAGCATTGAATCAAAGCGAAATTGTTAAGTCTAGAAGAGAAGCTGCAGTAACTGATTTGCTTAATAAAGTTTACGCGCTTTCACATAATGATAATGGCTCTAAATAATAATTGTGTGTCAACTAAAAAAGGTTGACACTTTTTATTTATTTTGATATATTTGTTTAGTAAAAAAGGAGGAATATATATGGCAGTTAAATTAAGATTAAGAAGAATGGGAGCAAAACAAAGACCTTTCTATCGTATCGTTGTTGCTGATTCAAGAAGTCCAAGAGATGGAAGATTTATTGAAGTAGTTGGAACTTATAATCCAATTGATAAGAAAAATGAAGTAACTCTTGATGAAGAAAAAGTAATGAACTGGTTAAATAAAGGCGCACAACCTACTGATACTGTTAAAAGCATTTTAACAAAAAGTGGTGTAATAGCTAAATTAAGAGCTTCTAAAACACCTAAAACTTCAAAAAAAGTAAAAACCGTTAAAAAAGTTGAAGTTAAAGAAGTAGAAAAAACTCCTGAAGTAAAAGCAGTTAAAAAAGTAGCTAAGAAGACAACAACAAAAAAAGCAGGTAAGTAATATGGAATTAGTAGAATTTACTGAACGTCTTGTTAAAGACTTAGCTAAAGAACCAGACATGGTTAAAGTATCAGAGTTTAAAAAAGAAGATGAAAGTATTATTTTAGAAATAATCGTTCATGAAAGTGATATGGGAGCAATTATTGGTAAAGGTGGCAAGATGGCTTCTTCAATTAGAATTATTGTTCAAGCTTATGCTTATTTACATAATATGAAACATGTCAATATAAATATAGATTCTTTTAAATAAGAGTCTTTTTTATTGTTTTTTTAACACCTAAATAGTATAATCAAAAATGAATACATTAGGAAATGGTGAATATGAAAAAAAGAATTATAAGTGCTTTAGTAGTTATTTTATTAATCCTTGTTCCTTTATTAGTTTTGGGTGGTATATATTTTGCTTTTGGTGCCACAATTATTGCTTTACTTGCTTATAAAGAATTAGCAAAGTTAAAACACGAAGGAAGAGAAATCCCTTTATTAGTCAAAATTCTTGGTGGGATAGTTTTAGCTTTAATGGTTTTATGTAGTTATAATGCTTCAGAAATGATTATGATTTTAGATTATAAGTTTTTAGCAGCTTTACTACTTACTTTATTAATACCAGTTGTTTTCTATAATAATAAAGATAAATATAATAGTAATGATGCCTTATTTTTAATAGGTTCTATATTATTACTAGGAATTGCTTTTAGTGCTTTAATTTATTTAAGACTATTTGCTTTAAAATATTTAATTATGCTTCTTTTAATTACTATTTCTAATGATACATTTGCCCAAATGTTTGGTAGTTTAATAGGAAGAACTAAAATGATTCCAGAAATATCACCAAATAAGACTTGGGAAGGGGCAATAATGGGGTCTTTAATTAGTACTTTTATTGCTACTATTTATTATTTAACTTTAATAAATCCTGATGCTTCAATTTTATTAGTTTCTGCTTGCTTACTATTATTATCATTTGTTGGGCAGTTAGGTGATTTATTGTTTAGCGCAATTAAAAGACTTTACGGCATAAAAGATTTTTCGAATATTATGCCTGGACACGGTGGCGTACTTGATAGACTAGATAGTTTAATTTTTGTGGCTATTGCTTTTACGCTTTTAGTTAGCATCATTTAGGAGGACGTCATGTTGGTATTATTATATTTAATTTTGATATTAGGGCTACTAATATTTATTCATGAATTAGGGCATTTTGTTTTTGCCAAAATATTTAAAGTGCATATTTATGAGTTTGCTTTAGGAATGGGCCCTAGAGTTTTAAAAAAGACGGGTAAAGATGGCATTATTTATTCTTTAAGAGCACTACCAATCGGTGGCTTTGTTTCGATGGCTGGAGAAGTAAATGAAGATGATAAAAATGTTAAAAAAAATAAATTTATGTGTAATAAACCCTGGTATCAAAGATTAATAATCTTAGTAGCAGGGGTAACATTTAATTTTATTTTTGCAATCTTAGTTTTGTTTGTATCAGGTCTAATATGGGGATCATATACTGATCGACCAATTATTGCTGAAACGTTAAAAGATTATCCAATGGCTAAGGCTGGTATTAGTGCTAATGATCAAATATTAGCTATTAATGGTTATGAAATTAAAGATTGGGATAAAGCCAATATTATTGTCAGTTTAAAAGATAAAGATAATGTTTATGAATTTAAAGTCTTAAAAGCAGACGGCAGTAAAAAGATTTATAAAATATCACCAGTATATGAAAAAAATAAAAAAGGCGAAGAACGAAAAGTATTTGGCTTTTATGCAGCCAGTGAAAAAGAAACCGGGGTATTTAACGCTTTAAAATATACTTTTAGAAAATTTGGTAGTATTGTTTCATCTATGGGGTTTGTTATTGCTAAGTTATTTACTGGAGAGTTATCTTTAAAAGCTTTAGCTGGCCCAGTAGGAATGTATTCAGTAGTTGATGATACCGTTAAGTACGGAATGGAAAGTATTGTTTATTTGGTGGCATTATTAAGTATTAATTTAGGCTTTATAAATATCTTACCATTTCCAGCTTTTGATGGCGGTAGAGTGTTATTCTTAATTATTGAAAAAATTAAAGGTAGCAAAGTAAACCCTAAAGTCGAAAACATTTTTCATACCGTTGGTTTTATTCTCTTAATGCTTTTAATGTTATATATTACTTTTCAAGATGTTCTAAAGTTATTTTAAAAAGGTGATTTAAATCACCTTTTTATTTGTTTTAGATATTTTAGAAGTTTTTCCAAATTTTTATAATCAGTTTTTTTAAAAATTATCATTAATGTCAAAGTAATTGTAATGATAATTATTAAGTAAGTTTCATAGTGACTTTCTTCATAATCATGCCAAATTCCAAGTTTTTCCTTTTGAGCTAATTTTTCACTAGACTTTAATGTATCTGTATATAAATAATCGCCATATAAATAAGCCACTTTGCCATAGCCATTTTTTATAATTAAATCATTTAGTAATTCATTATCAATAAAAACCCAAGCTAGTGTTCTGCTATATTTATCTTTGTTGGCATTATCATCATATAGAATTTCAATTTTAGTAGCATTTGTTAATTTATTACAAGTATAATCACTAGCTTCTAAAGAATATGGTTCTACTTCTTTATCTTTATCAACACTTTCTGGGGTATCAATTGCTAAAAATCTTACGGTGATTATTTCTTCATTTAAAATAAACTTAGCAGTATCACCATCAACACATTTACTTAAAGCAACAGGTATCTTTTGGTTAAGAGCCAAGACGTTTAAATTAAAAACTAATAATAAAACAATTACTAAACCTATCTTTTTCATAAAATAATTATAACAAACATTAAAAAATATTGTACAAAAAGATATTTTTTGGTATAATCATTTTGCTTATGGCGACATAGCTCAGTTGGCTAGAGCGTCCGGTTCATACCCGGTAGGTCGGGAGTTCAAATCTCTCTGTCGCTACCATAAGA
>CAYURI010000022.1:0-5941 GCA_964447275.1 uncultured Muribaculaceae bacterium
ATCCAGCAGTTAAATATATATTCCCAGAAGTATATGATCCAAAGCCACCATTAACTATGCCTTTGAAAGTATTACCTCTTGCTCCCCATAATTCTATATTATAATAGCCGGTTACAGGAACTGTATATGTTTGATAACTGCCCGTGTATGAATAAAGAGTATATTCAACTACCCAATTAGCAGTTATAGTTGTATTTTCTGTTCCCATCGTAAATGTTGTTCCATTTATGCTAGATCCGCCACCTACTATTGTCCAATTTACAAATGTATAACCAGCTTTTATCGGATTATTTATTGTAACACTATTACCTGGGATAACACTTTGTGGTGTTGTTCCGCTCCATGTGCCACCATTAGCATTTACTGTTAATTCCCTTGTATTAATTTGCCAATTGGCAGTTATTGTTGTATTTTCTGTTCCCATCGTAAATGTTGTTCCATTTATGCTAGAACCACTACCTGTCACTGTCCAATTTGTAAAAGTATAACCAGTTTTAGTTGGAGCCGTTACCGTCGCAGTACCACCATATGAAATAGTTTGAGGCGTTGTTCCGCTCCAAATTCCACCATTAGCATTTACTGTTAAAGTATAAGAATTAACTGTCCAGTTAGCACTTAAAACTACGTTTTCACTACCTACTGTAAGAATGTTACCGTTAACTGAACTGCCTTCACCTGTTACTGTCCAACCCGTAAATAAATACCCCACTTTGGTTGGTGATACTAAAGTTATTTGTTGGCCTTCATGAACAACATTAGGAATATTACCACTATATATTCCTTGATTGGCGTTAATTGTAATAGTTAAATAAGAAGTTGGGCAAAATTCTGAAGCCGGAACAAAAGAAGCTAATTTAATAGCATTAATATTTTCAGGAGTACCCGAATTAATTATATAAGGATTCTTAGAAAGCCAAATACGGTAATTATTATCACCAGATACATATACTGATCCAGAATAGCCTACTAAATCTTTTTCAACATATGATGCTAAATCTTCTATTGAATAACAAAGCCCTTCATCGGGGACAATTGTCTCGGCCGATTTAGCTCTTGCAGCATTAATTAAAGTCATTGCTTCTTCTTCAAATACTCTCATTTTTGATTTTTCTACCAAATTTAAAACACTAACAGTTCCTAAAACTGCTAGTAATCCTAAAACTATGATTACGACCATTATTTCTACTAAGGTAAAACCCTTGTTTCTATTCGCCGAAATCGTTTTGATAGTTGACCAAACTTGCATTGTTAACTCCTTTTAGATTAGCAAACTTATGAACTAAATCACCTGTTAAGTCATCTTTTAAATCCACTTCATAAGTAGCCTCTATTTGATCATCGAAAATTGTTTTAGTTCTTAATTTATTTTTTGGAAGTTCTTTAATCTTTTGCTCAATTTTATTACTAATTTTAGCATCATATTTTAAAATTAATAAATATCTATTCGTTGGTTTAAAAATATAAGAATATGCTAAAAAGAATAATAATCCAAGAGCTACTGAAGCAATAATTGAAGGAATATAAAGGCCTGCTCCAACCATTATACCTACCGCAATTGCCCAAAACATAAAGATAGTGTCTAAAGGTTCTTTAATTGCTGTTCTAAATCTTACTATTGATAAAGCACCAACCATACCTAAAGATAAAGCTAAGTTAGAGTTAATTGTTTTTATAATAATGGCTGTTATCATTGATAATAAAATAATTGATAAAGAAAATGATTTAGAATACACTACACCACTATAGGTTTTTTTGTATATAAAGATAATAAATACTGCTATCGCAAAACTAATTGCCAAAGATAATAACAAAGATGGAATTGTTAGCGTTCCACTAAATTCTCCTAACACACTAGATTTAATTGCATCAATAAAACTCATTTTAATCCTCCCACATCTTTGCTTCTTTGAAACTTAGATACTGATTCTCTTACTTCACTAATTGTTCCTATTAAATCACTAATTATTTTTGGTAATATATCATCATATTTGACTTCTAATACTACTTCTTTATTTTCTAAAATATTAATATTAGTAGCGTTTTCACTAAATAAATTATTATTAAACCCCTGTGATACAATATTTTCATCAAACGTTATTCTGACATTTGATATTGGATAAAGATAAGCTGTTCTTTTATAACCAACTATTACTGATGGTTTTAAGCATTTAACTCGCATATCAATTAAAAACTTTTGCAATAAGGTATTTTCTGCATAAGCTATTTCGTTTATTCTACCATTAACTATTTTACTATAAATGTCTTTTGATATCAACTCTTTATCTTTACTAGTTAAATTGTTATGTTTCATTTTTCTTTCTAGATATATCTTGCTATCAGAATTATTATAAGTTCTGATTCGATATTTAGTACGATATAATAAGCCATCAATCTTTTCAAAATAAGCATTATTATCAATGTCATCAAAATATAAACTTTTTATATAATAACTACCATCTTGATTGAATTTAAAGCGATCTAGTGGCATCAACAAAGCTAATCTTTGTTTTAAGATTATAGCTTGATTATTATTAATAACATATTTTATTTCATGACGATATTTACGCATAATTAAACTCCAAAATAATATTCTTTTTCTTCATCAGTTAAATCGAAGAAATCAATCGTTTGACTAATCATATAGTCTTCTCTTTTTTCAATATAAGTTTTAAGTCTACCTAATTGGTAAAGAAAATCAGTTCTTGATAAATTCCATCTTTTAAAGTTTCTTTCTAATTCAGGTTCTAGCTCTTTTAAGATAGCATCCATCTTAGTATTAATTCTTTCTTTATTCCAAACATTTTTTAACTGATAGCTTACTCTTTCCACAAATTGTTTTTTAAAGTTATCATTTTTCATTAAGCTTCTTAGTAGTAAGGTAGAAAACTTATTAACAGTCATACCGCTTGGATCTGTAGCAAATTCATAATAGTTTTTTTCATAATTATAAAATGCCCAGTCTAAATCATAAAAGACAAATTTCCATTTACCACCATCTAGATTAGGATTGCGAAAATAACGATAATTAACAATATCATTATTAGTAGTATATACTTCTGCTACCCAAAAATCAATAAAGGAGTTAATATCAATTAAATTAGTAACATGTTCATAGTAACTATCATTACTTAAATCATGAGTATTTAAATAGCTAGTTAAAGAATTAAAAGCTTCTTTTGTTCCACTTTTAAGTTCTCCATCTACTCTTAATACATCAGTTCCCTCAGTTGCAACATTAAAATTATTACTAACATAGTTTTCATCAGTTTTTTCTCTTAAATAATATAGTCCCCAGTAATTACCATTAATATATAAAATAATTGTTTTGTAAGCTTGAACATAAGCGTTAGTAACACCATCTACTAAAGAGGTTCCTAAAATATCTCTAATTATGGCTCTATTTTCATCTTGAGAAGCTGTTCTTAAAACTAAGTCTTCGTATGTTGTATAATCACGATTAGCAAATACTTTATAGTTTAAAGTTCCACTACCATTTGCTTTATCAAACTTTAAAGCATAACTCTTCTTAGCAGGGCCTCTTGTTGTACCACCAAAAAGTCTTAAACCACTGCCAATCGTAAAACCAGCATCACCATCAAAATATTCCGCACGAGAAGGTACTTCAATGCCTACTGTCCAAGCATTTTTATTTAAATAACTAAAATCACCCAGGTCTAAAGAAATACTCATAACTGGTACAGTATGATTTTCATTGATAATATAAGAATTGGTTATAACACTACTATTCCTTTTATCGTCATTAACTGTTATCGCTTTTATTACAGTTGTTTTGGTTAATTTAATTGGTTCACTATACTTATTAGAAGTACTACTTGGTTTAGAACCATCAGTTGTATAATAAATATCCCCTTCACCAGTTAATTTTATTTCTAAATTATCAATATTATTATAAATACCACCTACCTGGTTAAAAGTAGGTGGTGTACTAATAGCAATAATGCCATTTTCATTTGGAGTATTTGGTGTTGGACTAGAGTAATAATATTCACCATAATTAAGACTCTTACCATAGGAATATCCTGGATCTAAATCGGGAATAAATAACGTATCAATAATTGCTTGATTTTTAAATAAATATAAAGCATCATTACCACTAATTTTTAAATTTAAATGTTGATAATTATCAGTTGATAGCTTTTTATCACCAGAAGCCATTAAAATATAATATTCGCCTGGTTTTAATGTAATACTAGGTAGCTTATTATTACAACTAGTATCATCTTTACATAAATAATATTCACTTAAATTAATTTCTTTATTACTATTATTATATAACTCTATCCAATCGTAATACTTATTACCATTATGCGGTAAATAAGTATAATTAGATATCATTACCTCACTAATTATTAAAGTATTATTAGTTAGTAAATACTTTTTTTGGAAACTCTCTATACCATTTTTCGTATTAGCATAACCTGGACTAATATTAGCACTATTAACAAAAACATTATCTTCCTTAATTAAAGCTATTCCATTAGCCATATTTTCGTAATTAGCTATTTCCGCTATTTGACCTTTGTAAGATAAAATTACTTTACCAGTTTTGTTTGTTAATTCAAAATTAGCACTATATTCATTATTTTTAATATAGTTTTTACCAGAAGTATAAATTAAAAACACTTCGTCACTTTTTAAACTAATATTTGGCAAATTATATTTAAATGGTTTATTTTGATCATTAGAGATTGCATAATCACTTAATTTAATAGTTTTAGTACCATTATTTTTGAGTTCTATATACCCTGAATAAATATTATTTAGGTTTTTAAATCGGCCTTTATTATTTGGTAATACTTCATTTATAACTAAATTGTTTTCTTCACTAGATGATAATGATTTTATAAAAGCATTATAACCTTCTAAAGTGTTTAAAAAACCTGGTGTTGCCTCATTATAAATATGCCAAGCACCATTTAAGTCTCTAGCCATTACTTGATTACTCGATAAACCATTTATTTTAACTGCATCAACAATGTCTTTTTTACCATCTCTTAATATTAAAGTTTCACTTCCCGAAGATGATAATTTAAAATTAGCAATTAATCCTTCTGATGTTTTACCACTTAAAAAGATAACTAAATATTCTTCACTTTTGATAATAGTATTAGCCGGAAACACCCATTTAATCTTTGTATTAGAATCTGATAAACTATAGTTAGTTAAGTTAATATCTTTGCTTTTCCCATTATATATTTCTACCCAATCATATATGCCACCATCAGGAGCCATGATTGTGCCATTGTTATTAGAACTTATTTCGTTAATGATTAATTTAGTTACATCACTTTTACCATTAATTACTAAGTTTTCTTCTTTAACACCATCATTTTTTATAAACAAAGATACAACCAAAAAAACCACTATAGTAATAATAGTTATTAATAAAAATAAACGATTTTCTTTAAATATATCTTTATTAAAACGAGGCATTATCTTCACCCTACTTTTACTCTTAAATAATATCATAATATAGCAAATAAAAAAAGCATTAAATGCTTTTTACTTAATTACTTCCTTGCCACCCATATAAGGTCTTAATACTATAGGTATTTTTATACTACCATCTTCATTCATATTATTTTCTAAGAAAGCTATTAACATTCTAGGTGGAGCAACTACCGTATTATTTAAAGTATGAGGATGATTCCCATCAGCCATTTTAATATTTAATCTTCTCGCTTGAGCATCACCTAAATTAGAACAGCTACCTACTTCAAAATATTTCTGTTGTCTAGGACTCCAAGCTTCAATATCAACACTCTTAACTTTTAAATCTGCTAAATCGCCACTACAACATTCTAAAGTTCTAACTGGAATATCCAAACTTCTAAATAATTCTACAGTATAATTCCACATTTTGTTATACCAAGTCATAGATTCTTCAGGTTTACATATAACAATCATTTCTTGCTTTTCA
>CAYURI010000023.1:0-5638 GCA_964447275.1 uncultured Muribaculaceae bacterium
TTGGCTGTTCATCCGGGTTGTTGAAGTTGGCGAAAGTGGTTATCTTTTCACCCTTATCTTGCTTGCCGTTGTTGTTGAGGTCTATCCACACATTGGCTCGGTCGGCTTCGGCGGCATCAACCCCCAACCACAAATCAGGTTCTTCTATGTTGATGGTTGCAACGCTGTGTGGCCCGTTGGGGCGAACAGCGGGAGCTGTATTTATCTCCTCGATATCGGTTTTTTTGCTGCAACTTGTAGCAACAATTAGTACAAGTAGCAGAAGTGAAGTTAATTTAGTTTTCATGAGTTATGTGTTGTGAGGTGTGGGCCTCCTGTCTCTTGTCTCTTGTCTCTTGTCTCCTGTCTCTCACACTCTCTCACACACTTCAGTTTCTTATTTTTTATCTCCTGCCAGGTATCTTTTGTTGTTTTGTTTAACCAAGGCAGAGCCATCGTCTCCCAAACACCCGCCGCGCACGGATAACATATCCGCGCGAGCGGGGTTAATTGGCACTACTTTTCCCGAACGCTTTCGGGAAACTGCAAACTTGCGCCGGGCGGGGGACGTCTTACGGCGCGGTATCGAGCGTGAAGTGGAAGCGGTGGTCACCCCAATAACCATCATTAAATTCCAACACCATATCGTTGTCGTTTATACTGACAATGGTGAACAGTCCACTTGGTAAAGGTCCATCTTCGATTTTTAATTGACTGCCAATCAGGGTATAGGATCTTTGTACACCTTTAATAGAAATGTTTGAGTCATCGGTAAAATTAAAATAATCGCCTACCCATTCATCGTAATGATCGGTATCACCCCATGCGTTATCTTTATAATATTCCACTTTTGTTATGTTCCATTTACCGATAATATTTATGGACCATTTCTCTAATTTACGCACAGTGTTACCCTCGTTTGACTTATACTCAAACTCGGTATCAGTAAGTTTCAGGATGGTGTTGTAGTGCCATACTCCCCCCGATACCCAAACAAACTTGTTGCCTGTTATACTCCAACTAAGAGACCATGTGCCGGCAGAGGTAGTATAGGTTCCTTCTCCTTCTCCCATTTGCTCTACTGACGCCGGCGGATTGAATATAAAGATGTCTCCTTTTAACCATTCCGGCTCAATTATTTTCCATCTCCCAAATATGGCTGGGTAGTTTATGTTGGTTACGTCAACCAGTGATGAGCGCATGTGGTCACACCCAGCAATATAAGGATTACTATGCTCCCACACCAATTTATCGGTAGTAAGCAGGGTAATGGTATAGGGGATAGTAGTAGAAGGAGCAGGGATAAAATTGTCGCTTTCAACATAAGTTATTTTCAATTGGTTACCGTTGAGCTGCCAGGTAAAGGATTCATCGTTAATAAAGTATATCATGCCTGTGTTGTCGGCATTGAAAACATAAATAGGATGCGAGGAATCGTCATCACAATGAGAAACTCCGTTAACGGACTTAGAGGACATTAACATCCAATTTTTACCGATGAGTTTGGCAGGGTCTATGGTGGTCCATTCCACTTCTTCTCCTGTACATGCCAGGTTGGGCAGGCGGTATGCATTTCCGGCGGCAAAGGGTTCCTCCACGCTTCGGTTTATACCGGTGGGGGTTGCCGTTTCGTCCATATCCCAGCCCATCAGAATTTTCATATCGGTGGGCACCGCGTCAGCTGGGAACACGTTGGCCGCCAGGGTAACGGTTTCTTCGGCAGCAATATTGCACCCTAAGCTGCTCATCTCCCGCGCTTTTATATTGTCGTCGCCCTGCACGCGCTGTACGGAGTGAAAGGTGGAGAAAAACGGCGTTTCCGTGTTT
Source organism: uncultured Muribaculaceae bacterium (assembly GCA_964447275.1). Lineage (GTDB taxonomy): Bacteria > Bacillota_I > Bacilli_A > RF39 > UBA660 > DAOSVX01. The sequence goes on from CAYURI010000023.1 coordinate 1,807, forward strand.
TCTTCTATCCTAAAAAGTTGATCTATTGCTGCGTCGGAGGTATTGGTTACATCTACCAGCAGGGTAACACCGGGATTGATAAAGGTCACCTCGCCGTCTTTCACTTCGCCTATGGTAGCGGAGAAGTAGCGGGGCACTTCGCGCAATTGGTCGAGCGGCACAAAAAAGTTATCGGCGGCAATGCCCACGTATTGATCTTTTACAGAGAAAGGGAGCATGCTTCCCACCACTTGGCAGCCGTCGGGTACGACAGTTAAGTCGATATCGAACTCGGCGTATTTTCCGTCTTCGGAAATGTTGTTGATGGTTGCCGTGGTTATCTCGGTGAACGCATCCTCCGTGCTAATGTAGCCGAGATAGATTTTATCGCCATCAGCCCAGCGTGCTTCCAATTGTTGGGTTTCGGTGTTCTGGGTAAACGATACGCGCGTTTGCGGCGCGCCAATGTTGGCTTTAACGGTAACGATGTTTCCGTCTGCCTTTGCCGACTTCTCTTGTGGTGAAACAAGGGTTTCGTCGGCACAGCCTGCCATTATTATCAGGGCAAGAGCTGTAAAAATGGTGAGTAATTTATTGTTCATAATGCATGATTGTTTAATTGTTTGGTTGTTTGGTTGTTTGGTTGTTTGGTTGTTGGCATTAATTAATTAATGCCAACAGCCAACAGCCGATACTTTTCATCCGTTTTCAGAACGGGTTAATGGGTTCGTCTCCTCCCGGGCTTCCGGCCAGGATGTTTTGCGAGACTTCAATGTCAATCACTTCAATTTGAGGCGCGGTGTAAGAGACGCTGCTTGCAACGTCTGTACGTGATGCCGCGGTGGGCAGAGACGTTGCCTGCAACGTCTGTACGGTTTGTTGATTTTTTTTGTTCATTTGTTTAAAAGTTTATAAAGTTATGAGTCGCAACTTCGATCATCAGTTATCCGCTCTTTATCCGTTACCCGGATTGCTCCCCGGTTTATTGTCTTTTTTCTTCTTTTTCTTTCCGCACCTTTTTTGCGGAGATTCACCGAGTTCCAAATCCGATAAAATCTCGTTGTATATCCTTAACACTTCCTCTTGCCACTTGGCAACCTGCCTGAGCTTACCGATAATTTCCTGCCGTATGTCTTCACCTGAGTTCATCTTTTTATCCTGACACACAAACATACAAGGCGGACAGATGCCCGTCAACCCGTATTTTGTGCAATTTCAGGGTGCTTTTTCTACGCAGTTGCGCAGATTTTGGCGGTTTGGAATTTTGTTCTTTGTTTTTCATGCGGTTTTTAATTAAATTTTGTAAGTTTGCGATAATTTAATCGTGAAAAAGGATGACACTGTTTTTAATCTTCTTATCTGCCTTTCTTCTTCACGCGGGAAACACCGCGGAGCAAAGCGTAACTCCTGCCCCTGCCGGTTTTAAAACCCATTGCGACTCGGCAACCGCGCACCTCGTCCGGGGCAACTTCCCCGACGCGCTCCGGCATGGTCTTGCCGCACTTGAAATAGCGGAACAACCCGGCGGGAACAAGCCCGACGCGGCAAAAACACACTCGCTGCTGGGAAGCACGTACTATCGGTTAAAAGAGTTCGACAAAGCGCTGGAACACTTGCAGCAAGCCGAGATGATATACCTGAAATTGCGTAACGACCAGGGCCTGGCAGAGATTTATTACAAGAAAGGCATTGTGCATGACGAGCTTCCCGGCCAACAACAACTGGCCGTCGGCTTCCTGCGCAAAGCACTGGCTATCTACCAAAAAGAAAACAACTGCGCCGAAATGGCCGATATATACAACGCCTTGGCGGGACATTATTACATGCAGCGGAAAACTGACAGCGTGGTGCTTTACGCCACACAGGCGCTGCAAAAATTTGAGGAGTGCGGCACCCCGCAGCAACAGGCAGCCATGTACATAAACATTGCCGCTTTGCTCAACTCGCAAAAACGGCATCGCGAGGCGATAACGTACAACGAGAAGGGCATAGCCATAGCCGCCGGACACAACATATACCCGCAGCTGAGGCAAGGTTACAAAAACCTGAGCGAGACCTACGCCTATATGAACGACTGCGAAAATGCCTACGCCAACGCCTTGCTTTACATACAATATAAAGACTCGGTTATGTCGGAAGAGAAAAGCCGCATCGTGTCGGAACTTACCGCCCGCTACGAAACCGAGAGAAAAGAAAAACTGCTGGCCGAAAAAGAGACAGAGGTGGCGCAAACAAAACTGCACCGGCGTATACTGACATTGCTGCTGGTGTTTGCATTGGCATTATCGGCAACCATTTACTATGTCTCGCGGATGAGAAAACGCCAGAACTGCGAGCTCAGGCTGTTAAACTCTACCAAAGACAAACTCTTCTCCATTATCTCGCACGACCTGAAATCACCGGCCATCGCCCAGAAAAGGGTGCTTGAAGAGGTGATAGACAATTACGAGGCTTACGATACCGACACGTTGCGGAGCTACCTGCAAACGATGCAAAAGACGTCGGAATCGCAGATGGAATTGTTGCAAAACCTGCTTCGCTGGGCACAGCTACAGACAGGCAGGATAAAATACAGGCCGCGGCCATTTTACGTGTCGGAAGTAGTAAACAACGTGGCCGGATTATACCGTATGCCTGCACGAAACAAACAGATAACCCTTGTGACGGAAATACCCGACAATTGTGCAGTGTTTGCCGACAAGGAGATGATTACCTCGGTTTTAAGCAACCTGGTAAACAATGCCGTTAAATTCTCGTACCCGGGCAGCGACATAAGCGTATCGGCAACCTGCAGGGAAGAACGGGTGAAACTGTCGGTAACGGACCACGGAACGGGCATGACTGCTGAACAGATACACCGGATGGAAACGTCGGACGTCTCCTTCTCTTATCCCGGCACGCAAGGCGAAAAGGGCAGCGGACTGGGACTGGCTATTTGTAAAGACCTGCTGGAACAAAACGGCAGCGCTCTTATCATCCGCAGCAGCCTGGGGAAAGGCAGCGAGATTAGTTTCGAACTGAAGAAAGCGGAAGAGGAATGATGACAGAAGGCAGACCGCTGCGCCATTAGACTTTGAAACTGTCTAATAGTCTGATGTCTGATATAATTTCGAAAAAAATGGATACGCTGAACATTATTCTTGTCGACGATCACGAACTCTACCGCGTGGGTATCCGCACGGCAATTACCGGGACAAGCGGTTTTAAGGTAAACATACAGGCGGAGGCCGAGTCGGGCGCGGATTTTTTTGCGTTACTCGCCGCCCAGCCCCTCCCCCAGATGGTGCTTCTGGACATTATCCTTCCCGACGTATCGGGAGTGGAGATAGCACGACGGCTGAAAGAAGAACATCCCGCAATAAAAATCATCATGCTCTCGTCGGAGGTGTCGGAAGAACTCATTACCGAGCTGCTGGACATAGGTGTGGACGGCTACTTGTGCAAGCTGGCCAAATCCAAAGACATTCAACGGGCCATAGCAACAGTGGCGGGAGGAATGTCCTATTACGGACGCAGCGTGGCCAGACTGATGTTCGACATTTACATGAAACAGCGTCATGGGGAACATGGCGCGAAAAAGAAAAAAATGCCGAAGACAAAATTAACGGATAAAGAAAAAGAAGTAATCAAACTGTTATCCGACGGATTAACCATTAAAGAAGTCGCCGATAGATTGCGGATAAGCCCGCGCACGGTAAATTCATATAAAAGCACTATCCTCACCAAATTGGGTTTCTCGCATACCGTCGATCTGATCAAGTATGCCGTGAAAGAGGGACTGGCGGAGGTATAACTGCATTTTCTATTTTCGACCGATGGCAAACCAATACATTTTGTTTACTGCCGTGCCAGT
>CAYURI010000024.1:0-5576 GCA_964447275.1 uncultured Muribaculaceae bacterium
GACTTAAAATCCTGCGAGATTTAAACCTCGTGCCGGTTCAAGTCCGGCCTCGGGCACCAAGGTTTTTTATGCTACTAAGTATAGTAGCTTTTATTTAGGAAACGCTCCAGGAAGAGTTGACATCTAAATACTTAAATGTTATATTTAGTCGTGTCAAAGACACGGGCGATTAGCTCAGTTGGTTAGAGCACCTGCCTTACAAGCAGGGGGTCGTAGGTTCGAGTCCTACATCGCCCACCATTTATGCCGAATTTGCACAGCGGTAGTGCAGTCGCCTTGTAAGCGAAAGGTCGGGAGTTCGATTCTCTCATTCGGCACCATTTTTGGAGGGATAGCGAAGTGGCTAAACGCGGCAGACTGTAAAAGCAGGAGGATAATTTGAAATTTTCTAGCAACAAAGAAATTGGCAATTCTAGTTTAGGAATTGCAATATCATATTTTACTAGCCAAGGTTATACTGTATCAATTCCTTTAAATGATACTCAAGATTATGATTTAATTGTAGATATACAAAATAAATTATATAGAGTACAAGTAAAGGGAACAAAGTGTAAAACTAAATTTGGTGTATTTCAGACTTCTTTAAGAAGCTTTGGAGGAACACTTGGTAAGGTTTACAAAAAAGTAAAAGATACAAATGTTGAATTAATCTTTATTGTAACGTCTAACAAGGAATTATATTTAATTCCTAAGGATGAAATAAGTAATGATAATTCAATTAATCTTGGAAAAAAATATCAAAAATACCATCTGTAATTGCACCTTTATATAGTAATATATAAAGTGGACACGGCTAATTCGGGGAAACCTTAACAGGTAATGCTGATGGCAATCCCGAGCTAGGTTTTATAACCGAGTGTAGAGACCTTACACCGTGCATCTTGTATAAAGATGAAGAGCAAGTCCAGACTACAAACGATTATGGCAGTGAAAACTGTAGTAGTAAGAAATCTGTTCCTTAGGGTTCCATGGTTCGAATCCATGTCCCTCCACCACTTTGATTGCCTCGTAGCCAAGCGGTAAGGCATCAGACTTTGACTCTGACATCCCGGTGGTCCGAATCCACCCGAGGCAGCCATTATATTTGTCCTGTTAGCTCAGTAGGTAGAGCATTTGACTTTTAATCAAAGGGTCATGCGTTCGAGTCGCATACAGGACACCAGTTGTAAAAAAAGAACTTATTTAAGTTCTTTTATTTTGTCTTTTATCCAATTAACTAAAGCTTTCTTTAAAGATTTAAAACCATCGCCTTTTTCTTCGACTTTTTTACCTCTTCTGTTAACTTGATAATCAATATTTTTAATTGACATTTTCATTTGTGACGTTTCTGGATTCATCTCTAATATCTTACAATTTATGGTATCTCCTACTTTAACATAATCATTTATATCTCTGACAAAACTATCAGAAATTTCAGATATATGAATTAAACCATCATAATCATCATCGACATTAACAAATATGCCATATTTTTCAATACCAGTGACATTTACTTTAATAATATCTCCTACTTTATACATTTAATCCACCTCATTATAATTATAACATATTTTTATTTACTTAATTTTTATTATCATATATAATTTTACATGTAAGGAAGTGCTAAGATGCAAGAAAAAATTGAAAAAGTATTAGCTTCTATTAGACCATATCTAAATGATGATGGTGGCGATATAGAATTTGTTAAATATGAAGATGGTTATGTTTATGTAAAATTATTAGGTGGCTGTTCAACTTGTCCCCATCGTAATGAAACAATTAAAAATGGGGTTTTAGAAGCCATAAAAAAAGAAGTACCTGAAGTAGAAGGAATAATTAATGTAGAACTTTAATAGTTCTTTTTTTATGCAATAAAAAAGCTTAAGTATTTAACTTAAGCTGCCATTTTATGTTGATCTGAATTTTCTAAAATTGCAATTTTTTGTTCAATTATCTGAGTTGTTAGCACAGAAGCTTCCCTAGCTTCTTTTAAAGCTTTTAAGACATCTGATTCTTCCTGAGATTCATCATCAACTGGAAATTGAAGAACTTTACCAGTATTAGAAACTTCTGCTACAATTGCCGGCTGATTTAAACCAGTTTGATTATTAACTACTTCTTGGGTTTGATTTAAAAGCTCATTAGGATCTATAGGTGCTGAAAATTCATCACCTGTTGTGCTATTTGCTTTTGGAGCTTCTACTGATATAACAGGTTCTTCTCCTGATTTGCTTAGATTAGTTGCATTATCTTGTTCAGCTATTGATTGCCCAAAAGAAGGAACTGAACCAGTATTAACTGCTATAGGAGCTTCATTTACTGGAGCTGAAACAGTTACAATCGTTGAATCAAGCACTTCGCTATAAGGTTTCTCTACTGGTGATGTTACCGCATCTTCTTTTCCAATAATTAAATTATCTACCGCAGCTTTTCTAACTGATATTTCTCTTTTAATTGTTCCAGCCGGCACAACAAGATTACCATTTATTCTAAATGTGTCGCCTCTTTTAAATGATACTGCCATTTTAATTACCTCCTGTTATTATCTCTCTCATTATTTCTTTGATTTTATTCCATTCTTCATCGCTTTCAATACTCTTTGCTACATTTTGACCATCTTTATTTTGAAATCCTGCTACATAAAGCTTTACTAGCCCATCACCAGATGTTTCATTAAGAGTATAAACAACATATTTATTACCAGATTCAATAATTTCAAATTCCATTACTAAATCTGCTTCAAAAGGTGATCCACCTTCTGGACAAACTGTTATTTTCTTCACCATTCTTATATCCCTCTATTCTCACTATAATTATAACATAAATAAATTATGTAAAACAACTATTTTATTTTTTCAATAATAAAATAACGACAGCCATAAGCACAACTATTTTTTAAATAATCATCAATTAATAGGGCATCATTTATTTTATTAAAGCTAGGATGGCCTTTTTTATTAAAACCTTTAAGTCTTAATTTACCGTAAGCCCAGTCACCAACGATAATATCATAAGGCTTAAAATAATCATCAAAGCGTTCTTTTAAAGCCTCTTTATCAAAACCTTCTTTTTCATCTTTTAGAACTTGATATTTGTTTCCTTCTAATTCAATTTCCATAAAACCTCCTAATTAGCAGCTAAAACTAACTTTTTACCGTTTTCTGCTGTTTTAGTTCTTCCCCCTCCAGTATCAGAAGAAGAGCTTTGTGATTCAATAATCTTTTTATTTATTTGCTGGATTTGTTTCTTTGACATTTGTTTTACTTCATCAATTGTCAACCCATAATTTTCGTATAATTTAGGTTCTAAGAGTTTAATTGGTTCAATAAACTCAATTGGGTTTTCTATCTCAAATAAGCGACTTTCCCAATAAATATTTATACTTCTGATATTTTTATTATGAAGCAAATTATAAAGTCTAATAATTAAGTTGGGACTATTATCTATATACAATAACTTTTCAAATTCTTCTTTATCACTAAAATTATTAGTTTTCTTAACTCTATATACATACATATCAATTAAACCTTCTTGAATTAATTCAAAAAAGTAATTAGGCATTTTATTATCACGATAAAAAGCTTCTAAAGCTCCTAACCATTTTTGTAAAGATTCATGGCAAAAACCATATTGTTCTAAAACTTTAGTAAATTCTAGCTCATTATTATTTAAATATAAATCAATAATGTTTTTGCCATAAATAATTACTAATTGTTTTATAACATTAGAAAACACACTATGTTTATGGTATTTCTTAATTGTTTGTTCTTCTTGGTATACTTTAAATCCTTCCGTAATAAAGGAATTATTAAATATATCTAATGGTTCCATATTATTCACCTTTTTTAATTATATCAAAAAAGACTATATTAAAATAGTCCTAAGTTAAAATATTTGTTAATAATAATCACTAAACCTATTAAGAAAGCTAAAATGGCAATAACTGTTATAATCCAAATAATTGGTTTTTTTGGCTCGCTTTTTTCAGTTTCAAATGATGTTTCTTCTAAATCGTTTTTATTAATTTCTACTGAATTAGTATAAAAAGATGTATCAATCCTCTTAGTTTCACTCATTGGCCCTAAAACTTCGGTATCTTCACTACCCTTTAAATCAGTTAAGATATCTAAAGGATTTAATTTTGTGGCATTTTCTAATTCTCTTGCTGAAATGGTATTTATTAAAGTCATTAAATCTTCTTCAGCTGGAATTTTTAAATTCTCTTTTACTTCTTCTTCATCACTAATTGTTAAACTTTTTAAGATATCTAACTGTGTATCAGAAATCTTTTTAAAGCGTTCTTCTTCATAGTCTTCTTCTTTTTCTTCACGAGCTTTTTCTAAGATAGCATTAATATCATATTCTTTAGTTGTTTCAGGAGTTTCTCCAGCAGTTTCTTCTTCAGTATCAATAAAAATTGATCTTCTTTGTGGTGGATTAGTATATTTCTTATCTAAGATAGTTTTTAACTCTTCAATATCAATACTAGTATTATTACTTTCTAAAACACTAACATTTGAATTTAATTTAAATTTATCAATTTCCGTTTGATTTATCTCTTTATATAAAGAGGCATTTTTATCAGTTCTTTTAGGTAAATTAGGATCTACATCATAATATTTTTCCATCCTAGAATTCATATTATCTACCTCCAATGTAATATTAACATAAAATAACTGTAATTTAAACTAATTTATTAACAATAAAAAGCAAAATGGTTGTATAATTTTAAAGGAGGTATATGATGAAAAAAATTAATTTAAACAAATCTTTATGTATTGGCTGCGGAGCTTGTGTGGCTATCGCATCAGAATATTTCGATTTCGACGATAATGGTCTAAGTAATATTATTAAGCCTTTAGAAGGTGAAGCACCAGAGGAAGTTTTAGAAGCCCTTAGCTCTTGCCCTACTAATGCTATTACTCTTGTTGAAGAGGAATCTAGTGAACCTAGCCAAAAAGAAATGGCTAATATAACAGAAAATAGTGCCAATGAAGAAAACGTTTCTACAACAGAAGATAATAATGATGTAAATGAATAAAACTGCTAAATGCAGTTTTATTTTTGTTTTAAACGATAAAGTTGAGCAACTTCTAGTTTATTTAAAAGACGATATTCTCCTGAAGATAAACCTTTAATTGTTAAGAAAGCATATTTGGTTCTAGTTAGTTTGATAACATCATAACCTAAATTGTTAAAAATATTTTTAACAATATGATTTCTTCCTTCTGTAATACTTATTTCCACAAATGAAGTATCATTTTTTTCGTCTTTTTCTTTAATTTTTAATCTTGTTGGTTTAGTTAAAATATTATCAACTAATATGCCATTTTTTAATTTAAAATAATCTTCCATAGTAAACACTTTATCTAACTTAGCTAAATAAGTCTTTTCTACCCTGTTTTTAGGATGCATTAAGTCATTGGCTAATTCGCCATCATTAGTAAGTAAAATCAACCCTGTAGTGTCATAATCAAGTCTTCCAATAGGATAAACATTATACTTAGTATCAATTAATTCTGTAACTACTTTCCTACCTTCTTTATCACTCGTTGAACTAATAACATTACGTGGTTTATTTAATAAATAATAAACTT
>CAYURI010000025.1:0-5134 GCA_964447275.1 uncultured Muribaculaceae bacterium
AACACGCCGACGATAGTGTAAGCGAAAATAGGTAGTTGCCAATTTTTTTTTGCAATAATTTATTGTTTTTTATATATAGACATGTTATATTTAATTTAGGGTGGTAATATGGAACAAATTAAAGTATTTTCTTACGAGTGGATACCTTTTGGCGGAGAAGAAGTTGAAACGCTAGATAGAGATAAAGCAAAAGAGGTTGTTTCTCAAGGCGGAACAGTAAGATTAAAATGTAATATAAATGATGCAATGTTAGCGCTAGATCAAATAAAGAAAGACTTTCCTTTTGCTCTCGAAGAAGATTATTCTTTTGGCTTACCTATAGAAGAAGCAGGAACAATAACATATACTATACACCCACGTACGCTTGAAAATGAAAATCTAAAACAAGTTATGTAAAAAATAATTTTAAAATATGTTGTAATACATATTTTTTTTATTTATAATAAAATAGGTGATACTAGAAATGATGGATTACAAAGTTACAATACGTAGTGAAGAAGAAATGATGGAATTAGCTCAAAATATCGAGTCAGAGAAGTTTCCTAATATGGTTATTTGTTTAGATGGTGAACTTGGTAGTGGGAAAACCGTTTTTGTCAAGGGATTTGCTCAAGCTTTAGGGATAAGTGAAGTAATAACTTCGCCTACTTTTAATATAATTAAAGAATATGATAGTGGTGAATTACCGCTTTTTCATATGGATGTTTATCGTTTAAAATCAGGATGCCATAAATTTGGTTTTAATGATTACTATAAAAAAGGTGGTGTGACCATTATTGAATGGTCAGAATTGATTTGTGATTGCTTACCAGAAGACAGATTAGATATTGAATTTAGGATCATTGATGAGAATACCCGTGTTTTAATATTTAAGCCACATGGCAAAGAATATGAAGACTTATGTAATGGTGTATTATAAAGTCCACTAGTGGGCTTTTAAAATGCCTTAAAGTATAGTATAATACCTTATCGGAAGTGAATTTTTATGTATTCCTTATTTATTGATACTCATAGTGATTTAATAATTGTCATTTTGTATAAAAATGGTTGTATTTTAGATTCTAAAAAATTAAGCTCTCATCAAAGCCATAGCAATAATTTGGTTCCCATGATAAAAGAAATATTAGAAGACAATAATTTAAAGTCAGAAAATATAAATGAAGTCATCGTTATAAATGGACCAGGTAGTTTTACTGGTTCAAGAATTGGTGTAACAGTAGCCAAGACGTTTGCTTATGCACTGAATTTACCAATTAAAGTACTTTCTTCTTTAGAACAAAAAGTTTTTAGTAGTGAAAACGAAGAGGAAAGATTAGTTGTTGAAAATGATAAGAATGGTTATTTTGTTGGAATTTTTAAAGATTATAAATTACAAGGCGAGATGTTTTATCTAAATAATAAAGAATTTAGTGAATATGTAAAAAATAATCATTGTCAAAATAAAATTATTGATGATGCTGATATTGATTACCAAAAAATATTTAGTTTTATAGAATCATTACCAATATTAAATTATCATGAAGTAAAACCTTTATATATTAAGCAAATAGAGGCTTTAAATGATTAGATTAGCAGTAAAAGAAGATATAAATAAGATTGATGAGTTAGGGACTTTAATTGATCCTGATTTTACTAAACTTTTTAATATTGAAAAACTAATTTTGGAAAATACCTCTAAAATATATGTTTATTTCGAAAATGAGGTGTTGGGCTTTTTACATATTAGCAAATTATATGAAACAGTTGATATTATAAATATTGTTGTTAAAGAAGATCATCGTGGTAAAGGGATAGCTTCTAATTTATTAGATTATATGTTTAGTGATATGGATAATACCATTAAGAAGTTTATTTTAGAAGTTAATGTTAATAATAAAGCTGCTTTTAATTTGTATAAAAAGTTTGGCTTTAAAGTTATTAATACCCGTTATAAATATTATCATAATGAAGATGCTTACTTAATGATTAGAGAGGTGAAGTAAAATGAAAGATATCTATATATTAGCTATTGAAACATCTTGTGATGAAACCAGTGCGGCAATAATTAAAAATGGTAAAGAATGTATTGCTTTAACAATTCTTTCACAAATGGATGTTCATGCTTCATTTGGTGGGGTTGTTCCCGAAATAGCTTCCAGGCTTCATACCGAAAATATTACGATGGTTTTAGAAGAAACTCTAACTAAAGCCAAAATGAAATATGAAGATATTGATGCTTTTGCAGTTACTTATGCTCCTGGGTTGTTAGGTAGTTTATTAGTTGGCTTAGAAGCTGCGAAAACATTAGCTTTTATTTATCAAAAACCATTTATAACAGTAAATCATTTAGCGGGTCATATATATGCTAACAATCTAACTAATGATTTAAAATTTCCTTTGCTAGCTTTAATAGTTAGTGGTGGTCATACCGAATTAATTATTATGGAGGGTGATTATCAATTTAAATTACTTGGCAGTACTTTAGATGATGCAATAGGGGAAACTTATGATAAAGTAGCTAGAGTTTTAGATATGCCTTATCCAGGTGGACCTAATGTTGAAAAACTAGCAGCTTTAGGTAAACCAATATATGAACTAAGTAAACCAATGCGTGATGGCAGTTATAATTTTAGTTTTAGTGGTTTAAAAAGTAATATTATTAATTTAGTTCATAATGAAAAACAAAGAGGCAAAGCAATAAATAAAGAAAACTTGGCTCGTAGTTTTGAAGAAACTGCTGTTGAAGAAATATTATATAAAGTAGAGTTAGCTTTAAAAAATCATCCGGATATAAAAAATATGCTTATTGCAGGTGGAGTATCTGCTAATAAGTATTTAAGAAGTAAATTACAAGAATTATGTAATAAATATCAAGTTAACCTTTCTTTGCCAGATTTTATCTATTGCACTGATAATGCAGCGATGATTGGAGCAGCAGCATATCCAATGTATTTAAAAAAGCAATTTAGTGATTTAAATGCTAGCGTTAAAAGCTCGGAGCCTTTAGTGTAAACAAATACCTAGGAACATTTATTTTTCTTGATATTTAATATATAATGGAAATAGTTGGTGATAACGATGAATATAGTAGCTTTTATTATTACAACCTTAGCAGGCTTAGCTTTTTTAATTGGATTAGTTATAAATAGTATTAGTAAAAATAAAAAAGTTTTGTATGTTCTATCAATATCTTTAGCTTTTTCAGTAATGATTGGTTTAATAGCATTTGACTTATTACCAGAATTTATGGAAAATATTAGCGAATATAGTATTTTAAATAAATTCTTAATAACTGGATCATCAATATTAGCAGGCTTTCTAATTTTAAAATTATTAGATATCTTAGTTCCCCATCATCACCATGATCATCATCAAGATAAAGATAATGTTAATGAACATAATGGGAATATGTACCATATTGGTTTAATTACCAGTATGGCATTGATTATTCATAATATTATTGAGGGTGGGTCAATTTATTTAAATTCTGTTATTGATATTAAAACTGGCATCCTTATTGCTTTAGGAGTAGGATTACATAATATTCCTTTGGGAGTAGAAATTTGTACGACACTAAATTTATCTAAACAAAACTTTATTAAAAAGATATTACCAATTAGTTTAATATCTTTATCAACTAGTCTAGGTGCTTTATTAATTATTCTTATCAATATTAGTAGTAATGTTTTATTTGTTACTTATTTGATTGGTATAACAGTTGGAATGTTAGGTTATTTAGTTTTATTTGAATTATTAAAAGAAATAAAGCAAAATTATAAAAATAAGTATACGATAATCGGTCTTTTAATGGGAATTATAATTATCTTCGTTAGTTCTCTTATTTAAGGAGGAATTTAGATGGCAAAAAAAGTTGGTTTAGTACTATCAGGCGGTGGTGTTAGAGGCTCATACCAAATTGGTGCTTATCGAGCACTTTATCAAAATGGGATTAGGTTTAACGCCGTGGTTGGTACTTCAATTGGATCTTTTAATGCAGCCATGATTGCCGCTCATCAAACAAGGAAGTTATTAAAATTTTGGGAAAATATTGATATGTCAAAATTTTTGGAAATTGATCCAGTTTTAACAACAAAAGGTTTAGATAAGGAAACAGTAATAGCTTTTGCAAAAACGTTAAGAGAAAAAATTAGCAATAATGGCTTTAATATTAAACCACTAAAAGATGAATTAAGTAGTCTTTTAAAGGAAAGAAGGCTAAGAAGAAGCAATATTAATTTTGGTTTAGTAACATTAAATATTGAAACCAACAAACCACTAAAAGTCTTTTTAAAAGATATGCCAAAAGGAACAGTAGTTGATCATATTTTAGCAAGCTGCTATTTACCGGTTTTTAAAAAAGAAAAATTAATTGATGATAATTATTATTTGGATGGTGGTTTTATTGATAATTGCCCAGTTGAAATGTTAGAATCTTTAGGCTATAAAGATATTTATGTTATTAATTTAAAAGCTATTGGTATTACTAAAAAAAATAATGCTAAGGTAATTGAAATTAAACCATCTAGAAACTTAGGTAGCATCTTAGCAACTGATAAAGTGCTAATAAATAATAATATTAAACTAGGATATTATGATACTTTGAAGGTATTAAACAAAGTAGATGGATTAGATTATAATATAAAAATAAAAAGTAAGAAGTATTATCAACGCTTATTAAAGAGAATATCTAAAGAAGAAATAAGTAAAGCTGAAAATTATTATAAAACTAATAATCCAAAGAGATTATTAATAAGAATGTTTGAATATATTTTGCGAAATGAAAACAAAGAAGTCTACCATATTTATAAACCGCGTGATATAATAAAAATTACAAAAAAACAAAGTGATAAAAACAATTTCCAATATAACTTTGTAAGAAAATTGAAATAGGAAGTGAAATTATGAGCATTAAAGAAATATTAAAAGATGTTAGTAAGTTTATTGATAAAGAAGTATCAATAAAAGGATGGGTACGAAATCATCGTAAACAAAAAGAATTTGGTTTTATTGATTTTTCTGATGGAACATGTTTTGAACATTTACAATTAGTATATGATAACTCTTTAAATGACTTTGAAGAAATAGCAAAAATTAAAAATGGCTCAAGTATTGAAGTAACAGGAAAAATAGTTAAGTCAGAAGGCAAAGGACAAAG
>CAYURI010000026.1:0-5081 GCA_964447275.1 uncultured Muribaculaceae bacterium
CCATCGCTATTTCATCAGTTACTGGTCTTATATTAGAAACAATAATCTTATTAGCTAGAAAAATCCCATGAGGACAATTTTCATTAGGTAGATCAATTACTTCTGCATCATCAGGAATAGTTACATCACAAATAGTATCACCACGAACTAAATATCTTAGCATTTTATCTTCTACTGAAAAATTAAATCCCCCTATTTTACCAGGATCAGTTTCCTCGGGATGCCAGTTATCAGTAGTATTAATTTCATTTTCTTTAAAAACAAAGCCATTAGCTCCTGAAGTATTACCAAACATTACTCTTACAAATTTTTTGTTCTTTAAATCTTCTTTATTCATGATATACTCCTATTTCTTCTAGATCATTAGGGACTATTATATTCCCATCAAAATAAGCTTGCGCTTCTTTAGTATATAATTCTTTTCTTTTATCACCATGTGACTCTTCAGTATGATATAAAATTAAGTTTTTAACATCTAATTTATTCATTATTTCCCCAGCATTTTTAGCAGTAGAATGATGTTTCTCATACGCATGAAAAAAATTTTCTTCTGAATCTAAGCAAAAAGCTTCACACATAACATAATCTGCTCCTCTTACTAAATCTTTTAATTCTGGATTAAGAGGTTCATCACCTAAAAATACTAATCTTTTATTATTTAAGATACACTCAAAACCAAATTGTTTTGTTCCTTTAGCTTTAATATCAAAAAATCTGTAATTAATACCATTAATCATAACATTTTCGTTATCTTCTAAAATATGAAATATAAATATATCATTAATTGCTTCAATCAATCTTTTAGGCAATAAATATTTAGACACGTTAATAATTGCATCATAGGTAACATCATTACAATATATATTAATATTAAAATCGGCTTTATTATTTATAAAATTAGCAGTTATCTTTTTAAGTAACCAAATAAGCCCTAAAATATGATCAGTATGACTATGTGATACAAAAATATCTTTAACACTATATAAATCAACGTTAACTTGTTTTAATCTTTTAATTATTTCAATACTTCCACCGGTATCAACCAAAAAATTATTATGTTCATTTTGAATCACAAAACAAGTATTATATAAATCCAAAGTGCCACCATTACCAGTTCCTAACATTATTATCTTTTTCATATATAAACTCCTAATTAAGTAAATTATAACTTTTTATTATTGTTTAAATTGCTCTTCATCCGATTGATTCTTAGTACCATATATACTTAATAAATCTTCTCTATTTATAAACGCATTATATCTAAGTTTTTGGATCTGTTCAATAGGCCTACTGGGAAACCATGAAGATAGCTGTTCATCTGATAATGGTTGCAAAGAAAAACCCGCCTTTAAAAATAAAGTCTCATATTTTTTAACTAATTCAGAAGAAGCAGAAACTTTTCCTATATTAGGGTCCAAAGCTACTATTTCACCTATTAAGTATAAAGCTTCAGTTAGTTTATTGTAAAGATATTCATCGAATTTTTCTTTAGCAAGTCCTTTTCCATAATTACTAATAATTTTTCTCATATATGGCATTAAGCTATTAGGGATTAAATGAATATGCATAACACCTTCGCTTATATTATAAGAAACAAAATCAGTTAATTGTTTATCTCTTAAATATTCAGTTCTCTCTGATAATTCAACTGCCATCCTAGCAATCATTTCATCCCAATTTCGATATTGATGAGACTGCATACCATTTTCAACAAAACGTTTAAGTCTATTAAATAATTCGATTCTGATTTGATCAGTATCTTTATCACTATTTATATATTCTTCATAAACTATTTGTTTTTGTTCCTCAGTAACAAAAGGGTATTCACTAGCAAGCTCATCTATTAGTCTTTTTAATTCAACTGGTTCCATATTACCACCTAACAAAATTATAACATATTTACTTAAAATATAAATCTTTCATTAACTTTGCTCCAGCATCTTGAGTATTATGAGCTTCACAAATAGTTATTGGTTTTATTTTCATTGTCTTTATAGCTTTAATATAATCTTCCGCTTTAGGCATATACTCATCATTCTCATCAAATAAAGATACTTGATCATTATTTTTCTTTTCCCCAAATACTTTATGACTTTTTTCTCCACCATCATTAAAATCGACTGGATAAACATGAAAATGAGTTTCTTCTAATACGTCTCTTCCTAATTTCTTTTCAATTTTCTTCATTACTTCAATCATCTTATCACTTGATGTCATACTACCAAATTCACGTGCATGAAGATGAGCAAAATCAATACATGGTCTAGCATATTTTACATTTTTACATATTTCAATAATTTCATCTAAACTACCTAATTGATTAACTTTACCGCCAATCTCTGGATATATTTTAATATTCTTAGTATCTAATTCATTTTCAATAGAATTAAGTGCATTACATAATCTTTTAATACCAGATTCACGATCAGTACCATATCCACCACCGGGATGAAAGATAATTCTTGATATTCCTAAAATACCAGCTAATTTAAAAGCTTTCTTTATTTCTTCTTTTGATCTTTCTACGACATCAGACTTTAAAGAAGCCAAACTTACATAATAAGGAGCATGCATCGATAAATATATCCCATATTCTTTAGCTAACTCTTTATATCTAATGGCTTGGTCTTCCGGCATACGGATACCATATGTACATTGTAGTTCAACACCATCTATACCAAACTCTTTAGTCCATTTAAAAATATTATCTCTATTTTTCTTAAGAGGACTATTCCAAAAACCTGGAGAGAATCCTGACATGCCAAATATTGGTTTATCTTTCATAATGTATCACATCAATTCTTTTTATAAATATTATATCATAAAAAAAATTTAGAATTTAATCTAAATATTTTTATTCTATTTAAAGATACTCTCACTATATTTTGAATAATAGTACTGAATACTTCTCTTTGCAATATCATACATTATTTGATACATCTCTTCCTGTGTCCATGCATTTTGCCTAAAATAATAGCTTCCTCTATTAAACAGTCCTTCATTATACAAATATGTAGTATTTAACTCTCCGAACATTGCAATAGTTGCAACACGATCTAAAATCGAAGAACCATCTTTGAAATCGTACCCATAGCCAAAGCATACAAAAGGAAAAATTGATTCGTTTAATAAAAATGTTCTAAACCCAATTACATTTTTACCAAGCCTTTCTATTGCATTTCCCATTGCTTGCAGAGGCTTTCCTTCAGCTGTTCTTTTATCGTTCGTGCCTTGATTTTTTACTTCTGTAATTAATATTGGATATTTATGCTTATTTTTATCAAGTAAATATAATATTCCTCCATCAGGCTTCATGTTTGAAGAATCAAAATAATAATGAAAATTAATGTCTTGGAAATCTTCCTTTAAAGAAGTAACAATATCTCTTAGCAAAATGCTTTTATCTAAAATTAATTTTACTTTTAGTTCTTTTTTTAAATTCTTAACAATCTTTTCTATAACCATACTACAATCAACTTCTTGATATTTTGAAATGTTATTTATTATAGTGTTAATTCTTTGATTGCTTAGTTGCATCTTGTGACTCATCTTTACCATCTCCTTTTTTATATTTCTCGACTAAATATAAATATTCACTCACATGAATATTTCTTTCACGCAAATTTCTAGATCCTCTAAAAGTATTATACTTTGTTTCCATAACTTCAACCCTACCAACTCTGGATAGCAGTTCTAACATTTCTGCTTTTTTGATAAATCCATCTGAATTAAAGGAAATTAGCAGAAATTTTGCCTTTATCTTTTTGCATAAGTCTAGCAATTGATTATACGCTTCTTTTGGCTTATTATATGATGACCTATTCCAATTTTTAGGTATTCCAGAGACTTCGCTTATTTCTTTTGGCTTTTTATATGATTTAATTAGGTTTAGCATAAAATAATTAGATCCATATGGGTGCTGATTGTAAGGCGGATCCATATAAACCAGGTCAACTTCTTCGATTTCATCCACTAGCTTATTTGCATCTTTGCAGTAAATCTTTACCTCGCAGTCAAAATTACTAAATACTGGAAAAGGCAATGAAATTTCTCTAGTTATCCTAGATAGCGCATCTCTATTGTTGCCTCCAAATTGACCTAGTCCGGTTTCACTATTTTTATAAAACCCTTTAAACACTCCACTAGTATTATTTTTTATAGAAGCTTCTGTTAGTAAAGGGGCTATATAAAATTTTCTTATATCTTCAGGGACTTTTTCGATTAATTTTCTACAGGTATCAATATATTTAGCATTATATGGAGTGTAGAAGCATCTTTCTCCTTTATTGATTGCATTTAAATCTTTGGGCGCATACATTTCCGAAATAAAACCTGGATTAAAGCCTTTGCCTATTTCTTCGTTTAAATAATTAAACCATGTAACTATTTTTGTCATGTCCAGGTCTTTTTTGTTAGAAAGGTAGCAACTATTTAAAATATATGAATATTCTTCCAAATCGTTTGTAATTAGTTTGCTACTGTGCTGTTTAAGATATCTTGATACAATTCCAGAACCAGAAAAAATATCTAGGATTTCTAATTTATCCTTTGACATTCGCTTTTTAACTATATTTACAGCTTTGCCAATAAAATCAAGCAATGACCTTTTATTACCAATATAGGTAATAATTTGGGTAGTTAAGAATTCTTCATCCTCAATTTGTAATTCCGGTAAATTTAATTGCTGCTGCTTTTCCATATTCCACCCCCATCAGCTTGCTATACAAAGTTATTATATCACATGAAATTACTTATAATTAAATTTTTTTTATACATTTTGTCTTCCCCACAAATATATTATATCACTTATTTTCTCTCAAAAAAAGTGGAGCCTCAAAGGCTCCTTCAGGGGGATGCTTTTTTCGTTATTTAATAATGCTTAATGTTTGATTTTGCTTTATTTTATAAGCATTCGTTGTTTAATGGTTTATTTAATTTTCACTTGTTTTAGATTTTTTTGTGGTCTAAATGTGGTTTATAAAATATATTTCTGCACCATAATTATGATAAAATATAGTTATGAAAAATAAGAGGTGTTAATGTGTCAAAAAATAAGCCACTAAAGGCAAAAGAAAAATATA
>CAYURI010000027.1:0-4291 GCA_964447275.1 uncultured Muribaculaceae bacterium
ATAGATTTTATGGAGGCTTTAATTAAGTTTTTCCAAAGATATTTTGGCTTAAAAAAGCCTATGCCAGCAGTCTTTCAAAATCGTGATCAAGAATATGATTTTTTTGCAAAATATGTGCCAAAATTCCACTCAGTTTATTGTGATTTTTTTAAATATCAAGAAGTTTTAACTGAAAGAAAAAAAAGCGCTGAAAATAAAGCTTTTAAAATTGGCGCCAAACAAAAACAATATGAGGATACTTTGGTTGGCGATTGCCGTGCGGCTTTAGACAAAATGATAAAAAGTATGCTATATGAAAAGCCTTTTGAAGTTGGTGAAGAACCAATTGATTATGAAGCTTTTTATGACTTGGCAATGTTTGTTTATAATTATGAACAAATTCATCATTTGGAAGATTCTAAAAAAGTTGTAGTACCAAGTTTTAACCGTCAATCTAGGTCAAGGACGCATGGCTATGCTCAATCAGATGAAGCTCCTGAACAAGGATCATTATTTAATAAATAAAAAGATTGTATATTTACAATCTTTTTTCTATAATTAAATTATGAAAGATTTAATTATAGAGTTTGTTAATTATTTAGAATATGAAAGACATCTTAGTCATAATACAATATTAAATTATCAATTAGATTTAGATAATTATTTTAAGTTTATTAAAAGTAATAATATTAACTATTTAACTATTAATAAAGATAGCATAAGAGATTATTTAAAATACTTAGATGCTTTAAAATTCAAGAATAAAAGTATTGCTAGACATTTAAGTAGTTTAAGAATGTTTTATGATTATTTATTAGAAAAAAACTTAGTAGAAAGAAATGTTTTTAAAAGTATAAAGTCCCCTAAGAAAGAAACTAGATTGCCTAATTATTTAGATTATGAAGACTTAGATATACTCCTTAATGCCTTTAACTTAAATAAACCTTTAGAACTAAGAAATAAACTTATTATTGAAATGTTTTATTCAACTGGAATAAGGCTAAGTGAGCTTGTTAATATTCGCTTAAATGATTTTAATTTTAGTGATAAATCATTAAAAGTATTTGGCAAAGGTAGCAAAGAGAGAATGGTTTATTTTGGGGACTATGTAGTTGATTTATATAACAAATATATAATAGTTAGGAATAAATTATTAAAAGGTAAACAAAGTGAATACTTATTTATTAATAATAAAGGTGATAATTTAACAGTTAGTGGTGTTACTAATATGTTAAATATGATTTTAAAAAAAATAAGTATTAAAAATGATATAAGTCCTCATACTTTAAGACATACATTTGCTACGCATATGTTAAATAGTGGGGCAGACTTAAAAAGTGTTCAAGAATTACTAGGGCATAGTAATTTAAGTACAACGAGTATATATACTCATATATCAAATGAACGACTTAGGAGTGTTTATTTAAGTGCACATCCACAAGCTAGAAAGAAGGATTAAAATGGCAAAATTATATTTCAGGTATGGAGCAATGGGATCTGGTAAGACTAGAGACCTAATGAAAACTTATTATAATTATACAGAAAGAAACATGAGAGCGGTGATTATGAAACCAGCTCTTGATACTAAAGGTGGTTGCAAAATATGCTCTAGGGATGGTTCTTTACTACCAATTGATTACTTAGTTGAAAAAGGCGATGATCTATTTAAAATAATTAAAAAAGAAATAAAAACTAGTAAAAGACCTATTCATTGTATTTTAGTTGATGAAGCAGAGTTTTTAGAAGAAAAACAAATTGATGAATTAACTGATATTGTTGATTATTTAGATATACCAGTTATATGTCATGGCTTAAGAGCAGATTTTAGGACTAATTTGTTTCCTGGCAGTAGACGTTTATTTGAACTGGCTGATTCAATTGAAGAACTAAAAACTGTATGTTTTTGTGGTAGAAAAGCTACCATGAATACGAGAATGGTTGATGGTAAATATGTCTTTCATGGTGACCAAGTAGCTATTGATGGTGAAGGAAGTGTTACATATAATTCCTTATGTCGTAGTTGTTATAAAAAAGAAAGAGATAAAGCTAATAAAAATATTTTACAAAATAAATAATAATGCTATAATAAAATAGAGCCACGGTTCTCATAGAGTTTGAGAATCGTGTTTTTGTTTTTTTGGGAGGTAAATTATGACAAAATATGTTTTCGTTACAGGTGGTGTAGTATCAGGATTAGGGAAAGGAATTACAGCATCGAGTTTAGCTTTATTATTAAAATCACGTGGTTATAAAATCTTTATGCAAAAGTTTGATCCTTATTTTAATGTTGATCCGGGAACTATGAATCCTGTGCAACACGGGGAAGTGTTTGTAACTTATGATGGCTGTGAAACAGATTTAGATTTAGGGCATTATGAAAGATTTATTGATGAGGAATTAAACTATACATCTAATGTTACAAGTGGTCAGATATATTACTCAGTCATAAAAAAAGAACGTAAGGGCGACTTCTTAGGATCAACTGTGCAAATGGTTCCTCATATTACTAATGAGATTAAAAACAAGGTTTATGAAGCGGGAATTACTTCTGGTGCTGATATTGTTATTACGGAAATTGGTGGTACAGTAGGCGATATCGAAAGTGAAGCTTTTATTGAATCAATTAGACAAATTCAAAGTGAACAGGGAAGTGAGAATACTTTCTTTGTCCATACAACTTTAGTGCCATTTATATATGGTTCTGATGAACTAAAAACTAAACCAACGCAAAATAGTGTTAAAGATTTAAGAAATCGTGGTATAAGACCAGATGCTTTAGTATGTCGAGCACCATTTGCAACATCAGATGCTATCAAAGAAAAACTATCAATGTTTTGTTCCGTACCAAAGCCAAATGTAATTGATGCTATTGATGTTAAAAACATTTATCAAATACCAATAAATTTTTATGAACAACATATTGATGAAATTATCTTAAAGCAATTTAAACTAAAAGTTAATAAAGCCAATATTAAATATTGGTATGATTTAGTTGATAATGTAAATAATTTAAAAGATAAAGTAGAAATTGCTTTAGTAGGGAAATATACTGAACTTCATGATGCTTATTTATCAGTTGTAGAGTCTTTAAAACATGCTGGTTATAAATATCATACAAAGATTGATATAAAATGGATTAATTCTGAAGACTTAGAAAAAGAGAAAACCGATTTAAAAGTGGTATTTAAAAACTCTAAAGGCATAATTGTTCCTGGTGGTTTTGGATCACGTGGTATAGAGGGTAAAATTAAAGCTATTAAGTATGCCAGAGAAAACAATATTCCTTATTTAGGACTATGTTTAGGCATGCAACTTGCTGTAATTGAATTTGCTCGTAATGTATGTAAGTTAGAAGATGTTAATTCTACTGAGTTTGATTCGGTATGTAAAACCCCAATAATTGATTTAATGGCTGATCAAAAAGGAATTTTAAATATGGGTGGAACATTAAGACTGGGAAACTATGAATGCAAGTTAAAAGAAGGTACGCTTGCTTATAAAGATTATGGCGTGGATAGTATTTTGGAACGTCATCGTCATCGTTATGAGTTTAATAATAAATATAAAGAAATATTAGAAAAACATGGAATGGTGTTTTCAGGTGTTAATGAAAAAGCCAATTTAGTAGAAATAATAGAAATACCTAGTCATAAACATTTTATTGCTTGCCAATTTCATCCTGAATTTAAAAGTCGTCCTACCAAAGTTCATCCTTTATTTGATTCATTTATAAAAAATAGTTTAGAAAAATAGTAAATAGACGTCAAGTTCCTAAAAAAGTGTCAAGAAAGTGGTTGATACCATTTTCTTTTTTTGTTATACTATATAAGCGAAAGTGAAAGGAAAAATTAAATGACAAAATATGTATATGCCTTTGAAGAAGGCAAAAAAGAAATGAAAAATCTTTTAGGTGGTAAAGGTGCTAATTTAGCCGAAATGACTAATATTGGGTTACCTGTACCTAGAGGATTTACAATTACAACTGAAGCTTGTATTAAATATTATGATGATGATAAAACAATTTCTAAAGAAATTGAAGAAGAAATTAATAACAAGTTAGTTGAATTAGAAAAGAAAACTGGTAAGAAAATGGGTGATATGTCTAATCCCCTTTTAGTATCAGTAAGAAGTGGTGCTAGAGCTAGTATGCCTGGTATGATGGATACCGTACTTAATCTAGGATTAAATGATGAAGTAGCAAAAGGTTTTGCGGAAGCAACGAAGAATAAAAGATTTGCATATGACTCATATAGAAGATTTATTCAAATGTTTGCAGATGTTGTTAAAGGGTATTCAAAAGCTTCATTTGAAA
>CAYURI010000028.1:0-4004 GCA_964447275.1 uncultured Muribaculaceae bacterium
CAGTAGTGGATGCGGTTGGGAGTGTATATGTTCCACCGATATCGGCTGGATAATACTGACTGCCCGATTCACTATATACAAGAACCTGTCCGTCCGTGGGAGTTGCGGGGGATACATTTATATCTCTAATTTTTCCTGCGTTAGTCAGATATATCAAATCCCAACGTTGATAAGTTGAGTTATATTGAAGTATCGCACCGTCATTAGGGGTGTTGAATGTAACAGGTATTCCTCCTACTAAGTTGGCGTTAATGTAATACTGATAAAACCCTGTACTGCCACTTGATGAACAAATATAATTGTAGATATCATTCATCGTAGTATTCTTAGTCTCATTTGAACATGAAACTAATAGTTTGTCACTGAACGTTAACTGACTTTGACTGTCATAACTAGTCCATAATTTTTCAGCCATATATGTAATCACCCTCCTATCATAATATTGTTGTTCTCATCAATGAGAATATTGTTATTCTCGTCAACGAGAATCTCACTAGTTGAAGCACTAGCTATTGTTATACTAAATTCCGTACTATCACTGCCCGCAGTATTAGTAGCTGTAATAGTAATTGTACTTGTTCCTTCTGTTGTCGGTGTTCCACTGATTGTATCATTCGTAAGAGTTAATCCAGTAGGTAACGTTCCGTTAGTTACTGTCCATGTAATAGGTGTCTCTCCACTAGCGGTTAATGTCTGAGAATATTCAACATTTACAATGCCGTCATTGAGTGAAGTAGTTGTAATAAGTGGTGCTTCATAAACGGCTTGAACAGTTATAGCAGTATATTCACTACACGCTCTATCAGGGTCATAAGCTTGCACGTTTATTACGTGTACATTATCATCGGGTAAAGTGTAAACAAATTCGCCTACACGTTCACCTATGAATATTTTACTTGAATCAAGAAAGAACTTGAATATTACCTCACTATGTACTATATCATTTTCATCAACATAATAAATAACTCCGCTATCTTGCTCATAGCTACAATTAAATGTTACAGTCCTACCAACAATTGTGTATGTGATATTGGGAGTGGGTAGAGGATTATGGCGATAATCATTGAAATATGCAGGAGTAAATGGTGAAGCGGTTACATTAAATATGCTGTCAGAATAACTAATCTGATTAATCAAATACTTATTTGTTTCACCTGTATAATCCGTAAACTCAATAGCAGCATTGTTAATAATATTTTGCTGTATATTCAGCAGATTGACTATTGAACCATGAGTAGAACTAGCATTAACAAATTCAACAGAAACAGTGTTTTTACTTTCCATACACTTGAATAATTCATACTCAGCCATGTCGGAACATTCTTGAGTTGTTGTGAGCAAATCATTACTAACTATCTTTTTACAAGTGCGGAAATTTTCTATGTTATATGGAGAAGTGGGAAACTCATTTTCTTTTGTCGCCCAAACGGTTGCATCCTTACCGTACATATCAATAGCGTTAATTATTTCATCATAGCTTGTGCTTGCACTCCATTTCCCCATGCACCGAAAAATGTCATCTGCATATACTCTTTCAGCCGTTTCCCAATCATAGTTCATGTCTGTAAAAACAAACCCTCTTGTGATAGTGTTGCCCGAGGCAGAACACGTAACAAACGCATCTAAGTTAGGAAGCAAATCTCTTATCTTAGCAATGATATCCCAAATAGACATAGAAGCTTCAAACTCTAAGTCATAGGGTAGGGTGCATATTGTTTGTGGCAACACTACGCTATAAGATGCAAATTGAATTGGAGAAAACTGATTAAGTAAATCTATAACAAATTGCTGTGTGTTTATTCCCGCTTTCAAAATACATCCATTGCTATCCGCACTCAATGCACCCGAAAAGTTACTCATAAGACAAGCAGTTAAATCGGAACATGAGAATGATACTTCTGATGATGCAGCATCGTAGGAAACACTGTTTGAGTTAATTACAAAATCTCCGACATATGCCCGTGTATATATAGTGCCTGTACAATCCCAATGTCTATTCCAAACTCTCACACCTTGATTATGCCAATTAGCTTCGTAAAAATTATTTGATTTTTGCAATATTGCCGTAATACTACAAGTAGTTTTAATATCAGATTCACGGTCAAAATTAAGCGTGACTTTCGTAACATCTAATTGCACAGTTGCACTGCCACTAACGGGGTCAAGAACATAAACTTCCCATATGTCTCCTACTGAAGCTACGGCAGGAGTACCAAATAATACTGTTTCATCTGTACGTACATATGGCATTTAATCACCCACCAATCGGGTTGCCGACCTGTACCCATCCAAATGTTACTTTAAACGAAGGGTCAGAGATTTTATAATCACCGTTGCCACTTGTCTCGTTGGTGATTTGAACGGGAATTACATAGTTATCATCAAGCCATAGTTTTTTGGTGTTGCCATCAGACAACCAATCCATAAATCCAATCTTATATGTGGCATCATAGAAATCATATTTTTGTGAATATCCGTTTTCATCAACACAATCACCGCTAGTATTGTCAGAAAAATTTCCACTTACAGTTCCACTATAATAATTTGTTATTCCATTGCGGATTACAGTAGGAAACTCATTATTGTATTCTTCGTATGTAGTGCTAGGTCTGTTCTTCTTAACTCCTGCCGTATTAACTTCAACCTCAGTCCAATAAACAGTTGTCTCGTCCATACTAGCTATCTTGCAACCTACAATTATATCTGCCATTTACCCACCGTCCTTTCTTTAAGAATAATTGACATCAACAACAATATCTCTGCCATAATCATCTGCAAAAGTTATTGTTGCTAAATTATTTTCCTCGTCCTTTTCGATACGGCAAACAGCGTTAGTAATAGTTTGGTTGTCGCCATACCCATATGTAAAGTCTACCGTTGCCACATCATTCTCATTGAAGTCTGATATGGTAATAGACGTTATATCCTCGTTAAAAACATAAGCTGTTGTTTTGCCCGTAGCTGAAATATGTACCTTAACAGGCTCACCGACATTGTGAATTATTCCATCTAATATTTGTGGCTGAAAGAAGCCACCATCAGTAATGACTTCATAACGCTCATAATCGGGGTCTGTCGTTGCTGTGCTTACAGTAAAAAGGACTTTTGTTATTGTGCCTGTATAAGTTCTGTCGTAGTTGAACTGTTTAACTCTTTCGTCCGCTACATCCCTTATTGCTCCTAGAATTTCTTCTGCTGTAATTTGTGCCATTTCTTTCACCACCTAAATAGAAAAGCTACGCCAACCCGAAAGCTGACGTAGCCTTATTGATTATTTTTTAGAGCCAAACTGTTTAGCTATCTGAACACAATTCAACAGTGCTTTTCTTATATCATCTGCCTCTTGTCCTGAGATAGTAAGTCCATTGATAATTAATGTGCTTGCATTGTCTGCATTGTATGATTTATTGTAAATATTGCTTAATCCCGCCTCATAAGCCTTTAATCCCTCTGGTGTCATGCTAAATTTATTAGGCATTAATTTGCCTGTTATTTTACTTTGAACATCATCAAGGTTAACACCAAATTTATCCGAGAAATATTTCTTCGCATTTTCCATAGCGTAAGCTTTGTATGCGTCAGACCCATCATTAACTACTTTTCCATCAATTTTTGTAAGTCCATTTTCAGTAGTCTTGTTCAACCAAAGCAAGTAAAGTATCAAAACGCTTTAAGACTTCATTTTTCTGTTCATCAACGGACTTAATAAGTACGTCAAGATATTCCGTAGATGTTGATTTATCAGTTTCAAGCTTGCTCTTTTGTTCCTCAAGAGAAGATACTTCAATATCGGATTTGATTTTATCGACTTCTTCTTGAGCATCTTTAATAGCACTCTCATCTTTAGTGTAAAGTAACCCACCACCAGTAAAGGTGAGTTTCTTGCGCTGATTACGTGTATCTTCAAGTTTTGTTAACGCTTCAGTAAGTGATTTCTGCTTTTCAATCTCATCTGTTTCTTTTTTCTTAGCTTCAATTACCTTATCAATAGCATCAATTTCAGC
>CAYURI010000029.1:0-3209 GCA_964447275.1 uncultured Muribaculaceae bacterium
AAGCAGCAGTATTTCAACTTGATGGGCGATTATCTGGTTGAGAAAAGAGAAAAAGTCAAAATGCCTGTCGAATTGAGATATCATTTCAGGTGCAAAAATGACCCCACCTGCAAAGGGCATCAGATCATCCTGCTTGACTGGGAATTTAACGAACTTGCAAGAAATATTATGCGGACTGATACAGACCCTGCATCCATAGAAAAAAAGATTCGAAAAAAGTTTTATGACTTCATGAAGGAAAGAGATCTTTATTTTGTAATGGGAACCCATTTCCGCTTCAAGACCTGGATGATTATTGGGATTTTCTACTTAAAGAAGAAAGATGAGAAGCAGAAGGGGCTTTTTGATTTTTGAAATTGAAGGTTTTGCTTTAGCTGGCCTTGCTATCGAATTTAGACGCGCTCAAAATGTATCCCACTATCTCCGGAATAAGGCTTCTTGTGGTCGTTGTCCCCACGCCAGATCTCTTCCGGGATACCGTCTTGGAAAGCTTCGCATACATTTCCTTCAGCTTTTGCATTGAAGTGTTTGCAGAGGCTACAAACCGGACTGTATGTAATCATATCAAGTTCTCTGTCATCTATTCCAATAAACTCCTTCTCAGCCATATTCACCACCCCATTTTCTTATAGATGAACCCCAGGTTTCTAATGATTCGCTTCCACACCATACGATTTTGCAGAAAATCCCATTCTTCCCTTGATAATTATCCGGAAATAACCTATATAAATTCTTATCAAATGTACTATTTTTTTTGGGTACCGGGGCTCTCACCGGCTTATAGAAAAGGTCAGACTTTCCTGAAAAATGAAGCTGAAATATATCGAACTATTAAAAGGTGAAAACGTTTTTGCGACTTAATACTTCTTTTTATACGTCATTCTCCTACCTGTCTCTCCGGTTATCATGCCTATTCTTTAGGCTTTTCTTACAAACCTTCAAAGTGATTTTGTATACTGGGTTTCTTAATTGGTAAAATTGTCTTCAGACGTCAAATGATTTACGAAAATTAAGTAAAATAGCATTTAAATAGCAAATATTATAAACCTGTAAAATCTTAAAATATTTATTATATAAAAAGTTGAGGGAGCAGCTTGTTATTATCTGAAGTACAAATAGAGAATTTTAGGAGTATTGAATATTTATCATTAAGACTGAATAAATGCTCAATTCTTGTTGGAAAAAATAACTCAGGTAAGTCAAATGTTTTAAAAGCCATCAATATGGTTTTAGGTGAAAAATTCGTAAAGCTTACTAAAAATGATTTTTACAATGGGGAAGAGAACAGAATAATAAGAATAAAATTAACCTTTAAAGATTTTACTTTAGAAGAAATAAAAGATATTCAAGACAACATAAAATATACTGTAAAAGTAGATGGGATATATTATACACCCGAGGAGTTAGGGTGTATTCTTAAGAAAGAAAATAAAGTTGTAATGGAAGTTAAGTTTTCGACAAATAATACTAACAGAAATATTTATTTTGGCGACATATATTATAAATATTTCTCAACTGAGCTTAAGGATTCAATCGTTGGTACTTTGTACATTCCTGCAGTAAGAGATCCTAGCAAAATCTTAAAAGTAACAGATTACTCATTTTTGAGTAGAATGTTAAATATAATATATGAGCAAGCAGATCTCGCCAAAAAAGAAGCTTTAGAAGAGACATTAAAAACCGCAACTGAAAAATGCAGAGAAATATTTGACGAACATGAGAGAGAGTTAGATAGGATAACGAAAACCATTATCGCACATAACGGGTTGAAGTTTGCGATGTTGCCGAGTGATTCAAAAAACGTATACAAAAAACTTGACATATTAATCGATGATGGCATCGAAACTGAGTTAGATTTTAAGGGATCAGGAATTCAAAGTGTGGTAATAATCTCTCTTTTCAAGTTATATTCTGATTTAAAAGCAGGGAATGCTTTACTCCTAATAGAAGAACCAGAATCGTTTTTGCATCCACAAGCCAATCGACATATGGCAAAAATACTCCACGAGTTTTGTACTGAAGATAATATACAACTCATTGTAGCTACACATTCTCCAAACTATTTGCAGTCATCAAACATTAAAGATATAATACTTCTGGACAAACAGGAGTATAAAACTAAAGCCACTCAGATCGATAAGGTCAGCGATGAAACTAAGCTTAAAAGAGAACTTAATGTTTCAAATTTGGAGCTATTCTTCGCAGACAAAGTAATTTTGGTAGAAGGAGAAACGGAGAAAATTTTGCTCCCAGCAATTGCTAAACAGATAAACGAGAGAAACGACTTCGACAAAAAAAATTACTCAATAATTGAAGTAGGAAGCAAGGCAAATTTAGATATTTTTATTGAGCTATTGAACAAATTCAATATACCTTGGGTATCTCTTTTAGATAAAGATGTCTTAAACCAGGAAAGCAAAAGAATAATAACAAAATTGAATCAAAACTTCTCTTACGGGATAAATACGTCCAGTGTAGATGAAGCATATTTAATTAATAAGTTCAAAGAAAATGGAATATACATATTTTCATATGGAGAAATTGAAAACTATTATCATAAGGAATGGTTATATAAAATTTTAGACAATTTAATTTTAGATTTGAACACCGATCCAGAAACTAAAAAAGAAATAAAATTTAAAATGAACGATTTCGTAAATATTTCTGACAAAAATAATATGTACAAAGAAATTTTGAGTAAAAATTTAGATACCTTTGATAAAGAACTCATGGAAAAAATAATAGGAGCTAAAGCTCAATTAATTGATTTAGATTTAAACAAAAAGAAGGTTTCAGAAACATTAGAAAAAATTTTTAAGGAATTGAGGTTGACGAAACCAAAAATCGCGCTAAAATTAAAAGATTATATTAGAGTTGATGACCTAGAGAAAAATAAAAAAGACGAAATTAAAAGTCTAGTCGAATATATTTTTGGAGCGTATATTTAATTTAAAATGTTGCTTAATATAGATATTACTTTCGAAAAATGAATTGAAAGGGATTAATTTTAGATTAAAAGCTAGATTATCGTCTTTTTTCCTCTTTCCCTTTCTTCTCCTTTATCCTCTCAAGCAAAACCTCCGCAGTCTCATAATCCCTGCCTTCCCTTCTTGCAATCTCAGCCTCTGTCTCAACAAGTTCCCCTGAAAATGCCTTTGCAAGAATTGACTGCCTTAGTTTTTCCGTTTTTTCTCTTGCCGCTGCAACTT
>CAYURI010000030.1:0-3007 GCA_964447275.1 uncultured Muribaculaceae bacterium
TGTAAACTTATATCTTCCAACACCTTTTTATCATTTAAATAGCAAAATGAGACATCTTTAAAATCTATTGATCCACTTTTTAATTTTGTTACTGGATTCTCTTTATTAACAATATTACTTTTTTCATTTATAACTTCAACAATACGATTTGCAGATGCCTTTGACATAGTAATCATTATTGTTACCATTGATACCATCATTAAACTCATAAGAATTTGAGTAACATAAGCAATTAAACTCATCAAAGTTCCTGTTGTCATTCCGCCTTCGCCAGTAATAATCATCTTTGCTCCTAGCCAAGATATTAAGACAATACACGCATACATAGTAAACCGCACAACTGGATTAGCAAGTGCTAAATATTTTTCTGCTCCAATTGAGTATTGATATAATTCTTTTGCAGTCTTTTGAAATTTCTTATTTTGATGTTCTTCTCTAACATAACTCTTTACAGTTCTTATTCCTCCGACATTTTCTTGAACAACACTATTTAGTTCATCATACTTTTTAAACATACGCACAAAGTTTGGTTGTGCTTTATACAAAAAGAAGAAAAAGAAAGCTAACATAAATGGCACCGCACAAATAAATACAATTGCCAATTTACTACTAATAGTAAAAGACATAATAATACCAAATATTAGCATAAATGGTGCTCTAAAAAGCATTATTATAATCATATGAAAAGCATTTTGAACATTGGTAACATCTGTAGTAAGTCTAGTAACTAAACTAGCACTAGAAAACTTATCAATGTTTTCAAATGAGTAATTTTGAATGTTATGATACATATCTTCTCTTATTGTTTTAGCAAAAGTGGTACTAGCTTTTGCTGCATTTCTACTAGCTATTATTCCACATGTAAGTGATAATACCACTGTAACAATCATAAGTGCTCCATATTTATAAACATTTGCTAAATTATTAACTTCTATTCCACTGTCCACTATTAAAGCCATTATTCGAGGAATAAATACTTCAAATAATGCCTCAAAAGATACAAATAATGGCGCAATAATTGTTGATCGCTTAGCGTTTCGTGCACCTTTTTTCAAAGTTTTTAATATCATTTTTGCTCACTCTCCTTTTCTAATAATACTTCTTTGATTTTACCCATAGTTAAAATAAAATCCTTCTTCTCTTTTTCTGTTAATATATCACCTAATTGCAATTCATTATCCTTTATTACTTGTTGAATTTTATTGTACAAAGTTACACCCAATTCTGTAAGTAATATTTTCTTTAATCTCGCATCCCCTATAACGGATTCTCTTTTAATATAATTTTTCTCTTCAAGTTTTTTAATAAGTTCACTTGCTGTAGATCTTCTAATATTAAACGCTTTTTCTATATCTTTTTGAAAAACTTCACCATTTTTACTTAAAAAATATATATAAGATATAGTGCGGCTTTGCAAACCGGTAATTCCAAATTCTGCAGTCGCATTATGCATTATTCTTTTTAAAATAAAAGACGCTTGAATTATCAACCGACTCAAGTCATTATTGTCACACAATTTACTTACCCCCTTTTGTTAGGTGCCTAACAATTTTAACATTGATAAATTGACTTGTCAATAGAGTTTATAAAAAAATAAAAGACCTCCAAAAGGAGGTTTAATATACAAATTATATATGTTAACGTTTACATAATCTTTAAATTAAAAAATAATTAGTTTTTTAATTTTTTGCTTTCAAAATTTTTTATGTCATAGCGTAATACTGTCAAGTTATTTTCAGCCATAACACTATCATCAATAACAAATCCCAAATGTTTCCAAAAATCTATACCCTCTTCACTTGTTAAATAAATATAATCCATAGAATTTTCAATGAAAAAATCTTTTATAGCATTGAATAAAATTCTAGCATAACCCTTATTCCTATATTCTTCTTTAATATAAAATTCTCTAATATCTCCATTATTCATTTTGATATACCAAAATCTTTCATCTTTATCAACTTGAAAACTTGAAAACCCTAGTAATTTATCATCCATATAAATCATTAAAACCTGCATACTTGTTAAATTAATTTCTGCTTTCATTAATTTAAATATTTTTTGATAATTTCTTTCATTAATAACTATTCCTAACTCCATAAAATATTCTTTAAATAATTGTTGATAGACTAAATTACTAGTTGGATCATATACATGCTCATACCTAATATTATTTTTCATAAAAACACATCCTTTACAAATTTAAATAATCTACTATGGTATAAATACCATTATTTCCTAAGATAAATTTCCCATTTAATGCACCTAATTCAAAATGTAATTTTGCTATTCCTAAATCAATAGGGGCATACTCACTATTTTCTTTTATCTTTGCTCTAACTTCCCCCATTTTATATGTGAAAATAATTGGATGCTTATTAAATGATGAAGGAGCTAAAAGTGCATTTTGAACTCCTTTAATAAACCATAATGGTGCATCCATATCTGCAATCATTAAATCACTAAATTTTATATTCTTTGTATGGGTAAAAAAATTAATAATCTTTGCAAAAAAAGTCTCTTTGCCTTGAGGATGTCCAACAGTTATCAAAACAATTAAATCTTCGTCTTCATTTATTTTGATTGCTATATTTTTAAAATCATGTATTGACCCCACAAAACATGTTCCTAACCCTAGTCTTGTCGATTCTAAGACCAGTAATTCTCCATAATAACCACATTTTTCTTTTAAATTAATATCATCCTTTTTACCAACTAAAGCAAAATAATTCTTAACATTATTAAAGGCACGATTATTTTTTTTAAAATCACCAAAAATCCCTTCATCATTAGTAATCAATTCAATGCTCAAGTTACTTTCTTTATTAACTCTTTTTATTAATTCTTTTAATTTTCTAATTTGTTCTTCTTGTAATGGTTCATTAGTATAACTTCTACAAGACTTTCTTTTTTCTATTTCTTTTTCATACATATTTATCACTTCCTATATAAATACAAATTGTATTAATACCATATATATCATTGTCCCACCAACAACGCTTATTAT
>CAYURI010000031.1:0-2562 GCA_964447275.1 uncultured Muribaculaceae bacterium
CCTGAAGACTATAAAGATTTGCGAGAAGCTTTAGAAAAATTAAAACTAAATGATGCTTCTTTAATTTTTGAACCAGAAACTAGTGAAGCTTTAGGCTTTGGCTTTCGTTGCGGATTTTTAGGCCTTTTACATATGGAAATAATAATGACCAGAATTGAAAGAGAATTTGCTTTAGATATTATTGCCACCAGCCCTAGCGTTTTATATGAAGTAGTATTAACAAATGGTGAAAAAATAACAATTGAAAGACCTAATTTGCTTCCTGATAGGGGCATAATAGCCAGTGTAAGCGAACCTTATATTAGTACTAATATATTTGTGCCAAGTGAATATATTGGACCAGTTATGGAATTATGCCAAGATAAAAGGGGCATATATAAAAGTGTTGATTATATTTCTGATACCAGAGTAAATATTCATTATGATATTCCTCTTGCGGAAATTGTTTTTGATTTTTATGATAAATTAAAAAGCACTACTAAAGGGTATGCCTCATTTGACTATGAGTTTGTTGGTTTTAAAGAAAGCGATTTAGTTAAAATGGATATTTTAATTAATGGTGAAGCGGTAGATGCTTTATCAATGATTGTTCATAAAGATGCGGCTTACAATCGAGGCAAAGATATTGTTAGCAATTTAAGAGAATTAATACCTCGTCAACAATTTCAAGTTCCTTTACAAGCTAGTATTGGTAGTAAAGTAATTGCAAGAGAAAATATATCTGCCATGAAGAAAAATGTTTTAGCTAAATGCTATGGCGGAGATGTTTCTCGTAAAAGAAAACTTTTAGATAAACAAAAAGAAGGTAAAAAGAGAATGAAAATGGTGGGTAGTGTCGAGATACCTCAAGAAGCCTTCTTAGCAATATTAAAAAATAAAGAGAAATAGACTATATTTTATAGTCTTTTTTAATGATTTTTCTGTTATAATTATTTTGGTGATAATATGAAAAGCGTTTATATTCATATCCCTTTCTGTCATAATATTTGTTCATATTGTGATTTTTGTAAAGTCTTATATAATAAAACTTGGGCTAAATTATATTTAAAAAAACTAGAAGCAGAAGTAAATGAATATTATGAAGGCGAAAAACTAGAAACCATTTATATTGGCGGCGGTACACCATCGGCCTTAAATAAAGAAGATTTATACTCTTTATTTAAAATTATTAAAACTTTTAAGCTAGCAAGAGAAGTTGAGTTTACTTTTGAGTGTAATATAAATGATATTAATGAAGATTTTTTAAGCATCTTAAAATATAATCGAGTAAATCGTCTTAGTGTTGGTATCGAATCTTTTAATGAAGATAAATTAAAACAAATGCGACGTCCATCAAGAACATATGAAGAAACTAAAGAAATTATAAAATTATGCCGTAATTACGGGTTTAATAATATTAATTTGGACTTAATATATGGTTTTGAAAATGAAAAATTCAGTACTTTAAAAGAAGATTTAAAAAAGATAATAAACTTAAAACCAGAACATATTAGTACTTATTCATTAATGATTGATGATAATACTTTGTTAGGCATATCTAATCCTCACCGCTTAGATGATGAGCTTGATGCTAAAATGTATGATTATATATGTAAAAAATTAAAGAACAAGGGTTATAAACATTATGAAATTAGTAATTTTGCTTTACCAAATTGTGAATCCAAGCATAATTTAAGATATTGGCATAATGAAGAATATTATGGCTTTGGCCTAGGGGCATCTGGCTATACTTTAGGACTACGTTATGACAATACTAAATCATTAACTAAATATTTAGAAGGTGTAACTAGAGTTAATTCTAACTTGGTTTCAAAAAGAGAAATGATGGAAAACGAAATAATGCTAGGATTAAGACTATTAAATGGCATTAATTTAAAAGAATTTTATTATAAGTACAATACTAATATCCAGGATGAATTCCCAGTTAGTAAATTATTAAAAACCAAAGAATTAATTTATAAAAAAGGTTACTTATACATACCTTATGATAAATTATATATTATGAATGAGATACTAATAAAATTGATTTAGAAAATTAGTGGTGTTAAAATAATTTTAGGAGGGTTAATTATGAATATGACGGAGATGTTTAAGTATTTATTTGAAAAATATGGTGTAAATGATTTTTATATTGGCTATGTAAACCATAAATTTAGTAGTATAAAAGGAATTGATGCTGATATTATAATCGGTGGGTATTATGTAGCTGAATATTATCACACAGTCTTATTAAAACTTTCTGATGGTAGTTTTGTTGACATAAGATATCCTGAAAATGAAATTAAAAAAGAACTAGGGCCATTACAAGAAGGTTTTACTTTGGAGTATGCAGAACCAATTACTGAATATTGTGATCCAAAGTATAAATCTCAAGGGGAAATGTTTGGTATTAGAGCTTTGGCAATAGGAAAAGAAAATTATGATCGATTTGATCAAAATCGTCTCCTAACTTTAGCTAATAAAAGTCAAGAAGAAGTTGTTTAATAAAACAACTTCTTTTAAATTACAAATAAATATTGTATAATTATTAATATAGTAGGTGAGTAATTTGAAAGAAGAGAA
>CAYURI010000032.1:0-1831 GCA_964447275.1 uncultured Muribaculaceae bacterium
TAGAAGTTCACACGCTGATGAAGCAATTGTTCTTCCTAAACCAAGAGTATTTACTTTGGAATCGGCATTAGAATTTATTGAAGATGATGAAGTAGTAGAAGTTACTCCTGATCAAATAAGATTAAGAAAAAAATATTTAAATCCAAAAGATCGTTATCGAATCAATAAATATTAAAAATAAAAAAAAGAAATATTATTATTTCTTTTTTTATTTACTAAGTACATATGGTTTATCTTTTGTACCGATTCCATCAAGGATTAAAGCTAAAGGATGAACAATTACAGTTGGATATATCATTTGTTGAAGATTAGCTTTTATTGAAACTAATTCTTCAATATAAGCGTAAACCGAGTGGGTATTAGCGGCATTTGGTGTAATTGTCCAACTAGATCCACTATTAGGAATCAAGAAATTATAGTTGTTACATGCTTCAGTAGTTGTACTTTTACATGCTGGATCAATACTAGAACGAATATATTCACTTGGTGTAAATGTGCCAAAGAAAAATAAATCTGCTGATAATTTTTTACATTCGCTACTGTTATCATATGTTAAGTCATCAATACTTCTTGCACCAATACACAAATTTCTTTTTATTAATAATCCTAGACCATCTTTAGAAATTATTTTTTCATTTTTAGCTAGTTCAGTTAAAGTATCTTTAATTCGACTTAAGTCAAAATCATTTTTACCATCATAATAAGTTGTTTCACTATTATATCTATCATCCCATTTATATCTAGAATTTAGTTCGGGCAATTCATAATTAATGAAATCAAAGATAAGTTTTACTTCATTAGTTTCTTTATTGATATCAACAATTCGCCACAAATTATCATCAATTTTAACATAATTATTTTTTACTTCACCTTTGAAATAAATAGTTTTTTCGCTTTCATATAGACCATGACCGGTAGTGACATATTCATTATCTGCCATAACGGCTTCAGCTAAGGTTAAATCATAATAATCTTCACCACAATCAAGAATTGGATTATAATAATACTTTTCTTCAACATTACGAAGTAAAACACTACCATCACAAGTTATACCTTCTTCAACATATTCAGATAGTTTTTTCATATAACCTTCAGTAACTAATGTATCAACATCAACTTCATCTTCAAAGTTTGCTAATGGTAAATAATCAATGTTTTCTTCATTATTAAAATATTCTTTAGCGGCTTTTGTCATAATACTTTTTATTTCAGCATAGTTATTCTCTTCTATAATTGGATCTTTTGGCTTTTTTTTACAGGCGTTGGCAAAAATAAGAATAATAATAAATAATATTGCTCCGCCAGCCATTATTTTAGTTTTTAAATCTAAATCAATAATTGTATTTTTTAAATCTTCTATAACTTGTTTCATATTTTATTCCTCACTATATATATTATAAATTAAAAAGGCTATCTAATGCAATCACAATCATTTCATCAAGTGCACTTTGTCTTTCTTGTTGACTTAAAGAAATGTTTTCATATGGTGAGTCGCTAACAGTTAACAAACATGTAGCTTCTTTATTTAATAAAGTCGCAATAAAGAACAAACTAAATGATTCCATTTCTGTACCAATAAAATTTTCATTTTTAGGTAGTAACTGATTAATTATATTATTCTTAGCATATGGTTCAAATACATCGGTAGAAAATATTTTTCCAACTTGTAAATTAATTTGATGTTTGGATGCGGAAGTAATAATACTATTATTTAGTAATTCTGATGCTTTAAATTCTTTACTATTCTCATTATTATAAATTTTGGCAAAGGTTGATTCACTATAAGATGAACTAGCAAGTAATAAATCACCAACTTTAATATTTTCATTCA
>CAYURI010000033.1:0-1700 GCA_964447275.1 uncultured Muribaculaceae bacterium
AATTTTAAAATTAATTATTATGACTATATTTTATCAAATACCACATGAATTTTAATTAAATTTTAAATAAACTACTTTTAATAATATTTCTAATTAATAAAACTAAACCGTGAAACCTTTTTACCATCAATTTCAACTTTTTCTAAAAACATATTTAAAGGTCTGACCCATATCTGTTTTTTACCATATAATGCTTGATATATAACTAAATCTTCCAGTGTTTCACTATGTTTAGCTACTCCTAATACTTCATATTCTTTCCCTTTATAATGTTTATACCTTCCTAATTTTAACATATTT
This sequence comes from uncultured Muribaculaceae bacterium, assembly GCA_964447275.1. Lineage (GTDB taxonomy): Bacteria > Bacillota_I > Bacilli_A > RF39 > UBA660 > DAOSVX01. The sequence goes on from CAYURI010000033.1 coordinate 301, forward strand.
TATTAATTCAACTCGTGACAAAATGTCACGAACTCATATTTCTTTATTCTTTTAAAAAAACTACCGACTTATCAAGCCATTGTTCAATAATACCCGGCTGTTCTAAATCATGATCTCCATTTTCAACTATTACTTTATTAACAAAATCAATATTTAAACTCTGAAGAGGAACTTTATCATCCTTGGTACCATGTATTAATAATATTGAATTATTAATTGGTATAAATAAAGTACTATAATCACAATCATTATTTTTTAATCTATATTCTTTATTTAATTTATGACATTTTGTTATTAAATCCAGATTTATATTATTAATAAAATCACTTTCTTGATAATAGTTCTTGTAATTATCCCAATTAATCTTTATTTCTTTATTGTTTTTCTGAACAAACCATAAACGTAATAATTCTTTTTGATTTAATGCCGGAGCAATTAAAACTGCTCTTTCAATATTAATTTTGTTTATTAATAAAGATAAGGCACAAGCTGCTAAACTATGTACTACAAAATAAACTTTTTTAAAACCATAGTCTAAAAGAAAATTATAGGCTGATAATAAATCTTCACTCAAACTTTCTGTGGTTGTATTATAGAAATCACCATCCGAAAGACCACAATCAACAGCATCAAAACGAAAAGAACTAATTTCAGAACAAGCTAATTTATCTGACAAGGCTTTAAACTTCTTTTCAGTTGTTCCTGATCTTTCAAAACCACCAAACATAATAACAACTAAATCTTTAGAAGATGTTTCTACTAAAACCCCTCTTAATAATTGTTGCTTATTATTAAAAAATTCTTTTAATGTAGTCTTTCTATTACTTTCCATATTATTTACTATAGTTTGTAAAATAAAATTAATAACTAGTCTTCATTTTCAGTTAGTCACAATTTGTGACCAACTTACTTCCTTTGTTTTTTATTTGTTTAATCTTATTTCTATATCTATAAAAGTTTAAACTTTATAATTTTTACATCAGTATACCAATTAACCCTATCTCCATAATACTTTCTATAAGTTTCTAACATTTCTTCCCTACTTTCAAATTTCTCGTGTCCTTTTAAATCTTTTTCTTCAATATCTCCCAATCTTTTATTATAAACTTCTGTAATTTCAGCCTTAGCAAATATTTCTTTAGTCTCCCAATACAATAATTCTATCTTATCACCAACTTTTAAATCTTTATCATCAAATAATCTCCAAGTAATAGTTTTTCTACCAGCAATAATTTCTTCTGCTAAATAATGCCGAAACTTAAGTGTTTTCATAATTTTGTATAAATCATATATTTAAATCATCATTAATATTAAATAATAAGGAATATAATAAAGAGTTTGACCATTTACTTCCTTTTTACCAATTTCCTTTTTAGTAACAACAATACCATACTCTAACT